>CAYZQO010000004.1:3102-13914 GCA_964480725.1 uncultured Polyangiaceae bacterium | reverse complement strand
CCCGAACCGCTCGCACTTGTCGCGCTCCAGGGGGGCGTCGTTCAGGCAGACCGGTTCCTTCGTCGGCGATACCGCCGCGTCGCCCTGTTCGTCAGTGTGCTGCTCGTTCACGCCGGCGAAGAGGCTCGAGCCCCGAACTGGGCCCCGGCGCACCCAGAGCGAGCTCCCGTCCCAGTCGCTGGCGTCGAACGGCGTCCGGTAGTCGTAGCTCATGCCGAACACCCCGCCGTACTTCGACTGGCCGCGCGCGTAAACCCGCAGCGCGAAGCGACTCTCCCCGCAGCGCTCCTCCCACTGTCAACCGCACCTCGGCGGCCTTTCGGCCCGGCACCGGCCACCCCGTCACGGTCAGCCCGCGCCTCATCAGGAGCCCGCGTCCTCAGCCGGTCGGCGGCGCTGCCGTCGGCGTGGTGGCGGGCGCCGCCGCGCCGGGCCTCGCCGTGGTGGTCGGCTTCGAGCGCCCCGGCGGGGGGCGCCAGGTGACGAACGGGGTTGGGCTCGTCTCGGGCGGCAGATCCTCCGCTGCCATTCGACACGCCGGCGCCTCGGGGCCAAACCGCTCAGCGAACCCCTTGAGGAGCTCACCCGTGGGAAGGCCGTTGTACACCGTGTAGTGGTCGTGGTCGGGGTATGGCGCCTTCAGGAAGTCGTCGTACGCCGCCAGCATCCAGAACAGGGCGCCGTTGCCGCCGTTCAAGAACAGGAGGTTGTTGTAGTTGGTGTAGGCCGCCTTTCGGCGCTCCCAGCCCCAGGTGATCTCGAAGGTCGTCGGATCGGCGCGGACGATGGTGCCGTACTCTTCCATCACCGTCGGCTTGCCGATCTTCTGCGCCGCCACGACGTGGTCGACGATCCACTGATATCCGAACTTGACTCCAGTGCTCCAGTGGTCCGGATAGAGGTGGAAGGTGGCGAAGTCGATGTGGGGCAGGGAGGTGAGCGCCACGTGGTCCGCGCCATCGTCCCCCTGGTGGGTCCAGTGCTTGCCGCCGTCGGCAAAGAAGCCCTCGTCGCCGACCGCGATCATGTGGTTCGGGTCGAGCGACCGGATGTGCGCGCTCATCTCGTCGGCCCACGCCGTCAGGTGCTTCGGGTCGCACCCCGAGAGGTCGTCGAAGCGACCGTGGTTCTTGCACCTCGGCTCGTTGGCAAGCTCCCAGGCGAAGATGGCCGGGTCCTCCCGGTACGGCGTGCCGTCGATGGTGTTGACGCGGTTGACGAGGTGCGTGACGTAATCCTTGTAGGCCTGCTTCACCCGCGGGTCGGTGTAGAATTGGTAATGGCTCTTTAGTCCGTACCAGATCAGGTACTGGTCCATCCCGCCGAAGTCCTTCCAGTTGTTGGTCAGGACCATGATCACGGTGACGCCGGTGGCGCGCGCACGGTGCAGGATGTAGTCGAGCCGCTCGAGGCCGTCGGGGCCCTCGTGGTAGGCGGGCCTCCCCGCGGCCGGATCCCAGTACTGGAGGTAGACGTTCTCCTTGATGTCGTCGAGCGTCTCGACCGAGCCGTCGAGCGAGCCGACGTCGAGGAACGCCCAGGTCCGCATGACCGCGAGGTGCATCGCCGGCATCTGCTTGAACACCTCGTCCACCATCCGCCGGGACTTGAAGTTGATGTAGTAGTTGTTGGTGCCCTGAAAGCAGAGGGGCTTGCCGTCGGCCACGAAGTAGGCGCTCGGGACTTGCGTCTCCTGCACCTCGAGCAGCGCGAGCTCGCCGCCCGGGGCCACGTACCGGGGCGGCGGCGGGGCGGAGGGCTGCACGAGCTTGAGGCATCCGGTCGTGGAGAGGAGCGCGCCGAGCCCGAGCACACCGCCGCTGCTTTGCAGATGATGTCGCATGGATCCGCTCCGTCGCGTCCCCCGCCTCGGGATGGTCCCCGCCGGACCCCGGAGAACGCGGAGACTAAAGCGGTTAGTAACGGGGTTCCCAGGCGAGTTCAAGCGTCGGGCTCGGCGACCGTGTCATCATCGTCCGACGGACGAGCGGGGGGTGCGGCGAGGACCGGAGCGCGCCAGGCGCCGGTCGTGGTATGGGCTCGCCATGGCGATCGATCCCTTCCTGGAGCAGCTCGGCGCGCTCCGGGTCTTCGCCATCGTCCGCGCTCCGTCGTCGGCCGTCGCGGTGGAGGTCGCCGTGGCCGTGGCGCGGGGCGGGATCGGCGCGCTCGAGGTGACCTTCACGACGCCGGGCGCGGCGGAAGCCATCGTCGAGCTGCGGTCGCGCCTCCCCGGGGTGGTGATCGGCGCCGGCACCGTCCTCGATCGGTCAACGCTCAAGGCGGCGCGGGCCGCCGGCGCTCAGTTTGCCGTGAGCCCCCACCTCGACCGCGAGCTGGTGGCGTGCGCCCGCGAGCTCGACGTCCCCTACCTTCCGGGCGCTTTCACTCCCAGCGAGGTGCTCGCCGCCTGGCGGGCTGGCGCGACGGCGATCAAGCTCTTCCCCGCCGCGCAGCTGGGGCCCGCGCACCTCGCCGCACTGCGCGGGCCGTTCCCCGATGTCCCGCTCGTTCCTACCGGAGGGGTCGACGAGCAGAACGTCGCTGCCTGGCTCGCCGCCGGCGCGGTCGCCGTCGGGGTCGGCGGGAGCCTCGTTCGCGGTGACGGGGCCACGATCGAGGCGCGTGCGCGCCGTCTGCTCGCGGCCGCGCTCCCGGCGCCGGGAAGGTAGACGGGCCGAATGGTGAGGTCGCCGCCGAACCCGAGGGCTCGGTCGCTCAGCGCGTGAGCGCGATCGTCGCCATGGCGCGCGGGGGCAGGCGCAGGACCCCGTGGCGGCCTGCGGCGCCGAGATCGCGCCAGCGCTCGGCCTTGCCCGGGCGGAAGGTGGTGCGACGGGTCGCGACGCCCGTAGCGGTGAAGACGCCCGGATCGAGGCTCACGTCGAGCATCGCGTTCGCGGTGTTCAGGAGCACCACCGTGAGCGCCGAGGCGTCCGGGGCCAGCCAGGCCGAGGTCCGGAGCCGTTCGTCCGGCGTCCAGGCGCCCACGCGGATCCATCCCGGATCCGTGAAGCGGGAGAAGTGGCGCATGGCGTAGTACTGGTCACGCACGCGTGGGTGCCGCCCCATCATGCCAACCAGGCCGTTCACGCCGTCCCAGGTCAGGTTCCAGTAGAGGAAGGCCGAGCCACCCTCTGCTACCAGGACGTGGTCGATGAGCACCGCGGTTTCGAAGCCGCCCTCGAGCCCCTGGTCGTCGTTGGTCGCGAATTCGGTCTGCCAGCGGGGCTTCTGGGTCGCGATCCCGACTGCACGGAGCTCGTCGGCATAGCTGTCCGGGCCCGGGTCGCGCCAGTCCCAGACCCCGTCCCCGCCCTGCTCGTACAGATGGTGCGCGACAGCATACAGGAGGTTCTGATCGAGCGGGGCAAGGTACTCCTCGACTCTGTCGTAATGCACCCCGATGGTTTCCGGCCCGATCAGCGCGGGCGGCTCGGGCAGCGCCTGGAGCTCGCGGTGCACGGCCACGAGGGCCCGATCGTAGCCCGGGTACTCGGCGGACTCCGCCGGGGTGAAGCGGCAGCCCTCCCAGTCGGGCGGGGTGAAGTCGGGCTCGTTCTGGATGCTGACGAAGTCGACGGGGATCCCTCGCCTCGCGTAGTCGCGGAGGGACTCCACCCAGTAGTCGGCGAACTCCTCGTAGACGAACGCGCCCTTCTTCTTGAGGAGAGTGCAGTCTGGGTTGCTGCGACATCTCTCGGCGCCGTTCGCCTTCAGGCTCGATGGTGGCGACCAGGAGGTGAGCAGCACCTTTGGCGGGTGACCGAGGGCCTTGGTCGCCCGCTCGATGATCTCGACCTCGACCTCGAGGGCGTTGTCGTTCTGCTCGCTCCGGTGCCAGCGGTTCCGCAGCCGCAGGATGTCGAGCCCGAGCTCTGGGAACAGGAGCTCGTAGAGGCCGTCCGGCGTCTTGCCGACGAGCCGATCGTGGTACCAGGCGGTAGCGGCGCCGAACCCGTCGAGCACCTGGTAGCGCCGGTCGAGGTCGATCACCACCGGGGTGGCCTTCCCCGGCTCGCCGAGGTCGTAGTCATGCTGCGCCTCCTGGCGGTCGAAATCCCCGCTCGCGCCCGGCTTCTCCTTGGCCTCCTGCGGCGTCCAGGGACGGCCGACGCAGGCGACGGCGATCACCGCGACGCCGAGCGCGATCGCCGAGGCGGCCAGGCGGCGGACGCCGGGTCGGTGCAACATGGCTGGGAGCCTATCCTGGGCTTCGGACCACCCTCAACGCGTCTTTCGCGCCCCGACAAGGAGCCAGGTCGTCCATGCTCGTCCGCTTTCTTTGCCCCTCTTGGTGCCCTCGCGCCCGCCTCACCGAGCGCGCGACGGAGTCGTTGGGCCACGCTCGACCTCGGCGCCTTCGGTGATCGCGGCAGCGACGTCTACCAGACCGAGTTCGACCCCCGGGCAGTCGCGGCGCTGGACCGAGCTCGGAGCGCTCACCGACGCGCTCGAGCTTCCGACGCGGTCGGTCAGCACCGTCGTGAGCCGCTGAACCGGCCGCGCCGGGGAGCGTGTCGCCGTTGACAGCTAGTACACAGATAGTGATGGCTGTGTCCGACAATAGTGTGCCAACGGGCGCCTCTTCGATCATTATAGGCGGGTGGCACCGTCCGACCGAGTAAACGTCTTCGCCTACCTCGACTACCGGGCCTATCTCCGTGACCACTACGCGGAGCGCAAGGCGAACGAGTACGGCTTCTCGCACCGTGCCTTCTCGCGCCGGGCCGGGCTCCGTTCCACCAACTACCTGAAGCTGGTGATGGACGGGGAGCGCAACCTTACCCCCGAGATGGCCCACCAGTTTGCCACCGGGTGCGGGCTGGAGGGAACCGCGGCGGACTACTTCTGCGAGCTCGTCGCGTACAACCAGGCAGGGAGCGCGGCCGAGCGCAACCGGTGTCACGAGCGACTCGGGCGCTTTCGCCAGTACCGCGCGATCCACCAGCTCGACGCGGCGCAGGCCGCCTACCACTCGACCTGGTACCTGCCCGCGATCCGCGAGCTCGCCGCGCGCCCGGACTTCGCCCCCGATCCGCGGTGGATTGCCCGCACTCTGACCCCCCGCATCACCACGGAGGCGGCCGAGAAGGCGCTGGAGACACTGGTGAAGCTGGGGCTGCTGGTCCGAGACGACCCCGGCCGAGTTCGGCAGGCCGGGGCCCTGGTGAGCACCGGCCCCGGCCCGCTCGGCCACCACGTCGTGAACTACCACCGAGCGATGCTCGAGCGTGCGGCGGCGGCGATCGACGAGATCCCCCGCGAGGAGCGCGAGATCTCGAGTTTGACCCTCTGCGTCAGCCACGACGTGCTCCTCGACTTGAAGGAGCGCATCCGCGAGTTCCGGCGCGAGCTGCTCCACCTGGCGGAGCTCGGCGGCCCGCCCGAGCGGGTCGTGCAGCTCAACTTCCAGCTCTTTCCCCTGTCCGAGAAGAAGGAGACCGAACGATGAGGCGCACCTCGAGAACGCACTCCGCGCTGGCCCTGGCCGTGGCGGCGATGATCCCACACTGTGTGACCAGCGGTACCGAGACGGACAACCCGATCGGCCCCGATGGGATCGAGCTCCGCCGCTCGGCCCTGGCCTACCAGACCGCGGCGGAGGCGCCGACGGCGGACCGGGCGGCCCTGCGCGCGGGGCTGCGCGGCTTCTCCCTCGACCTGTATCGTGCGGTGGCGGCCGACGCCGCGGGGGAGGACAACCTCTTCCTCGGCCCCTACGGCGTCGCCACCGTGCTCGCCATGACCGCGGCCGGGGCGCGCGGCGCGACCGAGGCGGAGCTCGCCACGGCGCTGCGGCACGGGCTGCCATCGGCCGCGCTGCCGGTCGCGATGAACGACCTCGCGCAGGAGCTCCGCGCAGGGGTGGCGGGGACCGACGTCCGCTTCGACGCCTGGCAGTCCCTCTGGCTCGCCGCCGGTCGCCCGACGGGCACCCCCTTCCTTGACGTGCTCTCGCAGCATTACGACACCGGGATCTACCTGGTCGACTTCGCGCACGACACCGACGGTGCCCGGTCGAGCATCAACGGCTGGATCGACCAGCAGACGGCGGGCCTCATCCCGGAGCTCTTCGCTGCCGGCGATCTCGACCCCACGACCGCGCTCGTGCTCACCAGCGCCGCCTACCTCTCCGCGCCCTGGCAGGATCGGTTCGAGCCGGAGATGACCTGGACCGGTGAGTTTGCGCTGCCCGACGGGGACGTGGTCGAGGTCCCGTTCATGAGCCGGACCTTCGAGTACCCCCACGCGTTCGATGTCGACTGGCGGGCCCTCGAGCTGCCGTTCCGGGACGCCGACATGGGCATGGTCTTCGTGCTCCCGAACGAGGGGGAATTCGAGGCGCTCGAGGCGGGGTTCGACGCCGCGCTGGTGGAGCGGATCGTGGCGGGGCTCGAGCGCGAGCGCGACGAGCAGTTCGTGCGCGCGGTGGTGCCACGGTTCGAGTTCTCCTCGGCCCTGGAGCTCAGGCCGGCCCTCGAGTCGCTGGGCGTGACGACCCTCTTCGATCCGCTCGCGGCCGAGCTGACCGGCATCGACCCGGAGGGAGAAACCCACGTGAATGAACTCGTTCAGCAATCCACGATCGGAGTGGACGAGTACGGCACCACGGCCGCGGCAGCGACGGGGGAGGTCTTGGTTCCCGTCGCCATTACGCCCCAGATCTGGCTCGATCGCCCGTTCCTCTTCTTCATCTACGACCACGGGACGGGGACGGTGCTGTTCGTGGGGCGGCTCTTGCGGCCGGACGGGGAGGCGCGCGCGCCCGCGGAGCCCCCGGTGGCGCTCACGGACGCGGAGATCATCTGCGAGGGGCTCGCGGAATGCACGGATCGCGCGATCACGGTGGCAGAGTGCCTGAGCGCTTTGGCGGAAGACGATCCCGCCGTGCTCGAGCAGTGCGCGGACTGTGTGAAGCTCGGCGTGGACCAGTGCGGCGGGATGGGCACCTGCGAGAGCTTCATCGGCGACGTCTGCGATCCCTCGACCTGCGCGGATTTCTGCCCGGCGCACGCCTTCTGAGCGCCGGTGCGCGTCCGCGACGCCTCGTCACGCGCGCGTGCCGACGCCTCGGAAGAACGTGTACGAAAAGGTTCCGTCGGGGGCCGCCGCCCGCCGCAGGGCGGCGATCCCGCGCGCCCAGCGGGCCTCGTCGGTGAGGCCCGCGTGGAGCGCGGCGTCCGTCACCCCCTCGACCATCGCCGTGAAGGTGGCGAGGGTGAAGCCCTCGACCATCGCGGGACGGCTCGCGTCCGCGTAGACCACGAGCGGTTTGACGGCGACGTCTTGCAGGCCGGCGGACACGAGCAACGGGTACAGCGCGCGCCCGATGAGCGCGTCGCCTCCGCCCCGCGCCTGGAGCGTCACCAGACAGTCGATGGTGTGGCGCGCGTCGGTGTCGTCCGGGCAGAAGAACGCGGAACCGTGGTCGCCCTCGATGACCGTCAGGGTGCCGCCGGGTCGGACCACGCGCGACAGCTCGCGCAGCACTTCGGCCGGCCCGGGGACGTGCTCCAGCACGAAGCAGGCGAAGGCGTGGTCGAACGTCGCGTCCGCGAAGGGCAGCGCGCGGAGGTCGCCCTTGAGAAATTCGACGCTCCGGTGCCCTGCCGCCGACACCGCGCGCCGCGCGGCCGCGAGGGAGGCCTCGTCGCGGTCCACGGCGGTGAAGTGGGCGCCGGGGCTCCGCGCGGCCAGCGTTACCGTCTGGGCGCCGACGCCACAGCCCGCCTCGAGCACGCGGGCCCCCGGCGGGTAGCCCGTGCCGCGGTGGAGCAGGTCCACCAGGGTGCCCGCCTGGTCCTGGAGGCGTTGCGCTTCTCGTTCGGAGTAGCCGTGGACGTAAGACATCGGTTCGGAGGCGCTCCAGGATAGGTGGGGGGCTGCTGGCCGCCAACGGGTGTTCACGGTCGGCGGTTGCCTCCCGTGCACGTCAGGGGGCAATCTGGGTCGGAATCCGGTCCTGTCTCCCCCGAGGGGCGTCGGTGCCGGGCTGGCCCGGGGATTGCTTGACTGAGTGGGCGGTCCCGGGGCTCCTCGTCGAGACGGCGCGGTGACGCGCCCGGCCGAACCGAACGGAGGCTTTCATGCATCGATCCCTCGCGCTCCTGCTGCCGCTCTCGCTCGCCGCCTGCACCGCCGCCGGAGAGGACGACAGCAGCTTCGACGCCGCGCTTGCGCAGGAGTACCGGAGCGCGCTCCCGTCCTCCGAGCGGTTGAGGTCCGGCATCCCGACGCCTGCGAGTCGCCCCGGCGCGCTGGCGCTCGAGGCGGACTCGGACCTCGCTCGGCTCGCCATCGAGGCCGCGGTCGCGGTCAACCTCCCAGCCGCGCTGATCGTCACCACCCTCGCGGTCATCACCGCCTTCCCGCCGACGACCTACGACGCCGAGAAGCACGAGCTCGTGTGGGGGCCGTGGGACAACGACGATGGAGTCGGCAAGGTGCTCCTGTACGTTGCCGAGAACGACGGGGACGCGGACTTCCGCTATCGCTACGCCTTCGCGCGGCTGATGGGGGATGACCCGTCCGCGGCGGTGCCCATCATCGCGGGCGCGGCCACGCCGGACGCCGAGGAGCCCGACCGCGGCGTGGGGGTCACGCTCTGGGACACCGACGCCAACAACGCCTTCGACGCCGAGCACGACCCGAGTTTCGTCCCGGAGTTGCGCCGGGCCCAGGGGAGGATCGTGATGCTGTACGGCATGGGCGAGGATGCCGACACCGAGTTCGCCTTCAACGTCGCCCTGCTCCGGGACTTCGTCGACGAGGACGCCGAGGTGGGCACCGATCCGGCGGACGCGGACTTCCTCTACGGCACCGCCGTCGACCCCGAGGGCGCGCGCCTGCACTTCATGGACTGGACCCTGACTGGCGATCTCTGCGACACGGCCACGGACAGCTGCTTCGACGGCAACGTCGTGAACGATCTCGACGAGACGTTCGCGCTCCGCGCGGCCTTCGCCGGGACCTCGGGACGCGGTGAGGCCGCCGTCACCGGTGGCGATCTCGACGCGGACGTGAACCTCGTCGACTGCTGGGACGAGTTCATGGCGACCGAGTACTACTCCGTGGAGGCGGGCACCCTCACCATCAAGGACGGGACCTGCGCGGGGGGAGGCGAGGTGTCCCTCGCCGAGCGGGGTGTCCCCACGCTCGACGCGCTCGATCCCGAGTTGATGGACGCGCTCGACTGCGTCGCGACCGAAGGCATCGACGCCTGCGAGTAGGCGTCCGCGCCCTGCTCGTCGGCGCTACAGGCGATCGACGGGCGGGGTCAGCCGCTCGGCCTGGTAGGTGCCGACCTCCGGGGGAAAGGTGAGCTCCCAGCGGACCTGGCCGTCCGCACGGCGGACCTCGAAGATGCGGCCCGACGCGCTCGCGCTGCGCATGCCGGCGGTGATGAGGACGTTGCCGTCGCCCAGGTCGTCGGCGTCGCCCCAGAAGGGCGTGTACCAATCGTCCCGGTACCAGGCGTCGACGGCGAACGAGCCAGGGAAGCTCCACACGAGGCTAGCCGTCATCGTCCCCTCGTCGAGCGCGAGCTCGAGGACCCGAGACCGCTCGCTCCCGCTGGGGAAGAGCGTGTAGCCCCCGTTGTCGTAGACGAGCACGGTCCCGTCGCCGTGGATCTCGGGATCGTGCTCGTCGGCGAAGCCGGCCTCCGGGGGATCGAAGGTGAAGCTGCCGCCGTCGAGCCCCGCGCCGAGGGTCCAGACGATGGACTGGTCGCCGCCGCGGTGGGCTTTGATCACGCCGAGCCAGCGGCAGCCGAGGTACAAGTCGTCGTTCGCCTCGTCGATGGTGACCGAGTTCGGGTGGCACCAGTCGGGGTCGTCCTGCAGGGGGTCGGGCTGGACGTGGTCGAACAAGCTCCAGGACCAGACGAGCTCGTTTTGGGGCGTGACCTCCTCAATCAGGGCGCCGAGGAAGCCCTCGGCGTCGACCTCGTTGCGGAGCAGGACGTAGTTGCCGCTGCCGAGCTTGCGCGCGTCGTGCGTCATGATACCGGCGACGCCCTCGCCGCCACCGCTGGGCTGCTCCGGACCTCGCCACACCACGTCGCCGGCGAGATCGATCTCCTGCGGGGGCATCAGGGAGGTCGGGCCGAGCAGGACGTGTCCCTCCCGGGTGAGCCGCACCGAGGCGTCCCCCAGCTCGTCCGGCAGCTCGCCGTTGACGAAGTACCAGACGGGGAGCCCCTGCTGGTCGTAGATGACGGCCATGCCCGGCGGCTGCTGACCGCCCACGCGCCGGGGCTGCACGCTCACCAGCGTCCAGCCGTCGACGTTCCCGTTGCTGACGGTGAGCGTCGGGAGCGGCAACGTGGCCGGCAACGGGCCGGTCGCGAAGGAGGCCTCGCCGCTGGAGGAGCCCCCGGGCGTGGCCGACACGGCGCGGAGTAGATAGTTCGACTCGGCGTGCATCCCCAGTACCAGGACCCGGTGCGTGGTGACCGGGGCACCATCCCGGACCCGGAACTCGTAGGCGCCGGTCCCGAACTCCACCGCGGAGTCGGCCGCAACGTCGGTGGTCCAGCTCACGTAGGCCGAGAGGGTGTTGTTGGGGTTCGGCTCGACGACGAGGCCGGAAAGGACGGGCGGCGTGGCGAGGACGCCGCCACCCCCCGCCTGACCGCCGTCGCCCGCTCCCGCGGCGCCGCCGCTAGGGCTGCCGGCCTGGCCACCCGCTCCCCCCGCGCCGCTGGCCCCGGTCGTGCTCCCCGCGCTGCCGGTCGCGCCGACGCCGCCCGTGCTCTCGACGCCGCCCGTGCTCTCGACGCCGCCCGTGCTCTCGACGCCGCCCGTG
>CAYZQO010000004.1:0-3002 GCA_964480725.1 uncultured Polyangiaceae bacterium | reverse complement strand
GCTCTCGACGCCGCCCGTGCTCTCGACGCCGCCCGTGCTCTCGACGCCGCCCGTGCTCTCGACGCCGCCCGTGATTCCACCCATCGCGACGCCCCCGGTGCTCGTCCCCCCGACCGTGGCGCCGGCAAAACCGCTCGCTGGCGAGCCTCCCGCCGAGGCCGGCAGGGTCCCGCCGCTGACGGGGGAGGGCAGATCGCTGCTCCGGGGGTCGTCCCGATGACAGCCAGCGAGCGCCGCGGCCAGCGTCACGGCTGCGACCGTGCCGAGCGGTCGGTGCTCCCTCGCCAGCCCTACGGGAGGGGGTGGGGGCCGAGCGATCCGATGACCCGACGGGAGCCTGCGGCGACAGTAGACCGTAGCCCAAAGAGTACCCGACCGCGCGGGAGCGCCGCAACCGGGGTGGGGCCAGCCCCGCGCCGACCGTGGAGGCCCGAGCGCGGACCGCTCAGTAGGGCAGGGCGAGGCGTTCGCCGGTCACCTCGAGGTCAACCGCGAGGGGCGCGCGCCCGGTCAGCGCGACGCTCCGCGGGTCGGGCTGGCTCCCGCCGACGGTGAGGCGGAAGCGCCCGGGCTCGAGCACGCGGGTTCCCGCCTCATCGATCAGCGAGAGATCCTTGGGCGCGAGCGGGAACGAAACCCGCCGCCGCTCCCCGGGGGCGAGGTGGAGGCGGCGGAAACCGCGGAGCTCGCGCAGGGGGACGCGGCAGGAGGCCTCGAGATCGCTCACGTACAGCTGGACGACCTCGTCGCCGGCGCGCTCTCCGGCGTTCTGTACCGTGACGCTGACGTTCACCAGGTCTCCCGCGGGCACGCGCGCCGGCGACACCTCGAGGTCGTGGTAGGCGAAGGTCGTGAAGGATAGCCCGTACCCAAAGGGGTAGAGCGGCTCGTGGCGTGGGTAGCGGTAGGTGCGCCCGTCCATCGCGTAGTCGGTGATCGGAGGCAGGTGCTCGACGCTCGCCGGGAAGGTGATGGGCAGCCGCCCGGCGGGGTTGTATCGTCCGAACAGCACCTCTGCGATCGCCGTCCCCCCCTCGCCGCCGGGGTAGAAGGCCTGGACGATGGCGCCAACGTGCGCCGCCGCCCAGGACAGGTCGAGGGGGCTACCGGCGAGCAGCACGAGCACGGTGGGCTTGCCCAGCGCGGTGACCTCCTCGAGCAGCCGCTGCTGCAGCCCCGGGAGCGACAGGTCGACCTTGTCGCCGCTGGCGCTGGAGTTGGTGGCGTCGCCCTGCTCCCCTTCGATGTCGGCGTCGAGACCGAGGCAGAGCACGACGATGGCGGCGCGCGTCGCCACGCTCAGCGCCTCCGAGAGGTTGCCGTCGCGGTCGATGCCGTCGGTGCGCGTCCCGGTGCGGCGGCAGCCGTCCGTGAAGAGCACGCGCGTCGGCGGCGACACGGCCGCGCGGATGCCGTCGAGGGGCGTGACCGTCCGCGAGGGGACCCCGTGGTAGTTGGCGACGAGCACCGGCGGGTCGTACGCGTTGGGGCCGATGACCGCGACGCTCTCGAGGTCGGCCGGGAGCGGCAGCAGCCCGCGACGATTCTCGAGCAGCACGATGGACGCCCGCGCCGCCTCCAGCGCGAGCGCGTGGTGCTCCTCACAGTCGTTGACCTCGTAGGGGATGCTGGCGAAGGGCACCCGCTCGGGCGGATCGAAGCAACCGAGGCGGAGGCGGGCGACGAAGAGGCGCTCGAGCGCCCGGTCGAGGTCGGCCTCGGTGACGAGGCCGCGCGCGAGCGCGTTAGGGAGATGCTGGAACGTGCAGCCGCAGTTAAGATCGCAGCCGCTCTTGAGCGCCAGCGCGGCCGACTCCGCTGGTCCGGTGGTGACCTCGTGGTGCTCGTGGAAATCGCGGATCGCCCAGCAGTCGCTGACGACGTACCCCTCGAACCCCCACTCGTCCCGGAGGATCGCCCCGAGCAGCGTGGGGCTGCCGCAGCAGGGCTCGCCGTTGGTGCGGTTGTAGGCGCCCATCACGCTCCCGACCCGCGCCTCGGTCACGCAGGCGTGGAACGCCGGGAGGTAGCTCGCCCTGAGGTCCTGAGGGCTCACCTCGGCGTTGAATTCGTGCCGCAGCGCCTCCGGCCCGCTGTGCACGGCGAAGTGCTTCGGTGTGGCCACCACCTGGAGGTACCGCGGGTGGTTTCCCTGCAGGCCCCGGCAGAACGCGACGGCGAGGCGCGCCGTGAGGTGGGGGCACTCGCCGTACGTCTCGTGGCCGCGGCCCCAGCGCGGGTCGCGGAAGAGGTTGATGTTGGGGCTCCAGAAGGTCAGTCCCTTGTAAAGTCCGCGGTCGCCCTGGCGGACGAACTCGTGGTGCTTGGCGCGCGCCTCGTCGGCGATCGCCGACGCGACCCGGTGCAGTAGCTCGGCGTCGAAGCTGGCCGCGAGCCCGATTGCCTGTGGAAAGACGGTGGCCACCCCGGCGCGGGCGACTCCATGGAGACACTCGTTCCACCATTTGAAGGCCGGGATCCCAAGGCGCGGGATGGATGGGGCCTCATGCAGGAGCTGCGCGGACTTCTCCTCCATCCTGAGGCGCGAGACGAGGTCGCGCGCGCGCGCGACAGCGGGAAGCTCGGGATCCATGAAGGGAGGGTCGTTCGTGCTCAGCATCCCGGGCTCTCCTAGCGGGGCTGGGGTGCGCCGGCCCGCGGACTTCGTCGACCACGGGTCCGACCTCGGGTCAACGGGTAGACTCCAGGCGCGGGCGCCGGGCACACTCCGCCGGTCTTCGGTCGCCAGAACCAAGGGCTTTGGACCGCACCATGAGCCTATGCCGCAGCCCTCTCAAGGTGTGTCTCGATGTAGGCCCATCTGATCCATGCCCCCACTTTGTGGGATCCTTTTTCGGGCCCTCCTGAGCATTCCGCTGTCCATCTGAAGATACCCGGGGCATGGCGCTGAGGATGCTTCTCTCGAAGCTGTTCGATCGGTTCGTCGCCAAGTCTCCCATCAGCGTCATGGCACGCAGCGCGATGGAGTTCGCGTTGGCGCC
>CAYZQO010000003.1:0-152354 GCA_964480725.1 uncultured Polyangiaceae bacterium | reverse complement strand
ACCGGGGGCGCGGGGACGACCGGGGGCGCGGGGACGACGGGCGGTGCGGGGACGACGGGCGGTGCGGGGACGACGGGCGGTGCGGGGACGACGGGCGGTGCGGGGACGACAGGCGGTGCGGGGACGGGCGACAACCTGGTGACCGTGGACGGCTGGGTCGGCGGCGAGACGGACATCATCGAGGACAACCCGGCGGGCATCCAGGGCGCCTGGTACCTCTACGGTGACAACATCGACTGCAACGTGCCGGCGGAGGGGAGCCCCTGCACGGCGGAGGGCTGCTGCCTGGCCTGGACCACCGTGGTCGACTCGACCTACGAGTCCTGGGGCTGCGGCATCGGCCTGGAGCTGAACTCGTCCGGCGGCGACGCGCCGGACAAGCGCGCCTACACGGGCCCGGCCACGGGCTTTGCGATCACGATCGGCGGCACTTCGGCGCCGAATCCCATCCGCATCGGCTTCACCCAGTCGGCGGTCACGGAGGGCGTCGTGTCACCCTTCACCGAGGTCGACGGCCCGGGCACTTTCAACGTGCCGTTTACCGACGCGACCTGCCCGACCTGGGCGGTCGAGAAGGGCTGCACTGCGGCCGAGGCGGCCAAATCCTACGACCTGCAGGTCCAGATCCCGGGCGGCGACGCCGCGGGCTCGGGCACGATCTGCATTACCAGCTTGACGCCGATCCTCTGACCTGGGGGCTGGCGCACGGCGGGGGGGGGCGCCGAGGCTTCCCCCGGCGGTGGCGAGCGCCTATAGCACCGGACATGGTCGCAAGGGTGCTGGTGGTAGCGGGCTCCGATTCCGGGGGCGGGGCCGGGATCCAGGCGGACATCAAGACGGTGACGGCGCTCGGCGGATACGCCATGACCGCCATCACCGCGCTCACCGCGCAGAACACTCGCGGCGTGTTCGGGGTGCTGCCGGTCGACACGGAGTTCATCCGGCAGCAGCTGGAGGTGGTGCTGAGTGACATCGGCGCCGACGTGGTCAAGACCGGGATGCTCCACTCCGCAGGCGTCGTCACGGCGGTGGCGGGCACCCTCGCTACGCACGCGCGCGACGTTCCGCTGGTGGTAGACCCAGTGATGGTCGCCAAGGGTGGCGCCGCGCTGCTCGAGCTCTCCGCGCGCGCCGCGCTGGTCGAGCGGCTCCTGCCGCGCGCGGCGCTGGTCACGCCGAATGCGCCGGAGGCAGAGGCGCTGACGGGCTACCCCGTGCGCGGGGTCGAGGATCTCGGGCCGGTGGCGGAGCGGCTGCTCCTCTTGGGCCCCGCTGCGGTGTTGGTCAAGGGCGGACACCTCCCCGGGGAGGTCGTCGTCGACCTGCTGCGCACGGCCGACGGCTTCGAGCGGCGCTTCGAGAGCCCGCGCCTGGAAACGACGAACACCCACGGCACCGGGTGCACGTTGGCGTCGGCGATCGCGACGGGGATCGCGGAAGGGTTGACCCTCGAGCACGCCGTCGAGCGGGCTCGAGGTTACGTGCAGATCGCGATCCGCATGGCGCCGGGGCTCGGCAAGGGACATGGACCGCTCTATCACGCCCACACGTTCCGGCGGCCCGTGGAGGCCTGAGCTCCGGGGTCGCCAAGGGCGGGCCGGTGGCGCCGCCCCATGGGCGTGGGTGGGGCTCGTGGTGGTGCTGGTCGGGGCCTGTGCCAAGGACCGCTCGGATCTCGCGCGGCGACCGCGCTCGACGGCCGGTGGCGCCGGGGGCTCGAATGGGGTGTCGGCCGGTGGCGCTGCCGGCCTCGCCGGGGGTGCGGGCGGGAGCGCCGCCGGGGCCGGCCCCTCCGAGCCCCCCGGGCCGCCCGTGGTCACGCTCCTGCACGGGGTGGTCGACGCCCCGCGGGTGGCGTTTTGCTTCGCTCGTCACGTCGACGGCGCTCCCGCGCCGAGCGGCAGCCCGGTGCCCGTGGGAGGGCTCCCCTTCGGCGGTGTCGTCACCCTGGGCTCACTCCCCGGTGTCGATGTGGCTCGGGAGGACGCCACGCTCTACGTCGTCGCCGGCGCTGCGGAGCTGCTCTCGAGCCTGGACTGCGCGGCGGCGCTCGAGCGCGCTGCCGCGCTCGCGGGAGGCGAGGGCGGTGCTGGTGGCGCGCTCGCTCGCGCGTCGGGGGGCGCGGGCGGCGCGGGGGCCGGCTCCTCCCCCGTGGGCGACGTCGGCGGTGCCCCACCGGGGGCATCGCCCCCGCCGGGATTGCGCGCCAGGTCCTTGGTGACCATTCCGGGTGGCACCTTGGAGTTCGAGCGGAGCACGTGGCTCGTGGCTCGTGGCTGCCTCGGCGGAAGCGTCACCCCAAACGCCGATCGAACCGGGATCTGCGACGCCAGCGTCGGCGCCGATGCCGCTACCCTGGCGCCCGTCTTCGCTCGCCTCTCGCGGATCACAACGGCGGGCTCGGTGGGGGTGATGGCGGTTCACGCGGCCACGCCCGTCGCTCCCGACGAGCGCCTGTCGGTGGGCCTCGTCGGTCCCGAGACGGGGTGGCTCGCGATCGCGTCGGACCTGCGCCCCGGCGCCGTGGCGCCCGCCGTGCCACGGTTCCTCACCGAGGTGGCGTGGCAGACTCGGGTTCCCGCGGGCGTCGTGTCGGTCGTCGCCCAGCGCACGCCGCCGGGCGAGGTCGAGGTGCCGTGGGGCGAACTGGGCGAGCGCGCCGGTGAAGGGCTCCCCGAGGCCGGCGAAACCGCGGTCCTGGTGGTCGTCGGGCCCGGCCTCGGTGTCGACACCGAGGGGGGCGGGTGGAACCCGCCGGCGGTCGTGCTGGTGGATCCCTCGCGCGCCCCGGACTGAGCGAAGCCCCAGGACCAACCTGACCCGCAGAACGGTCGGCGCTCGGCGGCACCGCGCCGTCGAGCGCGGAGGTCAGTGGACGAGTTGGATCTCGGCGAGACGGCGCCGGGCCTCGAGGGCGAGAGGGCTGTCGGGGAAGCGACGGAGGAAGGAGCGCAGCGTGTTCTTGGCGTCGTTCCAGGCCTGGATCGCCGCTTGCGTTTCCGCGAGCAAGAGTGCGGCGTCGTCCATCACCTCGCGGTCGGCGGACGCCTCGGACAACGGCTGGAGCAGGCGGATCGCCTCGCGTTGGCGGCCGAGCGCGACGAGCGCCTGGGCTAGCACGAAGCTAGCCTGGGGGCTGTGCGCAGCGTCACTCTTGTGGGCGAGCGACTCGCGCAGTTGGGTCTGGGCCTCGTGCCAGCGGGCGTTGCGCGCGTGGTCGAGGCCGTTCTGGTAGGCGATGATCGAGAGCTCGTTCCGGGCTCGTTCCACCGCGCCCTCGAATACGGCGCGCTCCGTCGGCGTGAGGTCGAGCGCGTTGACCTCATCGAACCCCTTCACCAGCTCCGCTCGCTTGTTCTGGCGCACGAGTTCGTGGAACTGGGAGGCCTTGCGCGCTGCGCGCGCCCGGGCCTCCTCCCGCTCCTGGACGCTAGCGGCCTGCGCTTCGAGCTGTGCCAGGCGCTCGCGCTGCTCTTTCGTTTCCGCGCGGACGGCGGCGAGGCGCGCGTTCCATGCGAAGGCGAGGGAGACGAAGATCACGATGACCGTCACCACGTAGGCGGTGGCGCTCCGGAAGAAGAGCTGCCGCTCCGCGGCCTGCTGGCGCTTGGCGATGCTTTTCAGATCCGCGGCGAGCGCGTTGACAAGGTTGTTCGTCTTGATGGTGAGCGAGCGGCTCTCGACGATCTCTCGCTTGATCTCCTCGAGCTCGTACTCGTCCAACCCCGGCACGCCCGTCACCTATCGCCGCCGGGCGCGCCCTGCAAGCGCGGGCGCCAACGCGCGCGGACGATCCGAGCGTCGCGGCCACCGGGCCTCGGCGGGTGGCCGTCGTCCTGCGCGCCCAGGGTCGTGACGGCACCGCCACCAGAACCAAGTCGCGTCGCCCCCGGCTTCGGGCCAGGGCGTCCTGCGCGCGGTCCTGGTTTCGTTCCTTGACAACCCCAGGGTTCTGGGTAGAGCGGAGCGCCCGGCTGCCGACCCCATGGGGATTCGGAGCCCCCGCTCCTCGTCGGCGGGCGCCGGACTCCCCCCGCACCTCGAGGCACCGCAGATGGACACGAGCGACATCAAGAAGGGCGTCAAGCTCATGTGGGACGGCCAGCCCTACATCGTGGTCGAGTTCCAGTTCGTGAAGCCCGGCAAGGGGCAGGCCTTCACCCGCACCAAGATGAAGAACCTGCTCACGGGCGGGATCCTCGAGAAGAACATCCGTTCCGGCGAGAAACTCGAACCCGCGGATGTCGAGGATCGAACCCTTCAGTACATCTACCCCGACGGCGACAGCTTCGTCTTCATGCACCAGCAGTCCGGCGACCAGATCGTGGTGGGCGCGGACGTGATGGGCGAGGACGCGGACCTGCTCGTCGACGGGATCGACTGCGTCATCACGCTCTACCGAGGCAACCCGGTGGGCGTGCAACTCCCGCCGCACGTGACGGTGCAGATCGTCGAAACTGAGCCTGGCGTGAAGGGCGACACGGCGACCAACGTCAACAAGCCGGCCAAGGTGTCGAGCGGGGCGACCCTGCCCGTTCCGCTCTTCGTCAACGAGGGCGAGTGGATCAAGGTGGACACGCGGAGCCGGGAGTACCTCGAGCGCGTGAAGGCTCCCTGAGCCCCCGCGCACCTGTCATCGCCGCGCCAGCACCACCCGGCCCCCGCGCACGCACGCGACGGCGGCGCCTCCGTTCGCCGGCACGCAGTCGGACAGCTCGACGGGCGCGTCGAGGCCCGTTCCGCGCCACAGTTCGGGGCGCTCGCCGCCCGTCACCAGCACCCCCAGCGCCGTCGCGTGCGCGAGCCGGAGCCCGTCCGGTGAACGCGCAGTGCCCGGCTCGGCGTTCGTGCTCGGCGCCCCCGTCGTCTGGCCCGCGACGATGGCGGCGAGCTCGGTGACCCCGCCGCGAAGGGTGAATCCCAGCGCCACCGGCGCCGGTACGGCTGGCACGGTCCGTCCGGAGCAGACCCCGGGGCGCGCGGCGAGGACCGTCGCGGGGACCGGCTCGGCGTCCGCGCCCGTGAAGCCGAGCAGGAGCTCCGATCGGTCGCAGGCCTGGGCCACCGAGGTCCAGCGCACCCCGTCGGCGCTCTTGACGTCGAGCGGCCACGCCACCGCGCCCGAGCTCGGCTCCGCGACCTGCTCGGTCGTTCCGTCGGTGCTCGCCCGGACCATTCCGGCCGGGGTTTCGACCAAGAGCGACGGCTCCGGCTGCTCGAACCGGAGCGGGGACCAGCGGGGCGCGCCGGGGGACGCGACGCGCGCCGCCAGGAGCCGGGCGCTCGAGGGCGCCACCACGGTCACGGCCCCTTCGATCCGCCCCACGAGCGCGGCGCGCTGGGCGGGCGACGCGGGCGCGAGGAACCAGCCATCGCGGGTGAGGACGGAGACGGCACGGGCCGCGTCCTCGCACGTCAGCGCGGCGGTGACCTCCGCCTCGGCGAGCGCGTCGACCAGCGCCGTCGGCTCTCCGCACCGGAACGGGTTCCCCTCCCGATCGAAGATCCGCATCGTTCCCGCCTCCGCGCAGACGCTCGCGGCGAGCCGGCGGAGCTGCTCCACCCGCGCGAGGACGCCGGCGCAGCGCCCGCGGCGGCTCGCCGGGGCGATCTCGGCGCGGGCGGCGTGAAGGAGCGACGCGAGCGGCTCGCGGGCCTCCCGCGACGGCCCCGCGGCGCGGTCGATCCACTCGAGCCTCGCTTCGACGGGCTCGGGTGTGGCGGCCGTCCAGAGTGTCAACGCGAGCTCGACGTCGTCACGGCCGTCCCCGTCGCGGTCGGTCGATCGCACGGTCGCGCCGAGGCGCTCGCCCGGCGCGGGTGCCGCCAGCCGCAGGGCGAGCACTTCGGGCCGGTCCGCGAGCGGCAACAGCACCGCCAGGCTCCGCGAGGGCGCGCGCGCGATCCCGGCCGTGGCGCACTCGGCGGTGACGTCCACCGTTACGGTGTGGGGCCCCGTGCGCGCGAGCTCGGGGTGGAGCGTGCAGTCCTCTCCGGTGGGGACGAACCCGGGGAGCCGCCACACCTCGCGCGCGGGACCCGTCGCGGGGTAGAGCCAGAGGGCCCCGCCGCGGCCTCGATCGGGCGCGCTCCAGGCCACGGCCTCCTCCGCCCCGTTGCCGTCGAAGTCCGCCGCGAGCGCCGCCACCAGCCAATGGTCCGGCGGCGCGGGCACCGTTCGTCCCCCGATCGCGAGCTGGCGGGCCCCGGCCGTGCCCCGCACCGCCGGCGCTGGCGTGAAGGACGCCGAGGCACTGGCACTCGGCGCCGGGCGAGGCGGCGCCGAGGACGCCGGCGGCAGCGCCGCGGATTCGGTGATCGCGAAGGGCGTGTAGGGACGGTCCTCCGCGCATCCCCGGCAGCCGACGGCGCCCGCCGCGGGCACGCCGAGCGCGGTGACCCCGAGGACCATCGGACACCACCGGTGGGAGGTCGCAACGGGCGCGGCGCACGCCGATGCTAGCCTCGGGTACCGACGTTGTGGGTCCCCGGCGCCTCGTCCGGCCGGTTGATCGCTGGTCGCGCCACGGCACCGGCCCCGCTCGTTCTTGCGCTTCACCTCCTTGTTGTCACGGATCTCTGGGCGCGCGATCAAGCCCCGATCGATGCGCCCGTCGCGGCGAGCGCGGTCCACGGGCTCGCGCGGGATCCGTGCGGGAAGCGCCATTGTCCCGCCGGGGAGCGTCGGGCAGCGCGCGCCGTCGCCGTGCTGCCGGGTCTAGGCCGGCGCCACGGGAGGAGCGCCGGACGAGGCGTCAATTGGCCCGAGATGCTCGGGGTTTCGGAGGCTTGTAACCCCCTCCCACGCGGCGTACTCTCGCTCCTCGCTCGTCAGGATTCGCGGCGCGAGCGCGCCGTTTCGCTCGTGGTGGAGAATGGATTCCCAATCGATCCGTACGACCCTGGGCCTGCTGCAGGAAGACCCCGAGAACGAGACTGGATGGGCCTCGCTCCGCGAGGCGTCGCAGGTCGTCGAGGGTGATCTCGCGCTCGGCGACCTCCACCACCTCTTCGCCGCCGCGCGCGAGCAGTACCGCGCGCGAGGGGAGTGGGACGCGGTGGCGCGACTGCTCGAGATCGACGCTGGCGTCGCCGGCCCGAGCGAGCTGCCGGCGCTGCTCGCGGAACTGGCGCGGGTGCGCGGCGAAGAGCAACTCGACGAGTCGGGAGCGCGAGAGGTCTGGGAGCACCTCCAAGCGCTCGTCCCCGCCGAGCCGACCGTGACCGCGGCCGTCAACGACAGCCTGGAGCGGGAGGTCAAATGGCGGGAGCTGGCCGCGACGTACGCGGCCGAGGCGGAGGGGGCCGCCGACGACGTCTACAAGAGCGCCATGCTGATGCGCTCGGCGGAGGTCGCCGTCCGTTTCGGCGGCGCCGATGCGGATCCCCGCGCCGCCGTCGAGCAGCTCGAGTTGGCGGTTCGCCTCGACACCAACAACGACCGCGCCGTTCGCATGCTCGAGCGGCTCCACCGGCGGGCTGGCGCCTGGGAGGACGCGGCCCGCGTGCTCGAGCGGGCTGCTGACTCTGCCGAGGACCCCCGCGCCCGGGCGACGGCGGGGCGTCGCCTCGCCCGCCTCTACTTGCGCCAGCTCCAGGACGGGGAGCGCTGCATCCGCGCCTACCAGCGCGTGCTGACGGACGCGCCCGACGATGGGGAGGCCAAGGCGTTTCTGTCCGAGCGCTTCTCGCGTGAGGAGCGGTGGGAGGATCTCGTCCGGCTTTACGAGCGCGAGGTCGAGCGGGAGGTCGGCAGCGTGGATCGACTGGGCGACATGGTCCAGATCGCCATGCTGTATTGGCGCAAGCTCGACCGCCCCCAGGAGGCCGAGCGGTGGTTCGAGCGCGTGCGCAAGCTCGCGCCAGCCCACCCCGGTGCGGTGGCCTTCCTCCGCGAGCACCTCACCGGCCTGGGTGACGACTCCCGCCTGGTGCAGGTCCTCCAGGCCGCGCAGCGAGCGGCCACCGACGACGAAGACAAGGCCCGGTTGGGCACCGAGATCGCCCGGCTCAGCGAGGGCCTGCAGAACGCGCCGAAGGCGATCGAGCAGTACAAGAGCGTCTTGCGGCACGATCCGGACAACGTCGAGGCGCGCGAGGCGCTCAAGCGCCTCTACAAGCAGACGGAGGGGTACAACGCTTTGGTGGAGCTGCTCCGCCAGCAGCTCGAGCGGACGGACCCCACCAATTACCCCGTGCGCCTCGCCATTCTGCGCGAGGTCGCCGAGGTCTATCGCGTCTTCCTCCGGAGCGACACCGCGCTCGTCAGCGTGCTGAACCAGATCGTGCAGCTCGACGAGAAGGTCGACGCGGAGGACGTGGTCGAGCTTCGCGAGCTCGTCCAGCTCTACGAGCGGCTCGGGCGCTGGCGCGATCTGCTCACCTGGCAGCTAAAACTCGCCGAGCTCACGTCCGACATCGAGGAGAAGAAGTCGCTCTACCGCGCGGCCGGCGAGCGCTGGCTCGAGCAGTTCACCAACGTGCAGAACGCCACCGAGGCATTCGAGAGGCTCCTCGAGCTGGCCCCGGAGGACGACGACGCGCGGCGGAAGCTCGAGGAACTCTACCGCAAGCGGCGGGCGTGGCCGGCGCTCTTCGAGCTCCACCAGCGGGATCTGGCCCGGCGCACTGGTTCGGACCGGATGGCCGTGATGGTGGAGATGGCGCAGCTTGCCGCCGAGCGCCTGAACCGCAACGAGGACGCGGCGCGCCTGTACCGGGACATCCTGGACGAGGACCCGTCGCGGGTGGACGCGCTGGACGCGCTGGAAAAGCACGCGGAGCGCGCCCGCGACTGGGCCACGCTCGCCGACGCGCTGGAGCGTCGCGTCGCCCTGCTGGACGACGACAAGGATCGGCTCAACGTCCTGCAGAAGCTCGGCGCGGTCTACGCGGAGCACCTGACCGATGGCGCCGCCGCAGCCCGCACCTGGCGGCGGGTGCTCGAGCTTCAGCCCGGTCACCACCGCGCGCTGCGCGTGCTCCGTGATGGTTGCCTGGAGAGCGGCGATTTCACCGGTCTCGAGTCGCTCTACGCCTCGCAGGACGACTTCGAGGGGCTCGCCGACGTGCTGAGCAACGCCGCGGATCGCGCCAAGGACGCGGTGACGAAGATAGACCTCTCCTTCCGGGCGGCGGCGGTCTACGAACAGCGGCTCGGCGCTCCCGACCGCGCGTTTCGCTCCTACGAGCGCGTGCTGGCGACGGACCCGACGGACGCACGCGCGGCGCGGGCGCTCATCCCCTTGTACGAGGGGGACGAGAAATGGGCGCGCCTCCCCGCGCTCTATGAGGTGCTGCTCGGCCAGACCGATGATCCCGAGGCGCAGCTCGGGCTGCTCGGCAAGCTCGTCGAGGTGACCGGCAATCGCCTGAGCGATCGCCGCGCGGCGGTCGCCTATGCCCGACGTGCTTACGAGGTGGCCCCGGCGTCCGCGCTGGAGTTGCTCGAGGGCACGGTCCGCGCCGCTGGCGCCTGGGACGTGCTCGTGGAGTGCATCCAGGGGCGGCTCGAGCAGGGCGCCACGATGCCGCCCACCGCAGTGTCGGGCGGCGCCGAGGCGCCGCCCGACGGGAGCACGCGCCCGAAGCGGCGCCGTCGGCGGCGCAAGGGGGAGGGCGACGAGGTCGCCGACACGGCGGAGGCCGAGGGGGCCGAGGAGGCAGCGCCCGAGGCGGTGGCGGCGTCGGAGGGGGCACCCGGACGCGATGAACGACGACGCCTGCACCTGCGGCTGGCCGAGGTCTATGCCGAGCAACTCGGGCGCACGGACGAGGCCGTGCAGACCTACCAGCGGCTCCTGGAGCGCGATCCCACCGACGAGGTGGCGGCGTCTGCGCTGGAGACGATCCTGCGGCGGGGCGACCGTCGTGACGATCTCCGTTGGTTGCTCGACCTGCGCGTGAAGCACGCCGCCGACGACGCGACGCGGGTGCGCGTGTTGACCGAGTGGGCCGCGCTGGAGGAAGACGTCTTCGAGTCCCAGGAGCTGGCGGCGTCGCTGCACGCGCGCGTTCTCGACCTCGAGCCAGGGGACCCCACGGCGCTGCGGGCGTTGCCGCGGCTGCTGCTCGGGGCCGGTGACGCCGCGGGTGCGGCCGCGGTCATCGAGCGGCACCGCGATCGCGCGGAGGAAGAGGAGCGGGCCGAACTCGAGCTCGAGCTCGCCGAGCTCTACCTCGATCGCCTGGAGCGCCCGCGTGACGCCCTGGAGGCGGCCGAGCGCGCGCTCGAGATCCACGGGCGTGAGCCGCGCGCCATCGACATCCTCGAGCGGACCTTGGGCTTGCCCCAGACGCAGGCGCGGGCAGCGACCGTGCTCGCCGAGCAGTACGCGGCTTCGGGCGACGCCCGCCGTGAGGCGCGTGCCCTCGAGGTGATGTTGAAGCACACGACGGAGCGCGCCCAGCGCCTCCCCCTGGTTGAACGCCTGGTCGCG
Organism: uncultured Polyangiaceae bacterium; assembly: GCA_964480725.1. Taxonomy (GTDB): domain Bacteria; phylum Myxococcota_A; class Polyangia; order Polyangiales; family Polyangiaceae; genus JAFGBI01. The sequence goes on along the minus strand of CAYZQO010000003.1, from coordinate 141,915 downwards.
GTCAACGAAGAGAAGCTCCAGTCGTACGGCGCCGCGCTCGATGCCGTCCTCGCGGCCGTCCGGGAGTACCCGAGCGAGCTCGCGCTCTGGGATCGGGCGGAGTCCCTCGCCGGGCGTGCGGGGCGCCCGACGGACCTGGGGGAGGCGCTCAGGGAGGTGCTGCGCGGCGATCTCGATCCGGACCTCGTCGTGGAGCTCAGTGACCGCGCCGCCCGCCTGCACGAGGACCGGCTCGGGGATCCCACCGGGGCGATCCCGTACCTCGAGAAGGTCCTCGCGCTCGACCCGGGCCGGGAGTCGGCGTTCCTGCGCCTTCGCGACATCCTCACCGGCGCCGAGCGCTGGTCGGAGCTGGAGGCGCTCTACGATCGGACGTCGCAGACGACCGAGGATCCCGGGCGCCGCGTGGCGATGCTGACCGAGGTGGCGCTGGTCTGCGAGGACATCATCGAAGACGGGCCGAAGGCGACCCGCTACTACGAGCGGATCCTCGAGATCGACTCGCAGAACGAGACGGCGGTGAAAGCGCTCGATCGCCTCTACGGGCAGCAGGGGCAGGACGCGGAGCTCGCCCAGCTCCTCGAGCGGCGTCTGGGTGCGGCGGGCGGTGAGACGCTGCTCGACCTGGAGCTCCGGCTAGCGCGGATTCAGCTCGAGCGCCTCCTGCGACCGGCCGAGGCGGCGGTTCACGTCGAGCATGTGCTCGCAGAGCGGCCTCAGGACTACGTCGCGCGAGAGCTCGCGGAGAAGCTTCTGGAGATCGGGAGCCTGCGCGGGCGTGCTGCGCGGATGCTGGAGCGTGTGTACGAGCAGCGCGACGAGACCCGCGATCTGGTCCGGGTGCTGGCGATCCGGCTGGAGGAGCTCGATGCTGCCGCGGTGCAGTCCCCCACGTCCACGGCGATCCAGGACGAGCGCCGGGAGCTGTTGCGCCGCATCGCCGTCCTCCGCGACGACCGCCTCCACGACGACGAGGGCGCCCTAGCGGTGCTCGCCCGATTGGTCCCGGAGGATCCCGGCGACGCCGACGCGCGTCAGCGCCTGTTCGAGGTTGGGCGTCGCCAGGGGGCTCACGCCCGGGTGGCGGAGGTGTTGGCGACCGCCGCAGAGCGCGCGGCTGCACCCTCGCTTCGCGGCGAGATCCTGATGCGGGTGGCCGCGATCTACGCCGATTCCGTCGGCGACGGCGAGCGGGCCGAGGCGACCTATCGGCGAGTGCTGGCCATCGATGAAACCGATCCCGAGCTGGTGTTGCCCGCGGCGCGCGCCCTGGAGTCGATCTGCGCAGCGTCGGGCCGGCAGGCCGAGCTGGTGGAGACGTTGAGGGTTCAGGTGCGGCTCGAGCCGGACGTCCGGGCGCGGTCGCTCCTGCTCGGACGACTGGGCGAGCTGTGTGACACGGCGCTCGGGGACGCCGCCGGCGCGATCGATGCGTGGCGGGCCCGGCTAGAGGACGACCCGCGGGACCCGGCGGCGCTGGCGGCGCTCGACGGGCTCTACGAGCGGACGGAGGCCTGGAGCGATCTGGTCGGGATCATCGATCGTCGCCGGGAGGCTGCCACGGATCCTGCCGAGCGGCGGAGCCTGATGACGCGCGGCGCGACCGTTCTGGCGACTCACCTGAACAGCGTGGCGGACGCCATCGACGCGTGGCGGGCCGTCATCGACGAGTTCGGCCCCGATGACGCCTCCCTTCGGGCCCTCGAGGGCCTGCTGGTGCGGGCCGAGCGCTGGGACGAGCTGCCGGACGTCTACGAACGGCATTTGGAGCTCGTGACGGACGACCGCGACCGGGTCGGGGTGCTCGTCGAACTCGGGGATCTGCGCCGCGATCATCTCCGCGACGTGTCGGGTGCGCTGGACGCGTACCGGACGGCGCTGTCCATCGATGTGACTCACCAGCGCAGCCGCGACGCGCTAGAGCGGCTGCTCGATTGTGAGGATCATGTCACGCGGCGCGAGGTCGCGGAGGTGCTGCGCCCCATCTACGAGATGGACGGGGACCAGCAACGGCTCCTTCGAGTCATCGAGATCGAGCTGGACGCGACCGACGACCCGGAAGCGCGGCTCGCTGGCTTCTCGAAGGCGATGCACGTCGCCGAGGTTCCGCTGGGCGACCCCAGGCGCGCGTTCGAGTTTGCCCGTCGAGCCCTTCGTGCGGCGCTCGGTCAAGAGGATCTCGTCCCCTGGTTGGCGCACGTGGATCGGCTCGCGGAGGTGACGGGGCAGCAAGCCGCGCAGGTCACCCTGCTGCGCGAGATCGTCCCCGAGATCTTCGATGGGGACGCGCAGTACGACGTCACGATGCGGATCGCCGATCTCGCGCGCCACCGCCTCGGCGACGGGGCGCTGGCGCGGGAGTCCTACGCGCGAGCGCTCGAGCTCCGGGCGGACGACCCGCGAGCGCTGGTCGCGCTGGAGGCCTTGTACGAGGAGAGCGGTGAGAGCGCAGAGCTCCTGGGCGTGCTCGAGCGGCGGGTCGAGGTCGCGGAGCGCGACGAGGACCGCAAGGAGCTCCTGTACCGGCGTGCTCGCCTGCTGGCGGAAACCATGAAGGATCGGCCTCGGGCGATCGAGGTCTACGAGTCAGTCCTCGATCTGGCTTTGGAGAAGCCGGCGGTGGAGGCGCTGGAACGGCTCTATCAGGAGGAGGCTCGTTGGGCCGATCTTGTCGCGCTGTACGAGCGCCAAATCGACGCTGGGCAGCCGCAGCCCGCCGATCTCCGGGTCAAGATCGCCAGCGTTGCGGCGCGCCGAATCGGCGACGTTCCGCGGGCTTTCGAGGAGCTGGAACGGGCGCTCGAGGTCGAGCGCCAGCACACGGGGGCGATCGCGGAGCTCGAGGCGCTCCTGGCCGAGGGTGCCGAGGCGGAGCATCGGGCGCGCGCCGCCCGGATGCTGGAGCCGGTGTACCTGCTCCGTGCGGATTACGACCGCGTGATGGTCACCTTGCGGGCTCGGCTCGAGTACGCCGACGATCCCGCCGAGCGGCGAGAGTTGCTCGGTCGGCTCGCGCAGCTCTACGAGGAGCAGAAGGAGGATTACGTTTCGGCGCTGGACACGACGGCGCAGCTTCTCGACGACGATCTCTCCGACCGGGCGATCACCGGCGAGCTGGAGCGGTTGGCGAAGGTAGCGGGAGCCGAGCGGCACCTGGCGGAGATCTACGCCAAGACACTGACCCCACTGGTGGGCGACGACGAGGCCAGTGCGGGGCTGTCCCGGCGCACCGGCGAGATCTTTGCCAGCCTCGGCGAGGTCGACCGGGCGCTCGAGTACCTGCGGCGCGCGCTCGCGTTTGCGCCCGAGGATGAGGGGCTGTTCGCTGCCGTGGACGCGCTGCTCGAGCGGGCCGAGCGCCACGAGGAGCGCGTGGAGCTGTACCGGAGCGCTCTCGACCATCGCTACGACGCCGCCGCGCGGACACGCCTCCTGCACACGATCGCAGAGCTGCAGCGGCAGCGCCTGGGACGCCCTGACGACGCGATCGAGACGTATCGAGCGGCCGTGGATGCCGACGAGGGGGACGTCGCGGCGCTGGACGCACTGACGGAGCTGCTTCGCGAGCGAGCGCGGTGGCCGGAGCTCGCCGACCTCCATCTCCGCCGCGCCGAGTCAGCGGCCGACGACGCCGGCGGCGCCACCCATCGTCTGGCGCTGGCGCGCCTCTATCGCCAAGAGCTCAGTGACGTCGATCGCTCGGTGGATCAGCTGGAGGAGATCGTGCGGCAGGTTCCGGACCACGCCGAGGCGATCAAGGAGCTGGAGGGCCTGCTCGGTGACGCGGCGCGGAAGGCGCGGGTGGTCGAGATCCTGCGGCCGCTGTACGACGCCCGGGACGACTGGCGGCACACGATCCGCCTCAACGAGGAGCGCTTCGCGCTCGCCGAGGCTCCGGCGGACCGCGTGGCCGTACTGCGCGAGACTGCGGAGCTTTGGGAATCGCGCGGGAAGGATCCGGAGCGGGCCCGACGCGCGCTCCGCGCCGCGGTGGCGCTGGATCCGGACGACTCGGGAACGCGGACGGAGCTCGAGCGCCTCACGGAGGTCACCGGCGCTTGGGCGGCGCTGGCGCAGGGGTACGAGGAGATCCTGGACGCCCACCCCGACCTGGCGTCCCGTCACGATTACCTATCGGTGCTGGCCGCGGTCACCGACGAGAAGCTCGATGACCCGCGCCGTGCATTGGTGGCCTTCCAGCGCCTGCACGAGTCGGATCCGTCGGACCTCGAACCGCTCGCGCGGGTGGAGCGGCTGGCGATGTTGCTCTCGGACTGGCCCGCGCTGGTCAGGGCGCTGATCGCCAAGGCGGAGCTGCTGGTCGGTGACGACGAACGAGCCTCGACCTGGCGCCGGATCGGGGAGGCGAAGCGGGACATGCTCGACGACGCTGCGGGCGCCGTCGAGGCGTACGAGCGGGCCCACGACCTGGAGCCAGAGAGCGCGTTCACCGTCGATTGCTTGATCGATCTGCTCGAGGGTCGTTACGAAGCGTCGGGAGACGCCGCCCGGTTGGTCGCGCTCTATCAGCGCCGCGTGGAGTTGTGCGAGGACGACGATGACCTGCGGCACCAGTTGCTGCTGCGCTCCGCGCGCGTCGTCGAGGAGTCGCTGCGGGATCGGCCGCGTGCCATCGATGCGTTGACCCAGGCGCTCGCCGTGCGCCCGACCGACCGCGCCGTGCTCGGCGCGCTCGGGCGCCTCTACCGGGCCGAACGCAGGTGGCCGGAATTGCTCGAGAACCAGCGGGCCGAGGCCGCGCTGGCGGAGACGCCCGCTGAGCGCGCGCGGGTGCGCCGTGAGATGGGCGCCATCCTGGCCGGTGAGTTGTCGAGCCACGCCGACGCGGTGGACGCATACCGGCAGGTGCTCGAAGAGGTTCCCGACGACGTCGAGGCGATCGCGGCGACACGCGCGATCGGAGCGGACCACGAGGAGCTGCGGGAGACGGTGGCCGCCGTGCTCGTGCCCGTGCTGCGCGCGACCGACCGCGCCGCCGAGCTGGTCGAAGTGCTGGAGATGCGGCTCACGGTCGAGACGGACCCCGCGGTGCGGGGAGAGACGCTCCGCTCCATCGCGGAGCTGCTGGAGACACCGCTGCGGGATCAGCCGGGGGCCCTCGGGGCCCTGCTGCGCGCAATGGCGGAGCGACCGGAGGACGACCAGATCCACCAGGACATCGAGCGCCTCGCGGCGGCGACGGGGGGCTGGGACCGGGTCGCGGACGCACTTGCCGAGCGAGCGCAGGGCGTGTTCGATCCGTCGCTGCTGCGCGACCTGAACGTGAGGTTGGGACGGATCGCCGAGGAGCACCTTCACGACGACCCCAGGGCGATTGGGGCCTATGTGCATGCCCTGGAGCAAGCGGGCGACGATCCGGAGCTCTTGAGCGCGCTCGACCGGCTGTACGACCGGGTCGGTGATCGTCAAGCGCTGGCTGACGTCATCGAGCGTCGTGCCGGGGTGGCGAGCGATCCCAACGTTGAGGCGGATCTGCTGTTCCGACTGGCGTCGCTGCAGATCCGCGAGTTCGGCGATCCGGCGAGCGGACTTGGTTCGCTACGGGCCGCGCTCGAGCGCAACCCCGGACACACGGGCGCCACGCAGGAGCTAGAGCGACTGGGGGAGAGAGAGGACCTCTTCGAGGAGGCCTCGGAGGTGCTCGAGCGCGTCTACCGGATGCAGGGCAATACCGAGCGTCTGGCCGCGGTCTATGCCCGCCGCGTCGAGCTGGCTCGCTCGGCCGGGGAGCGGGTCGAGATGCGCCGGAGTCTGGCCCGGGTGCTGGAGGACGACGCGCGGGATCCAGGCGGTGCGCAGCGGGTGCTGGAAGCGGCGCTGCGGGAGGAGCCGTCCGATGTGGGACTGCTCGACGAAATCGAGCGACTCGCGCCGATTACCGGGGACTGGGGGAGCGCCGCCGCCGTGCTGCGGGAGGCGGTCGACGGCGCGACCGATCTCTCCTCCGAGGCGGCGCGCGACCTTCTGGCCCGTGGCGCCGGTTGGCTGCGTGACCGCGCCGGGGATCGTCCTGGCGCCGAGGCCGCACTCGCCCGCGCGTTCGCGTTCGATCCCACCAGTGACGAGGTGCTGTTGCAGGTGGAGGAACTGCAGCGGGAGCCGGGCCGGGAGCGGGATCTCGTCGCCACCCTTCGCCAGCGGGCGTCGCTCCAGGTGGACGACGTTCGACGCGAGGAGTTGCACCGACAGGCCAAAGACCTCGCTGACCGCGTCGGTGATGCGGCGCTGGGGGAGCAGATCCTGCGCGACCTGCTCGCCCACGACGACGTCAACTCGTGGGCGCTGAGCGAGCTCACCACGCTGCGCGAGGCGGCTGGCGATTGGGAGGAGACCTTCGCGCTGATCGTCAAGCGCAGCGAGCTTCTGTCGAGCGGAGAAGTCGTCAAGGAGCTCCGCCACCAGGCAGCGACGGTGGCTCGAGATCGGCTCGGGCGCCCGGAGGAGGCGACGGACCTCTATGCCGCGCTGTTCGAGGACGATCCGTTCGATCGCGTCGCGGCGGACGCGTTGCGCCAGCTTTACGGCGACGCCCGTCGCTGGGACGACCTCGTGCGTCTGGTCGAGCGGCTCGTCGACATGGCGGAGACGCCAGCCGCGCGTTCGGCGCTTCGGATCGAGCTCGCGCGCCTCAACGACGGGCATTTCCAGGCTCACGATACCGCGATCAACTTGCTGCGGGACGTGCTGGACGAGGAGCCTGGGCATCCAGAGGCGGTGGTCGCGTTGAGCGAGTTGCTGGAGAAGACCGGTCGCGACGAGGACCTGGCCGAGCTGCTGGAGTCTCAGATCCGCGGCGCCCACGACCGGAGCGAGTCTGAGGCGGAGGTGCGGTTCCTGCTGCGGCTTGCCGAGGTGTGCGAGACGCGGCTGCAGGATCGCGAGCGCGCGATCGCAACCTACCAGCAGGTGCTGGAGTGTGAGGGCCGTAACCAGGCGGCGCTCGCGGCGCTGGGGCGGCTGCAGCAGGCGGTCGGCAACTTCCCCGCGGCCGCGGCCGCGCTGGAGCAGCTCGTGGCGGTGGTCGACGATGGAAGCGTGGTCGCGCTGGCGAGCTCGCTGGCCGACGTCTACGAGAAGGTCGACGACCGGGAAGCGGCGGCGCGCGCCCTCGAGCGAGCGCTCGCCGTGGACGGCGCGGACCTGGGCCTGCGCCAGCGCCTTCGGGAGCTCTATGCCAAGACGGAGAGCTGGGAGCGCCTCGCGGACCTGATCGCCCGGGACGCGGAACTCGCCGGTGACGTCGAGGGGAAGATCGCACTGCTGCGGGAGGCAGCGGACGTGCACGCCACCCGTCGTGCCGATCTTTCCGCGGCGGCCACGCTGCTCGAGCGGGCGAGCGAGCTTCGCCCTGACGACAGGGCCCTCCTGCTCCAGCTGTGCGATGCCTACAGCGCCTCCGGGCGCGGACGGGAGGCGGCGGCCGTGCTGGAGCGGGTCGTCGAGTCCTTCGGCGGGAAACGAGCGAAGGAGCTCGCGGACATCCATCGGCGCCTAGGGGAAGCCTATCTCGCCGATGGTGACGCACCGCGTGCGCTGGTGGAGCTCGACAAGGCCTTTCGGATCGAGCCCGGCAACGTGCAGGTGCTGGTGAAGCTCGGCGACGTGGCGCTGGAGACGGGTGATTTCAAGAAGGCGCAACAGATGTTCCGAGCCCTGCTGCTCCAGCGGCTCGAGGAAGGCTCGCCCATCACGAAGGCGGAGGTCTTCTTCAAGATCGGTGAAACCCATCTTCGTCTCGACGAGCGGCCGAAGGCGAAGCAGATGTTCGAGCGCGCCGTGCAGGCCGATCCCGACCACGTGGCTGCCAAGGCCCGGCTCGAGGAGCTCCGCGAGTAGTGACAGGGCCGGCGGACCGGAGTGCTCCGGCGGCGCCAGCGCCGGTCGGAGCGACGGTGATGATCGATGGCGAAGTGGTGCCCGCGGAGGCGGCGGTTGTCAGCGTGTTCGATCGCGGGTTCCTGTACGGGGACTCCGTCTTCGAGACGATTCGCACCTACGGGAGCCGCCCGTTCGAGCTGGAGAAGCACCTGGATCGGCTTGAGGCGAGCGCCCGCCGCGTCTTCATCCCCTTGCCGGTCGCGATCCAGTCGCTAGGGCGGGAGGTGACCGAGGCGGTGTCTCGCGCCGGGCACCCGGAGGCTTACGTCCGCGTCATGGTCACCCGGGGGGCCGGGGAGTTCGGGCTCTCGCCGGTCGAGGCGGGTGTGCCGCGGCGTGTCATCATCGTGCTCCCGCTCGTCCTGCCACCGAGCTGGGCCTACTGTCGCGGGATCGACGTCGTCACCTTCGCGACCCGGCGCGCCGCCGACGCGACCGACGCGCAGGGGGCCAAGGTGGCAAACTACCTCGTTGCCGTTCTGGCGATGCGCCGCGCGCGGGCGGCGGGGGCGCTCGAGGCGCTGGTCTTGGACGGGGAGGGAAACGTGGTGGAGGGCGCGACATCGAACGTGTTTGTGCTCCGGCGCGGCCAACTGGTGACGCCGCCTGAGGACGCGGGGATCCTGGTCGGGATCACGCGGGAGCGGGTGCTGGAGGCGGCGCGCGCGTTGGCGATCCCGGTGTCGCTGCGCCGGATCCCGCTCGCCGAGCTGCTGGAGGCGGACGAGGCGTTCATTTCCAGCAGCGTCCGGGAGATGCTCTCGGTGGTCCGGGTGGACGGTCAGGTCATCGGCGACGGCGTCCCCGGGCCCCTGACCCGTCGCCTACACGCCCGATTCCGGGACAAAGCCTGGGAGGACATGGGTCTTCCCGGCGAGCCTCCGCGCCTTGACCTCCCCCGGGCGGAGGGGTGAGCGAGCGTTGGCCTTCAGTTCGGGGGGAAGCCAAGCTGGCTTCTCGGCGTAGAATCCCAGCGAACGAAGGACGGTACTGTATGAACTATCTTCACCGGCTCGCTTCCTCTTCCCTCCTGGCGCTGCTCGCTCCCACGGTATTCGGGTGTGAGGTCACCTCCAAGACGACCGAGCGCTACGAGGCGGCCCCCCAGACCGAAGAGCTCGACTGGGAATCGGGCGATGATCTCTTCATCGATGCGCGCAACGGGACCATCAACGTAGAGCCGGGCGAGCCCGGTGTCGTGAGCGTTACGTTCCGCCCGTTCACCTACCGCGGGTACGACGAGGACGATCAGGCCCAGGCCGAGATGGAGAACAGTCTGGTCATGGCGGCGGAGCTCACGGACACCGGCATCCAGATCGAGACGCGCAAAGAAGGGGGCGGGAGCTCGAGCCTCGGGGCCGACATCGAGGTCGCCCTGCCGCCGGACTTCGACGCGGGGCTCTTCATCGCGCAGGGTAACGGCGACGTGGACATCAACACGGTCGGCGAAGCGGTGGAGCTTGTGGTCCGCAACGACGGGGTCGGCAGCTGCATCGTCGAGGGCTCGCCCACAGTGGTCTACACCGAGCTCTGGTGCAGCGAGGTGAGCGTCGAGGACGTGAGCGACTGCGTTGACGTGCGGGCGGACGGTGTCAACGGCAACGCGTTCGTCAGTCTAGCGGGGATCTCGGGGACGATGCCCGACGATCATGAGGCGAGCATCATCTACACGGCCGACGGTGACGTCGTCCTCGAGCTGCCGAGCCGGGACGAGTTCGTGGTGGAGGCGCAGGCTTTCGGCGAAGGCGCGATCGTCAACGACGGGCCGGTCCCCGACGACTGCGACGCGGATGACGCTGCGGCGAGCTCCAAGACGGTGACCTGCGGTTCGGGCCCCACCATCGACGTGCAGGCGGGCGTCAGCGATCTCGGTGAGGGGAACGTCGAGCTCCGCTATCGTTGAGCGACTGCACCCGCGCCCGGCGCCCACGAGCCGCCGCGTTGGCGCCGGCGTGCACGACGGCGCTGCCCGGAACCAGGGCTCAACCAGCCCCGGGGTTTCAGCCAGACGAGCCCCCGTCCGTGGAGCTCGGGCTTGGCTCCGGGGGCGCGGGGCTCTCCGCTGCTTCCGTCGGCGGGGCGGACGACGCCCCGTCACTTTCGGGCGAGTCCGCTGCGGAGGTGGTGGCGGGGTGCCGCGGAGGGACCGGGATGCGAAGCTGGCCCTTGTTCTGCTCCACCAGGACGGCGACGGCCTTGTCGAAGAAGGCGCGGAGGAAGGGGACCTCGTGGGGAGGGTCGGTGATCAGGCCCGCGCGCTGGATCGCCTCGGTGGTCGCGACCATGTCGAGGGCGACCTGCTCACCCGCGCGTGCGAGCACGCTGAGCGTTGCGTCCTTCATCAGGGACACGAGCTGCTCGCGGACCTGCGGCGAGAAGTAGCGGTCCGTCGCCGCCTGGATCTGCTTCTCCAGCTCGCGTTCGACCTGCCCGGGAGGCGGTTCGACGTTGGGCGTGAGCGTCCTGCCGACCTCCAGTAGCATCGCGTCGACCGCCGGCTTGGGCGGCAGCCAGCCGCGCACCTCGGGGAGTCCGTGCAACCTCGCGGAGGCCCGGGCGCTCTCGGCGGCGTCCTCCGGACCCAGCACCAGCCCCTCGGCGTCGAGGGGGTGCTCGGGCGGCTCGCTCGGCGCCGGCTCCAGCAGGGGTCGAGCGGTGGTGACGCCAAGTGGCTCGGGGACCCCACGTCGTGCGTGGACCTCCAGCGCCCGCGCCAACCGCCACCGCGCCCAGGGCACGGGCACGCGCACTGGGCGATAGCCGAGCTCGGGGTGGGCGTGCTCGAGGCGCTCGACGAACCGCGATCGAGACAGCTCGTCGTTGTCGACGCGGAGCACACCAACGGCGTCGTTGAAGATAAAGAACGCGGCCGTCGTGCGCCCCGAGCCGGAGCGGCGGGCGATGGCTATCATCTCGCTGCCCGTCGAGTCAGGCGCGATGAGATACGCCTCGTCCTCGGTCGACGCCTCGTCCCGCGGGGCCACCCGAGTCACATGGCCGCGCGGCAGCGGGACGACCCCCCGAGACTTGAGCACGTTCAATCCGCGCCGTGCGGCCTTGCGCGCTGGACCCGACCCCGAGTCGGCGACGGCCCCAACTGCGGCGACGTTTCCGTGGTGTACCCAGGCCTCGACCAGGGCGACCGAATCAGCCCCCGGAGTCTGCGCCGCGAGGGAGCGGGCGAGGTCGAGCGCTTCGGCCTCCGTGGCGTCCAGGTGCGGCAACAGGGAAGGCGGTACCGGTGGTCGTTGCGCAGTCATGTCGATCAAGCTCCGTTCGGCTGGGACGCGCCCTCCGGGAGGGTCGAGTCGACGCGCGGGTCAGCGGGTTCCCGCCACCGCTTGGGTCGGGATGCGTGCGACGGCGTCGATCTCGACGCGCGCGCCGCGCGGCAGCGCCGCGACCTGGACCGTCGATCGGGCCGGAGGGCACGCCTCGAAGCGCCCCGCATAGGCGGCGTTGACGGCCGCGAAGTCCGCCAGGTCAGTCAGGTAGATCGTGGTCTTCACCACGTCGTCGAAGGCGCACCCCCCCGCCTTCAGGACCGCGGCCAGATTATCGAGGGCCTGCTCCGTCTGAGTTGCGGCGTCGCGGCCGACCAGCTCGCCCGACGCCGGATCGATCGCGATCTGACCGCTCGCCCACAGGAGCCCCCCGGCGACGATGGCCTGGGCATAGGGACCGATCGCGGCGGGTGCGTCGGGGGTGCTGAGCGCTTGGCGGTCCGGCATGGGGGTGACCCCCGGCGGGGCGAGCCATCTTAGGTGACCGCTCGCCCAAATCAACCGCGATTCAGGGCGTCAGTCCCCGATCCTCCGCCGGCCCTCGAGGGCGCGGCCGAGGGTGATCTGGTCCGCGAACTCGAGATCACCTCCATGGGGCACGCCGCTCGCGATTCGGGTCGTGCGGACCCCGAGCCCGGCGAGCTCGCGGGCCAGGTAGAGCGCGGTCGCCTCCCCGTCCACCGACGGTGGAGTGGCGACGATCACCTCCGTCACGCCGTCAGTCTGGACGCGCGTGACGAGAGCGCTCAGTGGGAGCTCCTCTGGCCCGATCCCGTCGAGCGGGGACAGGAGTCGGCCGAGGACGAAGTAGCGCCCCCGCATGGCGCCGCTTCGCTCGATGGCCAAGAGGTCCTGGACCCTCGCCACCACGCAGAGCAGCGTCGCGTCGCGCCGGGTGTCCCGGCACACGACGCACAGGGCACGCGTCTCGGCGTCCACCTCGGCGAGATTGCCGCAGCGCTCGCAGGGTCGTATGCGCTCCGGGAGCTCGCCGAGAGCCGCGCCGAGGTCTCGGGCGAGCAGCGGCTCGGTGACGAGGTGGAGCGCGAAGCGAGTTGCCGTCTTCTCTCCGACGCCGGGCAGTCGAGCGAGCAGGCGGACCAGTTGATCGAGGCGCGGTGAGCTCACTGTCGTCGTCAACCTAGCCGCGGGCGGGGGGCGTCGGCAAGCGCGGCACCGTGGGCGTCGCCGGTCGCCGTCGGGCACTCACGGACAGCGGGAGCGGACGGGGGCGGGCACGCTCCTCGCGCCGCACGGGCTCACGTCTCGGGGAGGCGGACGTCCTTGACACGGGCACCGAGCACGGCGACCGCGGCCGTCACCGACGGGTGGCCCTGGGCCGCCGACATGGCGCGGGCGCGCGCCTCGTCACGCTCGGCGGCGACCACGGCGGCAACGGTCGTCTGCCCTTGCGTGCGCGCGGAGTCGCGTTCGATGACCACCCGCGGGGTGGCGCCAAGCTCGGCCGTGGCGGCGCGTCGGAGCACCCCGCTGGCATCGGGTGCGGCCGCGCGGTCGGCGAAGATGCTGCCGACCTCGAAGGCGATTTCGAGGAGCTCCACGCTCACTTTCAAGGGAACGGCGTGGCCGAGGAAGGCCCCGATCTCGGGGGACTCGAGCCCAACCCGGTCGAGGATCCGGCGCCAGGTATCGAGCATGGACGCAGCCCCTCCGACCGCCGGCGGGTCGGGGTCCGGCGTCGCCGGCGCGGCGGCGACCTCGGGCGGGCGTCGCGGCTCGCTCTGCACCGGGGGCGGCGCACCGGCCCCGACGACCGCAGACACCGGCGGCATCTCCGCGGGGCGGTGTGCGTCGTCGTCGGTGGCCACGGTGGGGACCGTCGGTTTGGCGCGGGTCGCCGCGGTGGCTGGGGGCGCGGTTGCCCCGCCGTTGGTGGGCTCCCGCTCCACGGAGCCTAAGGTCCTCGCCCCGCTGTGCTCGCCACCGCGTGGACGCACCCCGCCGTCGCGCCCGCCGCCGGCCGGGCTCGCGGGCGGCTCGCCCCCCCGCGGCTCCGAGCGCCCGCCGGCGAGCCGCCGCTCAAGCGCGCCGAGGCGCTGCAGCAGCTCGTCGAGGGGCAGCAGCGGCGGGCGTCGCGAGAGGCGCACCAGGAGCATCTCGAGCGCGGCGCGTGGCTGCCCGCTGCGCACGACCTCGTCGAACCCATGGGAGAAACCCTGGTGCAGGCGAACCAGGTCGTCGGCGTCGGCGTCGGCCGCGAGCCGGGCGACGCCGACGCGCTCCTCGTCTGGCAGATCGATCAGCTCGGCGGCGTTGGCGCACACCTTGGCGACCACGAGATCTCGAAGCAGCGCCAGCAGATCCCGGGCGACGTGTCCGAGGTCGTGACTCTGTTCGGCGAGGGATTGGACCACCTGGAGGCAGGGGTCGGTCTGGCCGGCAATGAGCGCGCGCGCCATCTCGTGGAGCGCCCGGTGGCTGGCGACGCCGAGCACCCGCGCGACGTCCTCGCCGGAGAGGTCCGTGCCGCCCCAGGCGATGACCTGGTCGAGCAGGCTCATGGCATCGCGCATGCTGCCAGCGGCCTCGCGGGCGACGACGCTCAGCGCCTCGTCGTCGGCGCGGATCCCCTCTGCTTGCAGCACCCCGCGCAGCCGCTCCACGATGAGGCGCGCGGGGATCAACTTGAAGTCGAAGCGTTGCACCCGGCTGAGGATGGTGACCGGGACCTTGTGCACCTCGGTGGTCGCGAAGATGAACTTCACGTGCGGAGGCGGCTCTTCGAGCGTCTTGAGGAAGGCGTTCCACGCGCTCGCCGAGAGCATGTGGACCTCGTCGACGATGACTATCTTGAAACGATCGCGGGCCGGTCGGTACGGCAAGGAGTCCTGGAGGCGACGGACATCGTCGACCCCGGTGTAGCTAGCCCCGTCGATCTCTTGGACGTCGATGTCCGTTCCGGCGGCGATCTCCCGGCAGGCGGAGCACTCGAGGCAGGGGCTCGCGGTGGGGCCGGGGTCGGTTCCGGAGGGGACGGATCCGGGGCGTCCCATGCAGTTGAGCGCCTTCGCGAGGATGCGCGCGCTCGTCGTCTTACCGACGCCGCGGACCCCCGTGAAAAGGAAGGCGTGGGCCACGCGGTTGGCAGCGATGGCGTTGGACAGCGTGCGCGCCACGTGCGCCTGCCCGACCAGGTCGTCGAAGCTCATCGGACGGTACTTGCGCGCCAGTACGACGTAGCTCATCGCGGCTACGACTAGCAGATCGTGGGACGGGCGGCGAGCGGGTGGGCGTGACACGGAGCGGCGCCGGCGCACTCGACCGCGGGTGTTCACCGAGCCGCCATTTGGGGTAGCCTGCCGGGGTGATCCGTGGCGTCGGCGCGCTGCTCCTCTGGGTCGGGTCGACCGCCTGCCGTCCCGTCCCCGCCGCGCCCGCCGCGGGCGTCGACGCGCCCAAGCTCGCGGGACCCGCCGTGGTGTCGGCGCCGCTCGGTGAGCTCGGTGAAGCCGCGCTCGCGGCGGGCGAGGTGGGTTCGACGGAAGGGATCCGCCTCGAACGCTTCCCTGTCGCGGCGCGGCCTGCCGGCGCCCCCATGATCGAACTGGTCGCCCCCTTCTTGGGCGCGGTGATCCCTCTCCAGGAGGCCGCTTCCTCCCGGGTTCGGGTCAACGTTGCCGGTTGGTCCCTTGGGGCGACGGGTCACGGCGTTGCAGTCATGCTCGACGGGGACCGTCCGTGGGTCCTTCGGCAGGCTCCGGTCGAGGTCCGGCTCGGCGATCTCCCGTCCGACGGACGTCCCGTCGGGCCCGGACTGCACCGTCTGGTTGCCGCCGCGGTTGACGCCGAGGGGATCGCCGTCCGGCCGCCTCAGAGGGGTTCCCGGGGATCCGTGGCCGTCGTGGATTTCTTCGTTGGGGCGCGCGGAACGCTGCCCCCGGATGCGCCGTTCCTGATCGTACTCTCACCGTCGGGGCCCGGCGACGGCGGGGTTGCGGCGGGCGCGCCCGTGGTCGACTGCGTCGTGGTGGGGGCGTCGCTCGCGGCAGGGGGGGTGCGGCTCGGCATCGAGCTCACGGGTTCCGCGGGACGCTGGGCGGCGGATCTCGGGGACGACGACCCCCGACGCGTCCACGGCCTCGGTCCTGGCGATCACTCGCTCGAGATCGTGCTCACTTCGGGAGAGGGATCGGCGCGACGCGTGCTCGACCGGGTCCGCCGGACCTTTGCCTTGGGTCCCACCGCGGATCCGGGGGGGGCGCCGCCTCCGGCATCCGGCAGGAGGGGGTCGTGAGCACGCCGTTCCTCTGCGGTTTCGTCTCGGCGCTCGCCATGGGCCAGCTCTTCGTCGCCCTGTCGTTTGGCGCCTTCGCGGTGTGGCGGCGGCAGGCCAGCCTCCGCCGGTTTGCGCTCCTGCACCTGGCCATGGCCGTGGCCTCGGCGGGGATCGCCGGAGCCTACGCCGCGGAGACGGTCCCCGGTTGGCGTCTCGCGGTGGACTTCGCCACGGTCGGAGTCATCGCCGCGGCCATGTTCAACCTGCAGTTCACGGCCCATTTCGCGCGACCCGAACGGGCGCGGCGGCACGGGTGGATCCTCCACGTCTTCACGGCAGCCGCGATCCTGATCGTGGTCCTCGGACGCTCCCGGATCGCCGGCACCGAACGGATCGAGGAGACGCCGGTGCTCGGGCTGGTCGTCCGCCACGTGACCGCGGTCCACCACGCCCACACGGCCGCGCTGCTCCTGGTCGCGATCGCGTGCTCGCTGGTGTCGGTCTGGATCCTGGTGCGAGCCTACCAGCGAGGAGTCCGTGACGCCCTGGCGCTCGTGATGGGAGCGACCGCGCTGTTCGTCGCCTACGCGAGCGACGTGGGGCTCCTCCTCGGGGGGTGGGTCCACGGCGTCTACCTCCTGCCACACGCCTTCACCCTCTACTCCTTCACCGTGGGGGCGGTGATGGTGAGGAGGGACCGCGACTCCGCGGGGCGGCTGGAGGCGACCAAGCACAGCCTGCAGCAGCGCACGGAGGAGCTGCAGCGCTCACATCAGGACCTCCGGGTCATGGAAGGGGAGCTGCTCCGGCGCGAGCAGCTGGCGGCCGTGGGCGAGCTGGCGGCGACCATCGCGCACGAGGTGAGGAACCCGCTCGCCATCATCCTCAACGCCACCGCGGGGCTCCGGCGCAGCGCGCTCGGGGAACCGGATCGGCAGATGCTCCTCGGCATCGTCGAAGAGGAGGTGGGGAGGTTGAACCGACTGGTGGCGGATCTCCTGCGGTTCGCTCGCCCGGTCGCTGTCAGTTGGGGTGACGTTAACCTGCGCGAGCTGGTGGACCGAACGCGGAGCCTGGCTCCGCCCGGGATCACGGTGGAGGTGGACATCCCCGACGAGCGCCAGCTGGAAACGGTCACCGTCGATGCCGGGTTGCTCCGCCTCGTGCTCGAGAACCTGGTAGAGAACGCCTGCCAGGCAATGCCGGACGGAGGTAGGCTCTCGATCGTGGCTCGCGCGGAGGAGGCCGAAGACGGGGCCGTAGTTTCCATCGACGTTCGCGACACCGGTCGCGGCATGGATGCGCGTACCCTGGAGCGGGCGCTGAAGCCGTTCTTCAGCACGCGCCCGCAGGGGACCGGACTCGGGCTCGCTATCGTCGATCGGATCGTGCGGGCTCACGGTGGTACCGTCAGCCTCGTGAGCCAGGTGGGAAGAGGGACGTCCGTACGCCTGCTGATTCCGCTCGACGAGGAGGCTCGTCGCCGGCGCCTCTCCGGGTCGTTCGCCAGCCGTCCCGGAACGGAGGGGGGAGGGTGACCGTCTCGCGTTCACGGATCATCGACCTCGACGCGCGGCACGTCTGGCACCCCTACACGCCGATGGATCGGTACCTCGCCGAGGGGAGGCCCCTGGTGATCGACTCCGCAGCGGGCGCCAGGCTTTTCGACGTGGATGGTCGGACCTTCCTCGACGGGAACGCCTCGTGGTGGACCGCGTTGCTGGGCCACCAGCACCCGCGGCTCGTCGCGGCGGTCGTGGACCAGGCGCGACGCCTCTGCCACGTCTCCCTGGCGGGTATCACGCACGAGAACGCCGCGCTCCTCGCTGCCGAACTCGTCGCGGTCGCGCCACCGGGACTCTCCCGCGTCTTCTTCAGCGATGACGGGTCGACGGCGGTGGAGGTGGCGCTCAAGCTTGCCCTGCAGTACTGGGCCCAGAACGGGCGCCCCGCTCGCCGCCGCTTCGTCGCGCTCGACGGGGCCTTCCACGGAGAGACGTTGGGGGTGACCTCGATCGGAGGCGTCGAGGCGTTTCGCCGGCCGTTCGCCTCCGTGCTCATGGACACGGTCCACGTACCGCCGCCCGATGCGACCGGATACGCGCGGGCGTTCGCTGCCATCGCCCGGTGCCTCGAGCAAGAGGGAGACCAGATCGCCGCGGTGGTGCTGGAGCCCGTCGTGCAGGGGGCCTCGGGGATGCGGCTCTACGACCCGCTCTACCTCCGGGAGGTGCGCGCGCTGACCCGCGAGGCGGGGGCGCTGCTGGTGGTCGATGAGGTCTTCACCGGATACGGCAGGACGGGGCCCATGTTCGCTTGCGAGCATGCTGGCGTCACGCCCGACGTGCTGTGCGTGGCCAAGGGCTTCAGTGGGGGACTATTGCCGATGGCGGCGACGCTCGTCACCGAGGCGCTGTTCGACGGCTTTCGAGGCGCGCCCGAGCGGGCCTTCCTCTACGGGCACACGTTCTGCGGCAACCCCCTCGGCGCCAGGGTGGCACTGGAGGTGCTTCGCGTGTACCGCGACGAGGCCGTGCTGGCCGGGATTCCGGTCCGGGCCGCGCGCATCGCCGCCGCGATCGACTCGCTCGGTGCGCTCCCCGGGGTCGTCCGCGGGCGGAGCCTCGGCATGGTGGGGGCGGTCGATCTCGAGGGGGACGAGGGGTACTTCGGCGCGCTCGGGTGGCGAGTTTACGAGGCAGCGCTCGCCCGCGGCGCCGTGCTCCGCCCGCTGGGCAATACCGTCTACGTGGCCCCTGCGCTGAACATCGATCTCGAGGATCTCGACGCCCTGCTCGGCGTCCTCGCGGAGAGTGTCGCGGCGGCGACGCGCGATCGCGACGATGGGCTGCGCTGACGCGGCGGAGCTCGGCTTCCGCGCGCTCCCCGGGCGCCGCGTCGCGGCGGACCCCGGGGTGTCCCGGCCCCGGGGGCTTCGTCCGCATCTTCACCCGGGGCCGGCGCGGCGCCGCTGGCTTGACCTGCTGGCCCGAGTCACCTCATGTTCTTCGTCGATGGCCCCTCGCGACCGATACCTCTTCGTCTGCCTCAATCGCCGCCCGGATCACGTGCCGAAGGGGTCCTGTGCCGCCCGTGGGTCGGAGGCGATCTTCGCGAGGCTGCGCGAGCTGCTCCGTGAGCGCGGCCTCGCGTCCACGGCGGCGCGCGCCTGCTCGTCGAGCTGTCTCGGGCTCTGTGAGCACGGCCCGATCGTCGCCGTCGAGCCCGACCACTGCTTCTACGGGGCGGTGACGGTCGACGACCTGGAGGAGATCGTGGACGCGACCGCCCGTGGGGACCGCGTCGAGCGGCTCATGGTGGGGCGTGCGGCCCCCGCGCTACCGGCCCCACCCGAGCGCCCGTGACGGGCGGAAACGCTCCCGGACCGGCGGCCGGTGGGGACACTCGATGAGCGGCTCGTTCACCCAGGCCCTGCTGGGCGCCGCGTGGCTGGCGGGGGAGCGGCAGGCGCGCCCGCTGTCGCTGCGGCTCCTCGTCCGTGCGAGGCCCGGGCCGTGGTCTGCGCACGGCGCCCTCCGGATCGGGGACTGGATCGACGGCGCCGAGGTCTCGGGGTGGCTGCTGCGCTCGGCGCGCGGCGGCCTCGCGCTGACGTACGAGCTTGGCTTCGTGGGACCCGGCGAGGAACCCCTGGAGCTCCTCGTCCACCTGCGTCTGCGCTGGGTGAACCCGGTCGCCTCGCTCACCACCATGGAGGGCAGCGTCCGCGCCGGTTCACGGCGCGAGGTGGCGCGGGTGCTGCTGCGCTGGGACCTTCGACACGGCGTCGCGTCGCCGTGCCTCGGCCGCGCTTGGCGTCGCGTGGGCCCGTGACCGATGCTACGGTCGCCCGCGGAGTGAGTGGACCCATGTACGACTCGATCAAGCGCCTGCTCGCGGGGGCCGTGCCCGTGGGGACTCCGGTCGTCGTTTGCGGCTGGATCCGCACCCGTCGCGACTCGAAGGCCGGCATCTCGTTCCTGCAGGTCAACGACGGCTCGACGGTCGCCCCGATCCAGGTCGTGGCGGAGAGCGTGCTCGACAACTACGAGACGGAGATCAAACGCCTGACGAGCGGGTGCGCCGTGCGGGTCACTGGCGCACTGGCCCCGTCCGTCGGCAAGGGGCAGTCGCTCGAGGTCAAGGCGTCGCGCGTCGAGGTCGTCGGTTGGGTGGACGACCCAGACACCTACCCGATCCAGCCCAAGGCGCACAGCTTCGAGTTCCTGCGGGAGGTCGCCCACCTGCGGCCGCGAACCGCCACCTTCGGGGCCGTGGCGCGGTTGCGTCATCACCTGTCGCAGGCCGTTCACCGCTTCTTTCACGATCAGGGCTTCTTCTGGGTCCACACGCCCATCATCACGGCCAGCGACTGCGAGGGAGCGGGCGAGATGTTTCGCGTCTCGACGCTCGATCTCGCCAACCTCCCCCGCGACGAGGCCGGCGGCATCGACTACGGCCAGGACTTCTTCGGCAAGGAGAGCTACCTCACCGTTTCAGGGCAGCTCGAGGTCGAGACCCACTGCCTCGCGCTCTCCAAGGTGTACACGTTCGGACCGACCTTCCGTGCCGAGAATTCCAACACCAGCCGTCACCTCGCGGAGTTCTGGATGGTGGAGCCCGAGGTGGCGTTCACCGACCTCACTGCAAACGCGGATCTCGCGGAGCGGTTCCTGAAGTCGATCTTCCAGTCCGTGCTCGCCGACTGCCAGGAGGAGCTTGGCTTCTTCCGCGACCGCGTCGACGCTGGCTGCATCGAGCGCCTGGAGGGGTTCGTCACCGCGAGCTTCGAGCGGATGGATTACACGGAGGCGATCCGTCGGCTCGAGGAGCGACAGGGGGAGGCCCGGTTCGAGTTCCCGGTCCGCTGGGGCATGGATCTGCAGAGCGAGCACGAGCGCTTCCTCACTGAGCGCATCGTCGGCAGACCGGTGGTGGTCATGAACTACCCGAAGGAGATCAAGGCGTTCTACATGCGCCTGAACGAGGACGGTCGCACGGTCGCGGCGATGGACGTGCTCGCGCCCGGGATCGGGGAAATCATCGGCGGGGCTCAGCGCGAGGAGCGCCTGGACGTGTTCGACCAGCGCCTCCGCGAGCTGGGCATGTCGGCCGAGCCCTACTGGTGGTACCGGGACCTGCGCCGCTACGGGACGGTCCCCCACGCCGGCTTCGGGCTCGGCCTGGAGCGGACGCTCGTCTACGTCACGGGACTCGGCAACATCCGCGACGTCATTCCCTTCCCGAGGACCCCTGGAAGCGCCGACTTCTGACCATTTGTCTCACGTCTTGACGCTCTGTCCAGCTCGTGACAATACGTCTCGATGGCTGACGAGTTGGCGGAATCGGGCGACCGCGCGTCCGAGGTCGGCGTTCCGGTCGTCTCAGGGGCGGAGGACGTCACCGTCCTGGTGGTCGACGACGAGCCGAGCAACACCACGTCGCTGCAGAAGATCTTCGAGCGCGAGGGGATGCGGGTGTTCACCGCGGACCACGCGCGAGCGGCGCTGGAGGTCGTTCGGCGCCACCGGATCCACGTCGTCCTGACCGACCTGATGATGCCCGGCACCAACGGGGTCGAGCTGCTGCGGGCGCTCAAGGAGGTTTCGGCCGACATCGAGGTCGTGCTGATGACGGCCTACGGGACCGTGGAGGTCGCAGTGCAGGCGATGCGGGAGGGGGCCTACGATTTCGTCGAGAAGCCGCTGAAGCGGATGACGATCGTGAAGAGCGTCCGTAAGGCGGCCGAGCGGCAGCGCCTGGTCGCGGAGAACCGCTCGCTCCGCCAGGAGCTGAAGCTCCTCACCCACCGGGAGATCATCGGCCAGAGCGCAGCCCTGCGGCGCGTGCTCGACGTGGCTGCTCAGGCCGCGCCCTCGAGCGCCACGGTGCTCATCCTCGGCGAGAGCGGAACGGGAAAGGAGCTCATCGCGCGCACCATCCACGCCCAGAGCGCCCGCGCGGCTGGTCCTTTCATCGCGGTCAACTGCGCTGCCATCCCGGAATCCATCCTGGAGGCGGAGCTCTTCGGCTACGAGCGCGGCGCCTTCACGGGGGCGGTGGCGCGTCGCGAGGGGCGCTTCGCCAAGGCCCGAGGAGGCACGCTTTTCCTCGACGAGATTGGCGAATTGAGCCCGGCGGTGCAGGTCAAGATCCTGCGGGTGCTGCAGGAGGGCGAGTACGAGCCCGTCGGCGGCGACACCGTTCGGGCCGACGTTCGCATCGTGGCCGCCACCAACCGGAACCTGCAGGGGGAGGTCGAGGCGGGTCGCTTTCGCGAGGACCTGTTCTACCGGCTGAACGTGATCGCGGTCACCGCGCCGCCGCTGCGCGCTCGTCGCGAGGACGTGCCGCTGCTCGTCGATCACTTCCTGGGCATCTACTGCAAGAAGAACGGGCGGCCCCGGCTCTCGGTGCCGCCGGAGGTCCTGCGCAAGCTCACTGACTACTCTTGGCCCGGCAACGTGCGGCAGCTCGAGAACGTCGTGGAGCGCGCCGCCGTGCTCTGTCGCGGCGACACCCTCTCGCTGGCCGACCTTCCCGACGAGATCGCGGCGGCCGCGGCGGTCGCCCCCTCCCAGCTCACGTTCGCCGTGGGGACCCCGCTCGACGAGGTCGAGCATCAGCTCATCCGCGAGACGCTCAAGCACACGAGCGGGGACAAGTCGCTGGCGGCGCAGTTGCTCGGGATCTCGACCAGGACCATCTACCGGAAGCTCGGCGACGAGAGCTGAGGGCTGCACCTCCCGCGGGCCGCCGCGCCCCGGCACGCCTCGGTGTCGGGCGGTCGCCGTCCCCCGCCCCGCGGTTCGGCGTCCACGATGGCGTTGTCATTCTGTCAGGCCGCCCACGGGGGTCGGGGTTTCCCTGCCACGTTGGCGCTCAGGACCGGGCGGTTGATGCAAGAAAATCCTTGGATTCTGGGTATTTCAAATGGGTTGCGTCGCTGGCACGGCCCTCGCTAGAACCTGCCAGCCATCGTGGGTTTCGACGCCCTGCTCAAGAAGTACTTCCTCGCTGCGGTCCTCGCGCTCGTGGCGGTCGCGGCGTTCTTTCAGGCGCGGGGGGCGATGCAGCTCGTCGGGGCGATGCTGATCCCGGAGGCGACGGCGCTGGCCGTCCTCGCGCCGGTCCCCTCCGGCGCCGCGCGCTCAACGATGGTGTCGAAGAGCGCTGAGCCGATCCTCTCGCGGAATCCGTTCGACTTCAGCACCGGCCCGCTCAACGCCAAGACCCTGGCCGAGGGGCTGCCCAATGGCGAGGTCGCCGCGCCGAACGATCCGCTGCGGGCGCCGCAGTGCCAGCAGGTCAAGGTCAGCATCATCACGGAGTCCACGGACCCGCTCTGGTCCATCGCTGCGCTTCAGGGCCCGGGGGAGCCGCGACCCACCATCCGCCGCGTCGGCGACGAGGCGGGAGGCTCGAAGGTCCTCTTCATCGGCTATAACCCCTACGAGGGGAGCCCGAGCGTTTGGTTGGCCGAGGGGACGAGCGTGTGTCAGGCGCTGCTCTTCGCTGCGCAGCCCACGCCGCCGGCGGCCGCGCCGGCCGCGGGAGCGGCTCCGGCGGCTTCGGCGGCGCCCGCGCGAGGGGCGCCGGCGCTCCCGGCCGACATGAAGGCCAAGATCCAGCGGGTGAGCGCCACCGAATTCAACGTGGACCGCAGCGTCGTCGACAAGATCCTGGAGAACCAAGCGGATCTCATGCGCTCGGCCCGCGTCGTCCCTGAGCAACAGGACGGCAAGGTGGTGGGGGTTCGGCTCTTCGGCATCCGCCCCGACACGTTGCTCGGCACCCTCGGCCTCGAAAACGGCGACCGCCTGGAGACCATCAACGGCTTCGCGATGGCGAGTCCGGAGAAGGCGCTCGAGGCCTACGCGCGGCTCCGCACCTCCGAAAAGCTGACCGTCTCGGTCAACCGCCGTGGCCAGCCGGTCACCATCGACTTCAACATCAAGTGACGCTCCCGATGAATTCTCGCCTCGAACCCACCTGGCTCGCCGCGGCCGCCGTGGTCCTCGCCACCGGCACGGTCCAAGCGCAGGCGCCCCGCGCGCCGGCTCGCCCCGCCGCTCCGGCGGCGGCCGCGGGTGACGCCGCGACGCCCCCCGCGGAGCAGATGCCGGGCGCAAGCCCGCCGCCTCCCACCAGCATGGAGGCCATCCAGAAGGCGGTGGAGGCGCCCTATCGGCCGAAGCCGGCCGGGTTCCAGGTCA
The DNA here is from genome assembly GCA_964480725.1 of uncultured Polyangiaceae bacterium. Classification (GTDB taxonomy): domain Bacteria; phylum Myxococcota_A; class Polyangia; order Polyangiales; family Polyangiaceae; genus JAFGBI01. Next base: position 118,279 of record CAYZQO010000003.1, on the reverse strand, counting down.
AGTTCAACCTCCAGGACGCCGATCTCTCCGAGCTGGTGAACCACATCAGCGGCATGACGGGCAAGCGGTTCATCTACGGGCCCAAGGTGCGGCAGATCAAGGCCACGGTGGTGTCTCCCGAGCCGGTCAGCCTGGCGGAGGCCTACGAGGCGTTCCTCTCGATCCTCGAGCAGAACGGCATGACTGTGGTGCCCCACGGTCAGTTCCTCAAGATCGTGGACAGCGGCGGAGTGGTGACGCGGACGACCCCGCTCTACTCACCCGGCTCCCTCGTCCCCGACACGGACCGTTACATCACCCGGCTCTATCGGCTGAAGAACACCAGCGCGGAGGAGGTTTCGGCCCTGCTCGTCAAGTTCAAGAGCGGGGAGGGAGACATCACGATCTACTCTCCGGGACAGCTCCTCATCATCACGGACACCGGCTCGCAGATCCAGCGGATGATCCGCATCATCGAGGAGGTAGACGTCGGCGCTGCGGGCTCGAAGATGTGGATCGAGCCCGTTCACTACGGCAACGCCGAGGAGCTCGCCACCCGGATCAACGAGCTCTTCGAGCTCGGCAAGGGCGGGGCCGCGGGGCAGGGCGGGCTCGCCAAGGTCGTCGCCGACGAGCAGACCAACTCCCTCATCGTCGTCGGTACGGAGGACTCGTATCTGAAGCTCCTCGAGCTGATGAAGCGGCTCGACACCGAACCGACCTCCGAGGGCAAGATGCACGTCTTGCCGCTGCAGAACGCGGTGGCAGAGGAGCTCGCCAACACGCTGAACCAGATGCTCCAGGGGGCCAAGGGCAAGGACGGGCCCGCGGCGGGCATGTTCGAGGGGGAGATCCGGGTCACGCCGGACAAGGCGACGAACTCACTGGTGGTGACCTCGTCCGGTCGCGACTACGCCCACCTCCGGCTGGTCGTCGACGAGCTCGACATGCGTCGCCGGCAGGTCTTCATCGAGGCGGTCATCATGGACGTCTCCGTGAACCACTCGTCGAAGCTCGGCCTCCAGTATCATGCGGGTGGCACGCCGGACCTGGGCGGCCCGGGTCCGTCGCTCCTGTACGGCGGGCTCAACCCGCTCGGCTCGATCCTGCCGCCGGACGCCACCGCGCTGCAGGGCCTGGCCCTTGGCGTCCGGGGGCCCGAGCTCACGGGCTCGGACGAGCTGCTCGGCATCGGCTTCTCGGTGCCCGCCTTCGGTGTCGTCATCAACGCCCTGGCGCAGAGCGGCGACGCCAACGTCCTCGCGACTCCGCACATCCTCGCCACCGACAACGTGCCCGCGGAGATCAACGTCGGCGAGAACATCCCGCTGCAGGAGAACATCGGGGGTGGTTTGTCGAGCCTGGCCAGCATGGCCGGCGCGGCGGGCGGCCAGGCTGCCGGCGGCCTGGGGGCGCTGGCCTACGGCGGCTACGGCTTCAACACACCTCGTCAAGACGTTGGCACCAAGATCAAGGTCACCCCGCACATCAACGAGTCGAACCAGGTGCGCCTGGAGATCGAGGAAGAGATCAGCGAGCGCGGGGCCAGCTCCGGGGCGCTGGGCGCCGTCTCCATCACCCAGCGCAACGCCAGCACCACGCTCGTCGTCGATGACCAGCAGACCGTGGTCATCGGCGGCCTCATGCGCGACGCGGTGGTCAAGAGCAAGGAGAAGATCCCCATCCTCGGGGACATCCCCGTGCTCGGTTTCCTTTTCCGATCCTCGACGACCGAAACGCGGAAGACCAATCTGCTCCTCATCTTGACCCCCTACGTGATCCACGATCAGGCGGATCTGCGCCGCATCTTCGAGCGCAAGATGCAGGAGCGTCAGGAGTTTCTCGATCGCTACTTCGTGTTCGCCCAGGACGCCTGGGAGCCGCCCAAGGACTACACCCGGGCCAATGGGCTGGTGGAGGACATCCGGCAGTCGTACGTGGCGGTCGAGGAGCGTGAGCGCCTGGAGGCAGAGAGCGGACCGCGCGAGGTAATGGAGCACACGGCGGGGGAACCGATCGAGCTGCCGGTCAGCGCGGTGCCGACGGGCTCTTCGGCGGCTCGTTCAGGGCGCGCTGCGCCCGCCGCGGCGCCCGCGGCGAAGCCGGCGCCGGCGCCGGCGCAGCCGGCCAGCCCCGCCCGGCGGCGGACCCGGCCCCGTTCGGAGGCGACGCCGCCCGGACAACTCGAGGCGCCGTTCGAGGCGCAGAAGATGGCGCGCAGCGTCGACGTCGATCGAGTGGAGTAGCCCCGTGCAGCCGCAGCGCGCCCTCGGCAACATCCTCGCTCGTCACGGGCTGGTCCCCCTGGAGGCGCTGGAGAACCTCTATGAGCAGCAGGTCGACAAGCGCATGTCCCTGCCGGATCTGCTTGTTCAGGGGCGGCTGGCCTCCGAGGGGGACATCGCACGCGCCCTGGCGGCGGAGTGCTTCCTGCCGTTCGTCGATCGGATCGACGTCGAGAGCGTCCCCATGGAGATCGGGGCCCGCCTCCCCATCGGGTTCTGTCGCTCTCGGCGGTTGGTGGTCGTCGGCGAGGACGACAGCGGCGTTCAGGTCGTGTGCGCGGACCCCCTGGTGACCGACGGGCTCGACGACGTGCGTGCTGCCTTCGGCAAGCCCGTGTCGGCGAGCGTGGGCCCGCCGACGATGGTCATCGACGCCATCAACCGGATCTACGAGCGGCAGCAGACGTCGGGTGATCTCCGCTCGGACGACAGCTTGGGCGAGGAGGAGGCGGAGGACATCCTCGACTCGGACGACGATGCGCCCATCATCCGGTGGGTGAACTCGCTGTTCTCGCAGGCCGTCAAGGAGCGCGCGAGTGACATCCACATCGAGCCCGAGGAGAAGGAAGTCCTCGTTCGCTACCGGGTGGATGGCGAGCTCTACGTAGCGAGGCGCGCCAGCCGCCAATTCATGGCCTCGGTGGTGGCGCGCGTGAAGATCATGGCGGGGCTGAACATCGCCGAGAAGCGGTTGCCGCAGGACGGCCGGATCTCGCTCCGCATCGCCGGACGGGCCATCGATGTCCGCGTCTCGACCATCCCGACCAGTCGCGATCACGAGCGGATCGTCATGCGCTTGCTGCACAAGACGAACGTGCTGCTCGACCTGACGGAGCTCGGCTTCTCCTCGCGCGACTACCACTTGATGAGCCGCCTCGTGCAGCGGCCGAACGGGATCGTGCTGGTGACGGGCCCGACGGGGAGCGGCAAGACGACGACGCTCTACGCCTGCCTGAACAAGATCAACCGCCCGAACATCAACATCCTGACCGCGGAGGACCCGGTGGAGTACGAACTCGGTGGCATCCACCAGGTCCCGGTCCAGGCCAAGATCGGGCTGACCTTTGCCAGCGCGCTGCGGGCGTTTCTGCGTCAGGACCCGGACGTCATCATGGTCGGCGAGACTCGGGACCGTGAGACGGCCGACATCGCGATGCGGGCGTCGATGACCGGCCATCTGGTGCTGAGCACGTTGCACACCAACGACGCCGCGAGCGCCTTCACGCGGCTGGTCGACATGGAGATCGAGCCTTTCTTGGTGCGCACGACGTTGATCGGGGTGCTGGCGCAGCGGCTGGTGCGGGTGCTCTGCCCCCACTGCAAGGAGCCCTACGAGGCCACTCGCGCCGAGCTGGCTGAGCTCGGCTGCGATCCGGAACGGACGGCGTGGCGCGCTTCGCGCGACCTGGGGCACGCCTACCGCGTGCCCGACGTCGAGTACCAGCCCGTTGGCTGGACCGGTGGGCCCCTGCCGGTGTTCCACCGGGCGCGAGGTTGCGAGCGGTGCGAGGGCAAGGGCTTCACCGGGCGTATCGGTATCTACGAGCTCTTGATGGCCGACGACGTCGTCGGGCAGCTCGTTCTCAAGAACGCGGACGGCCAGAGCATCAAGCGCACGGCGCAGCAGCAGGGGATGGACACGCTGCGGGACGACGGCGCCCGGAAGGTGTTCGAGGGGACCACCACGGTCGAGGAGGTTGTGGCCGAGACGCAAGAAGATGAGATGGGAGCGTAGGCGTGGCCGTCTTCTCCTATCGCGGCATCCAGATCGACTCCGGCAAGTCCGTCAAGGGTTTCCGGGAGGCGGACAACGCCAAGGCGCTGCGCGCGCTGCTGCGGCGCGACGGGGTGTTGCTCACGCTGGCCACGGAGGAGAGCGAGCAGAAGCGCCGCGACGGGCGGGAGATCAGGCTGTTTGGGTTCCTCAGTCGTCCGTCCGGCTCGGAGATCGCGGTGATGACGCGGCAGCTCGCGACGCTGGTGCGCGCGGGCGTCCCGCTGGTGGACTCGCTGGGGGCACTCACCGAGCAGGTCGAGAAGGAGAGCCTGGTTCGCATCTTGACCAAGGTGAGGGAGACGGTGAACGAGGGCACCCCTTTCTCCAAGGCCCTGGCGCAGTACGGGCAGGTCTTCCCGTCGCTCTACGTGAACATGGTCGCGGCAGGCGAGGCCTCGGGGACGTTAGAGTCGGTGCTGGACCGGCTCGCAGACTTCATGGAAGGGCAGGCACGGCTCAAGGGGAAGGTGATGGCCGCGCTCGCCTATCCCGCCCTGATGGCGGTCGTCGTCGTGGTGCTGGTCGGCGTCTTGATGGTGGCCGTAGTGCCAAAGGTGACGAGCATCTTCGAGAACCTGGGACAGGAACTCCCCTGGTACACCACCTTACTCATCGTGGTGTCGGACACCATCGCGCGGTGGTGGTGGGCGATGGTGCTCGCCGGCGGGGGCCTCTACTACGCGTTCCAACGCTGGCAGCGGACGCCCCAGGGGCGGTTCTCCTGGGACAGCTTCACGCTGCGGGTGCCGGTTTTCGGGCGGCTGCTCCTGCTCATCGCCGTGGCCCGGTTCTCGCGAACGCTGTCGACGCTGCTGGGGAGCGGGGTCCAGCTGCTGGCGGCGATGGAGATCGGCAAGAACGTGCTGGAGAACGCTCGCCTGCAGAGCGTCATCGCCGAGGCAATCGGCTCGATCCGCGAGGGCGAGAGCATCGCGGAGCCGCTGAAACGAAGCCGCGCCTTCCCGCCAATGGTGATCCACATGATCGCGGTGGGCGAGCGGACCGGACAGCTCGAGGAGATGCTGGAGAACGTGAGCCGGGCCTACGAGGCGGACGTCGACACGCGGGTCATGGCGCTCACCAGCCTGCTCGAGCCGCTGATGGTGGTCATCCTCGGGGGGGTCGTGGCGTTCATCGCGATGGCGATCCTCATGCCGCTCATCCAGATGAATCAGATGGTGGAGTGAAACCGTGAGAGCTCGCCGTCGCCTCGCCGACCGTCGGATCTTCTTTCCCTGGGAGGGGCGGCGCGGCCCTGCGCGCTGGCTGCGCCAGGGGCCGCTCAGGTTCGTAATCGGTTTGATCGCCGCGGTCGTGGTCTTCGGGGCCATTGGCGTGGGCGAGCGTCGTCAGGCGGGGGTGCGGCAAACGCGGGCGCGGCTGCTGGCCGCCTACCGCGCGGTCGACACGTACCTTGCCGATCACGAGGGGACCTGCCCGCCTGACCTCGTGGCGGTGGCGCTGCATGCCCGCCTCGGCGGCGTCCCTCGTGACGCCTGGGGACGCCCGCTGCGGCTGACTTGCCCGAGCCGGCGTGACGACGCCCGGTACGACTTGACGAGCGACGGCCCTGACGGGCTCCCCGGTGGGCTCGACCGCATCGAATGACGGCAGGGGGCGCGATCCTTACACCACGCAGCATGGGAGACTCGAAGATGGAAAGAACGATGGAGAGAGAGGCCACGGCGCGCATCCTTCGGAGCGCGCGTCGGACACACGCTCGCGGTGTGACGCTCTTCGAGGTGCTGATCGTCGTGGCCATCCTGGCCATGGTCGCGGGCGGCGTCGCTGTGTTCGCGCTGCCGCAGTTCCAGAAGGCCCAGGTCAAGACCGCGACGACGGGCTGCCGGACCATCCGGCAGGCGGTCAACACGTGGAAGATGGACCCGGAGAATTCGTCCTGCCCGTCGGTGAGCCAGCTGATCGAAGAGAAGATCCTCGACAAGGGCACGAACACGAGCGACCCCTGGAATCAGCCCTACGCCATCCAGTGCACGGAGGACGATGTCATCGTGACCTCCGCGGGACCGGACAAGAAGAAGGGGACGGCCGACGACATCAGCGTGCCCAAGAGCGAAGGCACTGCCGAGGAGTGAGCGCCGGGCCCCGTGGGCAGCATGATGTCGCGCGCCGCCGCCATGCAGGCGTCCCGCGCCGGGGAGCCGGTCGGGAGGGGGGGCGCTCCGGCGTGGCCGGGGTCCGCTCGCGGTGGCCGCCGTGGGGTGACGCTCTTTGAGCTTGTCATCGCCATCGCGCTCATCGCGTTGCTCTCAGGGACGCTGCTGCTGGGGGTTGGCTTCCGGCGCGCCAACGAGCGGCGTAGCGCCGCCATGGCGGTCCTGGTGGGGCTCAGGATGGGGATGACCCGCGCCAACGCCACGGGATACCCCGTCCGGATGGTCTTCGACCTCGAGGAGCACCGGGTTGGGCTCGAGGAGACGACGCAGCGTCGGGTGCTGCGGAGCGAGGAGCCTGAGGACGGCGAGGCGGAGGACGCCGAGCCCGTCAGCGAGGTCGAGCGGGCGGCGCGGGAGGAGGCCGACCGGATCCTGAAGGGCCCCCAGGCGCCGCGCGCCCGCTTTTCGCCGGTGAAAGAGTTCAGTGGCGACGAAGGTGAAGGGAGTGCGGGGCGCTCGATCGGGGCCCACGCCAGGTTCCGGTCCGTGCAGACCGAGCACGACCCCGAGCCCATCACGGATGGGCGCGCGTACCTCTACATCTGGCCACGGGGGGGGACGGAGGAGGCGGCGATCCAGATCACCGACGACACGGGCAGCGAAGGGCTGACCGTGCGCGTCTCCGCGCTGACCGGACGGGGTCGAATCGAGCGTGGTCCGGTGTCACTGCCGGAGGGGCGCGGTGAGGACGACGACTGGTCGGAGCGCGAGGAGGAGTGATGCGGCGCGCCTCGTCTCCAGGGTTCACGCTCCTCGAGGTGATGGTCGCCATCGCCATCCTGGGGCTGTCCCTCTCGGTGATCTTGAGTTCCCAGGTGGGGCTGTTCTCCAGCGTCCAGCGCACCCAGAACCTCACCCTGGCGACGGGTCTGGCGCGCTGCCGTATGTCGGAGGTGGAGGTCGAGCTGCTGGAGAAAGGCTTCCAGCTCCTGGACGTGACCGAGGAGGGCGCCTGCTGCGAAGACGAAGAGGATCGGGCCTTCGCGTGCGAGTGGCGGGTGGAGCGGGTGGAGCTGCCGGAGATCACGGAGCTTGCCACCCTGGCCGGGGAGGGAACCGGCGAGGACGGCTCGGGCGACCCGCTCTCGAAGCTCCTGGAGCTGAAGGACAAGGGCAAGGACGGGCTCACCACGATGGGGGGCACCGGGGTGCCCGATCTCGGGTCGGTGGTGGGCGCGTTCGGGGAGGATCCGACGGCGGGGATGCAGGGGATCGCGACCTCGCTGATGGGTCTGGTGTACCCCAACCTCAAGCCAATGCTTGAGGCCAGCATCCGTCGGGTGACGATCACGGTAACGTGGCAGGAGGGGGTCCGAGAGCGCAGCCTCGTGCTGAGTCAGTTCGTCACTCGGCCGGAGGAGGGGCTCGACCCGCTGGCGGAGGCGGAGCTCCGGGCGCTCAGCGACGCGGCGGCGGACGTGACGACGCCACCCGCGACGCCGGCGGGGGCGACGTCGCCGAACCGGAGCCGTAAGCCATGAGCGCGGTCCGGGCAGCTCAGCGGAGGCGGGGCCTCGCGCTCATCGAGGTGATGATCGCCATCGCGGTGCTGACCTTCGTGACGATGATCATCTACGGCGCGTTCGCGGGGATGAAGTCGAGCCGGGAAGGGGTGCAGCGGATCAACGACCGTTACCGCGAGGGAAGGCTGGCGATGGCCCGCCTGACGCGGGACGTGCAGAGCGCCTACCTCTCGGGCCACGCGCCGATCGACGAGTCGTTGCGCGTGGTCGAGACGGCGTTCATCGGGCAGAAGGGCACGCCGGCCGATAGGCTGGACTTCAACACCTTCTCCAACCTCCGGCTGACCCGGAACGCGCGAGAGTCGGATCAGGCCGAGGTTACCTACTTCGGATCGCCCGACCCGGAGCGCTCGGGGGTGACTGATCTTGCGCGGCGCGTGTCGACCCACCTCGATCTGGAACCGAACCGTGGTGGCCGGGTCCAGGTGCTCGCGACCGACATCGATCTGTTCGATGTCGAGTACCTCGATCCGGCGACCGGCCAATGGGTGGAAACCTGGGACAGTCGCCAGGCGCTGGAGCAGACCGACCGGGTGCCGCTCCAGCTCCGGGTGATCCTTGTTCTCAACGGGGGCCGCCGGGCGAGCGCGGGGCGCGCGCGGGGGACCATCCGCCTGGTCACGAAGATCCCCCTGGCCATCACCCGACCGCTCACCTTCGCGACGCAGTAGTTGGCTATGGTTTCCACCTTCTCGTTCCCCCCATCGTTTGACCGCCGCCGCGGGGTGGGTGGGGTCGGCGCTGCGCCCAGCCGGGGCGGGAGGGGACGCCGGCGCTCCCGCTCGCGGGGGGTGGCGCTGATCCTCGTGCTCAGCTCCATCAGCGTGCTCACCGTGATGCTGGCGGAGTTCCAGGACGAGACGTCGGCGGAGCTCGGCAGCGCTCTCGCGGAGCGAGATGCGCTCAAGGCGGAGTACGCGGCCCGGAGCGCGGTGAACCTCTCGCGCCTGCTGATCGCCGCCGAACCGACCATCAGGAAGTCGCTCGCCATCCTCGGTGCGGCGATGGGAGGCTCGCTCCCGCAGTTGCCCATCTGGGAGCTCTCGACGGATCTTCTGGGGGCCTTCAACGATGCGGCGGGGCGCGAGTCTTTCTCGCGGCTCGCCAGCGTGGACCTCTCGATGGCGAAGAACCTCTCCCTCGACGGGGTGACCTTCGAGCTGGTCATTGTCGACGAGGACTCGAAGCTCAACGTCAACCTGCCGGCGCGCGCCACCGCGATGGCCGAGAAGCAGACGGGCGAGCAGATCCTGGGGCTGATCGCGGGCCTCCAGTACGACCCGATGTTCGAGGGGCGGGACGACGGTGGGGACTACCGGACCCGTTCCTCCGTCTGCGGGTCGATCGTGGACTGGGTCGATCCGAACCAAGACCACTATCCCTGCGAGCTGGAGGACGCTACCACCAGCAGCGTGGCGCCCGAGGACGCCTACTACGAGCGCCTGCCGGTGCCCTATTCCAGGAAGAACGCCGCCTTCGACAGCCTGGAAGAGCTTCACCTCGTGCGGGGTGTGGACGAGGACTTCTGGTCCACGTTCGTCGACCCCGATCCCGAGGATCCGAAGAAGCGCAACCTCACGGTCTGGGGCTCCGGCAAGGTGAACGTCAACACGACCAACCCGCTGATCGCCTGGTCGCTCATTTGCAGCAACGCCGTCGACCCCGCGGCGGAGCCGTTCTGCACGGACCTGACGCAGCGGGAGATGTTCCTCCAGATCATGAGCATGGCCGACATCTTCACCGCCGGGGTCCCGCTCTTCGCTTCGCCCAAGGCCTTCGTCCGGGTGAGCCAGGGGCGGGGGAGCGGCATCGGCAAGATGCTCTTCGAGATGCTGCAGATTGCCCCGGTGAGCCAGCTCCGTTCCGAGAACTACCTCATCGAGAAGCTCTCCACCGAGAGCAAGGTGTTCAGCATCTACGCCACCGGGATCGCCCAGTCGGGCAAGAACGAGGCTCGCGTCCGGGTGCACGCGGTGGTCGATTTTCGGTCAGCGCCCCCCCCCGGTCAGAGCCGGTCGGTACAAGACGTCACCGAGGCCATGGGGGGCCTCGCGGCGGCGGCGGCCGTGGCTGACGCTGCGGCCGGGGATCCGGAGACGACCGCCCTCCAGGATGCGCTGACCAAGGACCCCGGCGGGAACATCATCTACTATCGCGTGGACTAGGACATGAGCAGGGTCATCGGGATAGACGTTCGGGCCACCCACGTGCGGGCGGCGCTGCTTCGCAGCTCGTATCGACGGCTCACCGCAGAGCGGCTGGTCGAGGTCGCCGTGGAGCCGGGGGGGTCGCTGGCAGAGGCGCTGCGCTCGTGCGTGGGGCCCCTCCTCCCGCACGCGGAGGGGATCGCCATCGCGCTGGAGGGGGATCGGACCTTCGTGCACCGCCTGGAGCTCCCTGCCAGCGCGAGTCGGCAGCTCGAGGACGTGCTCCCGTTCGAGATCGAGGCGCAGGTTCCCGTCGACCTGGACCAGCTCGTCTTCGACTACCGCCCGATCGGTGTCCGCAAGGGCACAGAGCCGATCGTGCTGCTGGTCGCCGCAGCCCGCGCGGACGCGGTGCGCGAGCGGATCGCGCTCTTCCAGGAGGCGCTCAAGGTCTTGCCGGATCGCGTCGGTGTCGGTCCGCTGGTGCTGGCGAACCTCCACGGGTTGCTGCCGCCGCTCCCGCCGTCCGAGACGGTCGCGTTGGTCGACCTCGGGGAGGGCTGCACGGAGGTGGTGGTGCTCCACCGCGGGGATCCGGTTTTCGCGCGCACGCTCTCGCGCGGGACGGCGTCCTTGCCGGAGGGGGCTCCCGCGCTGGCCGCGGAGCTCCGGCAGACCATGGCCGCGGCGTCGCTCGCGGCGGGGGCGTTGGTGGAGCGCATCCTGCTCCTGGGCGTCGGCGCGGTCGACCCGCAGTCTGCGCCCTACCTCGAGTACATGGTGGGATTGCCGGTGACGGTGGTGACGGACCTCGCACTGCCCGGGATCGCGGACCACGAGCGCCCGATGATCCCGCGGATGGGCAAGGCGATCGCGCTAGCGGCAGGCCTGGCGGGCAAGCCACGGGACCTCGACCTGCGACAGGGGCCGCTGATTCAGCAGCGGAGTCTGCTGTTTCTGCAGGAGAAGCTGCCGTTGCTGGCGGGGCTGATCGGCGCCATCGTCATCAGCTTTCTCTTCGCTACCTGGGCGGAGCGACAGGTGGTGAAGCGCGATGGGATCGTGTTGACGGAAACCCTGCGCACGCTCTCGAGAGAGGTGCTCGGGACCGAGTCCGACGATCCCGAGGCGGTGATGGCGGCTCTCGATTCGACCGGGGAGGAGAACGCGGATCCGATGCCCCACGCGGACGCGTTCGACGTCATGATCGAGCTGTCACGGGGGATCCCGATGGACCTTCCACACGACGTGGAGGACCTCGAGCTCAAACGCGGTCACGTCAAGCTCAACGGCGTGGTGGCCAGCAAGAGCGACGCCCAGAAGGTGGCTACAATTCTCGAGAAGTGGCGCTGCGCGGAGGGCGTGAAGGTGGCGAAGATCACCCAGGTGGTCAACAGTGACCGCCAGAAATACGCCCTCGAGTTCGACCTCAAGTGCCCCGAAGACGCGGGGGCGAAGCGGAAGACCAAGCAGAAGGAGGAGGCCACGACGGAGACCGGCGACAAGGTGGAGAAGGAGGCGTTGCCGTGAGCCTCTCGTCGCGTCTGGAACAGCTGGAGCCGCGGGAGCGGCGGCTGCTCAACGTCCTGGTCGTGGTCTTCGCCCTCGTCGCGCTGGTCGTCGTGCCGCTCGGACTGCGCTCGCTGTTGCTCAGCGGTAGCGAGCAGAACGAGCGCCTACGGGAGGCCATCGGCGCGATCCGGGACCGGCGGGTCGCCCTCGCCAAGCGGGCGGCTGCGGCCGAGCAGGTCGCCAGCCGTTACGCGAAGCCGGCGCCCCCGCTGGCGGAGCTGCTGGAGAGGCTAGCCAAGCAGCAGGAGATGGAGATCCCAGAGAGCCAGGATCGGCCCGCCGTACCGCACGGGAAGCTCTTCGAAGAGCGGTCGAATCGCATCGTGCTGCGTCGGGTGGGGCTGCTGACCCTCGCCAAGTTCATGGAGGCGATCGCGCAATCGGGCCACCCGGTCACCGTCTCCGACCTGGAGCTGAAGAAGCGGGGACCCGACGCTTACGATGTGACCATGGTGGTGAGCGCGTACGATCGCCAGGCGAAGGCCACCGAGAAGGCAAAGGCGACGACGGAGGGGGACGCGGGGGTCGAGGGGTTGGAGGAGGAGGCGGTGAAGTGATCTCGAAGCTGATGTCCTCACCCTGGACGCGGCGCGTTGGAAGGTGGGTCGGGTATCCCGCCTTCTACGGCGCGGTGATGTTCCTCTTCGCGAGGTGCACGTTCCCCTACGATCGGTTGGGGGAGCGAGCGGTGGCGACCTTCAACGCGACGGAGGCCAAGAAGAGCGGCCGGCGGGTGGAGGTCGACACCGTGCGCGGGAACTGGCTCTTTGGGCTCGGAGCCCACCGGATCAGGCTCGTCTCGCCGCCCGGCGCGGTCGGGGAGGATGGGTCGGTTCCGCCCGAGCGTGTCGTTGAGTGGGACTACGCGCGCGCCTCCATCGCGCCCCTGCGGTACCTGATTGGTACCCTCCGGGTGGCGTTCGCGAGTCACGCGGGAGACGGGGTCGTTCGGGGGATGTTCCTGAGCAAGCTGGAGGAGCGTCGGCTAGACGTGGAGCTGGAGCAGTTCGGGATGCAGCACGTCCCGCTCCTCGGCGAGATGGTGGGGCTTCCGCTGCAGGGAACGGCGAGCGGCGCCGTCGAACTGGCGTTCCCGGAGCAACGCCTCAGCCTGGCCGAGGGCACGGTGGAGCTGGTCGTGGACGACGTGGTCCTCGGCGACGGAAAGGCCAAGATTCGCGACCTGGTGGCGCTGCCGCCCGTCCGCGCCGGGCAGCTCACGCTGAGCCTGGAGGTCACCGAGGGGCGGGTCAAGATCACGCGCCTCGACGCCAAGGGGCCGGATTTGGAGGTCACCATGCGCGGCCAGATCCGGCTACGGGACGTGTTCGAGCGGAGCGTCGCGGACTTGACGCTGGAGTACCGGTTCTCCGACCAGTACAAGACGAAGAACGACATCACGAAGGGGCTCTTCGGTGATCCTGCCAGCAAGATAACGGGCGCCCTGGACCTGGACCCCAAGGTGCAGCGCGCCAAGCGGACCGACGGAGGCTATTCGTGGCGCGTGAGCGGGACGCTGGGGCGGATGTCGTTCCAGCCCGCGGCGTCCGGGGCCGCCGCCAAGGCGTCGCGTGCCGCTAAGGCGACCGAGGCCGAGGACTGAGCGCACAGGCGCGCACCGACACGTCGGTCACGAGGGGTCCAGCTCAGGAATCGACGCTGATCCCGAGGCGACGGCGGAGGTCGAAGAAGGGCTCGCTGATGCTGTAGAGGACGAGCTGCTTCTGGCGCTCCTCACGGGGCACCGCGCTGGCGCTGTCGTCGGAGGCACGGACGATCTCGACGGCGGTTTCGAGATCGTGCGCTACCAATAGACCGACCCGATCGGCGGTGAGATCGACCCCGTTGACCCAACGCTTCAGATCGAGCGCGCCCCCGGACTGGACCAGCTGAGCGACGATCCTGGCGAGGTGATCGCGCGCCTGCCCCTGGATGCCCGCCTCCAGCGCGGCCAGCGCGTCGCGCACGGGACCCTCGAGCTCAGCCGCCATCGGAAACTGTGGCGAAATGAGCTTGATGGCGGCGAAGAGCCAAGCCTTCAGGCCCGTGCCCGTCGCGACCAGGTGGCGTACGTACATCCCGGGACGGAAATAGGCCAGGTGTCGTGCCGCGATGAAGGCTGCGGCTTGGGGAGGGATCTCGGTTGCCATCGCGGCACGCCCCAGCACCACCGAGGGCGCGTGCGCGTGCAGGAAGGAGAGCCCGGCTGGATCGTTCGGGTTCTGGTAGGTGGGCGGTGGATCGAGCCCGAGGACACCGGCAGCGTAGTAGAGATTCTGGCTCATCGGATAGGGGTGGCGGGCGAGGTCGACCTGCAAGCGCGGGTCGTAGCCGAGGTCGGCGAGGCTGCGGCTGCGGCTCCCGATCACCGCGGGTTCGATCAGCGCGAAGATGCTGGTGAGGAACGGGTCCGCATCCTCGTGCATCAGGTGCCGGAGCCACTCCTCGTCCGTGAGCGCCTCCCGCGCGGGGGCCGCTGTCTCGACCCTCATCCGCTTGAAGAAGCGCTCCTCGTCGGCCTCGGCGAGGTTGAGGACGTGAAGCGCCTGGCAGAGGCACCAAGCCGCGTCCGCGTGCTTCGTCTCGGTGTAGAGGCGCCGGAGTAGCTTGTAGGGCTCGGCCCGGTAGGGGTTCTGCCGAAGCAGGGCGATCTGGGAGTCGACGGCCTTTCCCAGGTAGCGCGCCGGATCGGAGGCGTAGAGCTCGGCGAGCTTCTCGGCGCGAACGGAGTCTTGCGCGTCCAGCGTCTGTGCCGCCTCGTAGGCGTCGATCGCCTTCTCGATCCACATCAGGTCGTTCTCGTAGAGTTCCCCCAGCTCGACGAACGCCGCCAGCAGGCGCTCGTTGTCGTTGGCCTCCGTCGCGCGCTCCACCTTGAACTTGAGCAGGTCCTCGACCGCCTCGAAGCGCGTGGCGACGCGCTCGAGCTCGATTGCCGCGTCGAGGGCTTTGTCGTGGTTCGGGTCGAGCTGGATGACCTGGCGGTAGAAGTCGAGCGCGCGCTCGAAATCGCGCATCTGGCGCTCCGAGACGATGGCGGCGGTCAGGAGGTACTTGGCCTTCTGCGGTTGGTCTTCGACGAATCCGGCCAGCTTCACCACCACCTCTACCAGCTTCTCCCAGTCCTGCTCCTCGCCGTACAGCTGCATCAGCTTGGTGAGGAGGCGACGGTCGTCCGGGCGCTCTTCCAGCGCCGCTACGTAGCTCTTGGCGGCGCGCGTCCGGTCCCCCAGCTTCTCGGCAGCAATCTCGCCGATCTCGACCAGTAAAGAGGTGCGGGTGTCACCCTCGGCCACGTCCAGGTGGCGGGTCTTGGTGCGAATGACATGCTCCCATTCACCACGGGCCTCGTAGATCTTCGCCAGCGACAGGAGCGGCTGCTCCCCTCCGGGGTCGGCGTCGCTCGCCTCCTCGAGCGGAGGGATCGACCCCTCGAGATCTCCGGAGCGTCGGAGGGACTCGCCGTACCGGTAGAGGGACTCCGGGTGGGTGCCGAGCTCGTCAGCGAAGCGGGCAAATAGGTCGCGGTAGAGATCGACGGCGCGCTGCGGTGACCCGTGCTCGAACGTGACCTGCGCCACGCGCTCGAGCGCGATGGCGTCATCCGGCGCGATGCGCAGCAGGGTGTCCATGGGCGCGACGGCCTTCTCGGTGGAGCCGGTCTGGCCGAGGGAGTCCACGAAGCGGACGAGGATACGGGTGGCGCGCTCTTTGGGCAGGGTGTCGGTGCGGTCCGCGATGACCTCGTAGTGGCGGCTGGCCTCGACAGGGTGACCGGCTTCGAAGGCGAGGTCGCCCAGGATGGCCCGGGCGTCGATGTTGGTCGGATCGAACTGGAGCGATCGCTTCGCCGCCTCCTCGGCGCGGGCGTCGTCCTGCAGGCGGTCGCGGCAGAGGGTGGCCACCTCGGCGGCGAGTCGGGCCTTGGTGGCGTCGCCCTCGCTGCGCGAGAACTCGCGCTCGAGGAGCTGGATGGCCGCGTTGATGTCGCCACGGGTGACGTACGCCGAGCGAAGGGCCAGGGAGGTGTGGAGATCCGACGGGACCTGATCGAGCGCTCGCTTGTAGTACTCGATCGCGGTGTCGCGGTCGCCGCGTGCCTCGAGGAGCCGGGCGGCGCGGAGGAACTGCTCGGCCTTCGCCTCCGGGCTGGATGCCTTGTCGGCGAGGGCGTCGATCGCGTGCAGAGCCGCGTCGGTGTCGCCGAGAGACTCGCGGACACGAGCGAGCGCCTCCAGCGCCCCGGCGTGCTGGGGGTCCAGCGCGCTCGCCGCCTCGAAGGCAGCCATCGCGCGCTCGGGTGCTCCGAGCTGTTCGGCGAGGACGCGACCGCGGGCGAGGTGCAGCTCGAGGCCTCGGCGGGGATCCTCGACGAGGCTCACGTGACGCTCGTAGAGGGCCACGAGGTCGTTCCACCGGTCGAGGACGCGGTAATGCCGCGGGAGCGCGGCGTAGGCCCCGTCGTGGGCCCCGTCGAGGGAGAGTATCGCCTCCCAGGCTTCAGCGGCCGCTGCGTGATCCAGGAATTCCTCGTCCTGAATGCCGGCGACCCGCTCCCAGAGCGAGATCTTCTGGCGAGGGGTGGCAGCAATGGCGATCTGGTGGGCGAGATTGTCCAGAAGCTCGCGGTAACGACCCGTCTTGCTCAGGAGGCGATCGAGGCCGCGGAGGGCGTCGAGGTGGTCCGGATCCGAGGCGGTGACGGCCTCGAAGCGCCGGATGGCTTCGCCGTCGTCCTTCCGGTGGTCCTCGTAGATCTCGGCAATGCGACACATCGTTCGGGCTCGGTCCTCGCCTCGCTCCGCCTCCGCGCGCCGCTCGAGGATCCGCAGCAGCCCGTCGAAGTCGTTCGTGGCCCCGTAGATCCGGCAGAGTGCCTCGCTGGCCCGCGCGTGGCCGGGGTCCTCGCGCAGGATCCCCTCGTAGAGGGCGCGAGCGCCACCGGTGTCACCGAGCTGGTTCTCGAGGATCTCGGCGGCCTCGCAGCGGAGATCGCGCGCGAGCCCGGGGCTCGCGGCGACGTCCGCCCGGGTGGTGAGGACCATCCCGAGCTCCGGCCATTGTTGGGCCTTCCGGTAGATCTGCGTGAGGCCGCGGAGGGCCGCGTCGTTGGAGGGCTCGGCCTGTAGGATGGACTGGTAGACGGGGAGGGCGAGATCCGGGCGCTTCACCCGCGTGAGGTACCAGTCTGCCATCCGCGCGTAGAGGCAGTTCTTGGCCTCCTGGGGCAGCGACTCGTTCATCGTCGCCGTCATGCAGGTGCTCAGGACGTCCTCCCAGTGCTTCTCCTCCCCACCCGCCAGCTTCTCGACCTGCTCCGCGTGGTCGTCGTTCGCCGGCTCCTCGCAGAGCGCCTGGGTGAAGGCGACGAGCGCCTGTTCTCGATCCTTCAGCTCCGCGACGTAGAGGCGGCCAATCTCGGCGAGGGCGAGGGCACGGTCGTGCCGATCCACCGCGCGCTCGCTCCGTTCGAGGAGCATCTCGACGAGCTCGTCGTACTTACCCAGTCGTCGCCGCAGGGTTTCGAGCGCGGCCAGCGTCGGTCCGTCGCTGGGGAACAGGTCGAGCAGCGTGGCGTAGGCGTGCTCCGCCGCCGCGGGGTCCCGGCCAGCCTCGTACATACGGGCTGTGCGCAGCAGCAGGTGACGCTTGGCGTCTCGGGCGTCGGGGTCCTCGCTCGGAATCTGATCGGCGGCGAGCTGGAACGCCTCCGCGACGCGGAGCGGGTCGGCGCCGGCGTCGACGGTGGCCTCGAGCGCCTGCGCGCGGTCGCTCTCCGTCGGCTCGGCGAGGAGCCTATCGACGCAGCGGTCGAATTCTTCCGGTGGGATCTGGGGATCGGCGCGGGACTCCTCACGCCCGAGCCCGTCGAGCTCCCCCAGCAGGTCGGAGGCGTCGGCCGGGCGCTGAGCAGCATCTTTGGCGAGCAGCCGGAGGAGGAAGTCGTCGACGTCGCGTGACACCCAGCCCCGAGGAGCGACCGTGCTCGGCGCCAGCGGTGGGAGGGAGAGGTGTCCGATGGCAGCGCCGAGGCCGCCCTCCGGCCCGAACGGCGGGGCGCCGCTGAGCAGCTCGAAGGCGAGGGCACCGAAGGAGTAGACGTCGCTCGTAGCCGTCGCCTCCTCGCCGCGGAGCTGCTCGGGCGCGACGGTGTGGGCGTTGACCAGAAGCCAGGGTAGCTCACGGTCGGCGCCCTCCGTCGAGACGGCGCGGCCGGTGAGCAGGTGCGCGCCGATACCGAGCAGCCTCACACGCGGGGCTCCGTCCGGATCCCGGAAGAGCAGCACCCCATCGAGCCCGAGCGTCCCGTGGACGAGCTGGCTCTCGTGGAGGGCCGACAGGGCCTCGAGCAGGGCCTTGAGGATCGGGCGGGCCTCGTTCATGTGCATGGGGCCGGTGCGCGCCAGCCGGGCCGCGAGGGTCTGTCCGTCCACGTACTCCTGCGCGATGAGGATCCGGTCGTCGGCTGCGGTCACCACGACCCGCTGGGGGAGGCCCGGGTGATGCGTGCTCGCGAGCAGGCGCTGGGCGACGAGGAAGCGGTGTCGGCCGCGGCGGTCCCGCGTTAGCTCGGGGTGCAACACCAGCAGGCGCACTTCGGCGCCGTCGCGTCGGGCGAGGTAGGCAGCGCCGATGCGGTCTGCGTCGAGCCGGCGCACCACGACGTAGTCGCCGATCGAGTCCCCGCCGTGCAGCTCGGGCTCCGGGTGCCAACGTCGGCGCGCGATGCCGACGAGCTTGCCGGCCCCCTCCCCGCGGCGCACCACGACGGCGTCCACCAGCGCAGCAACTGCGTCCTGCTCGATCGCGTGGCGGGCAAGGGCCTGGGCGAAGGTGGCGACGGCTCCGGTGCCGCCGATCGCTTCGGGATCGAAGGCGAGCAGCGATCGGGAGAGGTCGAAGAGCTGATCGAGGTCGAAGAGACGTTCGAGCTCGGCGCGCAGGAGGTCGATCACGGGTTCTCCTCGGTGACCGGGGGCCCCGCCAGGGCGCCACGGCGCGCGAAGGATAGCCAATTCAGCGGCTGACCACAGCCGGCGCCGGCGGCGTTCGGCGCGAGGAGCGCCCGCGGGGCGCCCCTCGTGGCGGGCGCTGGTGGTCTTGCCACGCCCCGCTCGCGGCCGAAATCTGGGCCTCGCGCGGGGGTTGTGGCATGGGTTGGGGATGCCGGTGGCGTCCGTTCTGCTCGAGCGCGTCCTCCCTGTCACCGTTTTGGTGGTGGCGGTGGTGGCGGTGCCCGTGATGGCGCTCTCACCCACGGGCCTGGCGCGTCTGCAGAGCCTGCGCGAAGAGCGTCAGCGAGTCGACGCGACGGTGGCGGGGCTCTCGCGCGAGATCACCCGGCTGCGGGCCGAGGTCGCCCGGATCAAGTCCGATCCTGCCGCCATCGAGCGGGCGGCGCGGGATGAGCTGGGCCTCGTTCGGCAGACGGAGCTCGTGTTCCAATTCAAGTGATCCGCCGCCTGCGGACGGCGTCGAGACGGCCAAGGTTGCAGGCGCGCCGGGACCGGGGGAACATCACCGTCCGGTGACCATCGAGCTCGTGCGTCGGGTCCTCCTCGCCGGAGTGGCCCCGAGGGACGTGGTCGCGGAGGCATTGCTGGAGGCCGTCCGCTGGCGGCGGCCCTTTCTAGCCGTGCTGGCTGCTTTCCGTCCCGACGTCGGACGCCTGGTCGACCGGGAGGTGGAGCGCCTGGGGTTGGCGGAGGTGGAGGCCCCGGTCCCCGACGCGGCGCTCGTGGCGAGGTGCCCGGCCGGGATGTTGGACGCGCTGGGCGTGATCCCGATCAGCCAGGACCCCACCACGGGTGAGGTCATCGCCGCGACCGCGGATCCCCTGGACGCCCACGCCGCCCAGGAGCTCGCCTATCACCTCGGCGAGGCCGTCCTCCTGCTCCGCGGGCCCGTTCATCGGATCGCCGGACCGCCCACCGCGGGCTCGTCCCAGGACGTCGCTACGGCGCCGGCGCTGACAACGGTGGCTGTGGATCTCGATCTCGAGGCGCTCCGGCCACCCCGTATGCCCGACCTGGACCCGCCGGTGGTGCCGGCGCCGCTTCGCGCCCCGGGGTCGGCGGAGGAGGGCGGGAGCGAGCCACCGATCCCGCTCGTCCGGCTCTCGTCTCCACCCGGGGCCCGGCGCTCGCCCGCGCCGCTGCTCGGCGCCCGCTCGTCGCCGCCGCCCCGATGGCTCCAGCCGGAGCGATGCGTCCCCGGACGGGCGTCGTCGGAACCGCCCCGCGGCAGGGGTTTGTCGATGGCACCGGGCGGGCGCGACGTGCTGCCCACACGCGACGTGCACGGTTGCATCGAGGCCATGGATCGAGCCGTGCATCCCGATGACGTGGTCGCGCTGCTCGTCGCCGGCATCGAGGCGCTCGGGGCGGGGGCCGTCGTGCTCTCTGACCAAGGCGCCGAGAGCCGCGGTCGCGCGGCGTCCCGCTGGATCGCCGACGCCGCGCGGATTCGTGCCGTGGGCATATCGACGGGGACCGACACGGTGATCGATCGCGCCCTTCGCGACGGACTCTACTCGGGGGCGCTCCCCGACGACGCCGCGCATCGTGGGTTGAGCGAGCTGCTCGGACCGAGCTCGTCCGACGTCCACGTCGTGCCGGTGCGCGTCCGGGGGCGGGCGGCCGTCACCGTCGTCGCGGCAGGTCTCGACCAGCCCTCGAGCGGAGCGCGTCGGATCGACGAACTCGCCTCCGCGGCTGCCCGCGCGCTCGAGCGGATCCTGCGCAGCCGGAAGGGGGGCTGAGCCCGCCGCGCGTCCGCGCCGCCGTCGCAGCCCACCCCCACGGGGGTGCTCGGCCGCCGCTGAATCAGGGGAAGCGCGCCTGGAGCCCGGCCCCGAACTCCATCGTGGCGTGGAGGTAGCGGAGCACCCCCACGCTCATCCCGAAGACCTGGACGTACAGCCCGAAGTGCTGCGCGAGATCGATCTGCGGACCCAGCGCCGCGCGAAAGATGACGTCGGTGTCGTACTGCGGGTCGAACGCGCCGTTGTAAGCGAACGCCGGGGCACCGGCACCCGCCTCGAACTCCACCCCGACCGATGGCTCGACGAAGAATTTTACTGGCCTGTTTGGCCGCGTGTAGATGCGCGTTCCGACTGCCAAGATCCGCAAAGGTCGAGTGTCGGTCTGCGACTCGCCGGAGAGCCCGAGGCGCAACAGGACGAAGGGCTCGATGCTCGCGAGCGGCGCGAAGCTCGCGGCGACGTCCAGCATCACCGGGCCGAGGTGCCCACAGAATTTCTGCTGGTCCTGGATTGACTTGGCGAAGTCCGGCTCCGCGCAGAAGGGCGAGTCGTCGTACCGGAGCACCATCCGGTAGCCCCCCGTGACCGCGGCCCGGACCCCGACCTGCATCGCGTGTCCGAAGCCCTCTCCCGGGGCTGGCTCGACCTCGCCGGGTGTCGGAGCGCCCTTGTCCGGGGCTGGCTCGACGTCGCCGGGCTCCGGGGCGCCGGCGTCTCGGGTCGGCTCGGCATCGGCTGCCCACGCGGCGCCGACCGAGGTTATCGAAACCAGGAGCGCCGCGAGGGCGTGGTGTCCCTGCACGGGCGACAGCGTAGCCCGCCTTCTCGGGGGGCAGAAGTCGAACCGAGGGGCCACGCGGCTATCGCTCACGGTGCGTGGCTGCGGTCCCGGCACGGGTCCATTCGCGCTCCAGCCCGAGCGCCAGCCAGCTCAGGGTGACCTCTGCGTCACCCGCGGCGACGGGCATCCCGTCGCCGTTCCAGCGATCGGGGGGCGGCAGCGAGAGCGTCGTCTCCGTGCGCAAGCGTTCGAGCGCTCGCTCGTCCCCGGTGAGCGCGAGGATGCCGAGCCCGGCGAGCACCGGGACGGTGCCGCGTGGGATGTGCGGGGCGATGAGCGCGCGCAGGTGGGGCCGGAGCGTGGCTGCGCGGCGCGCCACCCAGCGGACGTCGTCGAGCGAGTCGACCACGAGGGCGCTGGGACCGGCGAGGTCGCTCCGACCGGTCACCAGTGCCAGGGTCGCGACCGGCTCGCAGGGCTCCGGGTGGACGACCTCCTCGTCCCGCACCTTCCCTGGGGGCTCCAGGCGAGCCTTGGCCTTCCCTTTGCGGACGACCAGCACGTCGTCCGTCGGCAGCGCGCGCGGGACGGTGACGCGCACCGGGCGCTTGAACCCCCGAGGGTCCCCGACCTTCCCCGTGGCCACCGCGTAAGCGATGGTTTCGGCGGAGGCCACCACGAAGCGTCGGCCCTGCGGCGAACCGGGCTCGGGGTCGAAGGTCCGCAGGGAGAGGCCCGTCGGCGGCGGCGGGTAGAGATCACCGGTCACCAGGCGATGGTCGGGCTCGAGGATCCGCGCTCCCGTGGCGATGAGATCGGGCAGCGCACCGGCGTGAGCGAGGACCTCCAGCGCCTGTCGAGAAGGCGGGGCGAGCAGCAGATCGAGCGACGGCGGCACGCGCTTGGACTTGAGCAGCGCCGCGACGGCCATCAGGTCGCGTAGCGACGTGCCCGAGTCGCCGCCGAGGATGACCTGATGCACGGGCTCGTCCGCGAGCTCCCGCACGGGATGGACCCGCCCCTGCACGTCCATCAGGAGCGGATCCACCGCCGAAAGGTCCACGCTGATCACGTCTTCGCAGGGGGCGCCGGCGTCCGGCGCGAGCCCTCGGTGCGCCTTGGAGCGCCGCTGATCGCGCAAGAAGACCTCGGTCTTCTCGTCGCTCACGAAGAGGGCAGCCGCGGCGCCGAGCTGCGGGGCCAGCGCCGCGAGGACCGCACGTTCGGGCACCGAGAGCAGGCGCGCGCTGGGGCCAGCGAACTCCAGCACGACGGGTGCGCAGTGCTGCCGATCGATCCGCTCCACGACCTCGCGCAGGCCGCGGCGGACGAGCTCGAGCGCGACGTCGCGCACGCACACGAAGGGGCGGACTCGGCCGGTGAGCAGAACCTGAATGCTGCGAGGCGGGCGCAACAGCACCGTTCCACGCCGCAGCACCCCGGCGAGCTGCGACGGGGAGACGGTCAGGGTGAGCATGCCGACGCCGCCGACCGAAGCCAGCCGCGGCTCGTCGGTGACCGCGAGGCGCGCGGGGCTCGCGAAACGCTCGAGGTGCACGGGGCCCGGAAAGCCGATGCCGGGACGCGCGAGGAGTAGACCGAGTCCGAGCGCCTCCCGCATCGCGCGGGGCAGGGCGTGCTGCAGCTCCTCATCCGGGTCGCCGTGGGTGATGCAACGCGTGTCGTAGGCGACTGCGGACTCGATCGCGATGCGCCTCATCCCCGCCGCCATTGCCTCGGACACCGGCAACCGCGGCTCTCGAGCCAGGATCAGCTGGTCGACCTTCACCTCGACCAGATCGGCGGCGAGCGCCGGATCCTCGGCCCGAGAGACGAGGATCTTCTGAGTCATGGTGCGGGGCGGATCCCCCGCTCGTGCACGCATGGCCGGACGAGCCTCTCGGTTGAACGCGAGCGGCTGTCCTCAGCTCGCTCAGGCAGGGCGCACGGTAGCCGCTCGACGTTCAGGGGGTCAAGCCGGGGAACGCGGATACACTTCCTTGGTGCCCATCACCCATCGGGGGCGCGGGCGCAAGCCTCGTTTCGCGATCCCCGCGGCGGGCGCACGGGCATGTGGGCCGGGCTCCGCGCCAGGCCCGTGGGGGCTGAATTGGCCAAAGGGCCGACACTTGGCGCTCAGCGCTACCCACCCCGCGGCACCCGCGACCGAGCTCGAGGGGACCGGCGGGAGCCGGGCGCCGGCCCATAAACATTCACCCGCGTCGCCGAAACCGGTAACCTGGGTCGCATGTTCAAGGAGTCGCTCCGGCGCCTGGTGGACGATACGGACGGCGGGCTGGCCAGTCTGCTGATGGACTTCGAGGGGATCCCGTTGGAGACGTACTCGCGCGAGGGGGCGTCGTTCGACATCGAGGCCGTGGGGGCCGAGGTCAGCGTGGTGGTCAAGTCGATCCAGCGCGCCACCGAGATGCTCGACGCGGGCGAGGCCAGGGAGGTCGCCTTCAAGAGCGACAAGCTGGTGACGCTCATCCGAGTCCTCAACGAGAACTACTTCGTGGCCCTCGCGCTCAGTCCCGACGGGAACCTCGGCAAGGGCCGCTACTTGCTCCGGGTTGCGGCTCCCGACCTGGCGCGCGAGCTCGTCTGACCGTGGCTGCGTCGCGTTCGACCTCCCGTCACGGCCCCCGCCCGTCGTCACCTGCGGGGCGGCCCAGGCGGGTCGATCGGGCGCCAGCGCCGCCGCGGCGCCCCAGGATCCTCGTGCTCAACGGACCGAACCTCGACCGGCTCGGGCAGCGCGAACCCGAGATCTACGGTGCCCTGACGCTCGCCGAGATCAACCTGGGTCTGGCCGACCTCGGGAATGACCTCGGTGTCGAGGTGGATTGCCGGCAGAGCAACCATGAAGGACAGCTCATCGATTGGATCAACCGGTCTGACCTCGAGGGTTTCAGCGGGATCCTGCTGAACCCCGGCGCGCTCACCCACACCAGCTACGCCCTGTACGACTCACTGCGCGGGATCGGTGTCCCGGCGATCGAAGTGCACCTCTCGAACCCGGACGCACGCGAGGCCTTCCGGCGGCGGTCTCGCGTCGCGCCGGCTTGCGTCGGGCGGGTGGCGGGTTTCGGCGCGGGGTCCTATTCGCTTGCGCTGCGCGGGCTTGCGGCCCTCCTCTCGCCGCGGTCGCCGACGCTCCGCCGCTGACCGGGCGTCTCGCCGACGAGGATGCGAAGGAGCCTTCGCGGCTTTTACGCCATTGTCCGCTTCGACGGGCTCGGCTACTAGTTCAGCGGATTTCGCCCAGTGGGAAGGCCCATGCAGATTCCGCTCACGCAGTTGAAGGAACTCCTCGAAACTCTCGACGAGGGGGGGGCGTCCGAATTCGAGTACGAGGACGAAACCGTTCGCCTCCGCGTCGCGATGGCCCGTGGAGCCCCCATCGTCACCGCGATGGCCCCGGCGGTCGTTCCGGCGGCCGTGCCCGCGACGGCCGCGGCCGCCCCAGCCGAAGACCCGAGCACGGTCTACGTCACCTCGCCGTTCGTCGGCACTTTCTACCGGGCACCGGCCCCCGGGGCCGAGCCGTTCGTCTCCGTCGGCACCGTGGTCAAGTCGGGGCAGACCTTGTGCATCGTCGAGGCGATGAAGCTGATGAACGAGCTCGAGGCCGAGGTCCCCGGTACCGTCCTCGAGATCCTGGTCGAGAACGGCAACAGCGTCGAGTTCGGTCAGAAGCTCTTCAAGGTCAAGAAGTCCTGAAGATCGGGCGCGCTCCGACCATGTTCAAGAAGGTACTCATCGCCAACCGAGGCGAGATCGCGATGCGCGTCATCCGCGCCTGCCGCGAGCTCGGGATCAAGACGGTCGCCGTGCACTCGGTCGTGGATGCCGAGGCCCTCCACGTCCGTTTCGCGGACGAGGCGATCTGCATTGGACCGGCGCCGTCTGCCGCGAGCTACCTCAACGTTCCCAACATCATCAGCGCAGCGGAGATGACCGCTGCCGACGCCATCCACCCCGGCTACGGCTTTCTGTCCGAGAACGCCGAGTTCGCCAAGGTGGTGGAGCGCTGTAGGCTCAAGTTCATCGGTCCCACGCCGGCGGCGATGGAGCGCTGGGGGGACAAGGTCCGCGCGCGCGAAGCCGCCGCTTCGTTCGGACTCCCGCTGCTCCCCGGGAGCGACGTGCTGCAGAGCGCCGCCCACGCCGAGCGAGAGGCGGCGCGGGTCGGTTTCCCCATCATGCTGAAGGCTCGTGGCGGCGGAGGCGGTCGGGGGATGCGCGTCGTGCGGACCGTGGCCGAGGTGGGTCGCGCCTTCGAGTCGGCGACGGCCGAAGCGATGAATGCCTTCAAGAACTCCGAGCTCTTCCTGGAGCGTTTCGTCGAACGCCCGCGGCACATCGAGTTTCAGATCCTCGCGGATCAGCACGGCCAGGTCTGGACGCTGGGCGAGCGCGAGTGTTCGCTACAGCGACGGAATCAGAAGCTGGTCGAGGAGGCCCCGAGCCCGGCGATGACGCAGGAGCTCCGCGACCGGATGAGCGAACGCATTCGCGCGGCGGTGCTCGAGACCGGCTACACCACGCTGGGCACCCTCGAATTCCTGATGGACGAGGACGGATCGCTCTATTTCATGGAGATGAACACGCGCGTCCAGGTCGAGCATCCGGTGACCGAGATGGTCACGGGGCTCGATCTCGTCGTCGAGCAGATCAGGGCTGCGGCCGGCGAGCGGCTGGAGGTCCCCGACACCCGACCCTGGCGATTTCGCGGACACGCCATCGAGTGTCGAATCATGGCCGAGGATCCGGAACGCTTCGTGCCCTGGCCCGGGCGGATCACGGAGTATCACCCACCCGGAGGGGCAGGGGTGCGAGTGGACTCCGGCGTGTACGGTGGGTACACAGTGCCATCCGTCTACGACTCTCTGCTCGCCAAGGTGATCGTCTCGGCCCCGACCCGCCCCCAGGCCCTGGCGCGCATGAGGGGCGCTCTGAGCGAGTTCATCGTGGGTGGCATCCGCACCAATATCCCGTTCCACCAGCGGCTGCTGGAGGACCCGGAGGTCGTGGAGGGACGCATGACGACCCGCACGGTCGAGCGGCTCCTGGCTGCCGGGCGGAGAGAGTCGCTGCCCCCGACTTCGGGCTAACCCGACGGCTGCGCCTCGCGGCCGAGCCGCGAGCGTACCCCGCAGGCGCGTCACCGGACCCAGTGAGGGCGGCGACCCTCGCTCAGCCTCTCGCTCTGGCGGAGGCCCCGCGGGGTGCCTTGCGCCCCACTTCTACGGCGCGATGAGCCGAGGGGCAGAGGTCATTGACCGAGCAAGCCCCGCACGCGGGGCGGCGCGCCGTGCAGATCCGCCGGCCGTGAAAGATCACCGTATGGCCGAGCAGGTCCCAGTGCTCCCGCGGGAACAGGGCGACGAGGTCCCGCTCGACCTGGGCCGGGTCGTCGTGCTGGGTCCATCCGAGGCGCTGTGAGAGCCGGAGGACGTGGGTGTCCACGACGACGCCATCCGGCTCCCCGAAGGCCACCCCCAGCACCACGTTCGCCGTCTTGCGGCCCACTCCCGGCAAGGCGACGAGCGCAGGGAGGGAGGCGGGCACCTGGCCCCCGTGTCGGGCCACCAGCGCCTGCGAGAGCGCCACGACGTTGCGCGCCTTCTGCCGGAACATCCCGATGCGGTTGATGGCCGCCTCGACCTCGGTGACGGCCGCCTCGCCCAGCGCAGCTGCGTCGGGCCAACGCGCGAACAACGCGGGAGTGACCCGGTTCACCGCGACGTCGGTCGTCTGGGCGGAGAGCACCACGCTCACCAGCAGGGTGAACGCATCGTGATGGATGAGCTCGCAGTGCGCGTCCGGGTGCTGCGCGCGGAGCCGCGCGAAGATCGCCGCAGCCTCGCGGGCGGCGCGCGACCTGGCCACGCTCAGCCCTCGTCCTCGGTCGCCCCGGGATCCGACGTCGATTCGGACGCCGGGGGGATCGAGCCCCGATCCTCCGCTGCGGGCGCCTCCGAGGCGGTGGGCGCGCCGTTCTCGTCGTCCGCGGTGTCGTCACGGTACGCGGTTTCGCCGACGGCCTCCATGGCCACGACCCGTTCGCCGTCGTCGATCCTCATCACCTTGACGCCCTGGGCCACGCGCCCGGTTTCCCGGATCTCGGCCACCGAGGTGCGGATGGTCTGTCCACGATCGGTGATGAGGACGACCTCGTCCGACGGCGTCACGAGCGCGAGCCCGACGACCGGTCCGTTTCGATCGCTGGCGTCGATCAAGATGATGCCCTTGCCTCCGCGGTGCTGCTCCCGGAACTCATCGAGGCTCGTGCGCTTGCCGTAGCCGCGCTCGCAGACGGCCAGCACCTGGGAACGATCCGGCTCGGTGTGCGCCATGCCCACCACCTCGTCGTCATCGTCGAGATCGATGGCCTTGACCCCGTTGGCGCCACGCCCCATCGGCCGGACTTGCTGCTCGTCGAAGCGGATGCACTTGCCCTTCTTGGTCGCAATCAAGAAATCGGCCGTGCCGTCGGTGACGCAAGCGGTCAAGAGCTGGTCATCGTCGGCGATCTTGACGCCGATGATCCCCGAAGCGCGGAAATTCTGGTAGTCGGTGACGCTGGTCTTCTTGATCTGACCGCGGCGCGTCAACGTCGTGACGAAGAGCGCCTCCTCGAATGCGGGCACCGGCGCGATGGCGGCCACTCGCTCCCCGGTTTCCATGCCTATGAAGTTGACGATCGCGCGCCCCTTGCTGTTGCGCGCGGCCTGCGGGATCTCGAACGCCTTCTTGACGTAGACCTTGCCGCGGTCACTGAAGAAGAAGACGTAGGAGTGCGTCGATGCGATGAAGAGCTGGTTGACGAAGTCGTCGTCCCGCGCCTCCATCCCGCGGTTTCCCTTGCCGCCGCGCCGCTGGGCCTTGTAGTCCGTAAGACTGGTCCGCTTGACGTAGCCCTGGTGGGAGATGGTCACCACCATCTCCTCCTCCTGGATGAGATCCTCGACCTGGATTTCGCCCTCTTTCTCGACAATCTCGGTGCGTCGCGGCTCGCCGTGCTTCGTCTTCACGTCCTCCAGTTCGCCGACGATGACCTCCATGAGCAACTGCTCGTCGGCCAAGATGGAGCGAAGGGAGGCGATCCTCTCGCAGAGCTCGCCGTATTCCTCCGCGAGCTTCTCCTGCTCGAGCCCGGTGAGCCGCGCCAGGCGCATGTCGAGGATCGCCTTCGCTTGGCGCTCGCTCAAGAAGTAGTCGCCCCGTGCCAGGGCGGACTCGATCTCGGCCTCGGGGCGGCCGGCGCGGCGTACGAACGCCTGCAGGCCCCGGAGCGGCAGCCGCATCAACCGCTCGCGGGCGACGTCGACGTCGGGGGACTCGCGGATGGTACGGATGACGACGTCCACCTCGGTGACCGCCATGCCGAGCCCCTCCACCAGCTCCCGGCGGCGCTCCGCCTCGGCCAGCTCGAAACGCGTCCGGCGGCTGACGACGTTGCGTCGGTGCTCGACGAAGTGGAACAGGGTCTGCTTCAGATCGAGGACGGCCGGGCGCCCGTTGACGATCGACAGGTTGATAACGCCGAACGAGGCCTGCATGTCCGTCAGCAGGAACAGCTGGTTGAGGACCACCTGCGGGAAGACGTCCTTCTTGAGTTCGATGACGAGGCGCATTCCGTCACGGTCGCTCTCGTCACGGACCTCCCGGATGCCTTCGATTCGCCGATCGCGGATGAGCTCACCGATCTTGGCGTGCAGGCGCGCCTTGTTCACCTGGTACGGGATCTGCACGACCACGAGCTGCTCGCGCTCGGTCCCCGACACCCGCTCCACCTCGGCGCGGGCGCGCATGATCACGGTACCGCGACCGGTCTTATACGCCTGGTAGATCCCGGCGCGGCCGTGGATGATCCCGGCGGTGGGGAAGTCCGGGCCAGGAATGAACTGCATCAAGTCCTCGACGGTGGCGTCGGGGTTGTGGATGAGGTGCACCGTGGCGTCGATCACCTCGACGAGGTTGTGCGGCGGGATATTCGTCGCCATGCCGACGGCAATGCCGCCGGCGCCGTTGACGAGGAGATGCGGAAACCGGGTCGGCAGTACGACCGGCTCCTGCAGGCGCTCGTCGAAGTTGGGAGAGTGGTCGACCGTCTCCTTCTCGATGTCAGCGAGCAACTCGAGCGCGATCCGGGCGAGCCGACACTCCGTGTACCGGTACGCGGCTGCCGGATCCCCGTCGACCGAGCCGAAGTTCCCCTGGCCGTCGACCAGGGTGTGCCGCATGGAAAAATCCTGCGCCATGCGCACGAGGGCGTCGTAGACGCTGGCGTCGCCGTGCGGGTGGTACTTGCCGAGGACGTCGCCCACCACCGTCGCGCACTTCCGGTAGCCCGAGGTAGGCACGAGCCCGAGTTCGTGCATCGAGAAGAGGATCCGGCGGTGGACGGGCTTGAGTCCGTCACGAACGTCAGGGATGGCCCGCCCGATGATGACGCTCATCGCGTAGTCGAGGTAAGACGTCCGCATCTCGTCTTGGATGCTGACGAGCTGCTCCGAGCTGGGGGGGGAGGGGGGGAGGTCTTCGTTCATGACTTCGTGGCGCGAAATTGGGGGGATCGCGGGGGCGCCGGGCCCACGAGTCCACCCGCGGGGTACCGCAGCGGGAGCCCGCGCGCAACCGGGCGGGGGTCCGGCTCGCCGCCGCGCGAATGCCGCAGCGGAGACGCCGAATCAGA
Source organism: uncultured Polyangiaceae bacterium (assembly GCA_964480725.1). Lineage (GTDB taxonomy): Bacteria > Myxococcota_A > Polyangia > Polyangiales > Polyangiaceae > JAFGBI01. Next base: position 88,570 of record CAYZQO010000003.1, on the reverse strand, counting down.
AGAAATTGCCGATGGTAAACTCGAACACCCGCGGCTCCTCGGTGGGGAGCCGACGGATGGGAAAACCCCACTCGAAGCGGAGCGGCCCCATCGGCGAGAACCAGCGGAAGCCTGCCCCGTAGGAGGTGCGCAGGTGAGCGAGGGTCGGCAGCCCCTCGAAGCAGGGACGCTGGACCGCGGGGATGGCGTTCCCCTGGGCCGCGTCGCAGTAGTTCTGCTCGAGGTTCCAGGCGTTTCCGGCGTCGGTGAAGATGACCCCACGAACGTTGAGGCTCTCGACGATGGGGAACTCGAGCTCCAAGTTCTGCACGTACATCAGGTTGCCGCCGATGTTGGTGCCGCCAGTGTACGGGGTGCTGTTGGGGTCGGTGCTGGTGGTGAGGGGCAATCGCGGACCGACGGTGCGGTAGCGGTAGCCGCGGAGGTCGAGGATGCCACCGAGGAAGAAGCGGGCGAAGATGGGGACGCCGTCGGCGGTGGGGCTCGTGACGTGGCCCGCCTCCAGGTTGAGCTTCAGCACGATCTTCTTCGGGAGCGGGAAGTAGAAACGGGCGACGCCGCGGTGGCGCAAGAACTGGTTCTCCGAGCCGAGCACCGACGTCGCGAGCTCGGTCGAGCCGCGGAGGTAGACGCCGGCCGTCGGGAAGAGGCGGTTGTCGCGCGTGTCGAGGGTGATCGCCGGTCGAACGCTGGAGGTGAGGCCATCGTTGAAGAGGTTGGCGAGCGGAAGGCGCCGGAAGACGCTGACGCCGCTCGAGGTCCCGAAGAACGTGCTCTGGTTCTCCGTCGATACCTCGTCGTAGGTGCCCGTGTAGGTCAGCGAGGCCGCTAGCTTCGGCTCGATCAGAGGGTAGCCGACGGTCAACGCGCCGCCGAGGCTCGACTGCGCGAAGTCCGTGTAGATGCGCAGCTGGTCGAAGAGATCCACGGACATGCTGAAGCGGGTCCCCAGCAGGTAGGGCTCGATGAACTGGAGGTTCGCCTGGCGGCGGAGCCCGCTGAACTGGCCCTGGAGCGAGACGTTCTGCCCGTGCCCGAAGAAGTTCGCCTGCTGGACCTGGGCCGTCGCGATGAAGTTCTCGATGCTCGAGAAGCCGACCCCGACCTGAAACGTCCCCGTGGGGCGCTCGCTCACCTCGATGTAGACCCGGAGCCGATCGGGCGCGGACCCCTCCTCGGTCGAGACGTCCACCCGCTCGAAGTACCCCAGCGCGGTGATGCGCTTGCGGGACTCCTCGAGGTTGGTTTCGTGGAAGGGCTGCCCCTCCTCCACCTCCAGCTCGCGGCGCAGGACTCGGTCGCGCGTCTTGGTGTTGCCCCGGAACTCGATCCGCTCGAAGCGCACCAGGGGGCCGCGCACGATGGGCACGATCACGTCGACCTCGTGGCGCGCCTCGTCCAGGCGTGTCTCCGGGTTCGCCTCCACGTTCGCGAAGCCGTGGTCCCGGTACATGGTCCGAATGGCCTGTAGGTCTTCCAGGAGAGCGGCGCGGTTGAAGAAGTCGCCGGGTTGCGCGCGGACCAGGTTCCGCAGGTGCCGCCGTCCGTTGATCGGCTCGACTTCGGTGCCGTCCTCGCCCCGCTCGTACACGCGGAGCTGCCGGACTCGGTAGCGGGGGCCCTCCTCGATGGTGATCGAGATCTCGATGCCGGAGCGGTCGGGCGTGAGCATCACCCGCGGGGTCGCGACAGCGACCTCCAGGAAGCCGCGATCGTAGTAGAGGGCGCTCATCATCATGATGTCGCGCTCGAAGGCGTCCTGTCGATACGGTCCCCCGGACCCGAACCGAAGGATGCTCTCCTTGCCCGTGAGCATCACCTCGCGGAGCTCCCGATCGGAGATGTGGTCGTTGCCGACGAAGGTGACGCGTTTCACCGTGACGGCGCCGTGCTCGGTCACGGTGAGCTTGACGACGACCTCATTGTTCTTCTGGGGGAGTACCTCGCTCTCCACCTCGGCGAGGAAGTAGCCCTTCTCCGCGTACAGATCGCGGATCTTCTGGATGCTACGGGCGACAGCGGCTGGGCTCAGGATGGTGTCCTTGCGGAGCTCGATCCCCTCCTCGATGTCCTCGTCGTCGATCTTCTCGTTGCCCTCGATCTCGATGCGCAGGATGCTCGGCCGCTCGCGGACGAGGAAGCGCAAGATGACGCCGCCGTCGGCGCGGGCGAGGTCCACCTCGACGTCGTCGAAGAACCCAGAGTTCCAGAGCTCGCGGACGTCTTGCCGGAGCGTCTCGGGGTCGAAGGGCGAGCCCACGCGCTCCCGGAGGTAACTCAGGATGTCCTCGGGGGTGACGCGACGGTTGCCGGCCACCTCGATGGCGAGAATCGGCTGGCCGGAAACCTGCTCGGCCTCGCTGGTCGGTAGCGCGACCGGCGCCACGGTGACCGGACTCGGCCCGGTGGGGTTACCCGCCTGGGCGAGAGCGCGTCCGGGGAGCAGAAGCACGAGCGCGAGAGCGACGGTCACCGCGACACGGACTGCCTCCGCGACGGAGCGCCGGGGAACCCCGCCGCTCACGACGTCACTGTGGCTTCTTGCCTGCCGGGCGGTGGGTGCCGGCTGGGGTCGCTGGGGTCCGTGCATGACGTGGGGCGGCCGTCCCCGGGGGACGGGCGAATTCGATTCGAGGGGACGCCGGCCGGGAGGCAGGGACAGGGAGAGCGCCGTGCTCGGCGCGGCAGCCCACGTAGCCTACTGCGGGGTGCTCCTCAAGCGCGGGGGGGGCTGGGGCCGACGAATCTGCGAGGGAGTTCGCGCGGGAACGACCTCGGGTGGGGTTGGCGCCCGGTCGGACGAAGTGCTTGACATGCGTTTAGCGGCGCTGGATACACGCTCTGCACCCGCCCTGAGCTTGAGGGTGCGGTCCGCGTCGCGTTCGCCGGTCCGCGCTCCCGCGGGGTTGCCGGTCGTCCTCCGGGTAGTCTCATGGCCCAGCAGCGCCGCCCCCCCAAAGCTGGTCGAGGTCCGAAATCCGGGGATCCGTCGGTGCCGTCGCCTCCAGCCGTCGAGCAGGTGGCCGCGCTCCACGAACTCGCGCAGACCCGGTACCTGAATTACGCCCTCTCGGTCATCACGAGCCGGGCCTTGCCGGACGTGCGCGACGGCCTCAAGCCCGTCCAGCGCCGCATCCTCTACACGATGTGGGACCAGCGGCTCACGGCCGACAGCAAGCACCGGAAATGCGCCAAGGTCGTGGGCGAGGTCCTCGGAAACTACCACCCCCACGGGGACGCGAGCGTCTATGACGCGCTGGTGCGGATGGCGCAGCCGTTCGCCCTGCGCGTGCCGCTCGTGGACGGTTCGGGCAATTTCGGCTCGCTCGACGGGGATCCGCCCGCCGCCATGCGCTACACCGAGTGTCGCCTGGCGCGGCTCGCCCCCGAGCTCCTCGCCGAGCTCGGCCAGGACACCGTGCCGTTCCTCCCGAACTACGACGGCACCCGCACGGAGCCGTCGGTGCTGCCGGCGCGCCTCCCGAACCTGCTCGTGAACGGCGCCACCGGCATCGCGGTGGGGATGGCGACGAACATTCCGCCGCACAATCCCGAGGAGGTGTGCGCGGCCGCCATCCGGCTGCTCGACGCGCTGGTCGAGGGCCGAGAGCTGTCAACGAGGGAGCTCTGCCGCACTATCAAGGGCCCCGACTTTCCCACTGGCGGTCAGATCGTCTCTACCGCCGAGGAGCTCAAGGCGGCCTACGAGGCGGGACAAGGGACGATCAAGCTCCGCGGTACCTGGGAAGTCGGTCCCACCACGCGCAACGGGAAGACCCTGTTCATCACCAGCATCCCCTACGCCGTCAACAAGGCGACGCTGGTCGAGCGGATCGCGGAGCTCGTGACGTCGCGCAAGCTCTCGCCGTTGCTCGACGTTCGCGATGTCTCCACCAAGGACGTGCGCATCGAGCTCGTGCTGAAGAAGGACGCCGACGAGCAGAAGGTGCTGGCTTTCCTCTTCAAGAACACGCCGCTGCAAACCAATTTCAACCTGAACCTGACCTGTCTCGTCCCGACCGAGAACGCCGGGGTGGGGCGGCCGGAGCGGCTGGATCTGCAGGCGGTGCTCTGGCACTTCCTCCACTTTCGTCTCGAGGTGGTCACCCGCCGCCTCCAGCACGAGCTCGACGCGATCGAGAGGCGCGCGCACATCCTGGACGGCTTCGCCGCTGTTTTTGACGCCCTCGACGAGATCCTGAAGATCATCCGCAAGTCGGAGGGCAAGGCCGACGCTGCGCAGCGGATCATGGCTCGGTACGGGCTGGACGCGGAGCAGACGGATGCCATCCTCGAGCTCAAGCTCTATCGGCTGGCGCGGCTCGAGATCCTGGTCATTCGCCAGGAGCTCGAGGAGAAGCGTCGGCGGGCGAAGGAGATCAAGAAGCTTCTCGGGGACGCCGCCGGCAAAGGCCGCTGGGCGATCGTGCGTCGGGAGCTGGAGGAGGTGCTCTCGGTGCACGGGAAGCACGACCCGCGGAGGACCTCGTTCGACTCCACGGCGGAGGAGCCGGTGTTCACGGCGGAGGACTTCATCGTGGAGGAGGACAACCATGTCCTGTTGTCCGCAGACGGCTGGGTGAAGCGGCAGAAGGAGATCAAGGACCCGAGCGCGACCCGCCTGCGGGAGGGTGATCGGGTCCTTGCGTGCGTGGTCGGCTCCACGCGATCGAGCGTCGTTTTCTTCTCGAGCTTCGGGACCGCCTACACCTGTCGTCTCGCCGACCTCCCGGCGACCACGGGGTACGGCGAGCCGATCCAGAAGCTCTTCAAGCTGCGCGATGGCGAGGCGATCGTCGCCGCGCTCTCGCTCGACCCGCGGGTGGTGGGGGACGTGACGGAGCTCGAGGGGCACTACCCGGAGACGTACGTCGTGGCGGCCACCTCCGACGGGTACGCGCTCACCTTCGGGCTCAGCGCGTTCGTGGAGCCGAGCACGCGGAGTGGGCGACGCTTTGCCAGGCCGTCGGGCGGCGCGAGCGTCGTGGCTGTCCTCTCGGTGCACGGCGAGGAGACGATCATCGCCGCAACGCGGCAACGGCGCGTGCTCCTGTGTGCGGTCGCGGAGATCAATTACCTGTCGGGGCCTGGGCGTGGCGTGCAGCTCATCAAGGTGACGGGGGACGACGACCGCCTCCTCGGGCTCAAGGCCGCCTCCGACGAGCGCGACACGCTGACGCTGCGGACGAGCCTCGGCGGCGAGCAGCGGGTCAACACGGCCAAATACGAGGTGACCAGTCGCGGCGGACGGGGGCGGGAGATCATCAAGCGCGGCACCTTGGAGGAGATCGTCCTCGATCCCCCGGCGGCGCCGGCGAGCCTGACCGTGGAGGAGTGACTCCCGATGGCGCAGCCCAAGTCGTCCTATACCGCGGAAGACATCACCGTCCTCGAGGGCCTGGAGCCGGTCCGCAAGCGACCTGGCATGTACATCGGCGGCGTCGGCATCGCCGGACTCCATCACCTCCTATGGGAGCTCGTAGACAACGCGGTCGATGAGGCGATGAACGGCTTCGCGACCGAGATCACGGTGACGCTGCACCGGGACGGGAAATCCGTGACGGTCACCGATAACGGGCGTGGGATCCCGGTTGACAATCACCCGAAATTCAAGCGGTCCGCGCTTGAGCTCATCTTCACAACGCTGCACGCGGGGGGAAAGTTCGAGAGCAAGAGCTACCGAACGGCGGGCGGTCTGCACGGGGTCGGCGCGTCCGTCACCAACGCGCTGAGCGCCCGGCTCGTCGCACGGGTCAAGCGCGACGGCGTCGAGTGGGAGATGGAGTTTCGTGGTGGCGTCCCTCAGCACAAGCTCAAGCGGGTGGGAGCCGCGCGCGGTACGGGGACATCGGTCTTCTTCCACCCGGATCCGACCATCTTTCCCAAGACGGACCTGAGCTCCGAGCTCATTCGCGAGCGTCTGGAGGTCACGAGCTACCTGCACCGTGGACTCCGGGTGGTCTTTCACGACGAGGTCAACGGCGACCGGGTCGCCTACGCCCACGAGGAGGGGTTGACCGAGTACCTTGGCAAGATCCGGACGCAACGCGGTGCGCGGCCCACGCACGAGACACCCTTCGCGCTCTTTCGCGAGAATGGGCTCCGTATCGACCTGGTGCTGCAGTGGACCGACGCTACCGAGGAGCACCTGCGGAGCTACGTGAACGGCATCCCGACCGTTTCGGGGGGGACGCACGAGAGCGGGCTGCGGAGCGGCATCGCCAAGGCAATCCGTAACTTCGTCGACACCCACGGCCTGGCGCCCCGGGGCGTCTCGATCGGGGCGGAGGACATCCGCGAGGGGGTTCTCGGCCTGCTGAGCGTCTTCATCGCCGAACCGCAGTTCCAGGGTCAGACGAAGGAGCGACTCAACAACCCCGAGGTGCAGTCGGCGGTCGACGCGGCGGTGCGCCCGTCACTCGAGCAGTGGCTGAACTCGAACCGCTCCGTTGCCGAGCAGATCGTCGCGCGAATCATCCTGGCTTCGCGCGCGCGGGCGGCCTCGCGCGCCGCGGCGGACGCGGTGTCGCGGAAGACCGCGACCTCTGGGCGCCTCACCCTGCCGGGCAAGCTCAGCGACTGCAGCAGCTCCGCACGGGAAGAGACGGAGCTCTTCATCGTGGAGGGAGAATCGGCCGGGGGCTCCGCCAAGCAAGGGCGCGACCGCAACACGCAGGCGATCCTGCCGCTGCGAGGGAAGGTCCTGAACACGGAGTCCCTGGGGCTGAAGAAGGTGCTCGAGAATAAGGAGCTGTCCGACCTCGTTACGGCACTCGGTTGCGGCGTGGGAGCGGGATTCGATCTGGGGCGGCTCCGGTACCAGCGGATTATCGTGATGGCTGACGCGGACTCGGACGGTCACCACATCACGACGCTGCTGCTGACGTTCTTCTATCGACACCTGCACGAGCTCATCACGGCTCAGCGGGTCTTCGTGGCGGTCCCGCCGCTCTATCGGATCGACCTGGGGAAGGAGACGTTCTGGGCGGCCGACGACGCTCACCGCGACCAGATCCTGGCCCGGCGGGGCAAGAGCGGCGGGCGAGCGGACATCACCCGCTTCAAGGGCCTCGGCGAGATGCCGCCGGAGGTGCTGTGGGAGACGACCCTGAACCCCGCGACGCGGCGCCTGCTCCGCGTCGAGATCGCCGACGCGCTCGAAACCGACCGCATCGTGAACGAGCTGATGGGCAAGGATCCCGGGGCGCGATTTCGCTTCATCATGGACCGCGCCGACGAGGCCAACGACCTCGACGTGTGAGGCGCGGTTGCGCAGCGGCGCTCGGGAGAGTCCGTGTGCGTGCGCGGCCCGCACGGCCGGGACCTCGCGGTCAAGGGGCTCAGAAGGCGGCGCGGAGGCCGACCCCGAGGCCTCGAGGGGCGGACGTCAGCGCGACCGTCGCCCGGGACCGCGGGCGCGGAGCGGTCAGGTGAAGGACGGTGGCGGTCACGACGAGCGCCGCCCCGCCCCCGATCAGGACGTTGGCGCGATCGGCGTTCACGAACGCCTCGTCGCTGAGGCCAGCGCCCTCTTCGTTCGTGCAGGTCGGGTCCGGACAGAGCCTCTCTGCCTCTCCTTTGCGGTCGAGCGCCATCACGCCGTAGTAGGCTCCGACGCCGGTCACGGCGACGCCGACCAGGCCGACGGCGTAGGCGAGCCGGCGCTGGGTTGCGCCCGGGGTGCGTCGTGACGGGCGGTCCGCCGCCGCAGTCGCTGGCGGAGCGAGCAAGTCGACTGCGGTGGAGGCCTCGGTTGTGGGCGGGGCCACCGAGGGGAGGTCCAGGAGGTCGGGAACCGTGATCGTCGCCCGGTCGCCCTCGGTGGTGACGGCGATGGAACCGGACCAGTCGCGCTTACCAGTGGCCTTGGCCTGGACGACGTGCTCGCCCGGGTCGACGGGGAAGGAGGCGGTCGTGCTAACGAGGGGCAGCGGTGCGCCGTCGACCTCTACTGCGTACCCCGGCAGCGCGCGCTCCGACTCGGCGACCACCACCGTAACGAAGGAGAGCCGCGGCTCGAGCGCGACAAGATGGTCGTTGGCGCGCGCCTCGCGGTCCTGGCGCCGATCGGCACGCGCCATGGCTCTCGCCTCGTTGAAGCGCAGCCACGCGCTCGCCGTCTTCCCGGTCTGCTCGTAGCAGATGGCCAGGAGGAGCACGGTGCCCCCCGCGGGATCGGCGCGATGGCTCGCTTCCAGTTTGGGACAGGCCTCCGCGTAGTCTCCGTCCTGGATGAGCGCCGTGGCTTCGCGGAAGAGCGTCTCCGCGACGGCCTCCTCGCTGACCGTCGGCTGCGCGCGCACCACGGGCGTCACGGCGAGCAACGTCACCACCATCGCCAAGAAACGGGCTCGCCAGTCCACGGTGAGAGTTTATCGACGGGTGTCCACGGTGGTGTCAATCACCGCTTGCCCACGCGAAGATTCGGGCTTGGGGGGACGGGTGGGCCGCGCCTCGATCCCCGCGGGAGCGGCAGCGGTCGTGGTGGTGGGTCGCGGCCAGCGTTTTCCTGGCGGCGCTGGAAGGGGGCTCGCCGGGGCGCTTGCGACCGGCGACGGGGGAGCGGCGCTCGTGCTCGGTGCGGCGCTGGCAGCCGACGGCGGTTGCTCGGCGGAGTAGCGATCAGTGGCTGGGGAATCCGCGGGCACTACCACAGGGGAGGGGGGAGGCGGCTGGGCGGGGGAGGACTCCGCGTGGCTGGTGACGTCGTCCGGTTCCGCGGGGGCGCCACGGCCAGGGCCGACCGTTCGCATGACCACGATGGTGCCGGCCACGGCGAGGCTGGCCAGGAGCACGGCGGCCCCTGCGCCGATCAGGACGGGCCCGTGTCGCGTCCGCCGCGTCTCGCTGCTCTTGACCGTGGTAGCCGCGACCAGTGGCTCGCTCCCGGGGCGTCGCGCGCCCGGGTGGGAACGAAACCTCGCCTTGGGGCCGAGGGTGCCGACGATGCGGTCGACGCTGAGGCGTGACGTCGCGTCCGCATGTGGCACCAGCGCGTAGGCAAGCTCAGCCACGCTCTGGTAGCGGTCTTCCGGGCTCTTCTTGAGGCACGTCTCGACGACCGTGGCCAGCCCCTCCGCCACGTCGGGGCGGCGGTGCTGGATTGGAGGCACCGGGTCGCCGATGACGGCGGCGACGACCCCAGTCACGCTGTCGGCGTCATAGGGGACGCAGCCGGTGAGCAGCTCGTAGAGCACGATGCCCATCGACCAGATGTCGGAGCGCTCGTCGACCTCTTTGCTGTTTCTGACCTGCTCCGGGGACATGTACATGGGGGAGCCCAGCATCGTCCTCGTTCGCGTGAGCTCCTGCTCCCCCTCGCCGAGCCGCGTCTGGTGGGTGGCCTTGGCGATCCCAAAATCCAGCACCTTGATCAGGGCCGAGCCGTCCGATCGATGGGTCAGAAACAGGTTCGAGGGCTTGATGTCCCGGTGAATGAACCCGACACTGTGCGCCTCCGCGATCGCCTCGCAGGCCTGGAGCACGTAGTCGACCGCCAGCGCCGGCGGCAGGCTGCCCCGCTCGGCGAGCAGCTCGGAGAGGTCAGTACCGACCAGATACTCCATCACCATGTAGGGGGACCCGGTGTCCAGGGTCCCGACGTCCGTGACTCGCGCGACGTGCTCGCTCCGCAGGCGAACGGCGGCCTGGGCCTCGCGGCAGAAACGCGCGACGTCCACCTCGCTGCGGACGGCGTTCGGGAGCAGGAACTTCAGCGCGACCCGCTCATCGAGCTGGAGGTGACGGGCTGCGACCACGACGCCGACTCCACCGCTGCCGAGGACCTGCTCGACCTTGAATTTTCCACCGATGACATCCCCGGGTTGAACGGGGGCGACGGACCATTCGGTGCTCATGCGGCTGGCGGGCGTTCCGACATTGGGCGGAGCGAACCCCCAGGCCACTTTACCCCAGGAGCCTCGGCCTCCGCATCACCCCACGGGAGGTTTCTGCATCGGGCTACAGGCCCACCGACCGGGGGGACTGGGCGCCAAGGGCTACCCGACCGGTCCGCGTCACTGGGTCACGCTCAGCGTCGAGCGCAGGCCGTAGCTCATCGATGCGGGGATCGGACCGGCAGCGTCGATCCCAGCCGTGACCAGCTCCTGGTGCGTCACCGAGGTGGAGAGCACCGAACTCGAATAGAACCCGAAACCGAGCAGGTGGGCGAACCAATGGCCGCGAGTGGGGGAGCCGGAGCCGTCACCGCAGTCCTGGCAATTGAGTGGGTTGTTATCGCACCAGGTGCAGGTGGGCACGAAGGCTGGTGCGACCAGCGGTTGGAGCTGGCTCGTGAGCGTCGCCAGGGTTTCCGGCCGGAAGGCGAGCAGGTCCGGCACCGTCGTTTCGTTCGCGTCGGGACTCGCGTACAGCTCGCCGGCGAGGATGGCGCGCCGTCCGGAGGAGCCGGCTTGGTCGGTCACCAACCGGAGCAGGCGTTCGGCCTGGAGCATCTGCTCGGCCTCGGCGCCATCGGGGCCCGTCGCGCCCTCGCCGTACGGACCGACGTACGGATTGGCGACGTCCCGCTGGTAGGTCAAATGAGTGCAGTAAAAGTCAAATTCTGCCCCATTCTCAGTCAGGCGAAGCGGGCACCTCAGCGCCCCCTTTTGCCACGCGAACGAGGGGAGTCGGTGAAGCTCCGGGTCGGCGTCGTCGAGCGCTGAGAACGTCCCACGCCGTGCGAGCACGACGACACCCGCGCTCCGCCCGAACACCCACCGCTCCTCGGACTCCGTGGTGCAGAGCGCCTCCGTATCGGCCAGCGTTCGCCGCTCCGAGAGCGCAGGGATGAGGCACCCCCAGCACTGCTTCCCGCCCTCGCCGAGGGCGTTGCCGACCAGGAACGGAATGACTTGGGCCAGGCAGCCCTCCTCATCGGTCAGGCAGCTCGTGGCTCGGTCACCGGGACCCCCGAGCGTCACACCGTCTCCGGAGCAGCGCTCCGCGACGCAGGCGAGCAGCGCGTGCGCGGCAGCCGCCGCATCTCCCTCGCAGGGGATCGGGATGGGGGGAGGGAGGTCCCCCTCCCGGGTCGTGAGGTCGCCCGTGATGGTGATTTCGGGGTCATCAGAGCGCACCACCAGGTACCGGTCCTCCGCGGCCGCCTCGATCGCGTCGAGGTACTCGGTCACGTACACCTCGCTGAGGCACACGAGGTCGGCGTCGAGGTCCTCGACGAGCTCGACCACCGATCCCGCGCGCTGATCAACGTCGCGCATGAAGTGGTCGGAGAGCTGGGTCGCGAACGTCTCGACGGACACGGAGACGGGCTGTCCGCAGTCGGTGAGGGGCGTCGAGGAGTCGCGCTTGTCCGGGCAGATCCAGACCTCGTGCGGGTAGTCGTCCCCGTTGCCGACGCCGTAGATCGTGAAGCTGGTGCCCGACTTGAGGTCCGCGAGCTCGACGGCGAGCGGAGCGGAGCCCCCGGAGGGCCGCATCGCGAAGAGCGCCTCCACGTCGAAGTTGCCGCCGATGTCCGTGTACCCGGCCGCGTCCACCGCCGAGGTCAGCCCAGGGCTCACCGGCGCCGTCCCGCCGAAAGGGACGTCGCGGAACGCCAAGGTCAGGGCGGTTGGGTCGGAGGCCGAGGGCGCGATCCCGGCCTCGAGCTCGCCGTCGTCGTGATCCACGACCGCGTGCACGAAGCGCACCAGCGTCGAGTTCGCCGTCGAGGGCGTCTCCGGCAGCGCCTCGAGCGAGGCGGCCTCCGCGCTGGGGCCCACGAGCGCGAGCGTGACGATCTGACCCGCGTCGAGGGTCGCCGTCGCCGCTGCGACCGGGGCGTCCGTGCAGCTCCCGTCCCCGGTCACGACGTGAAAGGAGTAGGTCCCGGCCTCGAGCCCGATGCGGGTTGTGACATCCTTGTACGCGAGGCCGGTCGGGCAGTCCCGGCCCGCGGCGTCGAGCACGGGACGGATCTTGGCGAAGGAGCCGCCTTCGGGGCGGACGCAAAGATCGAAGCGCTCTGTGTCGGTCACGAGCTGCGCCAGTCGGACGCCCGCCGATCCCTTCGACGGGAGGGTGCAGCCGGGTCCCGGCTCTGGGACGAAATCGACGCGTTCGAAGTCGAACAAGAGCTGGCAACTCGTGCAGAAGAGCAGCACGACCGCTGTCAGCGCAGCGAAGGAGGCTGGGCGATCCACCGGCTAAAAGGTAGCCAGAGGTTCACCGCAGGGTCAATCGCTCGTTACGCCGGCGTCCGCTCGACCCGCTCCCGGGCGTCTTCCCGCCCTCAACGGTACTCGGCCACGTCGATCCCGTAGCGGCGAAGCCAGCGGTGGATCTGCATCCGCTCCTTCCCGAGCTCGCGTCCGACCGCGGCCACGTTGCCTTGGTGCCTGACCAGCAGGTCGCGAAGCTCGTCTGCGCTCGGGGCCCGCGCCGCCTCCGGGGCGCGAGCCCGCTCCGTCGCGTCCGGCACGACGGCAGGGGTCCCGTACCCGACCATCCCCTCCCGCACGGAGTCGGGGAGGTGCTCCGCGGTCAGCCGGTCGCCGGTGGCGATCGCGACCGCTCGCTTGATGCAACCCTCGAGCTCCCGCACGTTGAGCGGCCAGTCGTAGTGGAGGGCGCCGATCATGAAGGACAAGTCCGGCCGCAGGTGTGGTCGCTCCTGGCGGGCGAGAAAGGTAGTGACGAGCTGCAGAAGATCCTCCTTACGCTCCCGCAGTGGCGGCAGTGCAACCTCCGCTTCGCTGAGGCGCCCCAGTAGGTCGGCGCGGAAGGCGCCCGCGGCGGCCAGGCGGCGCAGGTCGCGGTTGGTGGCGCCGATGACCCGGACGTCGGCCGGCTCCGGGGCGGTCGCGCCGAGCGGGAACACCTCCTTGCGCTCAATCGCCCGCAGGAGCTTGGCCTGCGCCTCGAGGGGGAGCTCACCGATCTCGTCGAGCAGAAGGGTCCCGCCGTGCGCCGCTCGGAACAGCCCGGGCTTGTCGCGCTCAGCGCCCGAGAACGCGCCCCGGCGGTACCCAAAGAGCTCACTCTCCAGCAGGTTGCTCGGGATGGCCGCGCAGTTGACGGCGCAGAACGCGCCGCGGCGGCCGCTCATGCGGTGCAGATCGTGTGCCGCAACCTCCTTGCCGGTCCCCGTCTCGCCGAGGACGAGCACGCTCAGTGCGGCAGCACCGATCTGCTCGAGGTGCGCTGCGATGCGGTCCAGCGAGCGGCCGCCCACCAAGCTGGTACCGGAACGGCACCTGCGTTCGGCCCCCCCGACCATCACGCCGTCGATGCGGTAACGCCCGTAGTCGGCGAGTCCGCGGTCGACCACCTTCAGGATCGCGTCGCCGACTCGGACCTCGCTGCCCGCCTCGAGCCGCGCGACCCGGACCCGTCGGCCATCGACGAGGGTGCCGTTGCGGCTGTCCAGGTCGCGCAGCAGGCCGGTCGCGCCCTGCCACTCGATCTCGGCGTGACGCCGAGACACAGCGCTCACCGGCAGGTGCACGCCGACGTCCGGGTCCCGACCGAGCGTCGTCCTCCCCGGCCGGAGCGGCCACGCCGCGGGCAGGGAGGCGAACGGCTCCGCGTACAGGAGCACCAGGCCCGGCTCCAGGGGATCCGACGCCGCTCCCGCCGGCCCCTGGCCGGGGAATTCCGCCATGGCGTCCGTCTGATACTCCCGCATGCTCCGTGAGCGGGAGGGTAGTCTCCGGCGCCTCCCGAGGCCAGACCACCGAGGCCCCCTCGGCGTTCGTCACCGTCCGTCCCAGAGCACCGAGCAGGTTGCCAATGGCAACAGCGCCGCTGAAGACGCACCCTCGCCCTGAGGGGGTGCGTCTTCAGCGGCGCCTGGGGTGCGATCTGCTCCCGGTTCAGGGCTCTTGGCCATTGATTTTTGTCAGCAATCAACCGGATTGCTGCTCTAGGCTAGCGAGGGTGAGCGCTCCAGTGTCCATCGTCGCTGCCGTGCAGTTGAGCTCGGGCGACGACGTGGCGAAGAACCTCGACGTGGTCGAGCGTGAGGTGGCGCGCGCCGCGGCGGGGGGGGCTCGCCTCGCCGTGCTCCCCGAGAACTTCGCCTTCTTCGGGCCGGCGACGGCGCGGACGCGCCTGGCCGAGCGCGCCGGTGATGCGTCCGCCCCTGTGCAGGCGGCGCTCGCGGCGCTCGCGCGCCGAAACCGCGTATCGATTGTCGCCGGCGGCCACCCGGAGGTCGCCGGCGACCCCGCCCGGCCCTTCAATAGCGCCCTCGTCTTCGCGGCGGACGGCGCCCTCGTCGGCTGCTATCGCAAGCGCCACCTCTTCGACGTCGAGCTGCCCGATGGCGCGCGCTACGACGAGTCACGGACCACGACGCCAGGGGATGGAGAGGTCGTGCTCGACCTCGAGGGGCTCCGCTGCGGGCTCTCTATCTGCTACGATCTGAGGTTCCCCGAGCACTTTCGGGCGCTCGTGGGGGCGGGTGCTGAGGTCCTCCTGGTGACCGCTGCGTTCACCAGGACCACGGGCGCCGATCACTTCTCCGTGCTGCTTCGTGCGCGGGCGATCGAGAACCAGTGCTGGGTGGTGGCGGCCAACCAGTGGGGTTCCCACCCCGGCGGGCGCGAAACCTTCGGGCACTCCTGCGTCATCGACCCGTGGGGGCATGTCGTGGTGGAGGCGGCCGAGGGCGTCGGCACGATCTCGGCTGCCATCGACCTCGACCGCGTCCACGAGGTTCGCCGGCGCCTCCCGGCGCTAGCGCACCGGCGCGACCTCGGTCGGGGCTGACGGCGGGAGGAAGGCCGCCGCGACCGGGCCGCCCCCCGGGTCAGAGGTGGCGGCGGGCGATCTCGGTCCAGGTCCCCACGGGCTCGAGCGAGATGTAGTCGCGCCAATACGGTCGCGCGCGGGTGGAGTCGCCCACCTGCTCGTAGGCCATCGCGAGGTTAAAGTAGGCGTCCGCGAACTTGGGATCAGCGGCGATGGCACCGAGGAAGAGCGGGATGGCGAGATCCGCGTCGCCTCGTTCCAGCATCACGTACCCGAGGTTATACTGAGCCTCGGGCTGCTTATCGTCGACCTCCAGCGCCTTTCGATAGAGCGCCTCGGCGGCGGCCGGGTCGTCTCGCCGGAAGCAGATGTTGCCGAGGTTGGTGTAGGCGATGGCCAGCCAGGGATCGAGCTCCACGGCCTGTCGGTAGAGCCGCACGGCCTCGTCCATGGTGGCGACGTTCTCGTCGAGCTGGCTCGCTTGCAGGTAAAGCTCGTAGGCCGTTCGAGCGCGCTCGCGGCCCGCTGACGGGCGGAGCACGCGGACCACGTCGTCGCGCAGCCCCTGCACGTCGAAATCGAGCAGCAGCTGGCCGGTGAGGGGCTCGAAGGCTCCGTCGTGGGTGTGCACCACGACCCGCCGCCCGTCGGAGACGATCCGGAGCTCGACCAGCGGTCGCGCGACCCTCGGCAGCGTGCGCTTGAGCGCACCGATGGCGCGGGTCACGTCGCGAAGGCGGACCTTTCGGTCCAGCAGCGTCTGCGCCGTTCGCAGCGCGAGCAGATCGGTGAAGGTGTAGGCGCGGCGGCCCCGGCGTCGTCCCGTCGGGGAGATCCCGGCGCGATCCAGGGTGCGCAGGCGCGCGGGCGTGATCCCGAGCAGGCGGGCGATCTCACCGCGAGTGAAGAGATCCGTCAGTGGCTCGCGCCCGCCCGGCGCCGCGCCGACGGGCTCGCCGCGGTCCGTCGGAACGCGGCCGCCACCGGGCCCAAAGACGACATGGATGATCTTGTCGTCGCGGCGCCTCTTGCGACCCATGTCCTTACCGTGACCGCTCATGCCGCGTTCCGAAGGGCTCTCGGCTCTCTCGTTTCTTCCGCGCGGCGTGCGCTGTCAAGAGGAAGGCCCACCTCAGCTCCTCGGTGGAGCGGTCGGATGAATCGTACCAGCAAGAGAGCGCCGAACGGCCGTCCGCCGGCGCGCCGGTGGACGGTCACGGCGTTCGCGGATGCCTCTTGACTCGCTCCCGAATCTCGTCAGACGACCAGCCTCGGCGCGCGGCGGATCCCCGCTGCGGGGTCGCGACGTCGGTCATGGGTGCGGGCGTGAGCCGCACCCTCCCGGTGGTCGCTCCGTCGCTCATGGGGAGCGCGCGACCGCGTCCCGTCATCCGCGTGGGTCTGGCGTCGTTCGTTGCGCGCGCCGATCCGCGCCGTTCATGGGCGTGAGCGAGGAGCGAGGAGCGAGGTGGTTCGAGCATGCGGAGCGCGGAAGGGCTCGGGACAATCCGATCGCCGCGCTGTCTCAGCCGGGACTCCAGGACGAGCCTCGGACCGGCTCGTGAGGAGCGGGTTCGGGCGCGTCCGTCTTGGCTCGATGCCTTGTTCATCCCGACCCGTCGCCGCGTCGCCACGGTGCATCGCGGGGCGACGCCACGGTGCGCCGCGGGGCTCGGGCGTGGATTCGCCGCGGTCCCGGCTCGAGTCCCGCGTCGCTCGGCGCTCCGGCCCCTCTAGGTTGTTCAACCAGTGCGATGGCGCCGTCTTGTTGAACCAGTCACGATCAGTCATCGCGCGCAAGTTTGTTGCAAAGCGTTCTCGTTTGAGCGATGCAGCCGGGGACAGTGGCAGTGCACCCGTCGTACCTCGCCTGCGAGACCGGATATGCGCCAAGGTGCGAAGCGCGATTCGCGTGCCAGGGTCGGCGGGGCCATATTTCCGGCAATTTTGAAGGCAGCGCGAGCCCTCCTCGGTCGGCACTGATCTTGGATGAGGGCGGCGAACCCGAACCGCACACTGACACCATGGCCCTTCCGCTCGAACCCAACGTGGACCTGCAGGACCCCCGGGCGCTCCGCATCCTTGCTAAGAGCATCTACCGCGACCTTCGCGAGAATGGGCTCGGTGAGCGCGACGTGATGGCCCTCGCCAGCGAGTTGCTGGGGCTCGTGACGACAGAGGTACGAGGCAAGGCAGAGCCGAGCCAGCGGGACTGAGCTCGGCCGTGCCGGCCTTGAGCGGCGATCGGTTCGATCGCCGCTGAAAATCGACGGCCTGGAGCGCCGGACGAGCGGTGGGGTTCGTCGCCCCCGTTCGGACGGGTTCCCGTCGTCGCAGCGGGCGAGCTGGCG
Source organism: uncultured Polyangiaceae bacterium (assembly GCA_964480725.1). GTDB lineage: Bacteria > Myxococcota_A > Polyangia > Polyangiales > Polyangiaceae > JAFGBI01. Next base: position 71,522 of record CAYZQO010000003.1, on the reverse strand, counting down.
ACGATCCGTCGAAGTTGACGCATTGCGCGGTTAAGGGAAAGCTCGCGAGGTCGCCGTGTTATCGTCGCGGCGGCTACGGGTTCCGGTGTTCGCGGTCATCATCAGCGAGAAGGGCGGTGCCGAGCGGCGTGAGTCGTTCGACCGACCCGAGGTCACGGTCGGGCGGACCCAGGGGAACGAGCTGATGCTCCCCAAGGGGAACGTATCCAAGCGGCACGCGCGGCTCACGCTCAAGGACGCTCACTGCGTCGTAACGGATCTGAACAGCACCAACGGAACCTACGTCAACCGTCGGCGCATCGCCCAACCTACCGTCGTTCGCGACGGTGACCGCATCTACATCGGTGATTTCATCCTCCGGGTCGAGATCGACGCCCCGGCAGCGGTGGAGTCGACCGCGGTTCGGCCCGGCGAGGCACTCCCGCAGCAGAGCGTGCCGGTTCGCGCGACGCTCGACGCTGGGCGGGGCGCGGGTGAGGATCCAGCCTATTCGTTGCCCGCCGTTGCGTTGCCTGCCGTACCGCCGCCGCCGCGGCTTCCCTCGGGGACGCGGGATGGAGCGGCGGCCTCTCCGGTGCGTCCCCCAAGGCCCCAGATCAAGGAGCCACCGCCGGCACGGGCGGAAGGGGGCACGCCGCCGCCGCGGCGCCCGGTGCCATCCTCTCCCGAGGTGGCGTCGCTGTCGTATCGAAGTTCGCTCGCGATGCTCGTTGAGCGCGTGATCGAGAGCCTTGGGCCTGCCATCGAGCGCGATGACCCCGAGGCGCGGGCGAAGATCACCAGTGCGGTGGGGAGCGCGCTGGCCACGCTTCGGAGTGAGGGGCGCCTGCCACCGGGTGTCCCGGTGCAACGACTCGTGTCCGATACCGAGCGAGAGTTGCTTGAGGTCGGCCCCGCTGGGCTCATCTGGAGCGACGAGAGCGTCTCGGCGGTGATCGTGACCGCGTCCGACCGCGTCGTCGCTGTGCGCGGCGGCCAGGTTTCGAGCGTCGATCCTCCTTACTCGTCGGAGGCGGCTCTGGTCCGCGCCGTGCGGCGCATGTGCGCCCGGGTCGGTGCTCCAGTGACCGATGGCGAGCGTATCGTCGAGCGCAGCGTCGCTGGTGGAGTCGCGCTGACCGCCGTGCTGCCTCCGGTTGCCGTGCGTGGCACGGTGCTGGTGCTCCGGCGTGTGCCTGGGGTCGGTCGGGGGCTCGACGATCTCGTGCGCGCGCATGCCGCGTCCCCGGCGATGAGCACGTTCCTGGAGCGGTGTGTCACGGGTCAAGCAAACCTTCTGGTCGTAGGACCGCGTGACGGGGGTGCCGCGGAGGTCGTGGGCGCGCTGGCGGCGGCCATCGCGGGGGGCCAGCAGGTCGTCGTTCAGCGAACGATGACGCTGCCGGTGGCGCCGGGGGCGACGCTGCTCGCCGCGTCGGCCAGCTCCGGCCTCGAGAGCCGGCTCGTCGAGGTGGTGTCGCGCTTGCCCGAGCCTCGGCTCGTCGTGGAGCTTGCGGCGCCCCCCCTCACGCTCGGGTTGGTCGAGTCCGTCGGGGCTGGCGTCCAGGGGTCGTTGGCACTCGCCTACGGCTCCACGATCGAGCGGACGCTGTCGCGCCTCGCCGCCGAATTGGTCGCCATGCGGCCGGGGCTCGGGGCGGACGCGGCCCGGGATTGGCTGTGGACTGCCGTCGACGTCGCGCTAGAGGTCGGCCGCGGCGCCGATGGCGTCCCCCGCGTGCGGCGAATCGTCGAGCTCGTGCCCTCGGTGGCGGGTGACGGGGGCCCCCAGGATCTCTTTCGCTTTGCCAGCGATGCGATCGACCCGGCCACGGGCAAGCCCGGCTCCTTCGCGCCGACCGGGCTCGTCCCGCACCTGCTCGAGCGGATGCGGGCGCGCGGGGTCACGATGGACGTGGGCGTCTTTCAGCGTGCTGCCCGTCGCTGACGGCGCAAGCGCTACCCAACGGCGCTGGGGTGGGCAAGCCTCCGGCTCATCAGCCGCCGTCGCAGGGGGCTCACCCGATCGATCATCAGCTCGCCGTCGAGGTGATCGTTCTCGTGCTGAACCGCCACCGCCAGCAGGCCCGTCGCCTCCAGCTCGAACGGTTTGCCGTCCCGGTCGAGCGCTCGCACCCGGACGCGGGCCGCGCGTTTGACGTCCTCCGAGACACCGGGGAAGGAGAGACACCCCTCACGGTAGGTCTGCGACCCCTCTCGCCCCATGAGCTCCGGGTTGACGAAGGTGAGCAGGTTCGACGGCTCCTCTTCCGACGCGATGTCGATCACGAACACCCGGAGCGGGACGCCGATCTGCGTCGCGGCGAGGCCGACCCCGGGCGCCGCGTACATCGTCTCCGCCATGTCGTCGATCAAGGTGCGGATCTCATCGTCCACCTGCTCGACGGCGGACGCCACTTCGCGCAGGCGGGGATCTGGGTAGACGAGGATCTCTCGTATCGTCATGGCGGGGTGAGCATCTAACACCCGTCCCCCGCGCTCGCAATCGGAGGCCCGAGGGGGCTCGGACGCCAGGCGCCAGAGCCACGAACCGTTGGCCAACGGCTTCGGCGCCCCGCCCCCGAAGGAGCCAGCCGGCTCTCCGTCAGGAAACGGTGACCGCCTTCTTGGGGTAGACGAGGGGGCCGTTCACGTAGGCGTCACTGCCACACAGCTCCCAGCGGACGGGATCGATCCGCGGCGCGTCGCTGGGGTTCTCCGGGCCCGCCCAGTCGACAGCACCGGCACGACCACGAGGTCCCAGCAGGATGGGGGCTAGGAAGGCGTGGAGCTCGTCGGGGAGCCGGGTGGCAAGCAGGCTTCCGGCGAGCTCCGCGCCACCCTCACAAAGCACGCTCACCACCTCGCGGACCGCGAGGGCGTGCAGCGCTGCGCGCATGTCGCACCGACCCTCCGCGGTGCTCGGAACCCGGATCACCGACACCCCTAGCCCCTCGAGCGTCTCACCCACCGCGCGTGAGGCGTCCTGTGTGGTGAGGACGCAGGTGGGGACCTCGCGGGCCGTGGTCACCACTTGGGAGTTGGTCGGTAGGCGCAGCTTGCTGTCCACGATCACGCGCACGGGGCTCCGGCCTGGCACGTCCCGGACCGTGAGACGTGGGTCGTCAGCGAGGACCGTGTTGATGCCGATCATCACCGCGTCGTGGACGGACCGCAGCGTTTGCACCCGAAGGCGCGAGTCCGCGCAGGTGATCCAGCGCGAGGCGCCGGTCCGGGTGGCGATCCGGCCGTCGAGTGAGAGGGCCAGCTTGAGGCCCAAGTAGGACATCTGCTCGGTGATGTACTTGCGCCAGGGGCGAATGAGGGCCTTCGCCTCGGTCTCGAGGCAGCCGACGACGACGTCGACCCCCGCCGCGCGGAGGCGCTCCGCCCCCTCGCCGGCGACCGTCGGGTTGGGGTCCCGGCAGCCGATCACGAGGCGACTCACGCCGGCGGCGAGGATAGCGTCCGTGCAGGGAGGCGTACGGCCCTCGTGGTTGCAGGGCTCGAGCGTGACGTACAGCGTCGCGCCGCGAGCCGCGTCCCCGGCGGCACGCAGGGCGACGACCTCCGCGTGTTCGAGCCCCGCCGACTGGTGGCAACCCTCGCCGACGATCTGCTCCTCGCGGGCCACCACGGAGCCGACGTGCGGGTTGGGGGACGGGTCACCCTGAGCCGCGAGCTCCAGCGCGCGCTGCATCATTCGGGTGTCCACGTCAGCGACGGCCATCGGGCGCAAACCTACTCCGTCGGCTTCTCGCGAACAAGCTTGCCCATCTCCTCGATGAAGTCTCCGACGTCCCGGAAAGACCGGTAGACGCTGGCGAACCTCACGTAGGCCACCTCGTCGAGCGCCTTGAGCCGCTGCATCACGCGCTCTCCGATCACCTGCGAGGCCACTTCGCGCTCCCCCGAGAGGGCGAACTCGCGTTCGAGTTCCCCGACCTGGGCCTCCACGGCTTCCGCGGAGACGGGGCGCTTCTTGCACGCGATGAGCAGACTGCGCAGGATCTTCTCCCGGTCGAAGGGCTCACGCTTCCCGTCGCGCTTCTTCACCATTGGGAGGGTGTGCTCGACCCGCTCGTAGGTCGTGAAGCGGCGCTTGCAGGCGTCGCACTCGCGGCGTCGCCACGTCAGCGTCCCCTCCGAGGCGAGTCTTGAGTCGACGACCCGGCTGTCCAACATTCCGCAGAAGGGGCACCGCATCGCTCATCGTCCCCGGCGCTGGCGTGGCGTGGGCACCGCCGGCCGCGTCCGGCCTAGTCCTCGAACGCGGAAATGACGAGGGAGGCATTGGTCCCCCCGAAGCCGAAGGAGTTCGAGATCGCGTTCCGCACGCGACGCTCCCGCGCCTGGTGCGGCACGAAGTCGAGCACACACTCCGAATCGGGGTCCTCGAGGTTGATGGTCGGGGGGACGACGCCGGTTTCGATCGCCTTCAGGCACATCGCCGCTTCGACCGCGCCTGCGGCGCCGAGCAAGTGGCCCATCATCGACTTGGTCGAGCTGACCCAGAGGCGATGCTCCACCGCGTGCGGCCCGAAGACCCGGACCACCGCCTTGGACTCCTCGACGTCCCCCGCTGGCGTGGAGGTCCCGTGGGCGTTGATGTAGTCGATCGATTCCCCGGCGAGCCCCGCGTCCTTCAGCGCCAGGCGCATCGCTCGCGCCCCGCCTTCCCCTTCGGGTGCTGGCTTGGTGATGTGGTAGGCGTCGCTGGTGGCGCCGTAACCCCGAAGCTCGCCGAGGATGCGGGCGCCGCGGCGTCGGGCGTGGGTGAGGGATTCGAGCACGAGCGTCCCGGCACCCTCGCCGACCACGAATCCATCCCGTGCCCGATCCCAAGGACGGCTTGCTCGCTCCGGCTCCGCGTTGCGGCGGCTCAGCGCGAACATCGCCGAGAAGCCCGAGATCCCTACCGGGGAGACGGTCGCTTCCGCTCCACCCGCGATCATGACGTCCGCACGGCCCGCCTGCACGACCCGCATCGCCTCTCCGATCGCATGTGCGCTGGACGAGCAAGCGCTAGTGATGCAGAAGCTCGGACCCTTGAAGCCGTAGTCGATCGAGATCCTCCCCGCCGCCATGTTCGCGATGAGCGCCGGGATGGTGTACGGGGTCACCTTGGTGGGCCCCTTGTTTTCGACGGTGAGGGTGCAGCGCTCCAGAAACTCGATCCCACCCAGGCCGACCCCGATGTAGACGCCGACCGTCTCGCGCTCCTCCTCGGAGAGCTGAAGGTTGGCCTGCTCGATCGCCATCCGGGTCGCGCCGAGCGAGAAGGGGATGAAGCGGGCGACCTCCTTGAGCTTCTTCCTTTCGATATACAGCGTCGGGTCGAAGTCCTTGACCTCGCAGGCGATGCGGGTCGGATACTCCTCGCCGCAGGGGAAGAGAGTGACAAGAGTCGCCCCGCTCTTGCCTGCGGTGACGTTCTCCCACGTCGCCTCGGTCGAATTACCGAGGGGAGTGACCAGCCCGATTCCGGTGACGACGACGCGCTCCATATTCTCTCGCGGGGTTTCGCGGCACGGGGCCGGGTGCTCCAAGAACGGGGTGCTCACCCCGACGCGCGCGGACCGCCCCCGCCGCGCACGTCGAAGGTGGCGTGGGCGAGCTCAGCCGTTGCTGTGCTTCTGGATGTAGTCGACCGCGTCCTGGACCGTCCGTATCTTCTCCGTGTCCTCGTCCGGGATGTCGATCTCGAACTGCTCCTCGAACGCAAGCACGAGCTCCACCAGACCGAGCGAGTCGGCGCCGAGGTCGTCGATGAACGTCGACTCGGGCTTGATGTCCTTCTCGTCTACGTCGAGCTGCTCCTTGATGATCCGCTTGACCTCGGCCTCGATCTTCTGACCTTCCGCCATGATGCCTCCGGGGGGCTCTCACGACGATCGCCCCGCTTCTGTTGGGTTGACTGGGCGTACCCAGGAAATTCGCGCTTACTGCTCCCTCCCGTCCGCCACGCGAGCTGCGTGGCGGGCGCGCGGCGCCGACTCATCGGGCGGGCGGTGGGCGCGCTCTCTGCCGAACTCCGCGGCTCCGCTGTTCGTCGCCTGCCGGGGCTGCCCCCGTCGCGGCGCCCGAGGGGGCCCCGACTCGTCCCGGAAACCGTGCGCGTTAGCGGCCCTGGACCTGGCCGCTCCGCTGGGCGACGGCACGCGGCATCGCTCGAGGTCGGCGGGATCGATGGCAACCCGGCCAGCCTGCTCGACTGCGGCGCGGAGCCCGCGCGGCCAGACCTCCGCCACGACCGGGCGGGTTCTTCGCTGCGGCCATGCGGAGCCCGCTCCGGCCGTGCGGGCCCGAGGCTGAGCGCTGACGAGTTCAGTCCTTCCGCTGAGATCGAACATATCAATCCTGCAGGGGGACGGCAGGAACGGCGGCCGTGTTTACCATGCTCTGCGTGCGGTCAAGCCCGAAAGATGATCGGATAGGTCCTGCCGAGGAACGTTTAGGCCGGCCGGCTCGACGATCTAGGCTGAGAAAAACGCCCTCGCCTCATCCATCGCCTCGATGTCCCCGACGCTCAAGACGGACACGCGACGGTCGATACGCTTCACGAGGCCGGCAAGGACGCGACCTGACCCGATCTCGAGCGCCTGGGTGACCGCTTGGTCGGCCATCCATCGCACCGATTGTTCCCAGCGGACCGAGCCGTCGACCTGCCGAACCAGGAGCTCCCGGATCCGTCCCGGGTCGGTCATGGGCTCTCCAGTGACGTTGGCGACGACCGGCCAGCGCGGTTTCCCGAGCGAAACCTCCGCGAGCGCGGCGCGCATCCGCTCCGCGGCGGGTCGCATCAGCGCGCAATGGAAAGGCGCGCTCACCTTGAGCTGCATCACCTTGATCCTGCGTGCCTGCGCGAGGTCGGTCGCGCGGGCGACGGCGGCGACGTGGCCGGCGATGACGACCTGCCCGGGCGCGTTGAAATTGGCGGGGGCGAGGACCTCGTCCTGGGCGACGGCGGCACAGATCTCGGTCACCACGTCCGCGTCCGCCATCACCGCAGCCATCGTCCCAAGGCCGGCCGGCACGGCCTCCTGCATGGCGCGGCCGCGCAGGTGAACGAGGCGGACCGCGTCCTCGAGCGTGAGGGCGTCCGCCGCGACCAGCGCGCTGTACTCGCCGAGCGAGTGCCCGGCCACGAAGGCGGGCTCGGTGAGCGCCGGAAAGGCCTCGCGCAGTGCGGCTAGGGCCGCCATGCTGACGGTGACCAGGGCCGGCTGGGTGTTGGCGGTGAGCTGGAGGGCCTCAGGGGGCCCTTCAAAGCAGAGCTTCGACACGGACCAGCCGAGTGCGGCGTCGGCCCGCTCGAAGACCGCGCGCGCGGCCGGCGAGCCTTCGAACAGCTCCTCGCCCATGCCCACGGTCTGGGCGCCCTGTCCCGGAAACAGCCACGCGATCACGGTCATCCGCTCCTTCGTCGCGTGCCGCTAGCGGACTCACTGCCCGTTCGTCAAGCGCGTAGGGACTTTCGCTGGCTGCGAAATGCGCCGGTCAGAGGCGGACCAGCGCAGAAGCCCAGGAGATCCCCGCCCCGAGCGCGCACATCAGCACCGTGTGGCCGGTGCGGGCGCGACCGTCGCGCACGGCCTCATCGAGGGCGAGTGGGATCGAGGCGCTGGAGGTGTTCCCGTAACGATCGATGTTGATCACGAACCGCTCGAGCGGGATGCCGAGGCGCGCCGACACCTGGGCGATGATCCGGAGGTTGGCCTGGTGGGGGACCACCCAGTCGACGTCGCTCGGCGCGATCCCGGCGGCCTCGATCGCGGCGCGCGAGGCGCTGGAGAGGTTCTTCACCGCCACCCGGAAGACATCGTTGCCGACCATCTGGACCGTGTTGCGGCGCGCCTCGAGGCCGGCAGGGGTTAGCGGCTCGCGGCTCCCCCCGGCGGGGATGTAGAGGGAGTCGATGAAGGTTGAGTCGGTGTGGAGGCGGCTCGACAGGACGCGGCCGGTTTCTTCGGTCGCCGGGGCCAGCACGACGGCGCCAGCTCCATCGCCGAAGAGCACGCAGGTGTTCCGGTCGGCCCAGTTGATGACCCGGCTCAGCAGTTCCACGCCGACCACCAGCACGTGGCGGTGGGTGCCGTTGCGGATGAACTGGTCGCCGATGGTGAGGGCGTAGAGAAACCCCGCGCAGGCCGCGCTGACATCGAACGCGGGCATCCCCGTGACGCCGAGCTTCTGCTGCAGATAGGCGGCACACGCCGGGAGCTGGCGGTCCGGCGAGATCGTGCCCACCACGATCATGTCGAGATCTCGCGGCTCGAGGCCCGCCGCCTGGAGGGCAGAACGAGCCGCGCGGAGCGCCATGTCGCTCGTGCACTCGTCGTCGGCGGCGATCCGGCGCTCCTTGATCCCCGTGCGTTCCCTGATCCACTCGTCCGAAGTGTCCACCAGCCGCTCGAGGTCGGCGTTGGTCAATACCCGGGCGGGCGCATAGGACCCGGTCCCTGCGATCCGGCTGCCTAGGACCACGATGTCTCGTTACGACGTGCCCGCGGGCTCGTCACCAGAAATGGTTGAACCAAGCGCACACACCACCGCCCGAGGCACTCCGCTCCCGGGAAAACCCGATTTCGGGACCGACCGAGCAGAGGCTCCCGAACGCCGGGAATAGGCCGATCGGCCGATCGTGTGGGGTCCCGTCACTCCGTGCCCGATCCCGTACCGGCCTTCGCGAGCACCGCCCGGCCCCGGTACTGACCGCAAGAGGGGCAGACTCGGTGCGCGACCATCGGGGCAGAGCAGTTCGGGCAGGGGATGAGGTTCGGGGCCTCGACTTTGTCATGCTGCGCACGCCGCATGTCTCGCCGGCTGCTCGACTTTCGGCGCTTGGGGACGGCCACGGGTCTACTCCTTGTTCTTGCGCAGGCGGCGCGCGATGGCGGCCAGCGGCAGCAGGCGCGGATCCAATGGCGGCCCGCTGGCCGCTAAAGACTCCGCGGAGCGGTGAGCAGTAGCTTCATCGGACCCCGAAGGCAAGTCGGATCGTCGCGGCGCCATGGGCAGTTCGAGCAGGATCGCCTCGCGGAAGAACTCGTCGAGGATGACCACCTCGCCGTCGTACCCGTCGCGCCCCGCGTCCTCGTCGGAGAGCGTCGCGTCATCCCCCCAGCCCGAGGCGACTCCGTAGGCCGCTCTTGAGTTAGACCGGCCGCCCTGCCCTGCGTCATCCCTTCCCTGGCGACGGGGGCGAGGCCCGTTACCGTTCGTCACCGATCGCGCTCGCTGTCCCCGGCGGGGGACCGGCGGCGGAGTGAGGAGCAGGGCGAGGCTCGCCACAACGTCGATGGGGACCGGGTCGAGGGTGATCACGCACGGCATCACGATCGGTGCGCCGACCGAACCGCGGACCAGCACGTCGCGCCCGGTGAGGGTCAAGGTGACGTCCGCGCGCCCTCCGCCCCGCGGCGTCGCCTCCGTGTCCAGCAGCGCCTGTTCGAGCCAGGGAACCGGAAGGTCCCAGCCATAGCTGTGCGGCCCGTCCTCGAGATCGGCAACGTGGACGGTGTACTGGCGGGACACGAGGCCCGAGCTTACGCCACGCCGCGCCGGGAACAAACCTCGGCGTGGTACCGTGTCGGGCGAGATGGACCCGACCTCGGGCGCCGCGCAAGCCAGGCGGTCAAGGGTGGCGGAGCCGGCGTCGCGCCGGTGGTTGCTCGCCGGAGTCGTGGCCGTGATAGCCGGGCTGGGGTTCCTCGCCTGCGCCGATCGCGCACGTCTGGCGGAGCACACCCCCTACAACCACTTTGCGCTCCAGGCCGAGGCGTGGCTTTCGGGGCGGCTGGACCTGGGCGCAGCGCCGCCGGTGCATGCGCGTGGCAACGACTTCGCGCGGTACGAGGGGCGTTGGTACGTCGTTTTTCCTGCGCTGCCCGCGGCCCTCCTGGTGCCATGGGTGGCGCTCGCCGGCGACGCGGATCGGGTCCCGGACGGGCTGCTCTTCCTCGGGCTCGCCGGGATCGGGCCGGCAGCGCTCTTCCTGGCGCTCGAGCGGCTCCGGCGAACCGGACGGAGCGGTGGTGGGGTGGGGTCGAGCTTCGCGCTCGCGCTGTTGTTCGCCTTCGGGACCGTGTACTTCTTCACGTCTCTCCAGGGGACGGTCTGGTACGCCGCGCATGTGGTCGGCGTGGCGCTCGCCGCCCTCTACCTGCTCTGGTCACTCGACGCCGCTCACCCGTGGCTCGCGGGGATCGCGCTCGGGCTTGGTTTTCTCACTCGGGCGCCGCTGCTGCTGGCCTTCCCGCTCTTCGTCGCGGAGGCGCTCCGGGTGTCGGGTGCTGGTGTCCACGACGAGGTGCGCCCGGTGACGGCGTGGCGCCGCTGGCGCCGCGGGGCACCAGCCCGGGCGCTGCCGCGGCTCGCCGCCTTCAGCGTGCCGATCGCAGCGGCCGTCGCGATCACGATGGTCCACAACGCGGCACGGTTCGGGGATCCGTTCGATCCCGGCTACCGCTACCTCGTGATCGCCTGGCGCGACCGCATCGAGGAGTGGGGGCTTTTTCACTACCACTTCCTCGGGCGTAACCTCGCCGTGATGCTGGCCAGTCTGCCCTGGGTCCCGGCGCCGGGCAGCGGCGCACCCCTGCAAATCAGCGGTCACGGGCTTGCGCTCTGGGTGACTTCGCCGTTCCTGGTCTGGCTGGCGTGCCCGCGAACGACGGGTCACCGGTGGCGGTCGCTCTGGCTGACCGTCATCCTGGTGGCGCTGCCGTCGCTCTTCTACCAGAACAGCGGTTGGGTGCAGTTCGGGTACCGATTCTCCAACGACTACGCCGTATTCCTGTTCGCCCTGCTCGCCATCAGCGGTGCCGCCGGCCGGCGTGGCTTTTGGGTTGCGGGGGCGCTCGCCGTCGTGGTCAACGGCTTCGGCGCCCTCTCGTTCGACCGCGCCGCTTGGGCGCGTTACTACCACGTTGAGCGCACGCAGACCGTGCTCTTCCAGCCGGATTGAGGGATCTCGCCGCCCTGCGCGCGCCCCCTCGGTCCTCGCTCAGCAGCCGAGCCGCCAGCAGCGCCGGATCTGCAAGTGGGTGACGGCGGCTTCGATCGCCGACGCGGAGGCCTCGAGCTGCTCCCGAGTGCCGCCGGCCTCGACGACGAAGAGCCGGCGCCTGGTGGGGATGATGGTGACGTAATAGAGGTGCGGCTCCCGTTCCTCGTCGTGTCCGAAGCGGAGCTGGCGCCCCACGACCCCATCGTGGGTGTTGACGTCGCGCTTCTCGAGTAGGGCGTAGCCGCCGCGATCCCGCAGCTGGTTCTCGATGGCGCGCTCCCAGAACGCGAGCTCCCCCCGCGGTCGATGCTTGATGGTGCGGATCGCGACCACGACCCCGTCCGCGGTGGTGGCCCGGTACTCGTAGTCACTGGTGCGGTCCTCATCGAGCTCGATGAAACCCGGCAACTCCGCCGGTACGAAGGGGCGGCCGCAGGCCGGGGCGACCAGGAGCGAGACGAGCAGGAGCAGGGGTCGTGCACGCTTCATCGCAGCACCTCAGAGGCTCAGGAGGTTACCCAGCCCGAGGGAGTCGAGCCAGGGGAAGGGGAGGGCGACCCGTGAACCGACCGGCTCCGTGGCAGTGGGCGCGAAGGTCACGGCGATGGTGCTGTACGCGACGAGCTCGCGGAGGAGCTTGAGGCGCCCCTTGAGCTGCTCCACTTCCGTCGCGACGCGCGCGAGCTCCGCCTCAACCTTGAGGGCGTCGTCGACGCTGCTGGCGCGCAGGAGCAGCTCCTGCAAGCGACGGAGCACGACCTCCTGGTTGAGGAGGCGCGTCTCCAGATCGAAGTACTCCTCGGTGACGTCCCGGACCGCGACGTTGCGCGTGAGGACGTCGCCGAAGGTGGTCACCTTCGCGAGTACCTCGTCGAAACGGGCCGCCGGGACGCGCACGGTGATGGAGGTGTCGTCGCGGACGACAAGGTAGCCGCCGGCCTGTCGGGCGAGCGCCTCGATGGCGTCGATTGCCTTGGTGGCCTCGTAGACACCGAGGGAGAGCCTTGCCGTGTAGATGAGCAGGGGGCCGGCGATCGCGTCCGTCGCGGTCGGGGCGGGATCCGACGCGCGATCGGCCTCGACCCTTGGTGGGGCGGCCTCGGGCACGCCCGGGCCCGAGGCGGTCGTGACGGGGGGCGGCGGGGCGGCTTCGGCCAGTCGTTGGTCCGCCATGGAGGCGGCCCTTGCGCGGCCGCCGCCACGCGTCCCGTCGACGTCGTCGCTGCCGCTCAGCGGCCCGGACCGGAGCGGCTCGGCCGGCGCGCTCTCGAACGTGGTTGCCTCCTCGGCCGAGTACCCGTACCCCGGGTCGGAGCTCTCGGGCGCCATGCGCGCCGACCCGGTGCTCGCCTTGCTACAGCCCGCGCTGAGCCCCGCGCTCAGCAGCATCAGGAGCCACCACCACGTCGTGAGTCTGATCATCGCGCGCCTCGCCAGGTCCGCCGCGGAGAACGCGGGGCGGCGTCCTCTTCTTACACCATTCCCCTCGCGCTTCGCAGTCCTCGCGGCGCACGGGGGAAAGGGGCGCGGGATCGAGGCCAGGGGGTGCCGCCACCCCCCGGTTGCCCGTGGGCGGCGCGAGCCCAAGGCGCCGGGCGCTCCACGCGCCGGTCAACGCTCTGCCGACGCGCCTACTTCGCTGGCCTTCGCGCCACAGTGACGCTCTGGATCGCGGGCGCCTCTTCCGGTCGGTCTCCGCGAACGGGGACGCTCGCGATGGCCTCGATCACGGAGTCGGGGCCGCACTCGCCGAAGATCGTGTAGCCGCCGTCGAGGTGCGGGGCCGCCCCGTCGGTGATGAAGAATTGCGCTCCGTTTTTGTTGCGGCCCCGGTTCGCCATGCACAGCAGGCCGCGCCGGTCGTGCCGTGCGTCGGGCCAGATCTCGTCAGGGATGACATAGCCGGGATCGCCCTTGCCGGTCTTTTGCCAGTCGCCGCCCTGGATCATGAACCCCTTGATCACCCGGTGGAAGACGCCGTCGTTGTAGGCCGGGCGCTTGATCCAGTCGCCACCCGGGCCGCGGAAGGGGCGCAGCCCGCGTGCCAGACCGACAAAGTTGGCGACGGTCAGCGGAGCCCGGTCCTCGTACAGACGGCAGTCGAGCGCTCCGAGGCCCGTCTTGATGGTTGCGACGAGCTCGCCCTCGCCGTCGATCCCGGCGGTGGCGTCGACCAGGGAGAACTTCCCGTTCAGCGGATCTCCCGCCGGGGTGGCGGGCGGGGCGACCGGGGCTGCGGACGGCGCGGGGGGGGGGCTCCGCTGCGGTTCCGGTGGGCTCGATCGGCAAGCGGCGAGCGCGAAGGCCGCCGCGAGTACGGCGCAGGGGTAAGCGTGGCGCATCTCAGTCCTCTATTCGGATCCGTTGGCCAGGGCGCACCCCGGCGCTGCGGCAGTAGCCGGCGTTGACTTCCAGCACGTGCTGCGCGGGGCAGGGCACTCCCCGGGGCTCGTCGTTCAGCGTCGGCACCTGCTCGAGGATACCCGCGACGGTCCCGTCGGCGGCGATGAACAGCATGTCGAGCGGAACGCAGGTGTTGTGCATCCAGAACCGGCGCGGTTGCTGGTCCGTCCAGCTGAAGAGCATCCCGCGGCCCGGCTCTAGTGAGGTACGGTGCATCAGGCCCCGCTGCCGGTGGTCCGGTGTGCGGGCCAGCTCCACGTCCACGCTGGGCGCGCCCGGAGCGTCCACGAACACCACGCGCCCCCGCGGGAGTGTCGGGGGCGTCGGCTCGGGATCCGGGGGGCAGCTGGCGGCCGGTCGTGCCGTGGGCGCCGGGGTTGGCGGCCACGGCACCACGCAGGCGGGTGCTGGGTCCGCCGCCGGGGGAGCAGCGCGCGCCGGCTCGGTGCGGGCCGTGGCGGTGGCACCCGTGGGGAGGGCCGTCATGGCGTTGGTCGTGGGGTGGGTCGCGGCCGGCGCGGGCTCGTCGACCCGGGTGCAGGCGCCGACCGCGGCGAACAGGAGGAAGCAGAGCGCCAGCGACCGCACGGGCCGCCGTATACCACGCCGCCCGCGCGGTTGGGTCGTCACCCGCGGCCCCGTCCCCTGGCGGTCTGCGCCGTTGCGGGTATGCTCGGTGGCGTGACGTCGGGGCCGATTCACGCGGGTGTCACCGTCCTCGTGCTGGCGACGGCGTGCGGTGGCGCCACCACCATCGATCCAGGGTCTACCGGCAGCGGCGGGGCGCCCCCGCTTGCCCCGGGAGTCGGTGGCGTGGCGGCTCGTCCCGACGCCGGCGCGGTGGAGGTGGCTGGGCAAGCGGGCACTGAAACCGAGGTGTGGTCGGACTACGTTCCGACCGAATGTCCGGACATCCCGCCGCCGCCGTTGAACGAGGAGTGCGATCTCTTCGCTGCGGTCGACGAGTGCCCCGAGGGGACCGGCTGTTTCCCGTACGTCGAGTACCCGGACGGTACCGACCCCTGTGCGCGAGAGCAGTACGGGACGGCCTGCTTCGTCGCGGGGGACGGCCTGCAGGGAGATCCGTGCGACTGGGGAACCTGCGCCGGGGGTCACCTCTGCGTGCTCACCGGAGAGGGCACGCAGTGCGTCGAGCTTTGCGACACCCTCGGGGCGGACACCTGTCCGGCGGGGCTTTTCTGCGAGCCCATCGACGTGCAGCCCGGGATCGGCGGATGTTATTGATTCACGGGGTGCGGTCGCGCCCACGGGCGAGCGCGCGCCGCGGTGGTCGGGAGCTGGGCCGGTTCAGCGCGCGGCGATGGCGGTGGACGAGCGCCCTTGTGTGCGCGGGCCTCGCTGCTTGCGGCGGGCGGACCGATCTCGAGGTGGGGCCGCTCCGCGGTCCGGCCGCTGACGCCGCTCGCTGCGAGCGGGACGCGGACTGCCTCAGTGACTCCGGCGGTGTTCCCTGCGTGATCCTCGGCTGTGCGGAGGGAAGCTGCGTGGTCGTGGAGCGGCGCAATTGCGATGATCGCGACCCCTGCACCACGGACCGATGCGAAGAGGCCACCGGCCTCTGCGTCTTCGAGCCTCGGACCTACGATCTGGACGGGGACGGGCACCGCGGGCCGCTGCCCGGCTTCGAGCCGGGCGCTCCGGGTGCCTGCGGGGATGACTGCGACGACTCGAGTCCGCTAGCCTACCCTGGTGGCTTCGAGCGGTGCGACGGTCGCGACAACGACTGCAACGGCGTCGTAGACGATGGCGCTAGGTGGCTGCCGGATCCAGCCGGTGCGATCCGCGTATCGTCCGCCGATGCGCTGCAATCCATGCCCGGCGGCATTGCCCACGATGGTGAGGTCTTCGGGATGTCCCTCCACGAGGAGCGGACGAACTGGCAGAACACCTTCACCGGGATGAGCGCCGAGGGCGTGCGAATGATCGCCGCAACGCCCGTCACCAACGTCGACAACGACTCCTTCAGCGGCCCGCTCGTCTGGACCGGCGCCGTCTACGCCACGGCCTGGGAAGACCGCCGCGACGGCGACTTCGAGATCTACTTCAATCGCCTCGACCCGCGGGGCAGAAAGCATGGCCCGGACGTCCGCGTGTCGGAGGCAAAGGAGTTTTCGCTTCACGCGGACTTGCTCTGGGATGGGGAGCACTTCGTCGTCGTCTGGGACGACCAGCGCGACGGGGACGCGCGCGTCTACGGACGCCTCCTCACCTTCGAGGGGGCGGTGGCATCGGTCGAGACGCCGCTCACGGATCTTGGGCTCGGCACCGAATCGCCGCGCCTCGCGCTGTCGCGGCGCTCGCTGGGCATGGTGTTCAAGACGGGGACCGCGGACGCCCAGGGCGTTTCCTTCCGAACCGTCAGCCCCGATCTGGGGACGGTGGGGCCGATCGTGCAGCTGGCCGAGGATCGCGCGGTCGAGCCGGTGATCGCGTCGACGGGGGATCGCTTCTTCGTCGCCTGGCACACCCGGAGCGGACGGGGCCCGGGCACGGCGATCGACGGGGCCGTGCTCGACGAGGACGGCGGGATCCTGGTGGCCCCGCGGCGTATCACCTCCGAGGCCGCCTTTGCGCGGAGCAAGACCTGGATCGCGCTCGGGGATCGGCTCCTTCTGGTGTGGGCGGCGGACCGCGGCGACGGCTACGACCTCTACGCGAAGCTGCTCGACACGAACCTCGACGCCCTTGGCGACGAGGTGCGCGTGACCGAGGATCCTGCCGACACTGCTTCGCCGACCGCGGCCATCGGCTCGAACGGGGACGTCGGAGTCATCTTTCGAGATCGTCGGGAGGGGTCCTGGCAGGTGTACTTCACGCGGCTGCAGTGCGTCCCGGTGCTTCGCTGAGGAAGCGTCGCAGGCGTCCCGTGTCCTGGGCGAAAACGACCGGCGAGCGCCTCGCCGGCGAGGCGGCTGTCGGCCGGGGCGAGCGGGGTCGCGAGCGCGGCGTGGATCAGGTGTCCAGCAGCCGCATCTGGCGCTGCCGCGGGTGGCGTGTGAAGGGGACGGGGTACTCCCCGCTCCAGCAGGCGTGGCAGAAGGAAGCGGCGTCGAGCGGCTCGCGCGCGAGCGGCAGGTGACCTTCGCCCTCGTGGGCCGTCGCGTGCTGCACGCCGATGACGGCCTCGATCAGCGTGGGCAGCGTCAGGTACGCGAGGGTGTCGCTGGTGATGTACTGGTTGATCTCCTCCAGCGTGTGGCTCGAGGCGATGAGCTCGCTCCGCGTCGGCGTGTCGATGCCGTAGTAGCAGGGCCAGCCCGTGGGTGGGCTCGAGATGCGCAGGTGCACCTCGCGCGCGCCGGCGTCACGCACCATCTTCACGATTTTCCGGCTCGTCGTGCCGCGCACGATGCTGTCGTCGACGACGATCACTCGCCGTCCGCGGAGCACCGCGCTCACCGGGTTCAGCTTCAGCTTGACCCCGAAGTGACGGATGCTCTGCTGCGGCTCGATGAAGGTGCGGCCGACGTAATGGCTCCGCACCAGCCCCATCTCGAACGGGATCCCCGACTGCTCGGCGTACCCGATGGTCGCCGCCACGCCCGAATCGGGCACGGGGATGACGACGTCGGCAGCGACGCCGTGCTCCCTGGCCAGGGCACGCCCCAGGTTCTTCCGGACGAGATAGACGCTGAGATTGTCGAGGTGCGAGTCTGGGCGCGCGAAATAGACGTACTCGAAGACGCAGCTCGCCCGTCGCGCGGGCGGAAACGGGTGCAGCGACCGCGGGCCGCGCTCGTCGATGACCAGCATCTCTCCGGGGTCGAGATTGCGGCAGAACTCCGCCCCCACCAGATCGAAGCTCGTCGGCTCGCTCGACACGACGTAGGCGCCGCTGCCGTCGCTCATGCGGCCGAGACACAGCGGTCGGATGGCATGGGGATCGCGGACCGCGATCAGGAGCTGGTCCGTCAAGCACAGGAGGGAGTAGGCGCCCTGAACCTGACCGAGCGCGTCAGCGACACGGTCCTCCATCGCGCGCTGCGTGCTGATCGCCACCAGATGGACGATCACCTCGGTGTCGGTGGCGGTCTGGAAGATCGACCCGCGAGCATCCAGGCGCTCGCGCAGCGCCTCCGCGTTGGTCAGGTTGCCGTTGTGGGCGAAGGCCATGGAGCCGCGCGAGCAGTCGACGGCGATCGGTTGTGCATTCTTCAGGAACGACCCGCCCGCGGTCGAGTAGCGGACGTGGCCGATCGCCGCCTGGCCCCGCAGCTTGGCGAGCTGGTCGGGCGTGAACACGTCGATCACGTGGCCCATCCCGCGGTGCAGCAGGAGCTGGGCGCTGTCGCGGCTAACGATGCCCGCGCTCTCCTGGCCTCGGTGCTGCAGGGCGTGCAGGCCGAGGTAGACGATGTTGGCCGCCTCGGGGTGGCCAGTGATGCCGAAGACTCCGCACATGTGACGGCCTCGTTTGGGGCAGGGCGGGCCCCGGTGCGGCGAACTCTGACCGTCCGGGGCCGACGGCGCCAGCGACCTCGGCGAGCGGGCCCTTCCGCGCCCGTGAGCACCAGGCCGAGCGGCCTGACCGGGGGGCACCCCGCGGTGAGGCCCCGCGTTCGGGGGAACGGAGTATCATGCGCCGGATTGCCTGCGCTCGATGAAGTCGTCGCCGCGTGGCGCGCCCAGCCCGGATCGGGGCAGACCATCGCTCTGTGCGCGGAGCTCGGAGGGAACGGTAGCGAGTCGCTCGCCGAGGAGGTGACCGCTCGGGCACTGGTGGACCACGCAGGCAACGTGGACGTGCTGCTCGCGGTCGGCTGGCTCCAGGCGCGCTTGGGCTGGCTCGCCCAGGCGCAGGCGACGTTGGCGCTTGCCGGCAAGTTGGGAGGTCGCGACCCACGCCCGTTCGAGTCGCTCGGCAGGGTCCTGCTGCTCCGCGGTGACGCTGTGCGATCCAACCGGGCGTTCCAGCGCGCCCTCGAGCTCGGTTGCGCCAGCGCGCCGGTGCCCCGGTGGCTGGCGGCGGCCGCCGACCTCGGCGAGCTGCAGCTGCGAGAGGGCCCGGCGGCGGTGCAGGAGGCCCTCGCCGCGCGGGGGATGAGGTGGGAGGAGCCTTCCGCCGCCGATGCCGCGCCGGTACGCGTCGTCGTGCGGGGGCATCCGGTGGCCGTCGCGCGAGACACCACGACCTTGGGGGAGCGGACCTCGACGACGGTGGCCGTCCTCGGACCCGAAGGCGGTTCGTTCCCCGCGGTGGGTGGCTTCGCGGCGACCGCGCCCGACGCGGTCCCCGCCTGGGTGCAAGCACGGGTCGGCCCCCACCCCGGAGCGCGGGGGCTCCTGGTCGCCGCGCTTGCGAGCTCGTTGGTGATGGCGAGCGGACATCTCTTCGCGGCGCGCGTGCAGGCCCGGCGGACCGCGGCCGCGCACGCGGCCGCGGCGGCGGTGCAGAGCGAGGTCAGGACTCAGCGCGTTCACGGAGCGGGGCCCGGGCAGCCGGACCTCGCGCGGTTGTTCGAGCTCGACGGCCATCACCCGGACGTCATCGCCGCGTTCCTCGAGGATCGGGTGGTCGGCTCCTTGTGGCGGGCGGACGCCCCGCTCGGCCTCTCGGACGCGGTGATGCGCGCACGGTCCGCCGGGTTCACCGAGCCGCGCGTCGCCGCGGGTCGCATCGCCGAGCTCCTCGCCGCCGGTGACGTGGAGGGAGCTCGCGAGCTGGTAGCAGACCGCGATCGACTCTGCCTCGACGATGCGCTCTACGTCCTGGTTTCCGGCGCCGCGCTCGAGCGGGTCGGTGATGCCCGCGCGCTCGCCCGCTACCGCCTGGCCACCGAGCTGATGCCCGACTCGGTGCCCGCCCGGGTGCTCCACGCGCGCCTCGCGCTACTGGAGGGTGAGCTCACGACCGGGCGCCGCGCCGTGGCGCGCCTGGTGGCCGATCGCGGCGACGAGCCCGTCGCGCGCATGATGTCGCGGCTCGCCTGGGCCGTCGATTCGGGGCGGCGTGGGGCGCCCCCGTCGCAGCGACTGACGGAGGACGAGCGCGCGGGCCTACCGCGTCGACTGCGGTCCGCGCAGGATTTCGTCGAGGCGGTGCTGGCCGCGGATCGCGGCGATCGGGTCCGGGCGGCCGAGCTGATCGGTGACGGGCTCGCACTCGCGGAGGATCCGGCCGAAATGACGGCGTTCGGGATGGTCGCCGCGCGCGCCAGCCAGGAGCACCTCGCGCAGCGCGCCGCGTGGCGAGTCCACCTGGTCGCGCCGGAGTACCTGGGGCTTCCCGCCCTCGCCGCGCGCGTAGCCCTGCTGCGTGGGCGCTTCTCCGACGCGACGTCGGCCGTGACCACCGGTGCGCCCGCGCGCGAGATCGCGCTGGTGCTGGCGATCGACGCCTACGAGCGGCTGGACGGCGAGGGGCTGCGCTCGGCGCTGGCTGCGCTGCCCGCAGAGGCCGCGCGTGACGAAGCGTTTACGGCGCTCGCCGCGGCCCCTGCCGCGCTCGACGGGACGCGGTTCCCGGGGCCCGATGCCATCCACGATCTGGGGGCTTCCTCGGTCCTGTGGGGGGAGGTCCTCGGCGTGGATTTCGCGCTCGACGCGGGGCGAATCGATCTGGCACGCACCCTCGCGCGCGCGTGGCCCGGGCCAGCAGCGGTGCGTCCTCCCCGGGCGATACGGCTGGCACGGCTCGCCCGCATCACCGGTAGGCCCGCGGAGGCCGTCGAACACGCGACGCGCGCGGCGGCCGGCGGGGATCCCACCCCCCGCGTCGTCGTCGAGCTGGTGCGCGCGTTGGTCGAGGCGGGGGACGCGTTCGACGCGCGGGACCGCCTCGACGCCCACGCCGATGACGTCGGCCCCGCGCTCGGCGCCTGGCTCGACGTCCTGGTCACCCGGGCAGAGCGGGGTGCCTCAGCGGGGACCGTGCGCGCGGCTCGGTGCGCGCTGCCGTCCCCCGATGCGCCGCTGGTCGTGCAGGCGCTGGCGGTCCGCGCCCTCGCCGAGGCAGGAGATCTCCGGGCGAGCGCGGCCACCGCGAAGCTCGCGCAACACCACCCGGACCACCCCGACGTGGTCGCCGCCCGCGCGCTCCTGCGTGACGACTGATCCCGGCTCAGAAGGTGCGGACCACGGCGCTCAGCGTGGCGGTGAGCTGCGAGGAGGCGTCGTCGCGCGCCCCCGCTGCGAAGATCTCGCTTGATCCGTCGGCGTCGGTGACCACGTCGCCGCGGCCCTCGAGGCGTAGCTTCAGCGCCGGCGATGGATCGAGCTCAAGGCCGAGGGTGGCCGTGACCAGGCCGAGACCGGCGATGCCGCTCGCCAACCCATCGGGGTCCGCGAGGTACTCACCGCGACCCGCGACCGCCCACGCGTCGGTGAGCGCGTACCGGGCGGCGAGCGCAGCGCCGAGGTATCGATTGCTCACCTCCGTCGGTGACAGCGCGATAATGACGGCGCCGTCCGGTCCCGGGCCGGTGCCGACGCTGCGCTCCTCGCGCACGCCCTCCTGGACGAAAACCCCATCGAGGGTGAGCTGCAAGCGCCGCACCGGTTGCCAGGTCGCGACCAGGTTCAGGAGGTGTCGCCAGGCGGCGAGATCGTTGGCGCCGCCGCGATCGACGACCGCGTCACCGCCCGGCGCGCCGGGCGCGGGCCAGCACGCCCCGTTCCTCGAGTCGTAGGCGGTGTCCGCGGAGCAGGTCACGGTGGCGTGGTCCGTCTGCTCGGGCCCCCCGAGCCAGCCGAGGCCGAGCTGCAGATCACGCGTCGCCGCCAGCAAGAGCTGGGCGCCGAAGGACTTGCCGAAGTTGTTGTCGATCGAGTTGTTCCAGCCGTTGACCACCAGCGCTCGGGCGGTCAGCCATGGCGTCGGGGTGACGGTCGCTCGGAGCCCCGTGTGGAAGCCCGGCTCACCCAGCCAGTACACGACGCCACGGCTGTAGAGCAGGCTGTCCTGGCTCTCCGCCACTTCGACGCCGTACGGCGAATCGAACTTGCCCAGGTCCAGGCGCAGGGCGGAGAGCGGCTGCCACGAGGCGAACGCCTGCTTGACCAGACCGAGGCCCAGCACGTCGCCATCGCACCGCACGTCGCCGTCGCCCAGGCAGGTCTGCGAGTACCGCTCGGCGGCGGGGCCGAGGCGCAGCGACAGCGCACCCCCGACCGGCGCCGGCTCGTAGGCGACGTCGGCCCCCGCCCAGGCGAGGGCGAAGCCGGTGGTGGTGTCGTAGGCGCGCAGCTGGTTGGCACCCTCGGCGCGTTTCGGGAGGTTCGCGTTGAAGCTGGCGTAGGCGTCGGCGAAGACGCCGAGATCGAGCGCCTCGTGCCACGGCTCTACCGGAGGCGGGGGCTCGGGGGCCGTCGGCTGGGCGAGCACGGCAGGGGCGATCAGGGCCGCGATCACGCCCGAGGCCGCCGAGATCCATCCTGGTGTGCTGCCGAGCCGGTGCGTCATGGAAGCGTCCTCGCCGCGCGGGTGTGAGAGGCGGCCCGACGCTCGCATCCCGCGCTCGCCGCCGCCAGGGGAGCACTTGGTAGCAGGGTTTCCCGCGCGCGTCGCGCCGGATCGATGGCCGCGACCGGGGCGTCGAGCGGCGCCGGGGGAGCCCCCAACCTCGGGTGGCGGTGGGGAGTCAGCGGGGAGCGGGAGGCGAGCCCGGGGACGGCATCCGGCCCTCGATCATCATGCGGAGCTCCTCGGGCTCGTACGAGCGGCCCATGGCCTCTTCGAGGGAGATCTGCCGCCGCGCGTACAGCGCCAAGAGGGCCTGGTTGAGCGTCTGCATCCCGTGCTTCGCCTGCCCGACCTGCATCTGCGAGTAGATCTGGTGCACCTTGTCCTCGCGAATGAGGTTCCGGATCGCCGCGTTCGGGACCAGCACCTCGAGCGCAAGGCACCGTCCGGGCGCTCCCGTGCGCGGGAGCAGGAGCTGACTGAGCACGCCCTCGAGGACGAAGCTGAGCTGGGCTCGCACCTGCGGCTGCTGGTGTGGCGGGAAGACGTCGATGATGCGGTTGATGCTCTGGATCGAGGAGTTCGTGTGCAGCGTGGCGAACACGAGGTGCCCGGTTTCCGCGATCGTCAGTGCGGCCTCGATCGTCTCGAGGTCGCGCATCTCGCCGACCAGCACGACGTCGGGGTCCTGGCGCAGGACGTACTTCAGCGCGTCCTTGAAGTTCATCGTGTCGGCGCCCACCTCGCGCTGGTTCACGATGCAGCGCTTGTGCGGGTGGAGGTACTCGATCGGGTCCTCCACCGTCATGATGTGGAGGCGCTCCTCCGTGTTGATCTTGTCGATGATCGACGCGAGGGTGGTGCTCTTGCCGGAGCCGGTTGGCCCCGTGACCAGCACCAGGCCGCGTGGCCGCGCGGCCAGCTCGGAAACCACCGGGGGAAGTCCCAGCTCCTCGAAGGTGAGGATCTTGAAGGGGATCGAGCGGAAAGCCCCCGACACCGCGCCGCGCTGGACGAAGATGTTGGCGCGGAAGCGGGCGAGGGATTTGACACCGAAGGAGAGATCGAGCTCCTTGCGCTTCTCGAATTCGATCTTCTGCTCCTCGGTGAGGACCGAGTAGCAGAGCTGCTTCGTCTCCACCGGGGAGAGCGGGGGGAGCTTCAGGGGCACGATGGCGCCGTCGATGCGGAGCAGTGGGGGCGACCCCGTCGTGATGTGAAGGTCGCTCGCGCCCTTCTCGATCATGGCACGCAGCAGCTGGTGCAGGTTGACCTTCAGACCTTCGCCACTCTGAGTCATCGCGTCCTTCCGGGAGGTTTCTCCGAGCTGGTCGTCGCGCCGGCAGCGGCCTCAGTCGGCCATGGTCACGCGGAGCACCTCCTCGGGCGTGGTCACGCCGTCGAGGATCTTGCGGATGCCGCTCATGCGCAGCGTCAGCATCCCGTTCTTGATCGCGGCGGCCTTGAGCTCGGCCGCGCTCGCCCCCTGTAGCACCCGCTCCTTGAGGTCGTCGGAGAAGCGCATCACCTCGTAGAGCGCGACGCGGCCCTTGTACCCGCTGCCGCCGCAGGTGGGGCAGCCGGCGCCCTTCTTGATGGTGGCGGTGGACAACTGGTCCTCGGGGACCCCGAGGTCGCGGAGCACATCGAGCTCGACGTCGGAGTCCGTCTTGCAGTCGGCGCAGATACGGCGCGCCAGGCGCTGGGCGACCACCAGGTTGACGCTGGCGGTGATGAGGAAGGGCTCGACGCCCATGTTCAGCAGGCGGGAGATGGTCGCCGGGGCGTCGTTGGTGTGGAGGGTGGAAAGCACCAGGTGCCCGGTGAGCGCGGCCTTCACCGCGATCTCCGCGGTTTCGAAGTCCCGGATCTCGCCGACCATGATGATGTCGGGGTCCTGGCGCAAGAAGGAGCGCAGCGCGGCCGCGAAGTTCAGGCCGATGTCGTCGTGCATCTGCACCTGGTTGATGCCGAAGAGGTTGTACTCGACCGGATCCTCGGCGGTGCTCACGTTGTGGGCCGGCTTGTTGAGTTCGGTGAGCGCGGAGTAGAGCGACGTCGTCTTGCCCGACCCGGTCGGCCCCGTCACCAGGACCATGCCCCAGGGCTGGTTGATCGCCCACTTGAAGTCCTTGAGCGGGTCGGCGTCGAAGCCGAGCTTGGTCATGTCGAGCTGGAGGTTGCTCTTGTCGAGCAGTCGGAGCACGACCTTCTCGCCCCACATCGTCGGCAGGACCGAGACGCGGAAGTCCATCTCGCGGCCCTTGCCGAGCTTGAGCTTGATCCGGCCATCCTGCGGCAGACGGCGCTCGGCGATGTCGAGCTGACTCATGATCTTGAGCCGGCTGACCAGGGCGCTCTTGAGCTTCACGGGCGGCGACATCTCCTCGTGCAGCACGCCGTCGATGCGGTAGCGGACGCGGAGCTTCTTCTCGTAGGGTTCGACGTGGATGTCGCTCGCACCCTTGCGGATCGCGTTGAGCAGGAGGACGTTGACGAGGCGCACCACGGGCGCGTCCTCGCTCGCCTTCTCGAGCTCCATGATGTTGATGTCGTCGTCGTCGGCGCCGAACTCGATGTCCTCGTCGCCGAGCGCGAAGTCCGCCATCACCTCGTCGTAAGAGGGGCCGACGTTGTAGTAGCGCTCAATGGCCGACTGGATGGCCGTCTCGCTCGCGACGACCGGCTCGACGTTGTAGCTGGTGAGGAACTTGATGTCGTCGATCGCGTGCAGGTTGGTCGGGTCGCTCATGGCGACGATCAGCGAGGCGCCGGAGCGGGACACCGGCATGATGCGGTGCTTCTCGCACACGTCGCGGGCGACCAGCTTCACGACATCGGGCTCGATCTCGTACTCGTCGAGGTTGATGGCAGGCAGGCGGTACTGTGAGCTGAGGAAGTTCGTGATCTCGCCGTCGGAGATGTACCCGAGCTTGGCCAGCGTGTAGCCGAGGTTGTTGCCGGAGCGCTTCTGCTCGTCTTGTGCGCGGCGGAGCTGCTGCAGGCTGATCAGCTTCTCGCGGACCAGCAGCTCACCCAATCGATTTGGCCCTGCCATGCGTTGCTCTCGGTACTCTGGATGACGGTCGGCTCGAGTGTAGCAGGGGGTGCCGCTCCGACCCAAGCCCCCTCGTGGTCGCGAGGCCGCGGCGGCGCTCTCGCGCGGGCGCGGGCGCGAAGAGTGAGGGAACGCGACGTCGCGTGGCGGCCACCGCGGCGAGGCTCGGCGCGGG
Organism: uncultured Polyangiaceae bacterium; assembly: GCA_964480725.1. Classification (GTDB taxonomy): domain Bacteria; phylum Myxococcota_A; class Polyangia; order Polyangiales; family Polyangiaceae; genus JAFGBI01. The sequence continues at coordinate 46,474 of CAYZQO010000003.1, read as the reverse complement.
ACCAGCGGATCGCGGGCGACGATGGGGACGGCGGCCGCTAGCGGACCGTGCCGACACCGCGTGCACGGGTGGTCGTGCGAGCGCTGCGCCGTCAGCGGGACACGGGTGCATCGTCGAGCAGAGAGGTCGCTTCGAGGCGCGCTGTCGCCGCTCGCAGCCAGGGGTCCCCGGGGTCGCGGCGGCGAGAGAGGAGGTGGCGTCAGCCGCTCCGTTGAGCTCCCGGCGCCGGCGCGTCGCCGCCGGTATCCGCGGGGCGTCGACGGCCGTTGGTGGAGGTGCGAGCGCTTCGCACCTTCGTCCGCACGAGCGGCCATCAGTTTGATCGCGGCGAGGAACCAACGACCTAGAGCAGCGAGCGAGCAGCAAGTCTCGCCGACGGCGCCCTGGGAAACGCCCCGTGCGCCTCGCAGGGAGACTCTCCTCGGGGCGCCGATGCAGCCGGCAAACCGATCGGTGCTCTAGGGGCCGCGGTCGGACTCCGGCGCGGGGCTGCCGGACGTCCGGGTGATGACCGACGGGCTTCGTGCGTCCGAAAAAATAGGCGCAGCGGCTCGATTGGGGGGAATCAAGCCGCTGCAGCGACAGCCGAAACGGGGGGAACGCCTGGGCCGTCGCATTTCAGTACGGAGCGGGGACGGCCGCGCCGTACGGGAGTCATCGGCGGCGGGGGGAGCCCGCTGAGGGGCTCCTGGTCCGACGCCGTGATCGGTTATGCACGGCGCGTGCCGAGGCCTCTGCGAGGGGAGCGAGGGCGGGGCGCCGGAGGCTCTCCGCCAGCGGATCCCACCGTTGGGTCCACGACAGAAGCGTCCTGAGTGCGGTACCGTTGCCCCTCGGTGGCCCTGATCCTGCTGTCGCGATCCCGCCCAGTCCGGGTGGATCTCACCCTGCTTTGTCTCTCGCTCGCGGGTGCTTGTCACCCTCCGGGCGGGAATGACCCGGGGCCTGGCGGCTCGCCACCTTCGCCGGCGACGAGGTCGGACGTTGCGCTCGGGGGCAGCGCGGTGCCGGCGCTCGTTCCCGCGGTCGCGACGCCGCTCCCGCCGCCCGTCTTGCTCGGCACGACCTGCTCGTTGCTCGAGGGAGCAGGGCTCGGCGCGGCTGCCTCGTTGCTCGGGGTCGGGCACGGGCGCGCCGAGCTCGTCGCGGCCGACGGATCGCGCAACGGCTTGGTGGCGGGGCAATGCCTGGCCGGCCAGCGGCTCGAGCGGCTCGTCACCGTGGATCCCGTTGCCTGCACCTACCTCGAGGTGACCGCGCTGCCTCCGGTCGAGCGGATCGAGGTGGAGGTGGAAGCGACGTCGGCGGCTGCTCTGCCGGGAGCGAAGTGGACATTGGCGCGTCCTGAGGGTTCGACGCGGCTGCCACCCGCAGGCTGTCTCGCCGCGCGCCGAGAGCGATCGGTCGTCGTGCGCCTCGCGGCAACGGTCGTCGAAGGTGGTGGGGTGGTGGCGGTGCGCGCGGCGTCAGCCCCCGCGCGTTGAGTTGGCCCCCCGCCGCGCCGGGTCCGCCGCTGCCTCAGCGATCTCGGCCGCCGCCTCCGCCGCCTCCCGGTCCACCTCCAGCGAAGGGCTCGATCGGTCGTCCTCAGCGCCCGCCTCGACCCTAACGCGCCGGGCCGCACCGGGCCCGGTGAAGACCACGGCGCCATCGTCGGTGACGCGGACGCGCACCACGTCCGCGGCGGCGAGCTGCGCGAGCAGCCGCTCCACCTCGGGCTCTCCCCGACGCAGTGCGCGGGCGAGATCCGCCACGGTGAGGTCCGTCTCTGCCCCCTCCGCGATGGCACGAGCCACGGCCAGCTCCGCCTCGTCGAGGTCGGCCTCGAGCGCGCGCCGGGTCGCGCGCGCTCGCCCGGTGGCGTAGAGCGACAGCAGGATCGGCGCCGCGCCGATCGCGAGCGCGGCCAGCGCTGGCATCCAGCCGGGCTGGGCGAGCGCGACCACCGCGAGCGTCCCGAGGAGGGCGAGCGAGCCCAGCGAGCCCAGCGCTATTGCCGCGGCGAGCCACGCCGCGCGCCCGATCGTGCGGCGACGCGCCCGCTGGAGCGCGGCCGACTCGTCGTGGGTCACGGGGACCGCGTGGCCGTCGCGGGGCACGCGGGGCCCTCCGCAGACGCGGCAGCGGTGGCGGACCCGTCGCGCGGGCTCGATCCCGGCCACGTTGCCGCAGTGGGGGCAGCGCTCCGCGGGGGCTTCGTCAGGGCCGGTCATCGCAGATCTCGCAGTCTAGCGGTCGTCGGACGGCCCCGCGAGCGTGGCGCCCCCGTCGCGCGGGAGCGGCCGCGTCACGTCCCGGGGTTTGCTGCCGGACCCCCGGGGCGCTGCCGGGTCGGGGGGCGCCCGGGCCGCGGGGCCCCTGCCTTCGGGTCACCGTCGCATCCCCCCGGGGGGGCGCACTGCACCCGTTCGTCCGAGCTTCGCCGCGCACGGTCTTCTGCTAGCCTCTCGCGCCATGCCCGGTCCCCGTATCTTCCCGCTTCCGCTCCTGCTCTCGCTCTCGCTCGCCGCGGTCGCACCGCCGGCGGCGGCGTTTCCTGGCGTGCTTGTCTCCAAGGACGGTGCCAAGCGGCACGTGCAGGCGTCGCACATCGTCATGATGCACCGCGCGAACGTCAGCGTCGTGACGGTGATGCCCGACTACGTGGGGCCTGGGGGGACGTTTGCGGTGATCGTGCCCGTCCCGGGCGACGTCACGCTCGACCGCGTTCGGGTCGTCAAGCGGGAGTACATGGCGCGCATCGAAGAGATGACCGCCCCGCGTTTCCACGAGTTCTACGAGCAGGACCCCTGCGATCCGGGGCCCGTGCAGCAGGAGTGGGAACGGGACCTGAGGGTCACCACCACCGGGTTCCTGGGGGGAAACCAGGAGTTTGGCACCAAGAAGGTCCCTCGCGAGCTGACCATCCCGCTCGACACCAAGTTTAAGGAGTCAGAGAGCGAGTACACGCTTGCGCTCGTCGGCGCCAACGCCAGGCTCGTGGCCGAGGACGAAACCGGCGTGAAGGCGAAGGCCGACGCGAAGGCGAAGGCCGACGCGAAGGCGAAGGCCGATGCGAAGGCGAAGGCCGACGCTGACGCGGGGGAGGCGGACGAGGACGCGGGCTCCCCCCTCGGTGAGACGTTCCCCGACCTCGCCAGCTACGCTGCTGCCCACGGCTACCAGATCCCTGCCCCGGTGGCGGCCGCGTTGGCCAAGTACGTGGAGCGCGGGATGCTGCTCCTGATCGCGGAGGTGGACGCCAAGAAGGTCGAGCTGGTGTCGGGCGAGCGCGGGGCGCTCGCGGGGCTTCGGTACTGGTCTGAGCAGCCGGTGACGACGCTCCCGACGACCCTGGGTGTGCTGAGCGCGAACGGAAAGCAGGACGACTTCTATTACGTGCTTCACCCCGATCAGCGCTGGGAGCCCAAGAATTACGGAACCGTGTACCCGCCGACCAACGTGGAGACGGTGCCGGTGATCAAGGTCAACGGCAAGGATCGGTACGTGAAGGAGCGTGTCAGCGAGGTCTACAACGCGCTCTTCGATCTGGTGATCGCTAAGAACCCCGGCAAGGTCGTCTTCGAGTATGCGTGGCACTCCAAGGGCTGCGGTGAGCCCTGCCCCAACGAGCCGCTCCTGCCGAACGAGCTGCTCACGCTCGGAGGGGACGTGCTCGAGGAGCAGACGGTGCCGTCGGAGGAGCGACTGCCGGCCCCCCCCGAGGAAACCAAGGAGGAGAAAGAGGCGTTCGCGGAGGAGCTCAAGGCGTTGAAGCCCGCCGAGCGCAAGCAAGCCAAGAAGGACCGCGAGGAGGACCGCCACGAGCTGGCGCGCCGGAAGGCGCTGCTCGAGCGTCAGAACTACATCGTGAGCCGCTTCCACCATCGCTTCGACGCGGAGACGATGAAGAAGGACCTCGAGGTCGGGCCGGCCGCGCAGCAGATCCACGGCGGCACTGACCTGCCGAAGGGGCAGCGGCACGAGCTTCCGCTGGAGGCGACCGAGGAGAAGAAGCCAGGGGTACCCAGCAAGTTTCAGGTGCGCTTCAACCACTTCTTTCCCTGGGACGGGATGATCAAGTGCGAGAAGCCCGAGCGGTGGCGCTGGGGCAAGCGGTGGCGCCACAAGCGAGTCTGGAACAAGGTCTGGATGGGTATCGACCTCGCGTACAAGCGCCGCGATGAGATCGCGGCGAACGAGATCATCAAGTCGCAGATCCCGTCGCTGGGTTTGGACGGGATCCGACCGCGGGCGGTGGCGTCGGCGGCTCCCTCGGCGTCGGCTGGTGCGGTCGGCAAGCAGGGGGGCTGTGGCTGCCGGGCCGCGGGCACGGGGAATGGCTCGGCGTCGTTGGTCCTGGGGGGAGCCGCCGTGCTCGGGCTCGCCGGCCTGCGCCGGCGGCGGCGCGGTTGAGGCGCGCAGTGTTCCCCCAGAGCGGGGTCACCGCGGCGCGCCGGGCCGGGTGACCCCCCGGGGCTCGTGATGGTTCGGATCCGGCCCCTGCGAGCATTGATAGGTTGATCTCAAGCCGAGAGCACCGGCCGCGCCTTCGCTTCATCGGCGGGGGGACGGGTCTGTTCACCGTCCTCTCCGGCTTCCGGCGCCACGCGGCCGGCGCGGATCTCGCCGCCGTCGTCAGCATGATGGACTCCGGAGGGAGCACGGGTCGCCTGCGTGCGGAGCTCGGGACGCTGCCGCCGGGCGACGTCCGCAAGTGTCTGGTCGCCCTGTCCGATGCACCGCGCGACCTCTTGGCCCTCTTCGAGCACCGCTTCGAGTCGTCGGGTCACCTCTCCGGGCACAGCCTGGGTAACCTGGTGCTCACCGGCGCCAAGACGGTAGCCGGTGGCGAATACGCCGGCATCGAGCTCTTGGAGCGGATCCTGCTCGTGCGCGGGCACGTCTACCCGGTCACGCTCGACGACGTCCAGCTGGTGGCCGAACTCGCCGATGGCACCGAGATTGTAGGCGAGGCAGCGATCGACGTGCGTGGGGAGAGCTGGAGGACGCCGATCCGCTCCGTGCGGCTGTGCCCCTCGGCTCGGATTTTCGACCGGGCGGCCCAGGCGCTCCTCGCCGCCGACCACATCGTCATCGGTCCCGGGGACCTCTTCACCAGCCTGTTGCCAAACCTGGTGGTGGAGGGGATGCGGACCACCCTAGTGGAGGCCCGGCGGCGCGGGGCGCGGCTCCACTACGTGACCAACACCATGACCAAGCGAGGGGAAACCGACGGCTACGGCACGGCACGGTTCGTCGAGGTCGTGGAGGCGGCCGTCGGGGCGCGGCTGGACGCCGTCGTCGTCAATGACGGGCCCGTGCCCGCGGGCCTCGAGGAGGCCTACGCGCGAGAAGGGGCCACGCCGGTGGTGCACGATTTGGACGACGCGGGACGCCTCGTCGTGACCGGCGATCTGATGAGCCGGGAGCAATTCGCCCGCCACGATCCGCGGCGTCTGGCCGCCGCGCTGCTCGCGACCATGCATCGGCTCCCCCCCCGCGCTCGCCCCACCGAGTAGTCTCGAGCGGACCTCGGGGATGCCTGGCGCGCGCGCCCGCCGCGCCCGCCGCGCTTGCCTCAGCCGTTCGCCAGCGGGTCGGTGATGCCACGAAAGCCGCGGCTCGCGAAGTAGGCGCGCAGCAGGTCCCGCGCCACCTCGTTGGCCTTTCGGTGCCAGACCCGGCCATTCTCGAGCAGCACGCTCACCACGATGCGGGGGTCGCGGCTGGGAGCGAAACCGACGAACCAGGTGGTCGTCGGACCAGTGGGATCGGGCTGCAGGGTCCCGGTCTTTCCCGCCACCTTGACGTCGCGGAGGTACGGCTGTCCGGCCTCGTCGGCGAAGGCCTCCGACGAAGTCCCTTGATCGACCGTCACCTCCATCATCCAGCGGAGGTTGGCCGCCGTTCGGGGTTCGATCACGCGGTCCTCGATCTCGAGCCTCGCCGGGGCGACGTAGTCGCCGGCGGCGGCCACGATGTGGAGCCGCGGCCGCCGGCCCCCGGCGGCCACGACGAAGGCGAGCTCGAGGGCGCCGAGGGGCGTCAGATCGCTCCCCTGGAACCCAGTGGCGGCGCGAGCGAACGCCAGGTCGTTGTAAGGGACCTGCAGGCGGCCGAGCGGCGCCGGGACGTCGAACGGGAGGTCTGCACCGAACCCGAAGCGCGCGCCCATGGTGACGAGCTCGTCGTGCATGAGGTGGCGGGTGACGAGCTGCGCGTAGACCGCATTGCGGCTGTGGCCGAGGGCCTGCCAGAACGGGTGGCACTGCACGTCGTCGCCACGTGGCGCTTCCAGGTGACGGCGCTCGATCCCGCTGCTGCCTCCGGAGTGACAGACCCGGGTCGCCGGGTGGACTCCGTCGAGCTCCAGCAGCGCGGCTGTCGTCACGATCTTGAACAGGCTCGCGCTGGGGGCTCGCATGCCGAGGATCCCGGTGCCGCCGACCCCCAGGCTCGACCAGACCAGCAGGTGACCGGTCCGCGCGTCGGCTGCCACGATCGCACCCGCGCGGGGGCGCGCGTCGCGGAGCAAGCGATCCGCCGAGCGCTGGAGTCCAGGCTGCAGCGTGAGCTCGGCCGTGCCGCCCGTTCGGAGTGGCGCCGTGACCCGGTCGGTGGCGACCTGGAGCCGGCCGAGATCGACCGCGGGCGGCCGGCGTTGGTTGGGCGTCGGGGTTTCGGCGGCGGCCGGGGCTGCGCCGCCGGCCAGCGAAACCCCGAGCAGGCACACCGCCCATACCGCGCGAGCGCCGAGCTGCATCGCACCCCGTCCTACGTGTTCGGCGCGAGTCGGCCAAGTTCGGGACCGACCCGCAACCGGTGCGGCTTATCGAAGCACTTCGGTGAGTCTCAGTGTAATCCAGTGTCGTGAAGTTGCATCCATGGTAGGATAGAAACCTACGATCACGTACCGAACGGAGGTTCCCATGCAGCATCGAACGGGAATGAGAGTCAGGACCGACTTCCACGTCATCGCGCGGGATGGAGGCCTCTCCTGCCGTTGCCGCGGCATCGAGGTGTCCGCGTCCGGGATCGTCATCGACCGGGGGCGGGGGATCCGGCGCTCGGACGAGCGCCTGCTCGTCGACCTCGAGCTCCGTCTGCCCGAGCGGATCCGGGTCATCCGCACCAAGGCTCGCCCGGTCTGGTCGATGGGGAGCCGGCAGGCGTTTCGATTCGTGACCATGAGCGACGCCGATCGCCTGTCGCTGGCGGAGCACGTGGACCTGCAGAGCCTGCGCGGGATCGGGGCTTGCTGAGGGCCATGACGGGTCGAGGCACACCGTCGACGTTGCTGGCCGCGCTCCTCGTGCTCGGGGCGCTTCCCGCCTGCGTGAGTCGCGGTCGCCTGGTGGAGGCCGAGGCGGCGCTCCGGCACGGGCAGACGGAGCAGGCCGAGATCGCGCGGGCGCTCGCGGCCGCCGAGGCGGCGACGGCGAGCGCGCGCGCCGAGTCCGCCGCGGTGGCCCGCTTGCTCCGCGAGCGAGACGCCGAGCTGGAGGGGCTCGGCCGGTCGCTCTCGGGGGCCGAGCTCCAGGTGGACGTCGCCGCGCGTGAGCGCGGCGAGCAGTCCCTCCTGGTCGCCCAGCTCCTGAGCGAGCTCGGCCGTGCCGGCGACCACCTGCAGGGCTTCGCGCGCGAACGGGGTGAGCTGGCCGCGGCCCTCGACGCGGCGACTGCACGACTCGACGCCCTCGACGCGGTCGCCGCGAGCGCCCAGCTACGGGCGCTGCTGGTGCGCGATCTCACCCTCTCCCTGCACGCCCCACTGGCGACCGGGGAGATCGAGCTCGTGCTCGTGGACGGCGACCCGGTCCTGCGCGTCCCGACGGCATTGCTGTTCGACGACCCCGACGGTTCACTGCGGCCCGCGGCCGCGCCGATCCTCGGCGCCGTGGCGCGGGTAGTGACGGCGAGCGAGGCATCCGGGGTCGTGCTGGCGGTCTCGGGGACCCTCGGCGACCGCTCCGAGGTCGAGCTCCTCGGTCGCCTGGAGCGGCTGGCCGCGGCGCTCGGTGAGCAAGGCATCGCCGCCGAGCTGCTGACGGTCACGGCGCCGTCGGTCCAGGCGAGCCGCGACCTCTCGACCGTGCTCGGCGCCGTGACCGGCCCCGAGATTGTCGAGCTGCGAGTTCGCACCTAAGAGCCGGCGTGGGGCGGTGGCTCCTGGTGACGCGCCACGGCGCGGCCACCGTCCACCGGGATCTCCACGCCGGTGACGAACGGGCTCTCGGCGAGGAACACCACGGCCCGCGCCACGTCCTCGGCGTCGCCCAACCGCTCCAGTGGGAGCAGCCCCGCGCGACGGGCGTGCTCCGAGGCTGCGAGATCGTCGGCGGCCGGTACGGTGCCCGGCGCGACCGCGTTGACGCGGACCTCGGGGGCGAGTTCCAGGGCGAGCGCGCGCGTGAGGTGGGAGAGTGCGCCCTTTGCGACGACGTAGGGCAGGTGGTGACGGAAGGGCGCGGCGGTGCTCGCGCAGGTCACGAAGACGACGCTCCCGCGCGAGCGGCGGAGCGCGCCTGCCGCGCGTTGCGCCAGCACGAACGGCGAGGTCAGGTCGAGCTCGATCAACTCGTCCCAGGCGCAATCGTCGATGGCGTCGAGATCGATCCGGGCGAAGCCCGCGGCGCTGGCGACCAGCAGGTCGAGGCCGCCGAGCCCGGCCACCGCGGCGTCGACGAGGGCGCGCGCCGCGGCTCGGTCGCGCAGATCGGCCCCCAGCGCGAAGGCCTCCCCGCCCACCGCGCGGATCTCCGCGCAGGTCTGCCTTGCGCCCGCCTCGCTCTGGCCGAAGTGGACGGCCACCCGCATCCCTCGACGGCCGAGGGCGAGCGCGATGGCGCGACCGACGTGACGACCAGCGCCGGTCACGAGGGCGCGCCGGCCGGCGAGGGGATCTCCCTCCGAGCGGGTGTCGGTGTCAATCACAGCGCGAACGTCACCTTGGCCGGCCAGCCCCCGGGCGAACGGAACCGGGCCGACTCGAGCACGCTCACGAGGCAGTCGACCACGGCCTCGCCCTCCTCGCTGGGAGGGGCCATACCGACGGCGAGGGGAGTACCGTTGGTGTCGACGTACATGGTCGCCGTGAAGGCGCCGCCGACTCCCTGCTTGCACTCGTCGACCTGATCCTGAATCTTGCGGAGGCCATCCCGGACGTCGTCGTCGGACCAGGCGACGGGGGGGCGAACGTCCCCGGAGGGCTCGAGCCCGAACGCCTTGCGCGCGATGCCCCGATCGCCCCCCACCGGCTGGGGCCAGGTCTGTTTCTCGAGCACCTCGAGGAGGCACTTCTCGGTCGCCCGATCGCCGAGCGAGCTCGACGCTACGTGCGCGTGCACGAGCTTGCCAGCGCGATCGATGAGCGCAAACAGCTCCACGTCACCGCCCAGGAACTCGACGCGGTTGGCTCCGAAGTCGAGGCACTTCTCGAACCCCCCAGCGGCGCGCGAGAACACGCGCGACACCTGCTCCTCGTTCATCCCACCGATGTCCGACGACACCGCGACGGCGGCGCCGTCGTCCCTCTCCTCCTCGACGATCTCCAGCGGCGGCGCTTCTGGCGGGGGGGCCTGGTGGCCGCAGCCTTGGGCGAGGGCGAGGGCGGCGAGGAGCAGGGGCGGGGAGTGACGGGGGAGGGTCATCGCGCCACGATTAGCGCCACTCTCGGCGACTGTCACCCGACAGTCTCGGCTCGGCGCTGGAATTTCTTGCGCCCCGCTCCGCCGCTCGGACTGGATTTCTGCGGCGTCGACGCTTCAGGGGCGAGAGGTCCACCAGCGCTCGGCGAGCGCGAGGTCCTGCTCCGTGTCGATCTCCATGTAACCGCCGTTCGTGTCCACGCGGTGGATGACCTCGCCCCCCTCGAGCTGCTCCTGGATGAGATCGATGAGGTAAGCGCGCTCGAAGCGCCGGCCCTCGCGGAAGAGTCGCCCCTCGTGGCTCGCGCGGGCCCGATCGTAGGCCGCGATGAACCGGCGCGCGGCAGCGGCGCCGAGCCGCATGACGCCGATGAATTCCCCCTGCGCCGCCTCGCTCGGGATGTGCCGGCTCACCTCGAGCACGCGCTCGCCGTCGGCGCGGAGCTTCTCGGCGTCCGTCTCCGGATGGTGCGACCGGGCCGCGTAGCGGCGGCGCCACGCCGTGTCGCACCCGAGGACATGGGCGTGGGGGCTCTGCACCAGGCGCTCCACGATCGCCCCCTCATAGACGATGTCGGAGTAGGTGGAGACGAACCCGTCGCCGAGGTGCTCGCGTGCAGTGAGCAGGGACGCCAGGATGTTGTTGTGCTCCCAGTCCTGGTTGCGCACGTAGGTCAGGTCGGGGTACCGCTCGCGCAGCACGTCCTCCGCGTAGCCGCAGACGAAGATCACGTCGGCGCGGCGGAACCCGCCCGCGGCGAGCGCGTCCAAGATCCAGTCGAGCATCGGCCGGCCCATCACCTCCACCAGGGTCTTCGGGATCCGCTCCGTCTCGGGCCCGAGACGGCTGCCGCGACCGGCGCCGATGATCACCGCGCGCATGGGGGCGGAGGATACGGATCCGGGGCGCGAGATCGAGCGGATTCGTTCCGGGGCCAGCGCGGGCGCCGCCGTCTGGGGCGGGCGGTTGACGGGCCCCTTCGACGGCGCATGCTCGCCGCATGGCGGACCTGGAGCTCGATCGCGAGCGGTTCGTGGGGCTGCTCGCCGACCTCGTGCGCCTCGGTCCGTCGCTGGTCAACGCGGTGGAGCAGGGTCAGACGCCGCGCGAGGGCCTGGCGGCGGATCGGGTTACGGCCGCGCTCGCCCCCCACGTCGCGAGCGGCGTGGTGGGGGTGGAGCGGATCGCGGCGCCGGGGCACGAGGACCGCCCGAACCTCGTCCTCACGTTGCCCGGCTCCGGGCCCGGCCGCGTGGCCTTCGTGGGGGCCCACTTCGATGTGGTGCCAGCTGATCGCGCGGCGGAGGGGTGGGCGCGCGATCCGTTCACGCTCGTCGTCGAAGATGGCGTCCTCTACGGGCGGGGCACCACGGACTGCCTCGGGCACGTCGCCCTGCTCGCCGAGCTGCTCCGCGCGCTCGCCGAGCGGGGGACGCCGCCCCGTCGCACGGTGACCGTGGTCCTGCTTGCCAACGAGGAGAGCTCGCCCGTCGGCGGGATCGGTCTCGACTACCTGCTCTCGCGTGGGCGGCTCGACGCGCTGGCGGGGGGGCCCGTTTACTGGCTCGACGCGGCGGACTTCGGGCCCACGGTCGGCACTGGCGGTGTCGCCCGGTGGCGCCTTCGGGTCGAAGGGATCACCGGGCACTCCGGGATGCCGCACCAGTGCGTGAACGCGCTCGAACTCGGGATGGCGGTGGCGCTTGACCTCGGCCGCTGGTGCGCGGCGCGGGCCCCGGCGCACCCGGAGGAGCAGCGCTACGGGTTCGCGTCGCCGACATCGTTCAAGGCGACCGTGATCGACGCGCCCAACCGGGGGGTGTCGACCATCCCGGGGCGCGTCGTCGTGGAGGGGGACCTGCGCGTGACGCCGTTCTACTCGGCCGCGGAGCTCACGGTGCGGATCGCCGCCCGTGCGGCCGAGGTTGGGCGCGACCTCGCGGCGGGCGTCGCGCTGCCGGGGTTGCCTGCCGCGCAGACCGTCGACGGGCATTTCGGTCAACTCGACTTCGCCTGGGTCGGCCCCCCCACGGAGGGGCTCGCGTGCGATCTCGCCTCGCCTGGGCTCGCCGCGCTCGAGGGGGCGATCCGGCGGCGTCGCGGCCCGGACGCGGTTCACCGCACGAGCATGACCGGGGCGCTGCCCCTCGTCCGCGAGCTCGCGGAGCGCGGTTTGGATCTCACGATCACCGGGTTCGGTCGCGGGCGCTACTACCACGCCCCCGACGAGCAGGCCTCGCTGCAGGACTTCGCCGACGGCTTTGCGATCCTCGGCGAGCTGGTCGATCTCCCCTGAGCGGCGCGCGCCGCGAGCCCCGGGGGCCGCGCCCGTCCGCGTTCAGTCGGCGCCGGTGCAGCGGCGCACGAGCTCGTCGACGCCACGGACGGCGATGGGCGCCCTCTGGGTCGCGTCGCTGCCGAAGTCGCGCCAAACGATCCGTTGTGTCTCCAGGTCGACCACGACCGCCCACTCGAGCCCACCGATGGTCGCCTCGAACTCGGCGTCGAGCGGGTACACCGTGCTCGCCGGCAGCTCGAAGGTTCGCACCCACTCCTCGGCGATGTCACGGTCGGCGTCGAGCAGCACTTCCACCACGACGCCCCCGGCCGCTGCGCCGCGGGCCGTCTCCAGCGCGAGTTCCTCGGTGGTGATGCAGGAGCCCTCGCACCATGACGCTGCCATCACCAGGAGCGCGAACGGTTCGGCACCGTGGTGCAGATCCGACATCGAGAGGCGGCCGAAGGCGCTCGGCACCTCCGGGATGGTGGCGTTCTCGACGACGTAGCCCTCGAACTCGAAGTCCTCGATCACGTCTCCGACCTCGCCGCCGTAGGGTCCTGGCGGGTAGCCCGCCACCAGCGGGTCGAGAGAGGGATCGAAGGCGCTCGTGTCGATGGAGGTGCCCGGCGGCCGTTCATCGTCGCTGCCGCAGCCCGCGCTCGCCCCCAGCGACAGCACGATGGAGAGGAGTGCGCCACCGGTGGCCAGCGGCCCGCGGCGGAGGTGGGAGGTGGGGAGACGGCCCATCCTCCGCCGATCATGGTCCTCGCGGAGGTCTTCGCCAAGCCCGTGTCGCTCCCCCGGCGCGCCGCGGGGCGTCGGGGTGTCGTCCAAGCTAGGGCGGACTCGCACTCCGGGGCGGAAGGGCCGCGAACGTGACGCGGGGGGACGGGGCGGTCAGCGTTGGGGCGGCGGCGAGGTGACGCGGAGCTTCGCTCCCCGTCGCGGCGCCCACTCGCTCCAGCCTGCGCGCAGGGCCAACCCCCCCGTCACGAGCCCGGCGTACGGCTCGTAGCCATCGTCCGCGATCGTGTGTGCGGTGCTGTCGATGCAGACCTGCACCCCTGCGCCGAGCAGCGTGTGTCGGAGGTTGAGCTCGAGGCCGAGCTCGAGCATGAAATATCCGTTCCACCCCTTGAGCTCGCGCTTCTCCTCGGCCCCGATCAACGACACTCGGTCCGCGATCAGCTCCGCCTCGCGGCTCGGGTCGAGCCGGGGGATGGTGAGCTGGTGGCGGACCGCGCCGGTCCCGATGGAGGAGGCGAAGCGGAGCTTCTCGCCGCTGGTGAGCAGGCGGGCGTTGCCTCCCAGGCGCACCAACGTGAGCTGATAGTCGCGCCGGAGCGCCTCGTCGGTGTCGCACTCGGGGCCGTACTCCAGCCGGTCGCAGGCGTTGGAAACGGGGAAGCCGCCGCCCTCCACCACCACCTCCGTCGCGAGCGGTGCCAGGAGGCGGTACCCCGCGCGAAGCCCCGTCGTCAGCCCGAAGGCCTCCGTTGGCGTCTCCCCGCCGACGTGCTCCAAGCCCCGGGGCGCGTCGCCCACGGCAAGCGCGTTGAGAGTGCCCGTCGCGTACCACCCCTGGTGCAGGAGGGAGGAGCCCGGCAGCGGCGGAGGCGGCGGCGTCGAGAGCTTTATGGTCGCGGCGGCCTCCTCGTCCGTCGGTGGCCCGAATTGCGCCGTCACCTCGACGGTCTTCCCGAGCTCGACGCGCACCCGTTGCTCGAAGGGCTCGTGCCCGTCCTTGTAGATCTGGACCCGGTGCCTGCCCGGCGGCAAGGGGCCGGACCAGCGGTGGAAGGCACGGGCCTCGCCGTCGATGGCGATGGCGGCGTCGGGATCCCCGGCGTCAACGGTGATGAAGCCCATCGTGGCGGCGAGGGCGAGCTCCACCGGCACCTCGTGCCGCCCGCTCGCGACGCTGACGACGCTGGTGAGGGGCGCGTAGCCAGGGGCGGTGGCCGTGACCGTGTGCTCGCCGACGTTCAGCCGCAACCCGGTGGCGCGGTCCTCGGCGGACACGGCGCGGCCGTCCACGGTCACCGTGGCCTCCGGCGGCGACACCACGAGCACGACCAGTCCGACGAGCCCCTCGAGCTCGTTGATGGCCGCCTCGACGGTCGCCCGGTCTGCCGCGACGAGCTCGGCGCGGTGCTCGCGCAGCAGGCGCCGAAGCGTCTCCGCCGCCTCGGCATAGCGGAACAAAGCCTTCTGGCAGAGAGCGACGTTGCGCAGCGCGCCCGCGCTCGGGACCATCTCGTGGGCGGCCTCGAACTCCACCAGCGCGCCGTGGTAGTTCCCGTCACGAAAGAGCTTGATGCCGTTGTCGAAGTGGCGCCGGCTCTCCGTGGCGCGGGCGCTCCCGGCCGTGGCGGCCGCCGGCTCGCTACCGCCGGGGAGGTCGGGCGCGGTCGTCTCGTCTTGAGCTCGGGCTCTCGTCGTGATGACCAGCCCGACGGCTCCGAGGGCCGTGGCGCGAAGCGCGGCGCGAAGCCCCGCCCGGGTCAGTCCTGAAGGCGAGCTCACGGCGCAACGTTACGGGCACTTCGGCCTGGTGGCGAGCCAAGAGGGCCCCCGAAGCAGGGCCCAGCAGCTCGCCCCACGCTTGCCGGCATCGAAGGCCATTCAGCGGCGCGAGGTGACGCCAATGCTCGCGTCCGCCACCTCCCGTCGGGTGCCCGCGTGGGCATGCTGCGGGATGTGCTGGGGGCGAGCGGAGCGAGGCGGACTGGACGCACGGCGAGGGTGAGGCACACCAGGACCGCTGCTGACCCAGTCTCTTCTACCGTTCCCGGCCCCGGCCCCGGCCCGAGAGCGGTGGGGTGGGGAGGGGTCGGCCGCGCAGCCGCAAAGCGGCGAGCGGGACGGGGGTGGGAGCCGGCCGGGCCCCCTGGAGCACCGATCAGGTTGCCAATGGCAACAGCGCCGCCGAAAACGCATCCGTGCACGGCGAGGAGGCGTTTTCGGCGGCGCCTCGGGCGTGGTCTGCTCCCAGGTCGGTGCTCTAGGTCATCGATTTGGAACAACAAACAAACCGTTTGTTGTTCTAGGTCCTTGATTTTTCGCAGCAATCAACCTGATTGCCGCTCTAGGTCCACCGAGCCGGATTTCCCGATGCGTTTTCAGCTCGCACTGCGTCTCACCCGGCCAGCCCGCAGGTCATCCGGCTGCGAATTGGGACTCGTGAGCGTCTGGTAGCCCGACGAATGTCGCGCGCTCGTGCATTACTGGCGAGGCGTATGTCGTCCACCCAGAGCCAGTCCCGACCGAGGCTCGAGGCCCCTGGCACCTTGCGGCACACGAGCATTGCCGGAGCGCGTTTCGCCGCGGCAGGGGAGAGGACCCGTCGGGGCAATCGGGCCTCGGCCGTGATGGTCGCGGCGTGGCTGGTCATCACGAACCTGCTGGGTGGCTGCGGCGATGATGGCTCGGGCTCCGCGGGCGAGCCGACCGCGCCGAGCGCTGGGGGTCAGGCGACGGGCGGTGCGGCGTCCGGCGGGAGCGGGGTTACGGGCGGGGCGACCACGGGTGGTGCGGGTTCCGTCGGCGGCTCCGCGGCTGGAGGCCTCCCTCCGATCGGGGGCAGGACGGGAGCCGGTGGTGTCGGCGGTGATGGTTCCGGGGCGGTCGGCGGGGCGACGGGCGGGGCGTCGAGCGGCGGGCAGGGGGCCGGTGGCGCGCCTCCGGTCGGCGGGGCCAGCGGTGGGCAGCCGGCAACGGGCGGCTTCGTCACGGGCGGTGAGGCGACGGGCGGTTTCGCTACGGGCGGCAGCGGTGCCGGGGGCCTCGCCACCGGCGGTCTCGCCACCGGCGGATGGGCGACGGGCGGTTTCGCCGCGGGCGGCAGCGGTACCGGAGGCTTCGCCACGGGCGGCCTCGCCACGGGCGGAAACCCCGCGACCGGAGGCGCGCCGGAGGCCGGCGCAGCGAGCGGCGGCGCGGAGACCGGCGGCGGCCCTGCGGGCGGGGGCGCGGGCGGCGGCGAGTTGGCGCTCTGTCCACCCGGGATCGAGCGGACCATCACGGTGGCGCGCGACGGCTCCGGCGACCACACCACCGTGCAGGCGGCCATCGACTCGATCCCGAACGGGAGCACGACCCCGGTCCGGATCGACGTCCGCGCCGGGACCTACACGGAGAAGCTCACCATCGCCGGTCGCCAGCACCTCTGCCTCGTCGGCGAGGGGCCCGAAACCACGGTCCTCACCTACGGCGACAGCGCTGCGGATGGCATCGGGACCAGCGACAGCGCCAGCACGATCGTCTCCGCGAACGACTTCTCGGCCGCCAACCTCACCTTCGAGAACAGCTCCGCGCTGGGCGAGGGACAGGCCGTGGCACTCCGCGCGGACGGCCAGCGGGAGCAGTTCTATAACTGCCGTTTCGTCAGCTACCAGGACACGCTCTACAACCGCAACGGGACGCAGTACTTCCGGGCATCGTACGTCCAGGGGAACACGGACTACATCTTCGGAGCGGGCACCGCCGTCTTCGATGACTGCATTGTCCACAGCATTTCGGAGGGGACTGCGGTGACCGCGCCGCGGACGGACGCGGCCGTGCCCCACGGTATCGTGTTTCGCGGCGGGATCTTCACCGCCGACGCCAGCGTGCGCGCCGGGCACGTGCACCTCGCGCGCCCTTGGGGCCCGTACGCGGCGGCGGTGTTCCTGCAGGTCGAGCTCGGCGCGCACGTTGCCGCGGTGGGGTACACGACGATGAGCGAGAACACGCTGGAGCTGACGCGCTTCGCCGAGTACGAGAGTCGGGGGCCGGGCGCGAACCCCGCTGCGCGGGCACCGGAGTCGCGGCAGCTCACCGCCGAGGAGGCAGCGGCCTACACGCTCCCGACCATCCTGAGCGGCTGGACACCGAGCTACAGCGAGGGGGGCTAGTCGGTGATGCAGGGCAGCAGCCAGGACATCGAGCGAAGGAAAGAGAGCGAGCGGGCGATGCGACACCCAGGGGCTCCAGGCGACGACCGCGGCCGATGGCTCGGCCTCATCCTGCTGGTCGGCGTGCTGGCGGGTGCGTGCGGGAACGAGGCGGAGCCAGGGAGCAGCGGTCTGATGGCGGGCGCTGCTCCCATCGCCACCGGCGGGAGCGGCAGCACCCCGACGGGTAGCGGCGGGGGTGGCGCGGGGACAGGCGGGCTCCTGTCTGGCGGCGCTGGCGGGACCGCGACGGGGGGCACGGCAGCGGGCCTCGGTGGAGCCGCGCTCGGTGGCGGCGGCGCCGCGACCGGCGGCTCGCCGCCGATGGGCGGGCTCGGTGGTGGCGGCCTGTCGGGGGGCACCTCCAGTGGAGGGGTGGCCACGGGCGGCGCGCTCACGGGCGGTGGTGGCGCAATGGGTGGCAGCGCCACCGGCGGCGTCTCCTCGGGCGGAGTGGCGACCGGCGGCGTTCCCACGGGCGGCACCGAGACGGGCGGCACCGAGACGGGCGGCACCGAGACGGGCGGCACCGAGACGGGCGGCGCCGAAACGGGCGGCGCCGAAACGGGCGGCGCCGAAACGGGCGGCGCCGAAACGGGCGGCACCGCGACGGGCGGCACCGACCCCGGCACGGGCGGTTCATCCGAGCTCCCCGCGGTGACGGTCTATCTCGCGGGGGACTCTACCGTCTCGACCTACACGGACACGGCCAGCACCACCGATCAGGCGGGCTGGGGTCAGATGCTCCCCGAGATCCTCGACGACCGGGTGACGGTGGTGAATCGCGCTGCCGGCGGTCGCACCGCGCTCTGGTTCCATCTCGAGGGCGCGGCCGCCTGGATCCTGGACCGGCTCGAGCCCGGCGACTATTTCTTGGTCCAGTTCGGGACCAACGACGGCAACAAGACGGCGACGTTCACCGTCGACGATGTCACCTACCCCAGGTATGCCGAGCCGAGCACCGACTTCAAGACGCACCTGAAGGACTACTACCTCGATCCGACGCGGGCAGCCGGCGCGATCCCGGTGCTGGTGACGGCCCCACCGCGCAACTCCGCGTACTGTGGCGTCGGCAACTCCCTCGGGAGCTACGCGCAGGCGATGCGTGAGCTCGGCACGGCCGAGGCGGTCACGGTGCTCGAGCTGAACGAGAAGACGTTCTCCCACCTCTCCGCAATCTGCCCGGCGCCCACGCCCGAGGACTTTTTCTTCTTGCGGGCGGACGGCACCGTCGACGGGACGCACTTCCAGGAGCACGGCGCGCGGACCATGGCCGGGTTCCTGGGGGATGGCATGATCGAAACCGATCTTGGGCTCGCGGCCTATCTGCGCCCCTGAGCGCAGCCGTCCCTCTATTATGTCCAGGCACGCCATGCACCTCGCTCGTCGTCCGTCCCGCCCCGCGCGCCGCCCCCAGGGGTCCGCAGCGGTCCTCGCCGGCCTGCTCCTGCTCGCTTGCTCCTCGCCGGACGAGGGCGGCGATCTGGTAGGGACGGGCGGTGCGGCGCTCGGCGGCGCCCTTACGGGCGGGCTCGTGACCGGAGGCTTGCCGGCGAGCGGCGGGGCAAGCTCGACCGGCGGCGCGGGTGGGAGCGGGGGCGCGACGATGGGTGGGGCCGGTGGCGCGGTACCCGGTGTGGGCGGGACCAGTACGGGTGGGGGCCCAGCGGCGGGCGGATCGGGCGGCGCGTCCGCCGGTGGCGCGAGCAGCGGCGGCTGGACGACGGGGGGCGGGTGGACGGGCGGCGCGAGCAGCGGCGGCTGGGCGACGGGGGGCTCGACCACGGGCGGCGCGGGGCTCGGCGGCTGGGCGACGGGTGGCTCGACCACGGGCGGCGCGAGCAGCGGCGGCTGGGCGGCGACGGGTGGCTCGACCATGGGCGGCGCGGAGCTCGGCGGGGCGGCGACGGGGGGCTGGACTATGGGTGGGGAGACCGCGACCGGTGGCGAGCCGAGCGGGGGAGCCGCGTCGGGCGGGGACGGGTCGGGCGGCGCGACTTCCGGCGGGGGTGCCGGCGGCGCAGCCGCCACGACCCCGATCACCCTCTGGATCGCCGGCGACTCCACCGTCGCTAACGGGAACACTCCCTGCCCCACGGGCTGGGGCAAGGTTTTTGACCCGCTCTTCAACGACCTCGTCACCGTGGTCAACAGCGCCATCGGCGGTCGCAGCGTTCGAAATTGGCTCTACTCCGTGAGCGACACCATGGGAGCCGACGGCGAGTGCGTCATCAACACCGACGCGGGTGGCGCCCCCGTGATCCAAAGCCACTGGCAGGCGATGCTCGACGGGATGAGCGCGGGCGATTACCTCTTCGTCCAGTTCGGCATCAACGACGGAAGCGCCACCTGTAACCGCCACGTCGGTGTCGAAGAGTTCAAGAACGAGTGCGCGATGATGGCCGCGGCGGCGCGCGAGCGGGGGGCCAACCCCGTCTTCGTAACCCCGGTCAGCGCGGTCGCTTGCGACGGCAGCTCGGCGCGCACCACGCGCGACACCTATGCCAACGCCACCCTCCAGGTCGGTGCCGAGCAGGGGGTCCCCGTCATCGATCTGCACCAGCTCAGCGTTGCCCTGTACGACGAGCTCGGTTTCTGTCCCATCCCGGGCGGCGACGTGAGCGCCGGCACCACGGGACCGGTTGGCGACTTCTTCTGCGACGACCACACCCACTTCTCCGCGACGGGCGCCCCCGTCATCGCGGGCCTCGTCGCCGACGCCGTCCGTGCGCAGGGGCTCCCCCTGGCGGAGTACCTCGATTAGAGGGCGCCGTGCTTCGGCACGGGAAGCGCGGCCGCGTCGGCGAGAGCGCGCGAGGCGAGCGGCCGAACCTCGTGTAAGCTATCCCTGTTGACCGCTCGTTTCCCGTCACGCCTGGCGGCGGTGGCCCTCGCCGTTGCCCTGATCGGTGGCTGTCGCATCGGCTACGAGCACCTGGACGACTCGCGTGGCGCCGGGGGCGGTGCCGGAGGTGAGGGGGCCGCCGCGGCTGGCGAGGCCGGCGCCGGACCGGGCGCCAGCGGCGGCGGCGCCGGGTCGGCGGCGGGAGCGGGCGGGTCGCCCCTCGGCGCCACGGGTGGGACCAACATCGGCGGCGAGGGTGGAGGAACGACGGTGGCCGGCGCTGCCGGCACGGGAGGCGTCGCTCCTTCGGGCGGGTCGGGGGGCGCCGGGGTGAGCGGAGGGACCGGTTCGGGCGGTGACGCCGGCGCGTCTGCCGAGGTAGGCGGCGGCGGCATTGCGGGCGAGGCGGGCGCGAACGCCGCTGGCGGCAGCGCCGGGAGCGCCGGCGGCACCGGAGGGGGAGCGACCGGTGGCACCGCGGGTGGCGGCGGCCCGGGCGGTGGCGGTGTGGGCGCCGCCGGAGGGGTCGCCACCGGTGGCGCCGCCGGTGCCACGGGTACGGGTGGGGTCGAGGCGTCCGGCGGCGCGAGCGACACGGGCGGGGGTGGGGGCGCCGCGGGGGCGACGACCGCAGGCGGCGCGGGCACCGGCGGCGCAGGCGGCGCCTCGAGCCCGGGGGACTACCACGTCACCACGGCGCTCGACGAGAGCGACGCGGGCGCGACGGTCGCGAGCCCCGGCGGGACCGGGCTCTCGCTGCGCGAGGCGCTGGCGCTAGCGAACGCGGCCGCCGGGATCCAGTCGATCACCTTCGAGCCGGGGCTCTCCATCGCCCTCGGCTCGGGGCTCGGCGTGACCGACGGCGTCGAGATCCGGGGCGACGGGACCGCGCTCCGCTGCGACGCCATCGGCGGCTCCGTGGACTGCCTCACGCTCGCCGCGGCGGCCGGCACCACCGTCGTCGCCGGACTGACCCTCTCCGGCGCCACGAACAACCCCATCCACGTCGCGTCCGGGAGCGGGTACGAGATAACGGGCTGCGTCCTCGACTCGAACGTGGACCCTCTCGAGATCGCGAGCGTGGCCTCGGACGTGACGGTTCGCGGCTGCCGCATCACCGGTAGCGGTGCCGACGGTATTGCGGTGCTGGGCGCGGGGGTCACGATCGTGGACAACACCGTCGTCGACAGCGCGTTGCGGGGGATCTTCCTCGGCACCAACGCCAGCGGGAGCCAGGTGGTCGGCAACCTCGTCGTCCGCGGGGATCGGGGGATCCTGCTTGCCAGCGGTGTCGCCGGCGTGGTCCTCCGCCACAACACGCTCGTCTACCAAGCCGGGGACGGGCTCGTGGTCGGCTCGGCGAACGCCGCCGAGGTGGCCAACAACGTCTTCGCCTTCGCCGGCGACTTCGGGCTCATCGCCGGCGACGCCTCGATCGATTACCGCGACTACAACGCGTACTACGGCAACGGGCTCGCCGCCTGCAGCACCTGCACGCTCGAAGCGCACGCGGTCACCGCCGATCCTGGCTTCGTGGACGCCGCCGCGGACGACTACACGCTGCGCGCGGACAGCCCCCTGGTCGACGCGGGCACGCCCACGGACGAGGATCGCAACGGCGCCCGCGCCGGCCTCTTCGACGGGCTCGCGCCCGACATCGGATTCTGGGAGCGACCCTAGAGCACCGATCAGGTTGCCGACAGCGACGGAGGCCTGGAAAACGTCTCCGTGCAAGGCGAGGAGACGCTTTCCAAGCCTCCTCTGCCGAGATCTGCTCCCAGCTCGGTGCTCTAGGTCATTGATTTGTCGCAGCAAGCAACCTGATTGCTGCTCTAGAGTCCCACCTCGAGCCCCAGCGTGCCGATCATGGCGAAGCGGTTCATCCGGTGGGCCTCGTCGGCGCTCAGCACCACGGGATCGGGAGCGAAGGTGAGGGCGCGCAGCCCCACCGAGAAGCGCGCGTTGGGGCTCACGATCAGCCCGAGCTCGGGGCCCAGCCCGGCCACGAAGGTGGCGGCCGCTTCCCGCCGGCCGAAGTAGGGCGCCCGCGCCTCGCCGGTGATGGAGAACCGGTGCACGCCCGCGCCCGCAACCAGCCCGAGCCAGGCGGAGGGGCTCTGCCAGAGGACCGGCTCCAGCTCGAGCAGGGCGAGCTGCTCGCCGATGTGCACCGTGCCGGCCTCGCTCTCCATGGCGGCGCCGGTGAGCGCGGCCCCGACGACGCGGAGGCCCAGCCGCCGGCCGGGGCGGACGGTGACGCCGAGCTGGGGTCCGAAGGCCGGGGCGAACGGCGGCGGCCAGCCGAGCACGGCGCCGTGCACGTACAGGCCGACGGGTGAGCCCTTCGGTCTGGCGAACTCGCGCACCGCGTCCGGGACCTGCTCGGGCGGGGCGACGCCGACGGTCTCCGGCGGGGGCTCCCGCTCCGTCTGGGCCTCGGCGAGGCTCGTCTTGAGCAGATCCACGGCGCGAATGGCCAGGATCTTCCCCGATCGCTCGGAGGCGGTCGTCGCCAGCGTCCGCACCGAGGTCTTGCCGGTGACGCGGTCGCCGATCCACACGTCGGCCGTCGTGTTGCCGTTGGCGCGGAGGACCGACAGGGTGGCGAACGCCTGCTGCTCCTCGCCGACCCGCCGCAGAACGGCGGGGGTGACTGGCTCCGCCACGGCCACCACCGAAACCGCGAAGCCCGCGGCCGTGAGCTCGCCCTGAAGGTGGACGAGCGCACGATCGAGATCCGGATCGGTCCGCTCGGGGCGGAGGATGACCACGCGCGGATCGCCCGCCTGCGCGCCAGCGCTGCTCGCTCCTCCCAGGAGCGCGATCCCGATGGCCAGCAGGATCGCGAGGCGACGGACCCTCATTGTCTCGATAGTATCTGACGCGCTTGCGGCGCATAGCCTCCCGTCGGGGCGGCGCGCAGGTACTGCTCGGCGAGCGACCGGGCGCGAGCTCCGTCCCCGCTGCGCTGGGCGATCTGCATCGAGCGGCCGAGGGCCTCGCCGGAGAGGGCTCCGCCGGGGCGCTCGCGGAGGTAGGTCGAGTACCAGCGGGCGGCCTCGGCGTCGCTGCCGCCGCCCTCAGCGGAGCGTCCGAGGAGGAACGCGGCGGTCGCCGCCAGATCCGTGCCGGGGAAGCGCTGGCGCTGAGCGGAAAGGACGCGGGCGGCGAGATCATTGCGGCCCGTGTACCGTGCGGCGTCGGCGAACGCCTCGAGATCCGAGGCGGAGCAGGACCGGAGACAGCCGTCGACCCCCATCCGCTCGACGCGTTCGATCACCTTCGCCGCCTCGCCGCGCTCGAGGAGCTGGCGGAGGGTGGGCAGCGGCTCCGGCGTCGCGCTCGCCGCTGCGGGCGGCGTGCTCGGGGCGGCGGCCGGCGTCACGCTTTGGGCGGTCGACGCCAGCGGGGTCGCGACCCCGGCGGCCGCGACGCGGGCCGCCTGCTGCTCTGCCGCCACCACCAGCACCTCCGTGCGCCGCGCGCCAACGACGTAGCCCCCCCCGAACGCGATGGCGATCGCCGCCGCCACCGCGAGTGGAGTGAGGTACCGCCAGGCCCCGCCTCCGTTCGCCCAGGGCAACCAGGAGGTGGGCGTCGTGACCTCGGCCGCCGGACCCCTGGCCAGCGCGTCCAAGAGCCGCTCGCGGCCCGCCCGATGCAGGGACGCCGAGACCTCGCCCGACAGCTCCCCGCGCACGAGCTCGGCCAGCCGCTGCCCGGAGGGGGCGGATCCCTCGCGGTGGGTCATGGCGCGTCTCCTCCCGTCCCCAGTTGCACGTACCCCGCGAGGCTCGGTTCGGAGCCGGCACGCTCGGCGACGTGCCGCCAGGCTCGCGCTGCGCAGCGCTTGACGGTGGGCTGCGAGACGCCGAGGTGCTCGGCGACGTCTGCGACCGTGATCTCCTCGATGGCCCGCAGGACGAAGACCAACCGGTCGCGCCCGTCGAGCTCGTCCAGGATCCGGTAGAGGGCGGCGACAGCGCGGCGGCTCCCGCTGTCGCTCGGTGGCGTCGCCTGCTCGGGGACCGACCCGTCCGCCGTCAGGAGAACGCGGCGCCGGACGCGGCGCCGGCGGAGCTCACCCGAGGCGACGCGCACGGCCACCCCGAAGAGGAACGAGCCAACCTTCTCTGGATCGCGCAGGGCGGACGGCGAGGTGAAGAACTGCAAGAAAACCTCGTGGACCAGGTCCTCGAGCTCCTGGTCCGGGCCGAGCGCGCGCCGCAGGACGCCACGCACCGTGCGGGCATGGCGGTCGTAGAGCGTCCCGGCCGCCTCCCGGCTGCCCGCGCGGAGGCGCCGCACGAGCTCGGCGCTGGTCGGAGCCTCGTCAGTGGGGACCGCCGCCAAGCGCCGGACGCGCTCCGTCGCCGTTCCGTCCTGGGCGGCGGCCGGCGGGCGCGACGAGGTGGGCAGGGGCACCGATGAGCATTGTGCCACGAGTCGTAGTGACGCGGCGGACCCGGTACGGATCACCCCCTGGCCGCTCCAAGGGCGACCCGGGCGGTCCGCCCGGGCGATGGCGGGCGAGCCCTGCGGCATGGTGTACGGTGGGTTGGTGGCGCGACGAGCCGTATCGAGATCAGCCCCCCGTTCCCCGCCCGCCCCGCGGCCCGTCGTGAGGCGTGCGGGGTTGCGCTATCTTCTTTTCACCCCGATGCAGCTCCGTCTCCGTTTCGAGCTCATCGCCACGGTCGCCCTGGCCGTCCTCGCGGCCTGCGGTACGGCGGAGTTGCAGGGGATCGGGCGGGAGGGCGCGGGGGCGGCCGGGGGCGCGCTCGGCACCGGCGGCGCTCCCTCGGGTGGCCATGCGCCCGTCTGCTCGGCGCCCCTCGCCGAGCGCGTGACGACCCGGGCCGTGGACGTCGGCAGCGTCGTCGTCGCGAGTGACGAGTACCACCCCACGGTCGTCGCTCCGGCGGCCGATGGCGGCTCGCTCTTGGCCTGGCGCGCCGCGGACGCGGAGGAGATCCGCGTCACCTGGCTCGACGCGGACGACGCCCCCGTCGCCACGTCACCGGCGTTCCCCGGCCTCGAGGTGCACGCGGCGCTGGCGCACGCCGATGGAGGGGGCGCCATCGTCGTCCTCGCCGACGACCCCGACATCCACAGCGAGCAGCACTGCACCGCGGACCTGACCCAGTACTGCGCCCGGCTCGATCTGTTCCGCTTCGACGGGGCGGGGACGGTCGCCTGGCAGACGAAGCTCACCGAGGACGTGAACGTCGGCGCCGACGGGGCGCTGTTCGTCTACTGGTACCAGCACACGGCGCGGCTCGTCTTCGCCGACGACACCTACGGCGTCTACTTTCGCTCTGCCCGCTCCGTCGCCGACGCCAACGAGCCGACGGGTGTGGCCTTGCATGCGGGGGACACCTTCCGGTTCATCGCTGAGGGCGGTGCCCGGCTTGGGGGCGGCTGGGACTGGGGCTGCAGCCACAGTTGGTCGGTGCGCCTCGCCCACGATGGCGTCTGGGCGGCGGCCTGCCACGGCGACCCGTACCCGCCGGGGATGCGGGTGACAGTGCTCGATCCGGAAAAAACCCGCGGACAGGTGACGTTCAGCGAGGGTGTGGACCCGACCCAGCGGGCGCTCGGCGGTCTGGTGCCGCGCGCTGGCTCGTTCTTCCTGTCGCACGTCACGCTCGACGGTGATGGCGAGCGCGTGGCGCACCTCGCGACCGTCTCGGGCGAGGGCACGCTGACGAGCGACGTCGAGATCGACGTGTCCGATGCCATCGACGGCGCCTACCCGTTCCGCGCTTACATGTCCGCCTACGGCGACGACCACTTCCTCTTCGGGTACGAGAGCGGCGGCGTGCTGCGGCTCGCGGTCATCGACGAGCAGGGGGGCGTCGTCGAGGGGCCGGTCGCGGTAGACGCACCGATCGATGGCTTCTCGGAGTTCGTGGCCACTCCGGATGGGGACGTGGTCTGGGCCCACAGCGACGGCGGGATCACCCTGACCCGCGTTGACGGCTGCTGAGCGGCTCGGGCGTGTCGCGACGAGGCTCGCAGCGTTGTTAGCGGCGCCCGCTCACGGCTCGGTGGCGAGCTCGAGATCGCCGGCCACCCCCGCGCGCGGCGCCCGCCCGGTCGCCGCCGGGGCTCGCGGGGTCGACCCGGGCCGGGGGTGCGCGGGCGCCGGCGTCTCCGCAGCTGGCGCCCTGGAGGCGCCCGCCGGAGCGGAGGCGCTCGCCGGCGGTGTCGGGGCGGTCGCGCTGGGCCGAGCCTCGGGTGCGGGGGCCGCTCCGGGCTCCTGCGTGCCGCTTGCGGTGCGGGCGCCGGCGGGGCTCGCCGGGACGACGCCGACGATACCTGCCGGCGAGTTTGGCGCGTCGATGGCGACTCCGCCGCCCGCGTCCACGCTCCGGTGACGGGACAGCAGCACCAGGGCCACCGAGAGCGCCGCGAGGAGGGCGACCACGGCGACGGCGAGGGAGCGCCGTCGCTCGCGCAGCGGTCGGGGCGGCGTCGCGCTCCGGATGGACGCGGCCTCCCCGGTCATCGCGGCGGGCGTGCCCACGCCCGGACCCGGCGCTGGCACGGCGCTGCGCGGCTGGCCTCGGGTCTCGCTGTTCGTTGGCGTGGCGCCAGGGCTCGCCGCCAGTAGCGCGACGAGGAGCTCCTCCGCGGTCTGGTAGCGCCGGGAGCGATCGCGCTCGAGCGCGCGGTGCACCACCTGCGCCAGCGCTTCGGGGACGTCGGGAGCACGATCGCGGAGGGGCGGCGCGTCCTTGGTGCAGAGGTCGATGAGGACGGACTCGTAGACGCGGCCGTGGTGTGGGGGTTCCCCGGTGAGCGCCTCGTAGAGGATCGCGCCGAGGCTGAAGAGGTCGGTTCGTCCGTCGACGTCGGGGAGGGCCTGCGCCTGCTCCGGCGCCATGTAGAACGCGGTGCCCAGCACCACGCCGCGCCGCGTGAGCGCGTCCGCCGTCGTCTCGCGCCGCGCCACCTTCGAGATCCCGAAGTCGACCAGCTTGACGAAGACCGGGTCGTCGTCCCGCTCGCAGAGGAAGACATTGTCCGGCTTGAGGTCGCGGTGGACGATCCCCGCCTCGTGCGCCCGCCGGAGGGCACGGGCGACCTGGGCCGCGATGCGCACGGCGTCGGCCGGCGAGAGCCTCCCCTCTCGCCGCAGCCGCTGGCGGAGATCCTCCCCTCGGAGCAGCTCCATCACCAGGAAGGGACGCCCGTCCTCCGTGGTGCCAGAGTCGAAGATCTCGACGATGTGGGCGTTCTCGACTGCGCTCGCTGCCTCTGCCTCGCGCTGGAATCGCGCCACCGCGTCACGATCGAGCGCGGTTTCCTGGTACAGGAACTTCAGCGCGACGCGCTTGCCGATCGCGAGGTTGGTCGCGCGAAAAACGGCCCCCATCCCGCCGCGTCCGATGAGCTCGTCGATGCGGTACTTCCCGGCGACGACAGTGCCGGCGAGCAGGTCGAGCTCTGGTTCGGAGTCACTCATGACGCGGCGGGGAGCGACCGCCCCGCTCCCCGGGCGCCGAAAAGCCTAGCACCGTCGGGCTCCGGCCGTGCCCCGCCGGCGGCCGTGCGCGGTCAGGCCTTGGCCGCGGCGCCCTTGTTGAGCGAAACCGCGATCCGCGAGGTCGTGCGGGAGGCGGTCGCCCGGGGCAACACGCCTTTCTGCGCGGCCTTGGCGAGCGCGACGCTCGCGGCCAGGGTGAGGGCAGCGGCCCCCTCGTCACCGTTGGCGATGGCGAGGCGCGCGCGCTTCACGGCGGTGCGCACCGCCGTGCGGACGGCGCGGTTGCGGGCGGTGCGCTTGATGCGCTGGCGGTTGCGCTTCTCTGCGGACGGGTGGTTCGCCATGAGTCTGGATTCTCGCTCGCTGGGGGGGCCGTTCGGCTCACTTCGACTTGACGGCGGGCGCGGTGGCGACCGCGGGCCGCTGGGCGTCGGGCGCCTCGGGGTTGTAGCCCTCGGGGTGGACCGGGAAGCGCGGCGTGGAGCCGAGCTTGGCCCGTTTGGCCGCCTCGTGCTTGCCTGCGCTCCGGTGGCGATTCGCTCGGCGGTGTTCGGTCTGCTGGGTGTTGGACGCCATGATTCCCCGCGGCTTCGAGGGTGAGGGGGCCGGGACTATGAGCGAAGCCCTTCCGCTTGTCAATCGACCGTCGGCCCGAGCGGCCATTGGGCCAACTCGGCTCCCAGAGCTCCGAACGTGGGGGCTCCGGCCGCCGAGCTGGCGGGTGGATCAGCGCTCCGCGCAGTCCGTTGCCATGGCGTCGTACTGGGTCAAGAGATCGTTGGCGACGAGCTGATCGCCGACACGATCGAAGAGCAGCTCGCCCCACGAGCTCGGCTCCACGAGGGTGAGCCCCTGAATCCACCTGCTCCCAAGACGAACGAGACGTCGGCGCCGAGGAGGAAGGGGAGCGGCTCGTTGGTGGCCGCGCCGCGCCGCGCCGCGCCAGCACGGAGAGGTCGTCGGTGAGCGGGAGCTCCCTCACGAGGCACCTCGAAACAACTCGCGCGCCACGGGGTCGACCGCGAGCCGCTCGCGGAGCGCTGCCTTGGCCGTCACGATCCGACCGCGCGCCGTGTTCAGCGGCACGCCGGCGAGGGCCGCCGTCTCGGCGACCGTGCAGCCGAGCACGCAGTGCAGCGCCAGCGCGTCGGCCTGCGCCGCCGGGAGATCGTCGAGCAGCGCCGTGAAGAGGGCGCGGCGTCGGCTGGCGTCGAGCGCCTCGGCGGGGGAGGCCTCCCGGTCCGGCAACGCCTCCGTGTCGGCGTCCACGGCGCGCGGCGCGAGCTGCTCCCGGAGCTGGAAGCGCCGACGGGCGTTGAGCGCGGTGAGCAACCCGACCCGCTGCACGAAGTGCAACGTCGAGCAGTCGCCGCGGAAGCGGGGCAAAGACTGCAGGGCGCCGAGCAGCGCCTCCTGCACCAGATCCTCCTGGTCCGGGTGGTCGCGACCGAGGATCTGGCGGACGACGCGGAGCACGTGCGGCGCCACGGCGCCGAGCAGCCCTCGCGTCGCCTCCGGCTCGCCCGCCGCCGCGCGTCGAGCGAGCCCCGCCAGCGGGTCGGTGTCGGACGGGTCGCCTCGCACGTCGGTCATTCTAGCGCCTCGGGGGCCTCTTCCGGCTCCGTCGCGTGGGGGGGGAGGGACGGATCGGGGACGGCCTTCTCCCCCGGGGGCGTGGGCGGCCCGGTTGTGGCAGGGCGTGCCGTGGACTAAGCCAGGGGCCCATGGTCAAGCCCGATGTCGTCGTCCTCGGTGGTGGCCCCGGCGGCTACGTCTGCGCAATTCGCCTCGCTCAGCTCGGGCTCGAGGTCGCCTGCGTCGAGGAGGCCGAGGTCGGCGGCGTCTGCCTCAACTGGGGGTGCATCCCCTCCAAGGCCCTGATCTCCACCGCTCACCTCTACGACAAGGCCCGAACGGCGACCGTTCAAGGGCTCGCGTTCGGTGAGGCGACCGTCGACGTCGGGCGGATGCAGGACTGGAAGGACGGCATCGTCAAGAAGCTCACCGGCGGCGTGCGGCAGTTGCTCAAGGGCAACGGCGCGGTGCTGGTGCCGGGGCGCGGCCGCCTCACGGGCCCGCGCACGGTGGTGGTGACCGGCGCCGACGGCGCGGCGACCGAGCTGGTCGCGGGTCGTGCCGTGGTCGTCGCCACCGGGGCGTCGACCATCGAGGTGCCGGGGTTCGAGTTCGACGGCACGCGCGTGATCGGTGCGCGCGAGGCGGTGAGCCTGCGCGCCGTGCCACGGCGCCTGTTGGTGGTCGGCGGAGGCGTCATCGGGCTCGAACTCGGCAGCGTGTACCAGGCGCTCGGCGCGGAGCTCACCGTGGTGGAGCTCATGCCGACGCTGCTCCCGGGCGTCGATCCCGAGTGCGTTCAGGTGGTGGAGCGCCGCCTGCGCAAGCATGGCGCCAACATCTTCACGCGAACGAAGGCCCTCGCTCAGCGGGCGACGGAGACGGGGATCGCCGTCGACCTCGAGCTGCCCGAGGGGCCGCGCACGGTGGAGGTCGACGTCGTGCTGGTCGCGGTGGGGATGCGGCCCCGTTCGCGCGGTCTCGGCCTCGAGGCGCTCGGCGTTGCCATCGACCAGCGGGGCTTCATCACCACCGACGAGCGCTGCGCCACGAACGTCCCCGGCATCTACGCTATCGGCGACGTCAGCGGCCCGCCGATGCTCGCCCACAAGGCCTCCAAGGAGGGCGAGGTCTGCGCCGAGGTGATCGCCGGCCGGCCCGCGGCGAAGGACTGGACGGCCATCGCCGGTGTCGTCTTCACCGACCCCGAGGTCGCGGTCGTCGGCCTGACCGAGGAGCAGGCCCGTGGCCAGGGGCATGCGGTGAAGGTTGGTAAGTTCCCCTTCGCGGCCCTGGGGCGGGCGCTCAGCCTTCGCGAAACCGACGGCTTCGCGAAGGTGGTCGCCGACGCCGAGACGGGGCGGATCCTGGGCGTCCACCTGGTCGGGCCGGGCGCCAGCGATCTCATCGGCGAGGCGGCGCTCGCGCTCGAGACCGTGGCGACCGCCGAGGACCTCGCGCTGACCATCCACCCTCACCCGACGCTGGGGGAGGCGCTCATGGAGGCGAGCGCCGCCGCGTTGGGGCACGCGATCCACGTCATCAACCGCTGATCCGTGGCCCTCGAGGGCCTCGGACCGGGAGGCCGCGAGGGAATTCCGCCCGACCCCGCGGGGGCGACCGACCGGCTGGCGCGCGAGGCCGGGCCCGTGGCACCCTCCCCACCATGGGCATCTTCGACCGCATGGGGCGAGTGATCTCGAGCAACTTCAACGCGCTGCTCGACAAGGCCGACGACCCCCGAAAATCGATCGAGCTCACGCTGGAGGAGATGGGGGCGCAGATCAAGGCGGGGCGCGGGGAGGTGGTGCGCGCCGTGGCGGCCGAGAAGCAGCTCCGGCACCGGATCGAGGAGCTTGACGCGGAGATCGCGAAGTGGGCGGGTCGCGCCGAGCTCGCGGTGCGGCAGGGTGACGACGAGCTCGCCCGGGAGGCGCTCCTGCACAAGCGGCGGCTGACCGGCGAGCGAGACCGCGCGGAGGCGCTCCGCAGCGAGCAGCGAGGACAGGCGCTGGAGATGAAGGCCGAGCTCGAGCGCATGGAGACCAAGCTCGCCGAGCTCTCCGCCCGCAAGGGGACCCTCGCGGCGCAGGCCGCGCAGGCGCGGGTCGTGGGGACGGCGGAGGGGGGCGGGGCGCGCGTCGGGGGGGCCGCGTTCGCCGAGTTTCGCCGCATGGAGGACCAGATCGAGGGGGTGGAGGCGGCCTTTCAGGCGCAGCGCGAGGTGGACGAGGCGCTCGGGGGTGGGCGCGGCCCGGGGGGGCTGTCGCGGGAGGAGGTGGAGGCGCGCTTCCGCGCGCTCGAGCAGGGAAGGGCGGAGGGATCGCCCGCGCGGTCCGAGATCGAGGATGAACTCGGTGCACTGAAGCGTCGCGTGCGCGTCGACGGCTGAGATGGATCGCATCGTCGTCTGCTTCCGGTGGCGGGGGGCCGCCTCGGCTCTCGAGGTGGGGGAAGCATCACACTCGTTCGCGCCGGCCGCGCAGGCGCTGCTCGAGCGTCGCGCCGCGCTCGGCGGGCGGATCGTCGCCTGGCACGCGCGCTCGTTCGCCTTCGACTTCTTCCCGGGGACGCAGGAGGAGGCGATCGAGCTTCTGGTCGGGGACGCGCGGGCGGTCACCAGCCGCGAGGGCTTCGGCGTGGGGGTCGCCCAGGGCGAGCTCGAGTGTCACTTCGAGTGTGGCGCGCACCTGGCGCTGTCGAGCGGCGCGGCGCTGGAGCGCGCGACGGCGCTCGCCGCCATCGCCGCCCCCGGGGAGGTGCTGCTCGACCCCGCGCTGGACGCGGTGCGCGCGGGGCGCCTGCTGACGCGCGGCACGCAGCTCGGCACTCTCGCTGGGCGCCGGCTCCGCGGGCTCCGCCTTGACCCCACCTTCCCCTGGCGTCGGCCCGAGTCGCTGCTGCCCGTCCCGGTCCCCGTCCTGGTCGGTCCCGACCCGCAGGATCTCGCGGTGCGACCCGGGGAGCTCGGGCTCCTGGTCGCGCCGCGGGGCAGCGGTGGGACCCGCGCGCTCGCAGAGCTCGCGTCGTCGGTGCCCCGCGCGCTCGAGCTCGGGCCCTGGCTCCTCGGGGAGCCGTTGGGTGCGCTGCGGGACGCCTTCGCGCGGGCGGACGTGAGCGGTGAGGGGCTCCCCGCCATTCACGCCGCGACGCTCGAGTCGCTGCTGCTGGGCGAAGGCGCCGAGCTCGAGGCCACCGGTGCCCTCATCAGCGCCTGGCTCGGCGAGTCCGGGCTGGTGCTGGTCGACGATGCGGTCGAGGTGGACGCCGACTCCCTCGAGGCGATCGCCCACGCGTGCGTCGAGCACGGCGTGCGCGCGGTGGTGCGGGTCGTCGAGGCCACGCACCTGCCGGCGGCGCTCGCCGAGCTGCCCAGGGGTGGGTCGTTGCTGCTCGGCGCGCTCGATCCCGACGAAGCCGCGCGGCTGCTCCGCTCGGTGACCAACGCCGGCGTTCCCGGGGAAACCGCAGCCCGCTGGGCGCGCCGCGGCGGCGGCCGCCCGCTCGCCATCGTGGAGGCCGTCCGCTTCGGGTTCGAGAGCGCGGAGCTGGTGCGGGACGGGGACCAGGTGGTGCCGCGCGGTCGCGTCGGGGGTCGGGGCGGTCCTCAGCCCGCGCGGGCCTGGATCCTGCAGCGCCTGCGCTTCCTCGAAGAGATCGAGCGCGCCGCCCTCGACGCGGTCTTCGCGTTCGGCGGCCAGGCGCGATGGGAAGAGGTCGAGCAGCTGCTCGGCGCCGTGGAGGTGGAGGGCGAGGCGGCCGCAGCGCGCGCGCCGCTCGTGCGCGGAGGCTGGTTGGTCGCGGTCCACGACACGGAGGTCGCGCTCGCCTCGGGTACGCTGCGGGACGTCCTCGGCGAGCAGCTCGCGCCGCCGCGCCGCGCCGAGTGGCTCACCACGGCCTCGGAGCTCCGCGCGCTCGGCGACGGTCCCCTCTTGGCGGCTCGCGCGGCGGTCCACGCCGTGCTGGCGGGGCGCCTCGATCTGGGGGGGGAGCTGGCGCGGCGTGCCGCCGCCGCCGCGCAGGCGGCGGGCCTCGAGGCGACCGCGGCCGCGCTGCAGGAGGTCGCCGAGCAGGGCACCTTCCGATCGCTGGTCGCGCGCGGGCTGACCGGGGGTCTCGCGCTGACGGGCGCCTCCCTGCGCGCCCCGTCGTCGATCACGCGGCCGCGCCCCTCGCTGCTGGTCGAGGGGACGGTGGGGAGCCGCGAGGCGGCGAGCGACGGGGTCACCGGGCGCGTCGCGGACGCGCTCCGCAGCGGCGATCTCACGGCGATGGCGGCGCTGGCCAAGGAGCTCCGCGCCGCGGACGAGCAGCGCCCCCTCGCCGATCGGCTGCAAGCGATGGCCTGTCTGCGTCGGGGCGACGTGGCCACCGCCCTCCGGCTCGCGCGGGGGGTGAAGGCGAGCGCGCAGCGGCTCGACGCCACGGAGCGCTGCCGCGCGGCGCTCACACTCGCCGTCGCGCTCGGCGCGGCGGGGCGCCCCGCCGACGCCCTGCTCGAGGCGCTGGACGCTCTGGCGCGGGCGCGAGAGGCTCACGACAGCCGTGGGGAGCAGGCCGTCGCGCGCTTCCTCGCCCAGCTCAACGAGGCCACCGGTCACGACGAGATGGCGCACGAGTGGCGCGCCCTCGGCCAGTGACCGAGCCAGAGGCACCGATCATGAGCGCTCGAACCCCGCCCGATCCCGCGCCTGCCGCCAGT
This sequence comes from uncultured Polyangiaceae bacterium, assembly GCA_964480725.1. Classification (GTDB taxonomy): domain Bacteria; phylum Myxococcota_A; class Polyangia; order Polyangiales; family Polyangiaceae; genus JAFGBI01. The sequence continues at coordinate 13,012 of CAYZQO010000003.1, read as the reverse complement.
GAGCGCTCCCCAATGCCGTCGGGGCCGCCCACGTCCGGGCGACCCACCCTGACCACCCCGGACGACGCCACGATGATGGTGCAGGCGCACGATCCGGGGCTCGAGCGCCTGAAGGGCGAGCTGTCCGCGGAGAACCTCTCGGCGATGCAGGGCGTGCTCGCTCGGTGCGAGGTCGAGCACGTCGCGCCTGGGAGCGCCTTCGAGGGGTTCAATTTTCGTGGGTTCGTCCGGAACCTGCGCGGGATGGGCAAGGTCGAGATCGGGGGCGTGCGCATCTACGCGCTGCTCACCCGGCACAACGCCTTCCTGCTATCGAACCAGGTCGCCGAGGAGCTGCACGATCTGGTCCGGGGGTTCATGGCACTGAACCTCACCGCGCGGGCCATCCTCCGCGACGGTGACAAGCGTCGCTTCCTCTTCCGGGTGGAGTCGGGCCAACTCGAGCGGCTGCGCACCATCGCCAACGAGGATCGGATGCTCAGCGCGCATGGCTTCTCGTTCGTCGACCTGGGCCAGTTCCGGCAGCGGCTGGCGAGCGTGACGGCGCTCGACAAAGACCTCGACGTCGCCGCCTTCGCCGCCACCGTACAGTCCGTTTCCAACCTGTACGTCGGTCCCCGGCAGGAGCAGTACCACCAGGTCGTGGCCGGGGAGCCGCCTGCGAGCTACCTGCTCTTCATCGCGCCGCCGTTCGAGGTTCCCGGAGCGATCAGGCTCGCGTACGGGGGTACGGCGCTGCGGCTGCTGCGGGACTGAGCGCGGCCTCGCGGACGGGGGTGGCGGTCGCCTCGGCCGACTCGGGGGGGCACTCGGCCCAGGCCGCGCGCAGGATCTCCGCCACGGCCTCGTAGAGCGCCTCGGGGATCTCGTCGCCGAGCTCCAGCTCCGCCAGCGCCCGTGCGACGGGGACGTCGCGGATCACCGGCACCCCGTAGGCGCGCGCGGCCTCGACGAGCTGGCGCGCCAGCTCGCCACGACCGTGCGCGACGATGAGCGGGGCCCCCTCCGACTCGCCCTCGTAGCGCAGCGCGGTCGCGAGGTGCGTCGGGTTGACGACCACCACGCTCGCCTCGCGCACCGCGGCGACGAGCGTCTGCGCGAGGACCGCCTCGTGCGCGCGGCGGCGGGCGGCCTTGAGCTCGGGGTCGCCCTCCGACTCGCGGTGGTCGCGCTTGACCTCATCTTTCGACATGCGGAGCCGCCCCCACCAGGCGTGGCGCACCACCGCGTAGTCTGCGAGGGCGAGGGCGAGGCCGAGCAGCGCGCCGAGCCACAGCAGGCGGTGCGCGAGCAGACCAGCCAGCGCCGCGCCGGCCGCCGGTTCGCCGAGGGTGTTGATGATGGAGGGGGTTTCGACGAGCAGCAATCGGGCGCTGACGACGGCGACGATCAGGGCGGTGACGAGCGCACGGAGCAGGGCGAAGAGGCGCGGCAGCTTGACCAGCTGGCCGAGCCCGCGCGCGGGGTCGAGGTGGGCGAGGCTCGGCGCGAGCCGCCGCGCCGACAGGATGCCGCCCGTCTGCACGCAGCCGGCGGCGAGGGCGACGACCGCCCCGGCGGCGACGAGCGGCGCGGTGAGCGCCACGACCTCCCCGGGCATCCAGCTCCCGCTCGGCACGGCGATGCCGTCCAGGGCCAAGTGGAGCCGATTCGCCACCCGCCCCACGGTGGCGTTCACCGCGGCGGGCACCAGCGAGACGACGGCGAGCAGGGCGATCGCCTGCGTCAGCGCGGCGGACACGGGGACGTCGCCGTCCTGGCGCGCTCGGTGTAGGCGGCGTCCGGTGGGGGCTTCGGTCTTGTCGCTCACGGTTCCGGGTCGAGCAGAGTCGGTTCGGGGTTGCGCGGCAAGGCCCCGCCCTGGTCCCGGCGGCGGCTCCGGTCCCGGCTCCGGTCCCGGTCCCGGCTCCGGCTCCGGATCTCGGACCTAACCCGGGACACCCACTAGAGCAGCCACGGCAGCGGGGCCCCGCCGGTGACGCGCCAGGAGGCGGCGGTCTGCTGGATGATGGGCGACCGGATCTGCGGCGGCGGGTGCGAGCGCTCGAAGGCGAAGAGGAGGTCGATGGGGCTGAGCTGGTCCATCCCGGCGAAGAACTGCATGGTGAGCAGGCCGCCGCGCTCCGTGTATTGGTACGGCGTCGCGCGCTTGCCGGCGTCGAGGACGTTGTAGGTCCCGGCCGTGTCGGCGCCGGTTTCGTTCACCTGGTTGAAGGCGGGGACGACGCTGGTGAGCACCGCTCCCACCTCGGAGGCCTCGACGTTGCCCGCGGTGCAGGGCAAATGCCCAAGGTAGTGGTGCGCCATCTCGTGAGCGAGCACGAACGCGATCTGCTCGTCGAAAATCTGGCGCTGGCGCGTGAGCTTCGCCGCGTCGTGGTCCTGGTTGGGATCGAAGAAGCCGGCTCCGGGGATGGCGATCGGCTGGTCTGGTCGCTGGTTCTGGGCGAGGTGACGGATGAACTCGTCCGTTTTGCGGGTGCCGAAGACGTCGTCGGTCGCGGCGCACCGGGAGAGGTAGCCCCCGACCAGGAACAGCCCGTCGGTGATCGCGATCAGCGACTTGCCCGACGCCGTGCAGGCCGCGAAGGCGTTCACCTCGCCCGGGCTGTCGTCGACCACCAGCGGGATCCCAGCCATGCGGCTGCGCGGCCCGCCGTTGAGCGCGGCGTTGAGCTCGCCGTAGAGGACCTGCGCCCGGGCGCGCATGTAGCCGAGGTCGCCGCGATTGATGGGATCGGTCAGGCCTGCGGCCGAATATCCCCCGGGACCGACGGCGCCGGCGGCACCGGTGGTGGGGGTTGGCGGCGCGGCCGTCGGGGTCCCCGTCGTGCCCCAGGCGCCGGGCGGGTAGGCGGGCGGGGCAGGCTGGCCCGTGCCGTACGAGCTGCTCGTGGTGCAGGCAAGGAGGCCGACGGCGACAGAGAGCGCCACGGCGAGCGCGCGGGCGGGTCGGGGGTGGAGCATGGACCGAGTCTAGCGCGGTCGGCGCCGGCGGCGATCGGATCGACGTTGCCGGGACCGGACAAGCGGCTTGACGCTCCCTCCTGCCCGTGGGGACTCTCGGGACCGAGCTGGCGATGAAAGGGAGCGTTCGAGGTGCGCGCGTCCCATGGCGGTACCGCCGCCAGGGGGAGCGGTTCGTCGACGGCAACCGGGTGACGCTCCTGCGCAACGGCGAGGAGGCCTTCCCGGCGATGCTCGCGGCCCTCGATCACGCCGAGCGGCAGGTGCTGCTCGAAATGTACTGGTTCGCGTCGGACGAAACCGGGAAGGCGTTCGCCGCCGCGCTCCAGCGCGCCGCGGCCCGCGGCGTGGAGGTCGCGGTCCTCTACGACGCCGTCGGCTCCTGGGAGACCGACCGGGCGCTTTTCTCCGACCTGGAGGCGGCGGGGGTCGCGATCGTGGAGTTTCACCCCGTGCGCCCCTGGGCGCGACGCTTCCGGCCCGAGCACGTGACGCGGCGAGACCACCGGAAGCTCGTCGTGGTGGATGGTCGAGTCGGCTTCACGGGGGGGATCAACCTCGCTGATCAGTGGGCGCCCCCCGCCGCCGGCGGCGGCGGCTGGCGAGACGACGTGGTCGAGGTGGAGGGGCCCGCGGCCGCCGCGCTCGCCGCGCTCTTCCGCCAGACCTGGGACGCCCAGGGGGGCCGGCCGCTGCGCGCCCCGATCGTGGCTGGCGCCCCCGCGGGGGGCCATCGGGTCCGGGTCCTCGGCGACGGGCGCCTGTACCGGCGGCGCGCGATCGTGCGCGCGTACCTCCTCAACATCGCGCGGGCGCGGGAGCGAGTCTGGATCCGTAACTCCTACTTCGTCCCCGATCCCCGGATCGTGCGCGCCCTGCTCCGCGCGGTGCAGCGGGGCGTGGATGTCCGGGTCATCGTGCCCGGGATCAGCGACGTCGAGATCGTCCGCCACGCGAGCCGCGCTGTTTGGTCCCGGCTGATGCGGCACGGGGTCCGCATCTTCGAGTGGACCGAGAACGTGCTTCACGCCAAGAGCGCCCTGGTCGATGCGCGCTGGGCCACCATCGGCACCTTCAATCTCGACTACTGGTCGCTCTTCTACAACCTCGAGGTCAACGTCTCGGTGCTGGACGCGGGCTTTGCGGCGGTGATGGAGGCCTCCTTCGAGCGCGACTTCGCGCGCTCGAAGCCCGTCGACCCGGGGGAATTCGCCTTCCGATCGCTCGGCGACCGTGCGCTCGAGCTCGTCCTGTACCGCTTCCGAAAGCTGCTCTGAAGACGCGCGCGGGCGGCCGGCTCAGCGGCGCGGGACCAGCGGCGACTCGATCCGCTGATGCCAGGCGAGGAACAGGACCACGGCGCCGCGGGCCGGGGGGCTCCGGTCGCGCGCGCCGTCGCCCCACTCGAGGGCGCCCCGGGCCTCGAGCCAAGGGCCGCTGGCCCGTCCGACCAGGGGCACCCCCAGGCCGAGTGAGAGCTCGAGGCCGCGCTCGCGGCCGAGGGGGCCGTCCCCGGCGGTCGCGAAGTAGGGACCGATCCCGATCGAGATGGCGTCGAGGGTGAGATCCAGCAGCGCCGGCCCGCGGGTGAGGCCGTTGGACCAGCGCGGGAGGAAGAGCGGCCTGAGATCGGCGCCGAGCGCGAGGGTGCGCCCCGCCGGGTGGCCCGCGCCGAGGGGATCGGCGTAGCCGATCGCCACGCCGGCCATCCCGAAATGGTGCGCCGTGAGCCGAGCCGCCGCACGAGCCGGGTCGGCGCCGATCTCCGCACCGAGGCCGACCCCAAGGTCCAGGTCGCCGTCGAAGCGGCCGTAGGCGCCGTCGGGTGCGCCGGCTGCGGGCGCGGTCGCGAGCAGGGCGGCGGCGGCGAACCCCACGGCCGCACCGGCAGCCAACGGGGATCGGGCTCCGCCCCCGGGCGCCCCGCGGGCGTGAGCCGCCGTCCGCGGACGGGCCCTCATCCCTCGAGCGCCCTCACGATGGCCTCCCGGAGCTCCGGCGCGAACAGGAGGCGGACGCGCTCGAGCTTCTGCCCGCGGAGCCGGCCGAGCAGGAAGGAGACGTCCCCCGGTTTGCGCGGCGCGCCCCGCGGGAACAGGACGGTCAGGCTGTCCTGGCGATCGTCGAACGGCACGTCGCTGGCCTCGTCCAGCCCCACGTAGTGATCCGGATCCAGCCCCGCGGCGGCCGCCACCTCCCGGGCTAGGGCGAGCGCCTGGTGCCGCTGCGCGAGCTGGTCCCCCAAGAGCTCGTAGGTCTTGAACAGGTGCCGCCCGTGCAGGCGTCGCGACAGGTCGGCCAGCAGCGGATCGGGGGCGCTGCGCCAGGCGCTGAGGGCCGAGAGCAGCAGGTGGTCGTCGAGCTCGAGGTAGGCGTCGAGGGGCGAGTCTCCCTCCCGAGCGACCGCCACCAGCGCTGGCGGCGCCCCCGGCAGCGGAGTGCCGCCGACCAGCACGGCGCGCGCGCGCGCGAGCAGCCGCGTCATCATGAACTCGCTCGCGCGGCTGGCCTTGTGGAAATAGACCTGCTGGAACATGAAGAGCCGCGCCAGAATGAACGACTCGATGGCCGGCAGTCCCTTGGCGCCGTCGATCGCGAGCGTCGGCGAGTCGGCGCCGGCCTCCGGGGAGCCGAACCGGAAGCTCCGGAGCAGCCAGTCGAGGTCGAAGCTGCCATAGCCAACCCCGGTGAAGTGCGCGTCGCGCAGGAGGTAGTCGCACCGGTCGACGTCGAAGGTCCCGCTCACCGCGCGCGCCAGGTAAGCGAGCTGGTGGCGGCCGCGCACGAGCTCGGCCACCCGGGTGGGCAGCTCGGGATCGACGCCCGCGAGGACCCCGTGCACCTCCGTCGACGGGTCGCAGACGATGCGGGCCGTGTACTCCTCGTGGGAGGGACCGTCGGGGAGGGCTGCCTCGAACAGGTGGGACAGCGGGCCGTGCCCCACGTCGTGCAGCAGGGCCGCGGCGAGCAGATCGCGCGCATGGTCCGGCGTCACGCGCTGATCGCAGGGCAGCGCGTGATGAACAGCCCGCATCCGCGCGATGAACCGCTTCATCACGTGGGCGGTGCCGATGGCGTGCGAGAAGCGCGTGTGGTCCGCGCCCGGATACGACAGGCTGGAGAGGCCGAGCTGGCGGATGCGCCGCAGGCGCTGCACCTCCCGCGTCTGCAAGAGCTGCGGCACGATCGCCTCCTCCTCCGTATCGAAGGCGACCAGGCCGTGGATCGGGTCGCGCAGTATCATCGTTATTCCCCGATTTCGCTGGAGGCTGGACCCGGGCCGTTCGAGCGCCGTGGCGCCGGTGGGGTCGCCCGCTCGAAGCCGCGATCCTGCCCATCGACGGGATCACCGCAAGCCCGAAGCTCCCTCGGCCCGCCGCGCCCACGGATCCGCGCCGAACGATGCGGGTCCGTCTCGGGTTGAGCGCTGGACAAACGCTGGATTTCGGGTTTACCTGAGGGCTATTCGGGCCGGTGCGACCGGCGCCGGCCCCTCGTTAGCGATGCCCCCCAACAGCCGCCGACCCCCCAAGATCCGCCCGAAGCCGCTCCGGCTCGAGGACGTCCTCCGCCAGTTGCCCGAGCGTGAGCTCGACTCGCTGATCGCGCGCCTCAGGGTGCGCATCGACGAGGCCAAGCGGATCGACGTGCCCTCGCAGGTCGCGCGCGCGCTGCTCGCCCTCCCGGAGCTGCGCGATCCTGGGATGCTGGCGCCCGCGACGCGCGAGCTGCTCTATCGGATCGTGGAGGTCGGCGGTGTGCTGCCCGTCGCGCGCGTCCCGTCGGCCGTCGAGCCGCTGGTGGCTCGCGGGCTGGTGTTCGTGCGGGGTTCGTCCGACGCCGGGACGGTGGAGCTGCTGTTGCCGCTCGCGTACCTGCTGCAGCTCCGCACCTGGGAGGGGGAGGACCCCCGTGGGCTCCGTCCCCTCCTCGCCCAGATCAACGCCGAGGTCGCGGGGAGCATCGCCTCCCATTATCTCGGCCGTCCGGCCACGCCACCCGTGGTGCTCTCTCTGGAGGCCGCCTGGGAGGCCCTGACCGACGAAGAGCAGCTCCGCGCCGCCATCGAGGCGCTGGCGCCCCTCGAGCGCAAGCTCCTGGCCGCCATCGAGGAGGTCGGCGGCGAGGTGGACACGGAGGAGCTGCTCGACCTCGAGCGCGAGCCGATGCGCCTGCGGGGCGCCACCGGGGCTACCCCCTCGCGTCGCGGGGTGGGGTTCGCGCTGGAGCGCCGCGGGTTTCTGGTTCCGGTGCACCCCAACCGGCACGTCATCCCTACCGAGGTCGCCGCGGTGGTGGGCGAGCGCCGCCGCGCCGAGCGCGAGGCCCAGCGGCGGGAGATCCTCTCGTTCGTCCTCGGTGAGGATCACGCACCCCGCCGTGCTCGCTTCGCCGAGGATCCGGTGCCGCTCGTGGTCGCCATGGCGATCACGGTGCGTGACCCCTCGGTGGAGGTCCGGGCTGGCGTCGGCACGCCGCGGTCGCTCGTCGCCCGGCTCGCCGCGCGCTTCGGACGGCCGTCGGAGACGGTCGCGCTGCTGGCCTCGCTGAGCCGCGCGGTCGGCCTCTGGGACGCCTCCGTGATGAGCGCCAGCGCGCCGCCCGGCTCCTTCCGGATCCATGATCTCGGGCGCGCCCTGTTCGATGCCTGGCGGCGCGGTGGTGCCTGGGACGAGGCGCGCCCCGATGGGGAGGTGCTGCGCATCGCCGCCGACGCGCGCGAGTCGAGCCCCATCGGCGTCATTCGGGAGATCGTGCTCGAGGCCCTCTCGGAGCTCGGCGACGGCAACTGGGCCCCGTGGGAGGCGGTGGCCGCCTTCGTCCGCGCCGATCCGCGGGCCCCCGGCGTCGCGCGGCTCATCGAGCGCTGGTCACAGCGCGTCGGCATCGAGGCGCCCACCCCGGCCGAGGTGGCGCGGCGGATCGCGCTCGAGAGCCTCCACATCCTCGGCGTGGTCGACCTGGGCGACCCGGATTCGGAGGACGAGGAGGTGGGGGCGACGCTGCGGATCACCCCGCGCGGGCGGAGCTACCTCGATGTGAACTCGCCGCGAACGGATCCGGAGCCGAGCCGGTACATCGGCAACGAGCTGCTCCGGGTGGGCGGCCAGACCCGGGTCGGGCACGTCGTCGCTCTCTCCCCCTTCATCGAGGTCGGCAGCGTCGCGGGGAGCCTCGACCTGTCGCTCACGGCGCAGGCCGTGTCGCTCGCGCTGAGCGCCGGTTACGAAACCGAGGTGATGCGCGCGCGGCTCGAGGCCGTGGCTCCGCTGCCCGACCCGATCGCCCGCCTGCTGGTCCAGGCCAGCGCCGTGGTGGGGCGCGCGGAGTTCGTGGCCACGGAGGGGTTTCTCTGGGTAGAGGACCCCGAGGTGCGCGAGATGTTGCGGACCCGGCGCGCAACCGCCGATCTGTTCGTCGATCCGTCCCCGCCTGCCGGGCTCCTGGTCGCGTCCGGCGTCGACATGGAGCGGCTGGCTCGCCGCTGTCGTGGCCTCGGCGTCGAGGTGATCGTCGAGGGCGAGGTCTTCAAGACTCGGAGCCTCGGGCCGAGTTCGCGCGGCAGCGGCGCTCGCCGCTTGAGCTCCGACGTGATGCGGGCGGTCACCGCCCCGACGCGCCGGCAGACCGGGTCGATGAACGCCGTCCAGCCCTCGCGCGGCTCGACCATCCCGCCCTCGCGTTCGAGCGTCAGCTCGCGGCCCCCGCCGCGCTCCTCCACGCCACCCCCGGACGGGGAGGGGGCGGCGCAATCGTCCCGGCGCGGGTCGGTCGCCCCCTCTTCCAAGCGAGGACGCTGAGCCCCGCGGCCGGCGGGGCCCGCGGCGGCGTCACTCGAACGAGGCCGTGCGCTTCATCTCGATCTTGCCCTTGCCGCTGGCCTTCAGCTCCCGCCCCTTCATCGTCATCTTGCCGGTGGGCACGAGCTGACCGGCGAGCGCCAGCTCGGTGACCCAGCCGGTGGTGGCGTCGACCTGGGCGGTTCCAGCGAGGTCGAAGGCGTAGCGCAGCGGTCCGTCGGGGAGCGAGCCCGCGACCACGACCTCGACGGAGAGCGACGAGCGCCCGCCGACCTCGCCCGCGGAGCCGAAGCTGACCTCGGCCTTGTCCACGGTGATCTCGGGATTATAGCCGAGCAGCGCGATCTGCCCGGCGGCGTCCAGGGCCTGGGCCTCGCCGTCCTTGGAGCGCTCGATGGCGAGCAGCAGCGGGTGCGGGCCGCCGACGTACCCGTACTCGGCGAGGACCACCTTCGACTCCTCGTCCCCGACGGGGTTCTTGCCGTTCTGCAACACCTCCGGCGTCCCCCCTTGGCCCGCCACGGTGTAGCCGTTGTTCTGGGTCGGCAGGGGCGACCAGCCCTCCAGGCCCTTCGTCTCGCGCTTGCCGTAGAGGATCGAGATCTTGGTCACCGCGGTTTCGCCGACCGCCTCCACCATGACGTGGCGGTCCTCGGCGAGGGAGAAGCCCTTCTCGCTGATCCCACCGGTCGAGCCGTCGGTGGTTTCGAACGTGAGGGACACCTCGGCGCTCAGCGACCGGTGCTCCGCGTCCTTCACCCCGGCCTTGGGCAAGGGGAGGGTGGGCGTCGTCGCGCCATCCCCCGTGTCCCCGGCCACCTCGTCCGCGCCCGTGGCGGCCCGCTTGCCGCGGCGCCCCTGGCTCGAGGGATCGTCGGCCCCACCGCTGGACGACGACGCGCCGCACCCCGTCGCGAGGGCCGCCAGGACCAGGGTGAAGCATCCAAGACCGAGATTCCGAACCTGCCGTGTCATCCGGGGATCCTCCTCCTTCGCCCGTGGGCGGAGACGCCCGACCCTTGCGGCGAGCGACGGGTCGAGGCTTCTCCATCCCCTCGCCGGTGTAAATGGCCGGCTCCTTCGGGGCTCTCGATTCGCTTCGATTTCGGGAGCGCGAGCGGGCCCTCGGGCCGAAAACGGCCGCGGCGGTGGAGTCCCGACTACGACCGCCCGGCCGCCTATGGCATGCTCTATCCGCCCCGGGCCCGGCGGTGCGGGGGCGACGCAGCTCAGGAGCTCCCAGATTGAGCGAAGCTAGTTCGCTGGCGAACATCGCGGTCGCGCAGAAGCCCGACCTCGCGAAGTACGAGCTGCTGGAGGAGCTCGGCCACGGCGGGATGGCGACCGTCTACCGGGCGTACGACCGGCGGCTCGATCGGGAGGTGGCCGTGAAGGTCATCCACCGGCACCTCCGGGAGAACGTCGAGGTCGCCACCCGTTTCACCGGCGAGGCAAAGGCGGTCGCGAAGCTTCGCCACCCCGGGATCGTGGACGTTTACGACGTCTCCGACGTGTCGGAGCCCGAGCGCTACCTCGTCGTCGAGCTGGTCAAGGGCACCACCCTGCGTCGCCTGATCGCAGACCACGGGCACCTCCCCGCCGAGATCGCCGCGATCATCGCGGTCGAGGTCGGCGAGGCGCTGGCGCATGCGCACGACCACGGCGTCATCCACCGGGACGTGAAGCCCGAGAACGTCCTCATCGACCTTGGCGCACCGCGGGTCGAGCGGGACTCCGAGCACCCGTCCGAGCGCCGGTCCCGCGTGAAGCTGACGGACTTCGGCATCGCCAAGCTCCTCGACGCCCAGGGCGTCACCTCGACCGGGCAGGTCCTGGGCTCTCCCGCGCACATGTCGCCGGAGCAGATCGAGGGGGGGGCGGTTACCGAGCGCTCGGACGTCTTCGGCCTCGGTGTGCTCCTGTACGAGTGCTCCGTGGGCCTGCTGCCCTTCGAAGGCAAGAATCCAGCTCAGGTCCTGCGCCGGGTGCTGGACGGCACGTTCACGCCCGCGGACCGGGCGCGGCCGACCGTTGGGGCGGCTTTCGGAATGATCGCCGACCGCGCCCTGGCCCATGCCCCCGAGGACCGGTACCCGTCGGTGCGGGAGATGGTGGCGGACCTCCGGACGGAGCTCGCTGTGCTGGGGTTCGACGATCCCCGGCGCGAGCTCGAGGAGTTCCTGACGGACGGCGAGAGCTACCTGGCGCAGCACGGCTCGCGGGTGGTGACCCGGCTGGTCGAGCTCGGGCGGCGGGCGCGGGCCGAGCGGGCCGTCGCGCGCGCCGCGGCCTGCTTCAACCGGGCGCTCGCCTATCGTCCGGACGACCTCGAGCTGCTCCGGCTCGTCAGCGGACTGGCCAAGGCGGAGCGCTTCCGTCGCAGCGTCCGCCGGGCGTCCGTCGCGGCGCTGGCCGTCGCGGCGCTCGGCGCAGTGGCCTTCGGCTTGGCGCGCTGGCTCGGGTCGGCGCCAGAGCGGCGCGAGCCGCCGGCGCCAGCGCCCCTGGCCGTCGCGCCGGCGCCGGCGTCGGCGGCGGGTCCGGTCGCGGCGGCCAGCGCCGAGTCGGCGGCTCCGGCAGGTTCCACGGCCGCCGTGCGCCGAGCGGAGCGGCGCGCGCCGGCGTCGCCCCTGGCGGCGGTCAAGTCCACGCCCCGCTCGCTCGAGCGGCGCCCGGTCAAGGTGGTCATCTCGGGGGGAGCCATCGGCGGGTACGTTCTGGTCGACGGGGCCCGTCTCTCGAGCGGCGAGTCCCGCGAGCTCGCCATCGGCAAGAAGTACAATTTCGCGTTCCGCCCCCCCGACGACAACGCAGACTGCTGCGCGATCACCACCAAGGTCGTCGAGATCACGGAGGACACCTCGGTGGTGGAGGCGACGGTGCCCTTCGATCCAGCGACCATCCTGGCCAGCCACGCCCCCGCGGGCACTCGGATCGACTGCGGGATGGCGGGGACCGGCACCACACCCGCTGCGATGCGCGTCACCTTCAACAACGAGCCGTTGATCTCGGTGACCTGTTCCCTGGTGCCTCCGTCCGGGAGCGGCCTGGCGCCACGGGAGCGGAGCGCCGAGCTCATCCCCGGCGCGGTCGTTGACCTCTGGCCATGAGCGCGGCTCCCGTGCGACAAGACCGAGAGGGATGCTCCCCCGCCCATCGGCCATCCGGTTCCCGTTGCACGCGGCGCGGCTCACGGCCCTGCTGCTGACAGCGACGGGGGTGGTCGGTGCGCAGGAGGCGGCGGAGGACGCGGCGGCTGCTACGGGGGAGCCGGCCGCCCCCGAGGTGGCGCCGCCGAGCGCCGTCGCCGACCTCGCCCGGGTCGAGGACCTCTACCGCGCCACGCGCTTCCGGGACTGCGTCGAGGAGGCTCGCCGCCTGCTCGCCGCGGAGAATCCGGACGGCGTCCGGCGTCCGACCGAGATCGATCGCGCGCGAACCTACCTCGCGGCGTGCCAGGTGCGCAGCGGCGACGCGGCCGGTGGCGAGGGCGAGTTCGAGCGGGCCATCCGCGCGGCCCTGGCGGAGAACCGCGCCTTCCCTCGGCCGAACTCGCTGGTGTTCTCGGCCGAGGTGGTCGAGCGCTACGACGCGGCGCGGCGCCGGCTCGAGGGGGAGCTCGAGTCGCGGCGCCGGGCGGCGCTGGAGTCCGCGGAGAATCAGCGCGCCGCGCGGGCGGAGCAGCGCGAGGCGGAGCGGGATCGCCAGCGCCGGCTCTTCGAGCTCGCGGGCCAGGAGGCGGTGGTCGTCGAGAACCGGCGTTGGGTCGCCGCGGTCCCGTTCGGCGTGGGTCAGTTCCAGAACCGTCGCTCCGCGCTCGGCACCGTCTTCCTGGTCACCGAGGCCCTGGCACTCGGGGTCGTGGTGGGTGGGATCGCCGCGGAGATCAGCCTCGCGGACTACGCCTCGGAGCACGAGTCGAGCCTCGATGACGACGAGCGCGAGGACGTCAACGCCGCGGGACAGCGGGCGCGGACCGCCTGGGTGACGGGGTTCTACTCGCTCTGTGGCCTCGCCGCGCTGGGGATCGCGGACGCCCAGCTCCGCTTCGTGCCGGAGTTTCGCACCGTGCGCACCCGCGCCGTCCCGGCGGAGTTGCGCCCGCCGGATGCGGAGCCGTCCCGCCCGAGCGCCTGGGCGCCGCGGCTGACGGGGGCCCCACGGGGTCTCGGCCTTGGTTTCGCGCTCGACTTCTGAGCGCTCACGCGCGCTTGCGCAGCACCAGGACGTAAAAGCCCCCGAAGACG
>CAYZQO010000002.1:21618-164903 GCA_964480725.1 uncultured Polyangiaceae bacterium | reverse complement strand
AAGGTTCACGGTGGCGTTCGCGGCGGCGATGCGGATCTCCGCCTCCTTCTCGATGACGATGATCGGCGCCGGCGCGGTCACCGCAGGGCGAAGAGCCAGGCCGCCAGCATCCCGACGCCGAGCGCGGTGAGCACCAGTAGGACGGAGAGCAGGACGGCGGCGGGGGACGGTCGGGTCGACACCGGGACGGGCGGAGCCTTCTCGGCCGGGAACCGACTCACCGCGGCACGGTCGGTGCGCTCGGCGACCCCGTCGCCGCCGGTCGCAGGCGTCACGGACGCGGCCGCGTCGGCCTCTGCTCCACCGGCGTCGGCCACCGCAGCAGCGGGCGGCCGGCGCACGACCGGCGGCAGGGGCCGCTCCGCGGCGAGCTGCCCGGCGAGGGCCTCCTGCGAGGTGACGGCCCAATTGCGGTGGTCGCCGTCGAGCCCGTAGGCCGCGCCGAGCGCGTCGGCAAGCGCCCCCACCGAGGGCGTGCGCCGCGCGGGATCCTTCTGGAAGGCCCCAGCCAGTACCCGGTCCACCGCGGCCGGGACGGGGTGCCGCGCGCCGGCCGCGGCCCGGCTCGGCGGGGACGGCTCCCGGGTGAGGATCTCGAACAGGATGCTCGGGCCGTTGTTGCCCGAGAACGGGACCCGACCGGTGACGCACTCGTACACGATTGCGGCCAGCGCCCACACGTCGGCGCGGTGGTCGAGCGTGTCCAGCCCCTGCGCCTGCTCGGGAGCCATGTAGAACGGGGAGCCGATGGTGGTGCCGAGCACCGTGAGCTTCTTCGCCGAGGCGGTGTTGTCGCGCACCGAGCCGAAGTCGAGGATCTTGACCCGATCCCCGGCGGTGGTCGGGCATAAGAAGAGGTTGTCCGGCTTCAGATCCCGGTGCACGAGGCGAAGCGCATGAGCCTCGTCGAGCGCGAGGGCAAGCTGGGACACCATGCGCACGAGCCGGTCGGGGGCGAGCGTGCCCTCGCGCCACAGCCGGCCGCGGAGCACCTCCCCGTGCAGGTACTCCATCACCAGCGCGACGCTCCCGTCCTCGGTGGGCAAGAGATCGATGACCTCTACGACGTGGCGGTGCGTGAGCAGCCGGCTCACCTCGAACTCTCGCCGGAAGCGGGCGAGCACGACCTCGTCCGCGACGACGTCGGCGTGGAGGATCTTGAGCGCGACGTGGCGGAGCGTCGGTCGCTCGATCGCCTCGTAGATCCGCCCCGTCCCCCCGTCGGCCACCACCCGACGGACCTCGTAGCGCCCGCACACCAGGCGACCGACGCGTGCGTCCTGCGGGTCCGGCGGCGCCGGCACCGCGCTCAAGTCCGCCAGGAGCGTCCCATCCGCGGGGCAGAACCCCGCGTCCGCCGGGAAGAGCCGCCCGCAAGCGGAACACGCCTTCAACTCGTCCCCCTGCGGGCGCGCGTCCCGGCCGCCCGCCGCCCCGTCAGGCGCCGTCGTTCGACAGGGAGGCCGCGGGCTCCGGCGGCTTGAAGTAGATGATGCGGCTGCAGTGCGGGCAGGTGTCGAGCTGCGCGCGGCGCATCAGGATCTGAAACTGCTGCGGCGGCATCGCCAGGTGACAGCCGCTGCAGGTGCCGTCCCCCGTGTGCGACACCCCCGTCCCCCGGCGCTTGCGCACCATGTCGTAGCGACGCAAGAGCGGGTTCGGGAGCTTCTGCGCGACAGCGCCCCGCGCACGGTCACGCTCGGTGATCTGCGCCTCGAGCTCACTGAGGCTCTGCATCAGGTCGCCCTCGCTCGACCCGAGCTCAGCCAGGAGCTCCGCGCGCTGCGCCGCGGTCGTATCGATCTCGGTGCGGGCCTGCTCGACGAGCGCGTTGAGCTTCTCCACCTCGAGCTCGCGGTCGCGGTAGAGCTTCCGGAGCTCCTCGAGCTCCCGCTGCACCGCGTTCGCCTCGCGTTCGGTGCGACAGCGGGCCATCTTTTCGCGCGACTTGTCCACCTGCTGGCTCATCTGCCTCAGCTCGTGGACAAGGTCCGACTTCATCCGTTCCATCTCGTCCGCGCTCGACTGAGACGTCTGGATGCGCTCCTCAAACTCCCCGAGGCGCTGCTTCTTCCCGGCGAGGGCCTCACGCTTGCTCTCGAGCTGTGAGGTCAGCTCCCCGAGCTCCGCGTCCATGACGGCCAGCGCCTCGAGGGCGACGATCTGTTCCTGAATACTCGGTTGTGGCATTGACTTCTCTTGGAGCCCCTTCGACCTTCATCCTTGGCCTGCCGGGCGAGCGGCGGCCGACAGACGGGAAACGAGCGGTGCCTGGAGCAAGGTCACGGTGAAGCCTCCCGCCGGACGCCTCGCGCCCGGCGGGAGAGGGGTCGCGCTACCGAGTCTGCCAGCGATGCGCCGCCCGTCCACCGAGGAGGAGCGGATCGTGCGCGCGTCGCCCGCGCGCCCGGTCGGCGCGAGACGCAGTCCGGCGCCCGCCCTCTTACCCGCCCCATCGCTGCGCGGTGGGCCCAGCTGGGTTCGAACCAGCAACAGCCCGGTTATGAGCCGGGGGCTCTGACCGATTGAGCTATGGGCCCTGCTTGGCCTAGTATTGGCAGCAAGAACCGTACCCGTGGCGCAAGGTGCGCCGGCGATGCCCTCGATGCCCCGTACCCGGAACCCGCGACGAGCTTCTCTTGGATCGTCGAAGGCGCGCCGGACACCAGGCTCCACGGGGCGCACGGTAGACGAACCACGCGCCCGCGGCAACGGGGACCGACTTTCGGGTGGCGTCCCGGCGCGGGCCGGTGAACGACGCTCGGCCAGCAGGCCGCGAGGCCAAACCCCTTGAGCCGGCCCGGCGCCTGGAACCTTGACCTGTGATAGAGGAGCCACCTGTCGATGGATCAGCTCATCGTCCGCGGCGCCGCGCAGCACAACCTGAAGAGCATCAGCTGCAACATCCCGCGGAACCGCCTGGTGGTGATCACGGGCCCGAGCGGGTCGGGCAAATCGTCGCTGGCGTTCGACACCATCTACGCAGAAGGCCAGCGGCGCTACGTCGAGTCACTCTCCGCCTACGCCCGGCAGTTCCTCGATCAGCTCCCCAAGCCGAAGGTGGAGAGCATCGAGGGACTGAGCCCCGCCATCGCCATCGAGCAGCGCGCGCTGGCCAAGAGTCCGCGCTCCACCGTGGGGACGGTCACCGAGATCGCCGACTATCTCCGCCTCCTGTTCGCGCGCGTGGGGACACCCCATTGCCCGAGGAGCGGCCGCGTCCTGCGCGCCTACACCGTGCAGGAGATGGTCGACGCCATCCTCGACCGTGGCGACGGCGCCCGGGTGGCTCTGCTCGCGCCGGTCGCCCGCAGAGTGACCGGTGACCTCGCGACGGAGATCGAGCGCCTGCGCCGCGACGGCTTCGTACGAGCCCGAATCGACGGGGCGCAGGTGGACCTGGGCGACGCCCCTGCGCTCGATCCGGGCAAGGCTCACGACCTCGACGTGGTGGTCGACCGGGTCGTCGTCCGCGACGGCGCCAAGGGACGCATCACGGACTCGGTCGAACTCGCGCTCCGGCTCGGCGACGGGACGATCCTGATCGACGCCACCGACGGCACCGAGCCGGTCGTCATGAGCGAGCGGCTCGTCAGCTGGGAGTTCGGCATCACGCTGCCCCCCGTGGAGCCGCGGCTCTTCTCCTTCAACAGCCCCCACGGGGCCTGCCCCACCTGTGACGGCCTCGGCGTCCGCTCGGGCATCGATCCGGCACGAATCGTTCCGGACGAGTCCCGCACGCTCCGGGAGGGGGCCGTGGCCGCCTTCGGGCGCCGCGGTTCGGTCGCCACCGCGGCCGAGGTCGCACGGGTCGTGAAATCGCTGGGGGTCAACCCCGACGTGCCCTTCGCTGAGCTCTCGGCCGAGCACCGTCGCAGCATCCTCCACGGCGACAGCCGCAAGCGTGCCCGAGGAACCCCTTACGAGGGGATCATACCGCGCCTCGAGCGGCTCCTCGAGACGGGAGAGGTCGACGACGTCGAGGCGGACCGCGACGACGGCGCCATCGGCCCCGAGGATCTCGGGCGCTTCGTCATCACGCAGACCTGCGAGGCCTGCCAAGGACGGCGGCTTCGTCCCGAGGCGCTCGCCGTGAGGCTCGGGGGCCGCGATTTCTCGGAGCTCTCGGCGCTGCCGCTGCGCCGACTGCACGAGTTCCTCTCCGCACTCGCCACCGCCGGCGGCCTCTCCGGTCGCGACGCCACCATCGCCGAGCCGCTGCTGCGGGCGGTAACGGAGCGCCTCGGGTTTCTCATCGATGTGGGCCTCGACTACCTC
This sequence comes from uncultured Polyangiaceae bacterium, assembly GCA_964480725.1. Lineage (GTDB taxonomy): Bacteria > Myxococcota_A > Polyangia > Polyangiales > Polyangiaceae > JAFGBI01. Next base: position 160,625 of record CAYZQO010000002.1, on the reverse strand, counting down.
GCCCTCGACCGCGCGGCGCACACCCTCTCCGGCGGCGAGGGCCAGCGGATCCGCCTCGCCACCCAGATCGGCGCCTCGCTGGTCGGCGTCCTGTACGTCCTAGACGAGCCGAGCGTGGGGCTGCACGCCCGCGACAATCGACGCCTGCTAGAGGCGGTTCGGCGCCTGGTCGACACCGGCAACAGCGTCATCGTCGTCGAGCACGATCGGGACGCCATCCTCGCCGCCGATCAGGTCATCGACATGGGGCCCGGCGCCGGCGTCCACGGGGGCCTCATCATCGCGCAGGGCACACCCGCGGAGGTCGCCGCGAACCCCGCGTCGATCACCGGCCCGTACCTGTCGGGCGCGAAGCGGCTGCCGATGCCGACACGCCGGGTGCCCCCGGGCGACGCCTGGCTCCGCGTCGTCGGCGCTCGCGCGCACAACCTGAAGGACGTGACGCTCGAGGTCCCGCTGGGGCTCATCACCGCCGTCACCGGCGTCAGCGGCTCCGGCAAGAGCAGCCTGATCGTGGACACCCTACTGAGCGCGGCCCGGGCGCGCCTGTACGGGGCAACCGGCTGGGTCGGACCCTGCGACCGCATCGAGGGCCTCGAGCAAATCGACAAGGTCATCTCGATCGACCAGGCGCCAATCGGACGCACCCCCCGCTCGAACCCGGCCACCTACACGGGCATCTTCACCCACCTCCGCGAGCTCTACGCCGGCCTCCCCGACGCGCGCGCCCGGGGCTACCGGCCAGGGCGCTTCTCCTTCAACGTCAAGGGCGGACGCTGCGAGGCCTGCCAGGGCGACGGTGTACTGCGCATCGAGATGCACTTCCTGCCGGACGTGTACGTGACCTGCGACGCCTGTGGGGGCCGCCGCTACAACCGAGAAACCCTGGAGATCGCGTACCGGGGCCTCTCGATCGCGGATGTACTCGACCTCACCGTCGACGCCGCCTCCGACCTGTTCGAGTCGATCCCGCGGATTCGACAGCGCCTGACCGCCCTCCGCCAGGTGGGACTCGGTTACGTGCAGCTCGGCCAGGCGGCGACGACGCTCTCCGGTGGTGAGGCCCAGCGCGTCAAGCTCGCCACGGAGCTCGCCCGCCGAGCCACTGGACAGACCCTCTACGTCCTCGACGAGCCCACGACGGGCCTCCATTTCCAGGATATCGAGCTGTTGACCCACGCGCTGCTCGAGCTCCGCGGCGCGGGCAACTCCATCGTCATCATCGAGCACAACATCGATCTGGTCGCGTGCGCCGACTGGGTCGTCGACATCGGTCCCGAGGGCGGGGACAACGGCGGGACCATCGTGGCAGCGGGCACCCCGGAGCAAGTCGCGGACTGCCCGGCAAGCCACACCGGCCGCTACCTCGCCGCGACGCTCGGCCCCCGTCGCGCCCCCCCGGCGCCCCCCCCACGTCGCCCGACCCGCGCCCGCCGCTGAAACTCGGCGGCGCGAGTCGCCAAACACTCGCGACGGGGCAGCGTCAGCCGAAGTCCTTCTCGATCCGCTCCTGCTCCTCCTTGCAGCGGATGCAGAGCGTGGTTTCGGGGCGCGCCTCGAGGCGCTTCTGCGAGATCTTCTCGCTGCATTCTTCGCACACGCCGAAGGTGCCGTCATCGAGGCGCACCAGCGCCTTCTGGATCTTGTCGAGCAGCATGCGCTCCCTGCCGCGCAGCCGGAAGGTGAAGCTCTGGAGGTACTCGCTGGAGGCCAGATCCATCTCGTCGGGCAGGTCGTCCACGTCGAGAGTCATGTCCTCGTCGAGCGTCTGCCGGGCGCGCTGGATTATCTCCAGACGCTTCGCCTCCAGCGACTCCCTGAACTTCTTGAGCTGTGCCTTGGTCATCGTCGTCATGGTGGCTCGAAACCTCGCTCTACGCGGTCCCTGAAGGGGCCAAGCAGGATAGATACCCGCACCTTGGCCGTCAAGCCGGACACCGTTGAATTCCGTCCCTCGTCGGGCCGCTCAGCCTGGAAGCGCGCCGGGGGCATGTGTTTGCGGGGCGGCTGGCGCCCCTCGCGGTCCCTCCCCGACGACATCAGCGGCCCTCACGGTACGCCCGCACGGCGTTGACGACGGCGTCCGCGAGCTTCTGCCGGTAGTCGCCGGTGTTCAACCGGAGCGCCTCGGTCTCGTCGCTGATGAAGGACACCTCGAACAGCACCGCCGGCATGTGCGCGCCCGCCAGGACATAGAACCCCGCGCGACGGACCCCCCGATCCGCAGCACCCCGGTACTCGATGCCCAGGGAGGCCGACGCCGCCCGTTGCAGGAGCTCCGCGAAGTGGACCGACCGGGCGAGGCTCGCGGGATCCACCACCTGACCCATAACGCTCGCTAGTTCGGCTGCAGCGGCCGGAGAGGCCGCGTTCTCCCGCGCCGCGATCTCCGCTGCCAACGCATCCTTCGAGTCGTCGAGGACGAAGGTCATGAAGCCACTCGCCCCGGCGTCCTCGGACGCATTGCAGTGAATGGACACGAACAGATCGGCCTTGAAGGCGTTGGCGCGCGCGGTCCGCTCGTCGAGGGGCACGAACTCGTCGGAGTCGCGCGTCATCAGCGTGGTGATCCCGAGCTCTCGAGCCAGGAGCGGCGCGACGCGGTGCGCGATGTCGAGCGTGACGTCCTTCTCACGCAACCCGTTCGGCCCCATCGCGCCCGGATCGTGGCCACCGTGTCCGGCATCGATCACGACCCGGCGCACCAGGCGCTGCCCGGTGGCGACGGGCGGTGCCAGGTCCGCTGGTGGAGTGGTCGCGACGTCGATGACGAGGCGGAACGGCTCGGGGAGGTAGAAGATCCGGCGGTGCACCGGCGCCGCGAGATCGAGCACGAGCCGGGTCCCGTCGGGGCGCTGCCCGAGGCGCACTCGCTTGACGAGCCCCGTCGCCTCGAAACCGAGCGGACCCTTGTACTTCGCGCCCTTCACGTCCACGAACAGCCGGGCGTCCACCTCGCCCTGCTGGGGGATGAACCCCACCTCGAACTGCGCGGGCTGCGTGAGCACGACCACGATCCGCGCCGACTCCTCGCCGGGGTACCGCTCGACGGCCGTAATGCGAGCGCTGCCTCCCGCCGACGCCGGATCCAGCGCCGGGACCACGACCGTCCCCGCACCGTCAACCGTCGTGCGCGGCGCGCTGGAGGCGACGGGGCCCGCGCCCGGATCGCCCCGCGCGGCGCGGTCGAGTTCACCGAGGATGTTCGGCAGCGGCCGGTACGCCTCGAGCAAGTCCAGCAGCGCGCCAGCTCGAGCGGCGCACGCGCCGCGCGGGGCGGTCGCACGAGTCGCGTAGATCTCCCGGTAGGCGCGCTCGGGGTCGCCGTCGATGTCTCCGGCGAGCAGCGCCCTTGTCACCCGGAGATCGCAGGCCCGCGCGGGTTCGGCCCGCGCGGCGGTGTCGTACAGCTCGAGCGCCTCGAGACCGTCGGCCGCTCTTCGTTCGTGGCGCCAGAGGCGCTCCCGCAGGCCCGCCGCGGCGACGGACAGGCGCGCCGCCTCCGGCCCGGACGCCCGGGCACCGGCGAGCGCGAGCGCGTCGGCGCTCGCGACGACCTCCGCGCGTGGCCCGAGCGGCCCGTCCGCGCCGGAGACGACCGCCACGGGCGCCTGCCCCGGCGCCGGCGCGCTCGGGCGCCCACAGGCCGCCAGCAGAGACAGCGCGACGATGACGATGGCTCGTCGGCTCTTCCCGTCTCGTTCCTTCACCGTGCCTCGCACTCGGGACCGTCAGTGCAATGTTACAAGACCCCTGCAGGGCGGCCAGGGGCGACCTGCGTTCGCGGCCCCACGGCGTCCGCGTGGGAGACGCGGCGCCGCTTCGAGCCGCGTCGGTCGGTGCGGACCCGATGCCGGAGTCGGTCGGCGGCGCCAGGGACGTTTGCGTCCGCGAGAACCCGGGTGGTAGCCTCGGCCCGAGCCTTGGGTTCGGACATGTTGAGTTCTCACCGCCACTCCGTGACATTCCTGTGGTTGATGGTCCTGGCCATCGCGATCGTGGCCTCCCCGCCGGCACGCGCCGACGACGACCCCGCGACCGTGACGGCGCGACAGCGGTTCCAGGAGGGAGTCCGCCAGTTCGACGCCGGGCAGTACGCGAAGGCCCGGGTGTCCTTCGTCCAGGCCTACGCCCTGAAGCAGCACCCGTCCGTGCTCCTCAACCTGGCGCAGAGCGAGCTCCGCATGCCGGGTCACGAGGCCATCGCCGCCCAGCATTTCGCCGAGTACCTCCGGCTGGGATCGGAGGCCTCCAAGCGCTCGGAGGCCGAGGCCGGACTCGCCGAGGCCAAGGAGAAGATCGGGACCGTGAAGGTCGAGTCCGATCGGGCGGGCGCCAAGGTGCTGGTGGACGGGGAGGCCTTCGGGGTGATCCCCCTCGAGGACCCGCTCTACCTGAAGCCCGGCAGCTACACCGTCGAGGTTCGGTTCGGCGACGACTCCCGCTCGGAGTCGGTGGCGGCCCGGGCGGGCGCCGCGACGTCGATCGAGTTCACCTTCGGGGCCGCAGAGGAGGAAGCACCGGCGGCGGTCGTGCCGGCTGGGGACGCCCCCGCCGAGCCCAAGAAGGCGGCGGAGCCGCCGAAGCGCGAACGCAAGGAGCCGGCGAAGGAGGAGCCCGTCGAGGCCAGGGAGGGCCGCGAGAAGTTCCCGCACTGGTTCGTCCACAAACCCGTCGCCATGATCCTGGGGGTGGTGGCGCTGGGCGGCGTCGGAGCCGGGATCGGGCTCCAAGTCGCGGCCATCAACGAACACGACGAGGCCGCGGACACCGAAGCGGTGATCCTGGCGCAGGCGCAGGCCGATCAGATCACAGGGCAAGCGCCGTGCGGGGACTGGGAGTCCATCCCTCCGTACCAGGCGTACCCGGGCGACACGAGCTACTACGACGCCTGCACCGCCTACATCGACGCCGACAAGCGCGGTGACGACCTCGCCATCGCCTCCTACATCGCCTTCGGGGGCGGGGCGGCCGCGGCCGCCGGGCTCATCACCTACTACTTCGTCGACACGAGGCCGAAGCGCGCCAGCAAGCGCGCGGACAGGCTCCACGTCACGCCCTGGCTCGGCGGCGGCGCGACCGGCGTCGTCGTCGGCGGGCGCTTCTGAGCCCCACGCCCGCGGGGTGTCCCGGTCACATCGGCTCGAGGCGCCCGGCGGGGACGGGTGGCACTTCCCGCGCGAGCCAGCCGCGCAGCGTCGAGCGAGCAACGCCGAGCGAGCGGGCGGCCGCGCTGATGTTGCCCCCGCAATGGGCGACCGCGCGCGTCGCGGTCGCCGGCGACGCGACCGTCGCGCGTGCCCTCGTCGCGGCGGCGGGGCCGAGATCGAGGTGCTCGAGGTCGATCTCGGGGCCGTCGGCGCGCGCGGCGGCGCGATAGAGGACGCTGGCGAGCTCACGCACGTTCCCCGGCCAGGGGTGCGCCAGCAGCGCCAGCAGGGCGCGGGGCGCGAGCCGCCGCGGCCCGAGCTCGTCCTCGTACCGCGCGAGCAGCGCCCGGCACAGGGCGGGCAGATCGCCCCGGCGCTCGCGCAGCGCCGGGAGCCTGACGAAGAAGGTCGACAATCGATGGTAGAGGTCCGCGCGGAGCTGTCCGCTGTCCATCCGTTGGGACAGCGACGCCCAGCTGGCGGAAACGACGCGCACGTCCACGGCGGTGACCTGGGCGCTCCCCACCGGACGCACCAGTCCGTCCTCGATGACGCGGAGGAGGCGCACCTGCCCGGCGGGGGAGAGGTCCGCCACCTCGTCGAGGAACAACGTCCCCCGGTTCGCCTGCTCGAACGCCCCCGGACGGGACGCCACGGCCCCCGTGAACGCCCCCCTGGTGTGCCCGAAGAGCTCGGCATCGACGAGGCTCTCCGCGATCGCGCCAACGTTGATGGGAACGTACTCGCCGGGACGACCGCTGAGGACGTGCAGCGCGCGCGCGACCAGGTCCTTACCGGTGCCCGACTCCCCCTGGATGAGCACCGCGCCCCGCAGGCGCGCCACCCGGTGGATCTCGCGCGCCAGGCGCCGCATCGGCGGCGACTCCCCCACTAGACCCGGGATGGCGGGCCCACCATCGTCCCCGGTATCACCGCCGGGGAGGGAGACGAGCAGGGTGGTCCGCCCGACCGCCACGGCGCCCCCGTCGGCGAGCAGGGTACGGTCCACGCGACCGGCACCGCAGAGCACCCCGTTGGTGGAGCCAAGATCCGTGACGAGGAGGCCGGCGGCGGTCGCGTCCAGGCGACAGTGACGCGCGCTGACCGTGCGGTCCTCCAGGCGGAGGTCCACGCCATCACGGCCCGAGCCGATGATCAAGGACTCCCCCGGCTCGATGGTCCGTCCGGCGGCCCACACGCCGTCGGTGACCTCGATCCACCAAGGACCAGCGACGCGATGCCAGTTTAGCTCCACGGTGGCGTCGCAGCGCTCCGCGTCGGTCGAGCCAGAGTCGGGGGCCAGAGCTTCCATCGTGCTGGTACATCGACCCGAGACGACGCCCCGTTGCGCAATTTGGCGGCCGGGAGTTGATGGTTGGTGACGGTGGCCTTGGAGTGATAACAACGCGCCCATGCGCCGTCTTGCCCCCGGCTACGTCGTCTTGGGCCTCTGTCTCGCGGCGGAGACGGCGGCCGCTCAGCCGGTCCCGGAGCCGGGCGCGCCCCCTCCCGGTGCCGCCGCCGAGACGCCTGCCCCAGCCGCGACACCCCCCGCTCCGCCTCTGTCCACGAGCGCGGCGGCTGCCGATGCCGACAGCGCTCCGCCCCCGCCCCGCCCCGCAGCCACGCCTTTGCCCGCGCCCGCCACCGAGGCCTCGCCCGAGCCACCCACCGACGCGGCGGCGGCGGAGCCACCGGCCACCGACCCCGAAGACGCGGAGCCCCCGCCCGCCCCGCTGGTGCCTCCCGGCGAGGATCTCGTGTCGAAGCACCTGAACGCCTCCGCCCTGGCGATCCTCGCCGTGCCCTTCGGCTCGCTCGAGTGGGAGCTGCCCTGGTACGACGTCGCCTCCCCGGGTCCCGGCGCCGGCGTGGAGCTCACGGTCGGCGTTAGCCGGAACGTGTCCCTCGGCGCGTGGGGTGATCTCCTGGTTCTCGGGGCCGGCCCCGAGTGCCGCCATTGCTCCACCCTCACGCTCGCCCTGGGCCCGCTGGTCCGCTACCACCTCGTCCAGGGGATGCGCTTCGACCCCCACGTCACCGCGGGCATCGGCGTGCGGTCGACAACGACCCGGAACGCGCCGGACGACCTCGACTACCTCGGCCTCGACTGGCTGCGGCTCACCGCCGGCGGGGACTGGTACGCCACACCGAACCTCGCCTTCTCGCCCTTCGTCGCCCTCGCCGCGGGCGCCACGGTCCGGCTCCCCGACGCCTCGCCCGTCCGCCTCGCACCGGGTGAGGAACGACGGAGCGGCGTCTACGGGCAAGCGCTCTTCGGACTGCGCCTCACCCTCGACGCGCCCGGCCGCTGACCGCCGGGACGCCCCGCTCGGCGGGCGCCGTCCCGACCCGGGTTCAGCTCGTTTCCTGACCTACCGCGACGCCCAGCGCCTGTCGCACCAGTGAGTACTCCTCGCTCACGCTGAAGAGGAGAAGCTCCCTCACCTTGTCGGCCGGAGTCAGATCCCCGGGGAGCTGCGGCTCGGACGCCAGGATCTTCTTGGCGATTCCCATGTCGCCGCTCACGACGAGCCCCGCGCGGCAGGCCGTGATCTCCACCGCATGCATCCAGCGCCGGATGTTCGCCTTGGCGCCCTCGTCGAGGAAGCGCTTCACGGCGATCCGAAGCTGCTCGATCTGGATCGGTTGCATGTACTTCGCCAGCTCGCGTGCCGTCATCTGAACCTGCTGCTGCATGTCCGCGGGCATCGGCGTCTGTGGGAACGCGATCATCACTCCGGCGAAGAGCATGATCGTCAGCTCTGACTGCGTCTGGAAGAGATTTCGGATGTAATGCTCGATGCGATACCCCGCCAGGTGCTTGCCGCAGATGAACGTCAGCTCCTGCGGCTGGAATCCGCTGAGCACCGTCTGCCCCGCGATGGACGCCGGCGGTTGCGCGGGGACCGGCACGATGGCCCCAGACACGTCGGGCCGCACGTACAGGTCCGGTGTGCTGACCCCGAGCACCTGCGCCGCCCAGCCAAAGGTCTTGGCGAAGGTCACGGTCGACGTCGCTGGGTCCTGCTTGAAGCGCGGATCGAGCACCGGCGTCTTGTTCTGCATCCGGAGCTGGGCGATCTTCGCCTGCAGCGCCGCTGGCGCGATCGCCGCCATGATCTCGGAGATGATCGGGTTCTCGTCGACGTGCGTCAGGCACCGCTTCCACAGGTCAGTGCTGACCCGACCCCGCACCGCCAGCATCCCCTGCGGTCGGTAGTCCTCGAAGAAGCGATTCTCCTCCTCGTCCGCCTTGCCCAGGAAGGCCATCGCCGCCGCCAGGCACCAGGCGCCGTCGTACGCCTGCTTGTGCAGGTGCAGCCGATAGAGCGCCCGATAGGCCTCCACGTTGAGCGCGTCCGAGCCGAGGATGATCCGCTGCTCCACCACGGCCTCGTCGAAGCGCTCTTGCTGCTCGTACAGCTCGGCGAGGATCTGATGCTCAATCATCAGCTCCGGCCGCGTGACGCTCGCCATCTTGAACGCCTCGATCGCCTCGCCCACCGCCTGTAGCCGGTCGCGATAGACCAGACCGAGCGCGTGCCACAGCGTGTTCTCGAGCTCCGGCTTCCCCTTCCCCGCGATGCGGTGGATCATCTTCCGGTACGAACGCTCGAGCTGCTTCCAGTTTTTCTGCTGGGTCAGGATCTTGTTGATGCGCTCGAACGCCTCCAGGTACTCCGGGTTGAGGTCCAGCGCCTCGTTGAAGAGCTCGACCGACCGCTCCAGGTCCTCGAGCTTGTCGCGATAGAGCTGCGCCATCGTGAAGAAGTACCGAGCCTTGATGTCCGGCCGCTCCTCCAGGTCGGCAATGGACTGGAGGGCTTCCACCATCCGCTCCCAGTTGCCCGCCCGCTGATACAGCTGCAGCATCCGGTGCAGCAGCACGTGGTCCTGGGGCTTGATCTCGCGGGCCTCCTCCAGCGCCTCGATGGCCTTCTGGACGTTCTTGTCCTTCTCGGACCAGACGTCGCCGATCTCGTTGAGGAGCTCGTACCGCGACTCGCTATCGGAAAGGGTGTCCAGGATCTGACGCTTGTAGGCGGCGACCTGCTTCCAATCGTTGAGCTTCGCGTAGACCCCGACCAGAGACTCCAGCGTCGGGCGGTGCTCCCCGTTCAGCGCCAGCGCCTTCTCGTAGTTGTTGACGCCCTGTTTGACCTGCCCCTGCTCCCGCTTGATGTTTCCCAGGCGGTAATAGACGTCCACTCTCTGCTCGACGTCCCCCTCCCCCAGGGCGGTGAGCACCTTCTGGTAGTTGCTGAGGGAGGACGGCCAGTCCGCGAGCTCGTACGCGACGTCAGCGATACCCCGGATCGTCTCCTGGTCCGTGAGATCGAGCTGGTGCGCCGTCTGGTAAGACTTGATGGCCTTCTCCCACTTGCCCAGCGCCGACAGCACCTTGCCCTGAAGCTTGTGCAGGTAATGCTGCTCGTGCCGCTCGCGGTTCTTGGCCTTCTTCACCAGGAGCTCCGCCAGCGGCTCGGCCTCGGCGCAGCGGCCCACCTTCAGGTACTCCTCCACCAGCGGCAGGGCCGCCTCCTCGCAATCCTCGTCGGACTGGATCGCGAGTTCGTAGGCCTGCACGGCGAGCGCGTGCTCGCCCAGCATCTCGTCCCGCAGCTTGCCGAGGTCAACCAGGAGCTTGGCGCGAGCCCGCGGATTGGGCGTGTTCGCCTGCTCCTGCTCGAGGTATCGCGATGCGCGGTCCCAGTCCGCCTCGTCCACCGCGATGGTACGGAGCGCGCTGAGCGACGGCAGATGCGTCGGATCGAGATCGAGCGCCATCTCGAACCGCTCTTGCGCCTGCACCCGGTCACCGAGCTTGGTGTCCAGCGCCTTCCCCATCCGGTAGTACATCTCGATGCGCTGAGCGCCGTCAGCGGTCAGATCCGCCACCCGGCTCATCGCTTCGATCGCCTGCGGTGCGTCCTCGAGCTTCTCGTACAGTTTCGCGAGCTGCTCGTGGGCCGGGATGTTTCCCTCGTCGAGGTCCACGATGTTACGGTACGCGTCCACCGCGCACTGCACGTCGCCGACCTCTTCCTGGTAGACCTGGGCGATCTGGAAGTAGAGCTCGACCTTCTTGTCGACCTCCAGCAACTCCGCGATGTGCCGCTCGAACGTGCTCACCAGGTCGAGCCACTGCTTGAGACGGCGGTAGCACCGCTCCAGCCCCTCGTAGGCCCGCATCTCCGCCGCGTCGATCTCGAGCGCCTGCTCGAACCGCTGCGCGGCGAGGTCCGGCTTCAGGAACTGCTCCTCCTGGATTCCGGCGAGCTTGAGCAGCACGTCGACGCGCTCCCGCTCGGTGTCGACCACGTCGAGCTGCTGCTCGAGCACGTTGACGAGCTCCGGCCAGCTGCGCGTGAGCCCATAGATCCGCTCGAGGCCACGCAGCGCGACCAGGTTCCCAACCTCGATCTCGAGGACCTCCCGGAAGGTCCGCGCGGCGACCTCCGGATTCCCGAGCTGTACCTCATGCAACGCACCCAGTCGGAGCTTGTGCTGCGCGACCTGGGCAGGCTCCTCGAGCGCCTTCACCTTGAGCGCCAGGATCTCGGACAATTCCTGGTGCTTGCCCTGGTCGTCATAGATCCGCTCCAACGCCTCCAGGGTCGGCAGGAAGAGCTGATCCACCTCGAGGGCACGCTTGTAGAACGTCAGGCCCTGATCGACCTGACCCATGTTCTTCTCCAGGAGCTCCCCCAGCTCGTGGAGCACGATCTTTCGGTCGTCGTTGGCCACGGCGACGTTCAGCGCGCGGGTGAGCTCCTCGCCGACCGCCTGCCAGTTCCCGCCGAGGCGGTAGATCGCCGCCACTCGCCGCCGGACCTGGACGTTGTTCGGATCGAGCTCCATCACCATCGTGTAATACGGCTGCGCGTACTCGGGGTGATCGAGGTTCTCGCCGTACCACTTGCCCAACCGCAGCCCGAGCTGGATCTTGGTCTTGGGCTCCGTCTGCTCCTGGAGCCACGCATTGGCGGTCTGGATCAGCTCCCCCCAGCGGCCCGTCGCTTGCGCCATTCGCTCGAGGTAGCTCACCGTCTCGTCGTCGCCATAGTCCTCGGCCAGGGCGTTGACGAGCGCGTCGAAGGACTGGTTCTTGTCATCCAGCCGCTCCTCGAAGACGTGCGCGATCCGGCGGAGCAGGTCGGTCCGATCCGCCACGCGATCCCGGGTTTCAAGCCGGTTCAGGTACAGCTCCACGAGCTGCTCCCAGCGTCCGGCCGCCGTGTGGAGCTTCTCGAGCTCCTCGAAGGCCTGATCGTGGTCCGCCTGAATGCCCAGGATCTTCTCGAAGGCGGGGGTCGCCCGGTCGTAGTCCTCGACCTTGCTCCGCCAGATCTCCGTCACCTCGAGCAGCTCGCGCACCTTCTCGGACGGGTCGAGCAGCGCGTTGGAGCGCTGAACCTTGATGTCGACCACCGCCGGCCAGTTCTCCTCGCCGCGGTACCCGCGCTCCAGGCGATCCATCGCCTCTAGATCCGCGGGGTCGACCTCCAGCAGATTGCGCCAGGCGTCAGCCGCCTCGTACGGTTGCTCGAGCACATCCGCGTAGGTGCGCCCGAGCTCCCGGTAGACCTCGACCAGATCGCGTGGCTCGAGCGCAGGCCCGGCCCGATCGATCGTCATGTGCAGGACGGTGACCAGTTCCTGCGGATCCTTGCGGGTTCGCCAGATGTGCGCCATCGCCCGCAACGCGTTGACGTTGGCAAAGTCGATGTCGAGGACGCGCTGCCAGGTTTCGAGCGCCTCGTCGTCCCGACCGAGCCGCTCGAGGAAGAGGTTGGCCCGACGGGTCAGGATGTTGACCCGCTCCTCGTCGCTGTCAGCGATGTCGAAGTGACGCTCGAGGACGTCCGTCAGCTCCGCCCACTGCTCCTGACGCTCATAGAGGTCGGCCAGTGCCCAGAGCGCCTCGGGATCCTCCCCCCGGAGGTCGAGCACGCGCTTCCACCCCTCGATGGACTCGCTGACGTTGCCCAGCCGGTCCGCGGCGAGGCGGGCCATCTTGGCGCGGATCTCCGCTTCCTCGACGTCCCCGACGGCGTTCTGGAGCTGTCGCTCGAAGACACCCTTGAGGTCGCCCCAACCCTCCTTCAGCTCGTAGATCCGGCCGAGAGAGCGGATCGCCTCCTCGTTGGCCGGATCGAGCTCATCGAAGATGCGCCGGAACGAGCGGACCGCGTCGTCGACCTGACCGAGTCGCTCCTCGTAGACCTGGCCGAGCCGCGAGTAGAGCTCCACCTGCTCGCTGGTCTCGGGCGCAACCACGGCGCGCTGCTCGAGCACGCCCGCGAGATCCGGCCACTGCTCGAGAGAAGAGTAGATGCGATCGAGGTTCGCAAGGGCCTCGGGGTCTCGAGCAGCCACCGAGAGGACGTAGCGGTAGGTTTCCTCCGCCTTCTCGACGTCCTGCAGCTCCTCCTCGAAAACGCGCGCGAGCCGCTTGCCAACGACAGCCTGCGTCGCCGGCTCCGCGCCGGGCAGCCCGAGGACGTCGGCATATGCGTTCGCCAGGTCCTCCCAACCGTCGTCGGTCACCGCCGCCAGGCGCTCGATCTCTTCCCCCGTTCGCTCCTCGAGCGGCCGCTCCTTGATCGCGCGCACGTGCACGTTGAAAGCGAGCCGGTTGTCGAGCAGCCGCTCCTCGGCGTCCTCCGCGATGCGATGCAGCAGCGCGATCCGCTCGTCGGGCTCGGTCGTGTGGGCGAGCTGGGCCTCCCGGACCTTGATCAGCTTCTCCCACTCGCCGGCGGACTGGTAGAGCGGCTCCAGGATCTCCGCGATCTCCGCCTGCTTGACCCCGGTTTCGAAGATGCCCTCCAGAGCGTTCAACGTCGGCTCGTGCTCGGGGGCCGCGCCGATCACCTCACGGTAGGCGTTGATCGCCTGCGCGACGTCCCCCAGCCGATGCTGGTAGACCTGTCCGAGGCGGTACTTGAACTCGAGGATCTCCTCCGGGCTCTCCCCGATCTCCGCCTCCCGCCCCAGAACGTCGGCCAGATCCCCCCAGCGCTCGGAGGTGGTGAAGAGGCGGTCGAGCGCCTGCACCGCGGTTTGATTGTCGCTCTGGGCGGTCAGCACCCGACGATACCGGACCACCGCGCCATCCACGTCCTCGAGCTGGACCTCGTAGACCTGGGCCACCCTAAGGCCGAGCTCCACCAACCGATCCGGGTCGTCGCCGAGCTTGTCGAGCTCCCGGTCGTAGAGCGTCGCCACCGCGCCCCACTGCTCAAGCAGGTTGCCGAGGCGCTCCAGGGAGCCGAGCGTCTCCTCGTTCTGACTATCGAACGCCACCGCCCGAGCGTAGGTGTCGAAGGCACTCCGGTGGTCCTGCAGGCACTCCTCGTACAGTCGAGCGATGCGATGCAAGAGCTCCACCTTGGTGAAGGCATCGTCCGCAAAGCGGACCTGGACCTCCAGCACGCTCACCAGCTTGGTCCAGGCGCCGCTCGCGTCGTACACCGGCTCGAGCACGCTGGCGGCCGCCAGCGGCGCGTCCTCGCCCAGCTTGATGCCTTCGAGCGCCGTCAGCGTCGGCTCGTGATCCGCGATCACGTTCAGAATGTCGCGGTAGAGCTCCACGGCGCGGTCAACGTCCCCGAGCCGTTTCTCGTAGAGTTCCGCGATACGATACTGGTAGCTCACCGCCTCAGCGGGATCCGCCGTGAGCTCCGCCTCGTGCTGGAGGATGCTGAGCAGCTCCTGCCAGTTCTCGGCGGTCTGATAGAGCACATCCAGCCTGCCGAGCGCCGTCAGGTCGTCCGGATCGAGCTCCAGCACGCGCTGGTAGGTGTCGATCGCGCGGCGCACGTCGCCAATCTCGCGCTCGTACACGGCGCCCACCTGGTAGAGGATGAGCTTCTTCTCCTCCGGGTCGTAGACCAGGTCTACCTTCTTCGTGTAGACCCCCAGCAGGTCCTCCCACCTCGACTGGCCGAGGTACAGGTTGATCAGCGAGTCGATGCTGCGCATGTCCTCGCCGTCCAGGTCGAGGACCTTCAGGTACACCGCGATCGCCGCGTCCCGGCGCTCCAGCACCTCCTCCTCCAGCGCCGCGGCCTGGAAGAGGGCGTCCTTCTGCGCGTCCAATTCGTCCAGGATCTCCGCCTTGCGCTGCAGGATCGCCGACATATCGCCGTAGCGCTCCGCCTGCTGGAAGAGCGCCTGAAGCGACTCCGCCGCGCCGAGCGACATAGGATCGATCGTCAGCACCTTTCGATACAGATCGATCGCGCGGTCAACGTTGCCGACGTCGTTCTCGAACACCCGCGCCGCGGCGGTGTAGAGGGCGCTGCCGAGCTCGGGGTCCTGCTGCCCAGCCGCGAGCTCCTCGAAGACCCCCGCCATGTCCGTGAAACGACCGGTCGCCCGCGCGAGCCGATCGAGCCCCCGCTGCGTGGGCTCGTGCGACGGATCGTTGGCGAGCGCTCGCGCCATGGTGTCAAAGGCCGCGTCGAGGTTGCCCGCCGCGTCCTCGTAGAGCTCGGAGATCTGGTGGAGGAGCTCGACCCGACGGCTCGGGTCGTCGGCCTTGCTGACCTGGACCTCGTGCACGCCGATGAGCTTCCGGAAGTCTCCCTGGGTCCGGTAGAGCGGCTCCAGGATCTCGGCGATCGGGAGCTCGTGTCCCTCGAGCGAGCCAAGGCGCTCGAGCGCCGCCAGCGCCGTGGGGTTGCCAGGCTCCTGCTCCAAAACCTGACGGTACCCCTCGATGGCGAGCTCGACCTCGTTCATCTGTTGCTCACGGAGGGCCGCGAGCCGCAGCATCAGCTCGAGCTGCTGGGCCTCGGTGTCCGCCAGCCCCATCCGCACCTCGAGGTTCTCGGCCAGCTCGCGCCAGGAGCGCTGGCGCGTGAACAGACCGTCCAGCGCGACCAACGCGACCTGGCTCGCCGGATCCAACGCCAACACCTCGCGGTAGGCCGCGATGGCGTCGTCCGGGCGCCCGAGCCGCTCCTCGTACACCCCCGCCATCTGCGCGTAGAGCGCCTCGCGCTCGCCGCCATCCATCGTCAGGTCGATGCGCCGCCGGTAGACGCCGATCAGCGACTCCCAGCGCTCGTGCTGGCGGAACATCCCGTCCATCGCGAGCAGTGCCTCGGAGTCCGAGGGATCGATCTCGAGCACCTTGGTGTAGCTCTCGGCGGCGGCGTCCACCTTCTGCAGCCGCTCCTGGATGCCGGCGAGGCGCAGCCAGTAGCTCCGCGCCAGCGCCGCGTCGTCGAGCGAGCTGGCGATGCCGTGGTAGATGGACACCACGGCCTCCCAGGCGCCGGCCTGCTCGGCCAGATCCTCGAGCTCTGCCCGAGAGTCCGAAAGCGTGGGGTCGCACTCCAGCGCCCGGGCCTGGGCCTCGAGCGCCCGGTCCAAGGCGCCGAGCCGGCCGGCCGCGGTGGCAGACACCTTGCGCAGCAACGCGACCCGACGCTCCGCATCGGGGGTTGACCGCGCCAGGATCTCGAGAACTCCGACCAGCCGCTCCCAATCCTCACGCGCCTCGTAGATCGCCTCCAAGATCGACGCCGCCTCGGGCCCAAGCTCCGGGTGCGCGAGCATTGACTCCAGCGCGAGACGAGAGCCCTCGTGATCCTGATTCAAGAACAGGATCTCCCGGTAATTCTCCAGCGCCGAGGCCGGATCGGCCAGGTGCTCGCCCTGCACCGCGGCGAGGCGGAACTTCAGGTCGACGAGCTTGCCTTCGTCCACGTCGAGCTCGACCCGCCGCTGCAGGACGTCGGCGTACTGCTCCCAAGCCCCGCTCCTGAAGTAGAGGTCGTCGAGCGCTGCGAGCGCCACGCCGTCCGCCGGATCCTCCTCCAGGGCGGCGGAATAGGTTGCGATGGCGGAGTCGAGCCGGCCAAGCTGATCGACCTGCAGCCGCGCGATCGCGTACAGGATCGGCTTGCGCTCGATGGCGTCCGCCGCGAGCGCTCGCTTCCGATCATAAACCTCCAGCAGAGCGTCCCATCGCTCGGTCTGCCGGTAGAGCCGCTCCAGCGCCTCGAGCGCCGCGGCGTTGTCGGGCTCCGCATCGTGGACGGTGCGGTACTCGATCAGCGCGTCGTCGATGCGACCGACCTCGTCCACCAGCACTCGACCGAGTCGGAGCCGAAGCGCTGTGATCGTGGCGACGTCGCCCGTCTCCTCCGCGCCCGCGATGCCCGCCCGGTATGTCGCGACGAGATCCTCCCAGCGACCGGTGACCTGCGCCGCTCGCTCGACGTCCACCTGGCTCTGGTCGTCCCCGGGGGACAGCTCGAACGCCGCCAGGAACCGCTCGAAGGCCCGGGACTTGTCGTTGATGCGCGTGGCATAGATGCCCGCGACCTCACGGAGTAGCTCGACCCGGTCCCCGGGATCCTGGACGTGCCCGAGCTTGACCTCGATCGCCTGAGCGAGCCCCTTCGGGTTGTTGGCCTGAGCGTAGAGGGGAATGAGCCGCTCGGCGGCGGCAAGGTTGTTCTCGTCGAGCGTGAGCACCTTCTCGTAGGCGCGCGCCGCCCGATCGGGCTTGCCCTTCTGCGTCATCCAGAGCTCGGCCACCTTCATCAGCATGCCGACGCGCTGGTTGGTGTCCTCCGTCTTCGTCTCGTTCGTCTCGAGGACGCGGATGAACTCGTCCCACTTGCCGCTGTCGGCGTAGAACAGCTCCAAATCGTCCCAGCGCCCCAGCGTCACGTACCGCTTCTTGAGCTGCTCCTGGGCGCGCCGATCATCCGGGCTCAGCGTCAGCAGCTGCCGGTACGCCTCCACGGCGCGAACGTCGTCGTTCAGTCGGTCACCGACGATCTGGCCGAGCTTGTTGAGGAGCTGGATCTTCTCGTTGGTGTCGAAGGTGAACTCGACCAGCCGCTCGAGCACATCGGCCAGCTTGTCGTACTCGCGGGAGCGCTCGTAGAGTTGCGACAGCGCACCGAGCGCGTCCACGTCGTCGGGCTCCTCGGCGAGCACAACCGCCCAGAGCTCCGTGCAGATCTCCGGCTTGCGCACCCGCTCGGTGGCCAGCGTGGCGATCTCCTTGAACTTGGCCGCGCGCTCGGGCCCGGAGGCGAGCGAGCCCGCCTCGCGCTGGGCGAGGGCGATCAGCTTCTCCCAATCGCGGCGCTTCTCGTACATCTGCCGCAGGTAGTCCACCGCTGCGGGGTGCGCCGGATCGATCTCGACCACCTTCTCGTAGGCCTTCACGGCCTCGGCCTGGTTCGAGAACTTGCTCACGTAGACCTCGGCGGCCTGCGCGTAACAGGTCGCCTTCTCCGCTGGATCGCCGAGTTCGTCCCCCAGGGCGATCAGCGTCTTGACGTACTCGTGGTAGCGCTTCGCCTCGTCCTGCTGGGCGAGCTTGGCCCGCAGATCCGCGATGACGTCGGCGTTCTCGACTGCAGCGCTCGCGCTTCCCACCGCCCCCCCCTCGACCGCCTCACCCGTCGCCGCCGGTTCGGCGGCGACGACCGCCGCATCGATGGGCTCGGGGCGCCCGCTCGCCTCGACGGCGGCCGCCGAGGCCGCTTCGGCCACCCGGGAGACGCTGGCAACGACCTCGGGCGCGACAGCCGGCGCGGCAACCGCAGCCGCAGCCGGCGCGACAGCAGCCGCTCCGCGGGGTGCCAGGGCCTCCCCCGTCTGCTGCTCGAAGGCGAGGAGCGCCGGGTGCTCGACGTCGTGCGCCGCAAGCTTCACGAAGTACACGCGCGCGGCCGCGATGTCACCGAGCTGCCGCCACGCGATGGTCCCGCCGTGCGCCGCCAGGGTCGCAGCGGTCGCGGGCGCGAGCGGGCGTTCGAGCAGCTCGTCCACCAGCTGGAGCACGCGGCTCCACTCGCCCATCCGATCACCGTAGACGTCACGAAGGTACAGCAGCGCTGTGTCGTCGTCCGGATCGAGCCGCGCGGCCTGCTCGAGCAGGCCGGCAGCGACCTCGTGGTTCTGGTGGCGGATCGCCCACCGCGCGCCGAAGGCGCGCAGCATCGCAGCCTGCTCCGGTGCCGTGGTGACGGCCTCGACCATCGACCGCTGGAGCTCGTAGATCCGCTCCGTGCTACCCGCCTCCACGAGCAGAGCCTCGAGGAGCGCCGCCACGCGCAGGTTCTGGGGGTCGGCGACGTAGGCCTGCTCGAGCACGCCCTGGACCTCGCCGGGGACGAAGCGGTTCACGATGCGGGCCGCACGCGTGAAGAGCGCGCTCCTCTCCGCGGTGTCCGCCGCCGCGTGCGCGGCCCGGAGCAGCTCGCCCACGCGATCCTGCCAGTCGCTCGCGGAGACCTGCGCGTCCGCGAGCAGCGGCGCCGCGACCGCATCGCCGCCACACTTGATCGCCTGCGCGTATTGCGAGGCCGCCCGCTCCGTGTCGCCCTGATCGCGCAGCGTGTCACCGAGATCGATGAGCAACTCCGCTTGGCGCGCAGGATCGGCCGCTGCCTTGAGCTCCAGCTCCAGCAGCTTCTGCACCATGTTCAGCTTGCCGAGCTCGAGGTAGATGGCGCGTGCGTTTGCCAGCGCGTCCACCAGCGCCGGGTTGATCTTGTACGCATCCTGGAAGTGCTTCAGCGCCTTCACTCCCTGCAGGAACTTGCGGTGCTGAAGGCGACCCAAGCGAAGGTGCAGCTGGGACTTCGTGATGGCGTCGGCGGTGTCCGCGATGGCGCGCTCGATGGCGTCCACGAGCCCCTGCCAGTCGCGATGCGCTTCCAGGTGGTTCAGATGCTGCTCTAGATCCATGCTCCCTCTGGGAACTGCGAGAAGACCAAACAGGGGAAGGGCCTTCGCCGGGCCCGCCGTCAAACCTCAACTACCCAACCCAAGCCGCGGGAAGGGGTCGACGCAACGCCGCGCCGACCCCGCGCCGCGCACCGCATCAGCCGCTGGATCCACCCAGCTGCTGCAGAAGGCTCGCGGCCGTCTCGCACTGCTCCTTGAACTGCACCGCCTTGGCTGAGCGGCACGCCCGCTTGGTAAAGGAGTTGAGCATCCGGACCGCCTTCTCCTTCTGCGGGGGCTGCATCTTCGCGTAGGTGCTGCCAACGAGGAACCACGACTCGGGGTGCGCGTCCTGCCCGAGCTCCTGCGCCGCTTCGGCCGCTGCCACCATCCCGGCCATGTCGTTCTTAGACTGCGCCACCTGGAACAGGAGCACCTGCATCTCGTACAGGTTGTCCCTCGTGTCCTCGGTCGCCGGGACCATCCGAACCCCCTCCTTGAGGACCTGCTCCGCCTCCGAGTAGAGCTTGTAGGTCACGTACAGGCTGGCAGGGTCGGGGTAGAAGTACGGCTCCTCGGGGTTGTGCTCGATCGCCGCGGTGTAATTCTGGAGCGCGCCCTGGGCGTCGTCCGTCCACTCGAGACAGACGGCGAGCCAGTGGTAGCACTCGGCGAAATTCGGGTCGCGCTTGATGCACTCCTGGAGCGGCGCCTTTGCCTCCTCGAACTTGTCTTTGTCCCCCGCCTGAGCCATCCGCGCGAGCGCGTACCCGCGCTTGAACCAGTAGTTGGCGAAGTCGGGAGCCTGCTGCGTCGCCTGCGCCAGGATCGACGCCATCTTCTCCCAGTCCTCTTTCTTCTCGTAGGCGCGGGCGAGCTTGTAGATGATCCGGTGGTTGGAGGCGTCGAGCTGGCGGGCCCGCTCGTAGCTCTGGATCGCTCCCTCCACGTTCACGGAAACCTGACGGTCCCCCTCGTTGGCGAGGTTGATCGCCTCGATGTGATCGCGGCTGCAGCCCCCGGTCCCGACACCCAGAAACAGACCCGCCAAGGCGGCGATGTTCCAAGCCTTTCGCAGTTTCATCGCGAGCATACCCTTCTCTTTTTCGTGGCCACCGGGGAGAACTCCACCGTCCGTGAAGCCCGCGGTGCTCTGATTGCCTGTTCGACCCGCTGCCGGAAGAACCCTAGTCAAGCTCCCCGGCCTCGTCGGACCGGGCTCAACGAGCACGCAGAGCATAGGCGGAGCGTCACCGCGAAGTAAAGGCGCATCGGCCCGGCAAATCGGCTGCCTTTACGAGCGCCGAGGTCGGTTTCGGCGACGCCGGTTCCCGCGTCGTCACCCCTCCCCAACTCGCCCCCGCGCCGCGTGAGGTCGACGAAGAACCGCCACCTCAGGCTCCGCTCCATCGCCTTGCGGCTCGCGTTGGAACGGGACTGGCGCCCGGCGAAGACGCCACCCCGGTCCGCGTCCGCTCCGACAGCCCCCTGCCCGCCCCCCAACCCAAGTTGACGCGACGTGCCTATGCTCGGGGCGAAAAACGCCGCACGGCGCGCGTCCACTCGGACGGCGCCGTGCCGCTGATGGCCGGAGCGACCCCGCGGGGGCAACTCCTGGGCCCGGTCCGGGCCTGGCCTCAGCGCGAACCGGACCGCGACCCCACGCAACGAACCCGCTCAGCCCGGGGCGAACATGATCGGGTAGACCACCGTCACGATACCGCCCTCGGGCTGCGGGAAGCTCAACCCATAATAGGCCGAAACCACGCAGGAAACCACCCCGCTGTCCGGAAGATCGGACCCGCCGTTGGCGACGTTCGAAACCGAGCCGTCCCGGCCGATGACGAAGCGGACGGACACGCGACCCTCGAGGTTCGGGTTCCGTGCGAGCCCCTGCTCGTAGCACATGCGGAACCGGCCGTAGTTCTGCCGCACGATGCGCTGGATGACCTCCGGGGGGAGGCGCCCGCTCACGCTGGTCGCACCCATGCGCACCTGAGGCGCCTTGGTCTTGTGAGACCCGCCCAGGCGGCCGTGACCGGAACCGAAGCCTTGCCCGGTCCCGGTGCCAGCCCCGTGACCGAACGTCCCGATGGTCCCCAACCCAATGCCCTCACCGCGACCGCCACCGCCCTCGCCAATGCCGGACAGCCCGAGGCCGCCAGCGCCGAAGGCGTCGCCGATCTCGTCACCCCACATGTTTCCGCGGGCACTGACTTCGTCGGTCCCGAGCGACGTGTCTCGGCCCCACGGCGCCGTGGGTGCGTTAGGATCGCCCGACGCACCCGTGTTGAGCAGACCGATCATGCCGAACTCGGTCGCCTCGCGCAGCGCCGCTGCGCGCGCGATGTGCGGGTCGGGGTTGTCCTTCGGACCCTGGATCGCGTAACGCTTGTTGGTGGCCTTGGAGTTCGGGTTGCCCATCGAGCCTTCCTCGCCCTTGGCCCGCGTGCCGGTCCCGCCCTCGCGATTGTCGGCGTTCTCCTCGGCGACCTGCTCCGTCTCCTTCTGCTCCTGCTCGCGCTCCGCAGCGCTGTTGAGGAACTGCTGGATCAGGCGAAGCTGGTTCTTGTCAATCCCGTCCTCTTCCGTCAGCCCCATGGGGGGAACGAAGAAGGCCATCGCCGCGATGAGCCCAGAGAAGGTGAGGAACGACAGCCCAAAGTAGGTCGCAATGGCCCAGTCGAACCCGGCCGACACGCCCGCCGGCACCGGCTTCCCGGCGTTGACGGCCGCGACCTGGAAGACGAGCTGATCGACCTCGATGCGGGCCTTACCGCCGTTGCCGAGGCTCAGCTGGTGGCCGCCGCTGACCTCTGCGCTCGGCTGGCCCTTCTGCCGCGCCTCATCCAGGGTCATCCGGGGCTGACCGGCCATCTCCACGTAACCCTTCGCGTTCGGCGGGATGACGACGGCGAGCGAGGTGCGATCACCGACGACCACGGGCATCCGCGTGGTACCGAGCCGCTCGGCCGGGATGAGGAAGTCAGTGGGAAGGTTCTTCCCCTGTTCCTCGCCGACGTAGAAATTTCGGGGCGGCGTCAGGTGGGTGACGAAGAGAACGTTGGTGCCCCAGAGGATCATCACCTCGACCGAGGAAACCCCGGCGAGCTCCACCTCCTCCGAAGCCACGTCCGGTCCGCTCTTGATGAGCGTGTAGGTGTAGCTCCCAGGGGGCGCGTCGGGGGGGACCTCCATCGCGCGCGCGCGCGCCTCCGCCTCGGTCATCGCCGCACCGGCGGCGAACGGGTTGATCGCAGCCAGCCCTCCGAAGGGGCTCGAGCGACCCGCCGACCCGCCGAATGGGCTGGCGCCACCGCCTCCGAACGGGTTCGCCACCGCGGCGGGCGCCGGCGCTGACGCGAACGGGTTAGGGGCAGGTGCGGGCGGCGCGACCGGCGCGGGCGGCGCGACCGGCGCGGCCGGGGCCGCCGGGATGGCGAAGGGATTCGGCGCATCGGCGTAGGGGGCCGACACCTCGGCGCCCGGGGCCGCGGCGGCCTCCAGCACGATCGTGGTCGTGCCGACCTGAATCTGATCGCCGACGTGGAGCTTGCACTTGTTGACGCGCGCCCCATTGACGAGCGTACCGGGCTCGTTACCGAGATCGATCAGCGTGACGTCATCGGGGCTCCCGACCTCGATGACGGCGTGCATCCGCGACGCCTGATCGTCATCGACGCGCAGGTGGCTCTTCGGATCCTTGCCGACCTTGACGATGTCCTGCGCCACCGTTTCGCGGCGCTGGAGAGCGTCTCCCTGGTAGAGTGCGAACGTGAGAACAGCCTTTGCCATGCCTTGTGTTTCCTTCACTGGCTCGGTTCCGTCCGCCACTCGCGCGACGTCACGAGCCCCCCGGGGTCGGGCGAGCGCTGTCGGCCAGATCGCCTAAGACTTCCTGGTCCGTCGTGGGTTCAAATGTTCTCAACCGACTTGAGCATCTCGGGCACAAACGAGGTCCGCGGACGGATCAGGGTCGTCCGAGCCGCGCGAGGGCGGACCTTGATGGTCGCGTCCCCGGGCCCGAACCCGCCTGCGGCGAGCGGATCGTCCGAGAACTCGTACCCGTAACCGTCGTTGGACTTCTCCAAGTCCTTCGCCGCCTGTGCAAAGGCGGCCGAGGTGGCGAACGTGCCGGCGAATCCGATTGCGACCGCGATGACGAGCTTCTTCGACCGTGCCATTTCACCCTCTTCGGAATTATGCTGTCCAGTTACAGTCAGATTGTACTTCGCATGACGCCGCAGCGTCAACGGCCTTGACCGCCGCCGAAGGGGAAACCCTAGGCGCATTCCGCAGAGAGATCGAGGCACTCAGCGCGTCCAGGACGCCGTCCCCGGCGCCGCTCGGGATCCCCGTGCGGCTCCTTGGCCGGTCAACCCAGTCGCGCATGGGGGGAGGGACAACGCACGCCACGCGCAGGTTCCCGTCTTTCTGCACCCGACCCCGAAAAAAGACGACCAGCCATTCCCGGCCGAAGGTCTGACGCACCAACCCTCCGCTCAACGCAGCCCAGCAGCGCGAACCCACGCCGGGTCCGCGTGGACCGAGGCTCAACGGCGAGCCCGGGGCCCCCAAAGGAGCCCCCAAGGACCGGTTCGGGGCCCTCTCGCCCGGCTCACTTCGTCGCAGGCTTCTCGCCGCCAGCGGGAGCCGCGGCCTTTGCGTCCGTGCCGTCGGCCTTCGCCGCTTCGTCACCCTTCGCAGCGCCGCCAGCCTCGGGCTTGGCAGCGTCCTTCGGCGGTGCCTTGGCCGCTGCGGCCTTGGCGGCCGCATCCGCCGCCTCCTGCTCCTTGCGCGCCTTCTCACCTTCCTCGATGAAGGTGACGGTGTCCTCGATGTCCTGCGCGCGGTCCTTAGAGCGCTTCACCGCCTCCGCGAACGCCGAGTCGCTCCCGGCCTTGGCGACGAAGTCCTTGTAGAGCGAGGCCGCCTTCTTGAGCATCGGGATGGCCGACTTCTCCTCTCCCTTCGCCTTGTACTCCTGCGTCAGGATAGCCTCGTTGTAATACGTCTCCGGCCGCCGCGCGTCGATCTCCTTGCACTTGTCCAGGTGCTTCTGCGCCTCCGCGATCCTCGCCGAGTTCCCAGGCTGGATCTGCCCGCGGATGGCGAGCGCGATGCCGAGGTGCGCCTCAAACTCGTTCGGCTGGAGCTTCAGGGCGTCCCGATAGGCCTTCTCCGCCTCCTCGAAGTTGCGGAAAGAGAGGTTGACCGCCCCGTAGTTCATGTGCGCCTCGAAGAACTTCGGATCGAGCGCGCGCGCGGTCCTGAAGCTCGAGACGGCCCCGTTGTAGTTACGGAGCTCCACTTGGATGAGGCCGGCCGTGTTGTGGATGGGCGCGTAGTTGGGGTTCTTGCGGATGCCCTGGGACGCAACCAGCCCCGCCAGATCCATCTGCTGCTGGTTGACGTTCACCTTGTCCGCCCCGGCCACGACCAGCTTGCCGCGGCGGCCGAGTGACCTCGCGCTGGCACCCTTCTCAGCCTTCCGCTTCGCCTCCTCCATGTAATAGATGGCGAGCTGGTTGAAGGCCGGCATGAAGCCGTCGTCGATCGCGAGCGCCCGCTGGAGGTTCTTCTTGGCCCGCTCGTAGTCGTTCGCGCCATCCTGGTCCGCCTGGTCACTCCCGCGCTCCATCTGCAGCGCGGCGAGGTACACCAGCGCCTCCACGTTCTGGAACTTCGCGTCCCGGATGATCTCGTCGAGCCGCCGGATGGTCCCATCAACGTCCCCAGACTTCTGGTACTCAAACAGGACGAGCTGGGCGCGGGCGCGGTGGAACTTCGGGTCGGCCTCCACCACCTCGCTGAAGAGTTTCCTGGCGTCCTCGTCCCGATTACAACGCTGGTACGCTAGCCCGGCGTTGTAGATCGCCTCGGCGAACCGGGCGTTCGTGTCAGCCTTCTGCTGCTTGGCAGCGGCCAGGAACCCATTCGCCACCGCCTCGCAGCTCTCCTCCCACTTGCCGGACTTGTCCGCGGCCTGGAAGTCCGCCAGCGCACCATCGAAGGCGCTCTTGGCGTCCGCGGACACCTCCGCCCCCTTCTTGTCCTTGAGGCCGCTGCTCTGATCCGGCTTCTTGATCGCACCGTCGCCCCTGGCCTTGCTGCCGTGAGCGCCACACCCGGTGAGCGCCAGAACCAGGGCACCCATCAACACGGTCTTCATTCGAGCCATGTCACATTCTCCTCTCGGGATCCCTCGGCGGGACACGGGCCGCCGCCCCGGAGGGCGGCGGCAGCGCGCTCACCTGGCCCTCTCCGTCGTTGCTGGTTCGGTCTTCTTCGCCACCGATGCGTCCGGCTCCTTCGCCTTCATGATCAGCGGCTCGCCACCGATGAGCAGCGGGTAGGCTTGCTCGCGGAGGGCAGGGTTGACGCGCGTGGGGGAGCCCCGGAACTCGTCGATGAGGTGGTACTCGGACTTGAAATTCTCTGCGAGCCAGACCTCACAGACGCGGCTGAAGTTGTCGTAGTACTGGTACTTGACCGAGTAGCCGAGACAGATCTCCATCGCTCCCTTGGCCTGCTGCTTCCAGGGCTCCGAGGCCGAGTCGAGGGAGTTGTAATACATGTTCCGGATCTCATCGTCCTTCTTCCACTCGGGCGGGATCGGCGCGGCGCGGAACTCCTTCACGAAGGTCCCCCACATCTCACCGACGCGCGAGCCGGAGGCGATGACCCATCGCGGCGGCGGAACCGGCTGGAGATCGACCACCTTCTTGTACTCGGCGCTCGCCTCCTTGATCGCCTTACCCTTCTTCTCGTACCAGTCCTTCACCTTCGTGTTGATGTGCTTGAGGACGGCATCCTTGTCGCCCTTGCCCTTGAACTCGGGGAACTTGATCTTGTCGAGCTGGGCTCGCTTCTCCTCGGCGAAGAAGAAGAGCGCCTCACCGACCGACTCGAGAGCACGACCGAGGCGACGATCCTTGGCCGCCTGATCCTCGTCGATCCCCTTGATCGAGCTCACAGCGGCGCTCGGATCCTTCCAGTATCCGAGAACCTTGCCGTACTCCGTCTTGGCGTTGGGCGTGCGATTCTGCCTGGCGTAGGCACGCCCCATCAGCGCGTGCGCCTGCACCTTGATGTCCAGGGTGGCCTTCTGGTCGATCATCCCCATGCCGGTGGTCAGGTACTGGATGACCTCCTTCCATTGCTCCTTCTCGCCGTAGTGCGCGGCAATGGCGAAGGAGATCTGGGCGGTCATCGTCGGGTCCTTGCGCCCGAAGTACTTGTTGTAGTTCTTGGCGTCCTCGATGGCCTTCTCGTCCTGGCCGATCCCGAGGCGAAGCACGGTAGCGTCACTGAGCGCCTTGGGGGCGAACTCCCCCTTGTAGCTCGATGTCTCGGCGTACTTCTCGTAGTACTCTGCCGCGCGGTCGTAGGACGCGATCGCCTGGTAGTTGCCACCGATCTCGTAGGTGGCCTTCATCGCCAGTTGCGTCTTGTTGAGGCCGTACTTGGGGTTGAGCAGGATGAGACGGGCGGTGATCGACTTGGCCAGCAGACGCCCGGCCTGATAGGCGCGCGCCATGTTGTAGAGAACCTCGTCGGCGCGCTCGCACTGCTTCGGCTTCTCTCCTGCGGCAAGTTGACTCTCGCAGTACTTGTTCCAGAGCGCGTAGTACGACTCCGCGCCCTTCCGGTAGTTCTCCAGCGCCGCCGTGTAGTTCCCGGAGGCTGCCTGCTTATCGGCGGCCTCAACCGTCTTCTCGGCCTCGAGGCGCATGATGTCGAACTGAATCCGGTTGAGGACCTCGCACTGCTCCTTGTTGTCCTCGAGCTTCGCCGCGTTGCAGTAAAGCTCGATGAAGATGGGCACGTCCTTGCCCATGTCGGTGAAGCAGCTCGGCCGCGGCGGCTCCGCCCGTGACCCGAGGACGTTCATCGACTCGAGGTAGAGCTGGGCCGCGTAGATCCCCGCGTCCTTGTCCGCGTGGTTGATGGCGACGTCACGGAACCCCAGTGCCGCCTCCTCCCAGTGTTGCGCCTCGAAGTACGTCCGGGCGCGTGCGTACTTGACCTCGACGTACTGTTCCTCCTTCTCCGCGTCGCCCTTGGGCGGCGTGATGAAGCAGACGTAGCGGTTGAAGGCGTTGATCATGCCCTTCTGCAGGTCCGTCAGATCCTTCGGCTTGAACTTCTCCCACTCGCCCTTCGCCGACTGGTCCTCCTTGCTGGCGCCCTTCGGGCCGAGGCCCTTGCCCTTGCGGTCCGCCTCACCCTGGTAGAGCTTGTCGTACATCTTCTGGTAACAGAGCACGGCCGCGTAGGCGGCCTCGGCAGCCGCCTCCCCCTTCGGGTTCTCCGCCACCACGGCGTCGAAGGCGGGACCGCACTCCTCCCACTTCTGGCGGAAGTAGAGCAGGTCCGCCATCGCGTACCGAATCTTGTACATCGTGGGCCAGTCCTGCTTCAGGATGCGCGGGAACTTGAACTTCTTGAAGTCTTCCGCGCTGAAGTTCGCGGTCACGCGGCCGTAGACCGACGCCGAGAGGTCCATCGTCTTCTCGTCGCCGGTACCACGCACGCCGCCCGAACCGACGGCCTCGAGGTGCCAGGCCATCGCCGTCTCCGCCAGGAGGGCGGCGGTTTCGTTGGCGCACTCGAGCTTGTTCTTGTTCGGGTAGTCCTTGGCCTGGAAGTCCTTGTTGACCCCGATCTGGATGTCCAGCTCCTTGACGATTGCGTCCTTGTCGGAGGCCTTCATGGCTTGGACGGCCTTGGTGATCTGGGTCTGATACTCACAGTAGTGCTTGCCCGGGTCACGCTTCATCAGATCGCGATAGAGCGTGATGCCCTCGGGGTAGTGCCCGGTGTCGATGTACGCGAACCCGAGCTCGCGGAGCATGTTGAAGGTCGCCTCCTCGGAGCCGTCGGGATCGCCGCTCAATGGCTTGAGGAACGAGTACGCCGCCTCGGGGCGTCCGCTGATCGCGTAGACCGGGATCAGGTCGCGGCGGGCAGCCTTCTGCAGCTGCTTCGCGTTGGGGAGCTGGGCGTGCTTGTCGCCGTACTCGATCACCTTCTTGAACTCGCTCAGCGCCTTGGTGTAGTCGCCCGTGTTCCAGTAGACGTAGGCGAGCTTGTACCGCGCGTAGCCGTAAACCTTGTTCGCCGGCGGCGGGTACTTGGTCACCTCGATGTACGCCTGCTCAGCGAGGGGCCAGGAATTGGGGTTGCCCTGCGCCTCCTGGAAGAAAAGCTCACCGAAGGCGAGGTAAGCATTCGGGATGTAGGGCGACTTGGGCGCCTTCTGGATCAGCTCGAAGTAGACCTTCCGCGCATTGGTCAGGTCCTTCGCCTGCTCGTACTCGTAGGCGAGGTAGTAGAGAACCTCGTCGATCTTCGAGTAGTTCGGGTACGAGTTCTTCATCAAGGTGTAGTACTTGATGGCGTTCTTCCGGGCGGCCTCCTCGATCCTCTTGGCCTTGAGGGCCGCAGCACGGGCCGTGCTGTCCTTCATCTTCTTCTTGGCCGCGTCCTGAACCTTGATCTCGTTCTGGATCCGGTCCCGCTGCGCCGCCGACTCGAGCTCCACGTAGCCCTCCGCCAGGCGACGGATGAGCTGCGGACGGTCGGGTGACTTCGGAGGCGTCTGAGCGAACAGGCGCTCGAGGCCCGAGATCTCGCTGATCAGCAGCGCCTGAGCGCGCTGTTGCAGCCGGAACTTGCGCGGATCGCGCTGCGCCGAGTCCATCTGCTCGGTCGGGTCGACCGGCTTGGCCTCGGTCTGCAACGTCTTCTTCTCGCGGGGTGGCGGCGCCGACGAGAAGGCCGCTGCGCGCGTCTTCTTGACGTCGAACTTGCTCGGTCCGGCCGGGCACTCCTTCATGTGCGCGACCGCCTGGGAGGAGACGCACTCCTTGCTGAGGGGTGTCGGCTCGGTCTTGGCGCCGGCGACCGACGCGGACAACGCGAGCCCGAGGAGGACCGCGACTACGGGGAACGCTCTCTGAGTCATCTCGTCACTTCCTCCCGCAAGCCGACATCACGACGGCCCGATAGAAGCCCAGCTCGTCACGCCAGTACTCACCCGTGAACGGCCAGAGCACATGCTCCTCGTCCGGGTTGACCACGCCGAAGATCTCCGCCTCTTCGGCCGTGACCTGATCCTTCTTGATCGCCTCGTCGAGCAGGTTGCGCTGAGCAGCCGTGATGTCGATGAGGATCTTCTCGCCATTGCGGACGTGCTCGTTGAGCTCGTCCAGCATCCGTTGGTAGCGCTGCATCGCTAGCTCGCCCGCGCGGCGCACAGCGAGATCGCGCGCCAGCTTGAGCGCGTCCTGCACCTGCTGACCGAGCGCAGAGCTGCGGAAGCTGGCGGGGGACTTCTTGAAGCGGTTGATCTCGTCCTCCAAGATGCGGACGTACTCGATGTTGCGCAGCAGCTGGCGGTCGCTCAGGGCCGCCTCCACGATCGGTCGCACCTCGTCGTCAAGGTTTGCCTCGCCGTCGCGCACCTGCTTGAGGAACTTGAAGAACGCCTCCTCCTGGTTGGCCCCCTGGAAGCGCTTCATCACCTTCTCGAGCCCCTCGCGGAGCGGGATGTAGTGCTGGTTGAACTTCGCCACCACGATCGTCGCCTTCTCGTAGTCGCAGTTGGCGAAGAAGATGACGGCCTTGAGGATCTGGGCCTCGGGGTAGAACGCCGCCGGGAAGTATGGCGACTCGATGGTGTGGATGTTCCCAAGCGCCTGCGGATACTGGCCCGCCATGAAGTACGCCCAGGACTCCTCGAACAGCGCGTCGAGCCAGTACTCGCTCGCGGGCTCGATCAGATCCCAGTACTTGACGGCGGCGCTGAGCTTCTCCGGGTCCACCACCGGCGCGTTGGTTTCCCCATCGAGACGGATCGACGCCGAGTAGTAGGTGCGTGCCATGGAGAGGTAAGCGAGGTCGCGGAGCCGAGCCTCGTCCTCGACCCCCTTCGCGCCGCGCTCGAGCGCGTTCTCGACACGCTGGAACGACTTGACCGCCGGGACCGACTTGCGCATCTGCACGTAGCTGATGCCGGCGAAGAACTGCGACTTGACGTAGTACTCGCTGTCCTTGTCGACCTTGCTGAAGAGCCGGATGGCGTCGCCGTACTGCCGGTTGCGGTACTTGTAGCGCCCCAGCATGTAGTTGAGCTGCCAGTACAGGTCCCGCTGCTGCGCGTTGTCGAAGCGCTCGAGCTGCGAGTCGTTGTACTTGCCCACCCGCTCGATGATGTCGGCCGGCTCCGGCAGCTGGGTCGCGAGCTTGGCAAGCCAGAGCAGCGTCTCGCGGAATTTGAGGTGGTTGGGATTGTCGGCGATGACGCTGAAGATGGCGTAGCTTGCCTGGTAGAACTTGAGCCGATAGAGCGAGATGGCCAAGTAGTACTGGGCGAGTTGCTGGTTGCCGGGGTCGTCGCCCGTCTCGCCGACCACCACTCGGTAAAGCGCCAGCGACGCTTCGCTCCAGCGCTCTTGGTCGAAGAGCTTCTTGGCCTTCGCAGCCGCCTCGGTCATCTGCCCAGCGATCACCGGCCCCTGCTGGGCCGGGGCGTCGGCGTCGAGGTCGATGTCGACGCCCTCCTCCGCGGCCTTCTGCTGCTTCTCCTCCGCGTCGAGGTCCACGACCTCCTGGGCGGCGGCGGGCAGCGGGGACGAGAGGCCACCCGCGAGCGATGCGGACGCGAGAATGCAGAGTGCGGCAAGGCGCTTTCGCAACATGATTCCTCTCTTTGACTCAGGGACGGTCGCGGAACCGGCACCCGCTGCGTCCGCTGCGATCTGACGGGTGGGGGCGGAAAAGTCCTTTAACTACAAACAGATAACGCCCTCGTCCGGCCGCGATGTTAGGTGGCCTCGCCGACGGTTGTCAAGCGCGACGGCCCGACGCCGAACGGGTTTCGCCGCGTCCGCAAGGCGGTTATAGGTCTGGGGGAAATTTGCCTTGCGCCGGGACACGCGCCGGGGGCTGGCCGGTGCGCTTCCTGACTCACCGCATCGGACACGACTCGGTCGGCGTCCATGGGCCTTTTCGCGTTGACGGATTTCCTCGCCCTCGGCTAGCGTACCGGGCCGACCGTCACGGCAGGCGTGAGGCACAACGAGATCTCGATGACGCGTTCAAACGTAGGTCTGGGGCTCCTGGTGGTAACTTCCTCACTGATCCTGTGGGGTTGCGGGGTGGGCGGGGTCGGCGACCCTTGCATCCCCGAGGACGAGTACTCCACGGAGTTCAGCGGGTACAGCGCCGAGGAGGTCAACGTCGAGAGCCGTAGCTTCCAGTGCGAAACCCGCGTTTGCCTGGTGAACCACTTCCAGGGCCGGGTCAGCTGCCCGTACGGGCAGACCCAGGAAGCGATCACGCGGGACGAGGCCATCAACGGTGACGGGTCAGCGGAGGACCGCTGCCACATCCCGGGGACGCTCGGCGACCGCCGCGAGGACGCGGTTCAGGTTCCGGTGAACCCGCAGCTCGTGGATCGCCAGACCGAGGACACCGTCTACTGCTCCTGCCGCTGCGCGAACGCCGATGGCAAGACCGACGACGGGGCCAACTACTGCGAGAAGTGCCCGAGCGGCTACTCTTGCACCCAGCTCATCGACGATCTCGGGCTCGGCAACGAGCAGCTGGCGGGCGCCTACTGCATCCGCAACGGCACCAAGTATGACAGGAAGAGCCTGGTGACCCAGACCACGTGCGTGGCCGGGCAGGGCAACTGCGGAGAGGCGCAGCCCTACTGAGCCCGGGGCGACCGCGCGGTGGGGGCGCAGCGGCGGTTCCCTCGGATCGCGGCTCAGGGGAGGCGCCGTTGGGGGGCGTCGGCGAGGGCGTGGCCCCAGCTGCGGCGGATCCGCGACGGGACCGGGCAGCGCGGTCCGAGCGCGCGGTCGTCGAGCACCTGCGGGCGCTCGGTTACGAGGTGGTAGCCACCAACCTGCACCTCGGCCGGCTCGAGCTCGACGTGGTGGCACGTCGTGGACCTCTCGTGGTGGTCGTCGAGGTGCGGCACCGCGGCAGCGGCGCCTGGACCAGCGGCTTCGGCAGCATCGATCCGGCGAAGCGCCAACGCGTCCGGCGGGCGGGCGAGCGGCTCTGGCAGCGGCGCTACCGCGATGATCCGACCGCGGAGCGACTGCGCTACGACGCCGCCAGCGTCAGCTTTGACGGTGATCGCGCCATCGTCGAGTACGTCGAGGCGGCGTTCTGAGGACGCTTCCCCGCACTCTCAGCGATCGAGGGCGGCGCGCATCTGCTCACGGACCCGTCGCAGCGGCGCGAGCGCCGCGTCGTCGAGCGTCGCCCCCAGCTGCCCGATGCAGTCGTCCAGCGCCGCGACCTCCCGCTCCTGGCGCTCACGCAAGCGCGCGACCATCTGCTCGAAGGCCTCGAAAAACTCGACCAGCTCGTCGCCGCGACGCAGCTTCCCCCCGGGCTGGAGGCGGCCGTCGGCTACCTCCAAGATCTGCCGCCGCATCTTGAAGAGGGGGCCGGCGACCTTGTGAGTGACGACGATCCCGGCCAAGCCGACGAACAGGACGAAGACGAGCAGGGCGCCGGCGAGGACGTAGGCAGCGGTGACGTGCTGAGCGCGCAGCGCTGTCGCCTGGCGTGCGAGCTCGACCTGCCGCGCCTCGAGCTGCCGCGCATACTGACTGTCACCGGCCTGAAACGCGGCAAGGAGCTCCGGATCCTGGCCGTACTCCGGATCCTTCACGATGTTCATTTCGACGACCTGGCTGACCTTGCGGCCCTCGGCGACGACGGCGCTGCCGAGCGCGACCAGCTCCTCGCTCTGCGCGAGCAACCGCGTGCTGGTCCGCCAGAGCACCGCCCCGAGCGCGGCGCTGAGCAGGACCGCGATGCCGACGAAGTAACCCGCGTACTTGAGCTGGAACCGGCGGTCGAGCAGGTAGTTTCGGATCCGGCGCTGGTGCCGCGGGCCCGGGGCCCGCCGTTCTGGGGGAGCTGCTGACATGGATCGTGTCTCCTTCGCCGGCGGGGTCCCGGACCTCCTCGCGTCGACTAGGGTAGCGAGGCACGGCCGAAGGGGGAAGCGCCGGGGACGCGGGACTGGCTCACCCTTGCCCGCCAGCCGGGGGAATCAGCGGAGCTTGGGCGCCATCGGGGCAAACGTCTCGAGCAGCCGGGCGCCCCCGGCCTGGATGAGCTTGTCCTCGGCGGCGCGGTCGGGGTCCGAAATGCCCTGCATCGACAGCGTCCGAGTGAAGGAGCCCTGCAAGTTCCGCTCGGGCAGCGTGAAGATGGCCGTCTCGATCTTCAGTGCCAGCGCACCGCCGGCGTAGGTGGCCTGCACCTCGGCCGAGAGCAGGAATGCCCGCACCGACGGGTGCCCGCCGAGCAGCGCCTTCGCCGCCTCGAGCGATTGATCGAGCGGCGCGACGGCGAAATCCGGCAGGCTCTTCGCGGCCGACGCGACGGCGCCGTGGAGGACCCGAGCGACGTCCTCCTCCCCCCGCCCCGTGCGGTCAATCGTCTCGAGGACGAGGTAGTACTTCGTCTGGTCGCCGATGAGCGGCGCGGCGTCAGCCTCGACGCGGGCGAGCGACCGCTCGATGACGGTCTTCACCGAGGGCTTGTCCTCCACCGCCAGCCGCCGCTTGAGGCACTCCGCTCCCCCCTTCCGGAGTTTGCCGAGCGCGGCGGCCGCGGCGGCGCGCACCGTCGAACTCTCGTCGCCGAGCCCCGTGCAGAGCGGATCCACCGCACGCTTCGAGCGGGAGGCGCCCAGGGCGAGCGCTGCCTGGGTGCGGACCCTGAAGTCCTTCGCGTGGGCGAGCTTGTCGGCGAGCTGATCCACGTCCGCCGGCTGCGCCAGGGCGACACTGGACGAAACAAGCGCCGCGAGCACGAGCATCCACGACCACGCCGGCGCCATTTGCAACGAGCCTACCACGGGTCGCCGCACGTCGCCTCACTCCGCCCGCGCGCGCCGGCGGCGCCCGGTCAGCGCGGTTCGCCGTCCGCGAATGGTGGTCGCAGGCCGACGGGTCGCGCCCACCGCCGCACCGACGCCGGGGGACGTCCACACACATGGTAGGCTCTGGCCCCGGTGCCCGCGGACACCGTGATCCGTCATGAGACTCTGCGCCACGCCCGCCACCGCCGCCATCGCCACGGGCCTGCTCCTCGCGGCTCCTCCGAGCGCGGCAGCGCCGCTGCACGTGACCGGGACCGCGACCGTCGAGGCGACAGCGTTCCTGCGGGACGGAACGCTGGAGGTCAGCGGTCGGCTCGTCGACGATCGTGGCGTCCCCCTGCGCGGGGGAGAGGTGCGGGTGCAGCTCGACGTCGACGGCCGTGGTCGTCGGCCCCCGGAGTCGCCGAGCCCGTGCCGTGGGGCTCCCCGACCGCGCGTCACGGGGGCGGAGATCGCGCAGCTCACCGACGAAGCCGGGGCGTTCTGCCTCACGCTCGCGCCGACCCTCACCGCGGAGCGCGTGACGGTGCGCTATCCCGGCGATGGCGAACACGAGGCGTCGCCGGCCACTGCGGTGCCGGTGATAACGGGGCCGCGCGCGTTGGCGCTGGGCTTCGCGCCGACACCGCGACGCCTCGAGCTCGATGCCGGGGATCCTCGAATCTGGATCCGCGCCGACGCGATCCCTCCCGCCGCGAGCCCCGAGCGGATCGGGCTCGAGGTGCTCCTGGGCGCGCCCGACGGCAGCACGCAATTGGTCGCCGAGGCCTGGGCTTCGACCGGCGAGCGCACAGCCCTGCAGCTGCCCGTCACCGCGCTCGGGTCGCCGGGGCGCGCCACGCTCCTGCTGAGGTTCGCGGGATCCCCCGGACTGCCCCCGGCGACGCGCCAGGTCGTGGTGGAGAAGACCACGCGCGTCGAGCTCACGCTCGCCGCGCCGCCGCAAGACGAAACCTCCCGCGAGCGCGCCCGGGTGCTCGTTCGTGTTAGCTCGCGGCTGGGGCCCGTCTCGACGGGGAGCGTCGAGCTGCGGCTCGGCGAGCGAACCGTGGGCACGGCGCCGGTCGTCGACGGAACCGCGAGCGCCATCGCGACCTTCGGTGCCGCCCCCGACGGGCCCGTGCGCCTCACCGCGCGCTACCTCCCGGACTCCCCCTGGTGGCTGCCCGGCGAGCCGATCGCGGTGACCGTGACGGTCCCGCCCCTGCCCGTCTGGCGGCGCTGGCCCTGGATGCTGGCCGGCGCCGGCGTCGCGCTCTGGGTGCTCCGCGGCTGGCGCCGGCCAGGAGCGCGCACCAAGCACGAGCCGGCGCTCGCACCCGAGCTGCCGCCGGGCAGACCCGCCGTCGAGGTCGTTTCGCTCGGACCCGAGCGCAGCGGGTGGCAGGGGCGCGTGCGGGACGCCCATCTGGGCGGCCCCATCGTCAACGCCGAGGTCACCATCGCGGAGACGTCGCCCGCCGGCTCCCGAGTCCTCGCCCACGCCATCACCGACGCAGAAGGGCATTTTCAGCTCGGGGCGATCGCGGTGGCCGGCGCCAGCGCGCGACTGCGGGTGGAAGCGAACTGGCACTCGACGCTGGAGCGACCGGTCCCGGCCCCCGGGGAGCTGCTCGTGAGCCTGGTGACTCGACGACGAGCGATCCTGGATCGCCTCGTCGGGTGGGCCGAGCGGGTTGGTCGCCCCTGGTTCTGGGGGGCCGCCGAGCCGACGCCCGGCCATCTGGCGCGCGTCGCTCGTGAGCGGGGCGAGGCGGGGGTCGCGGCGTGGGCCGAGGCGGCCGAGTCCGCGGCCTTCGGCGCCGATCCGGTGGACGCAGCGAGAGAACGGGCCGTTGCCGAGCGCGAGCCGCCCGAGCACGGTTCACGTTGACTCCGGCCGCGGAGACCTCTAACTCGGTGGACAGGTGAGGCGGTCCCGCGGCGCCTCGCGCTGGACAGGGCGCTCCGGTCCGCTCGCAGCGACGCAACCCCCCAACCCTCGTCAAGCGCCATGGAAATCGTCCTCGTTCTGATCGGGATCGCCGTCGTCGCCTTGGTGGTCTACCTCGCCACCCGCAAGCGGGCGGAGGAGCTGCCTCCCCCTGCCGAGAAACCGCCGCTCGCGGAGGCACCGAAGCCGAAGAAACGTGCCTCCGCCGAGCGAGAATCGGGACGCCCGGCGTCGAAGGCGCCGGAGCCTGCCGCGCGGGCGGTCCCGTCGGAACCGCCGCCACGCGCTGTCGCCGAGCCAGCCCCGCCACCGGCGGAGCCGCCGCACCGCGTCGGGCGGCTGCTCGAGGATCATCGCGATCCAGCCGCGCTCCGCCATGGACTCGCCAAGTCGCGTGAGGCTGGCGGCTTCTTCGGGCGCCTCCGCGCGCTCTTCGCGGGAAAGCCCGCGATCAGCGCCGATCTCACCGCCCAGATCGAGGAGGTCCTCATCGGCTCCGACGTCGGTGTGGCGACGACGGACGCGCTGCTCGCGCGCGTCCGCGAGTCGCTCTCGCGCGGGGAGGCCCTCGACGATCGCCAGGTGTGGCAGTCCCTCCGCGAGGAGGCGATCCGGATCCTCCAGGTCGACGGAGCCGCCGGTCCGCTCGAGCTTCGGGCCAAGCCGACGGTCATCCTCTTCGTCGGCGTCAACGGCTCCGGCAAGACGACGACGATCGGCAAGCTTGCCACGCGACTCAAGGCAGCCGGGGTCGAGTGCGTGCTCGCCGCCGGCGACACCTTCCGGGCCGCCGCCGTTCAGCAGCTCTCTATTTGGGGCGAGCGCGTCGGGTGCGTGGTGGTCAGCGGCAAAGACGGAGCGGACCCTGGAAGTGTAATTTTCGAGTCCATCAAGAAAGCCCAAGAGATCGGCGCCGACGTGGTGCTCGCCGACACGGCGGGGCGCTTGCACACGAAGACGAATCTCATGGGCGAGATGACGAAGATCGCAAAAACCGCGGCGAAATCCCTCGCGGGGGCCCCCCATGAAATCCTGCTCGTGATCGACGCGACGACAGGGCAGAATGCCCTCGCCCAGGCGCGAGAGTTCCAGGAGGCCTTGGCACTGACGGGAATCGTCTTGACGAAGCTAGATGGGACCGCAAAGGGCGGCATGGTGCTCGGCATCAGCGACGCGCTGCGCCTCCCGGTGCGCCTCGTCGGCCTCGGCGAGCGCCCCTCCGACCTGCACGAGTTCAGCCCGGAGGAGTTCGTGGAGGCGTTGCTCGGCAAGGAGAGCGAATCGACCGCCGATTAGGGCGTTTTGGTTGTTGATCGCGCCAAATCGCACGTGATATAGTCGCGCGGCGTTCGGGGTGGTCGATTTCACCAAACGTTCTCACTACTTGCGGGACTTCGGGAGCTTTCGTTCCAGGAGAAAACGGTAGACGCATGAAGAAGATCCGCATCGGGCTCCTCGCGGCGGTGATGTGCGCGATTCCCGCACTCGCCTCGGCGCAGGACGAAGGCGAAGAGGTCGCTGCCGCCGAGGGCGGCGAGGAGGTGGGAGCCGAGGCGGGCGCCGAAGCGGGCGCCGAAGCGGGCGCCGAGGTCGGGGAGGAGGGCGCTGCCGTCGGCGGCGAGGAGATCCCCGGCGTGGACGGCGAGGCCAGCGGCCTCGCGGCGATCTGCCAGATCGATCCCGACGCCTGCCCGAAGATCGACATGCCGGCGGAGGCGAAGAAGGATCTGAACGAGAAGATCTACGCCGTCCAGCAGATCTACGCGAAGCGCAAGATGCGCTTCGAGCTGAACCCCTACTGGTCGATCACGCTCAACGACCAGTTCGTGCAGCACCCGGGCCCCGGTATTGCCGCTAACTTCTACCTCTTCGAGGTGTTCGCGATCGGCGCGAACTTCAACTACTACGAGCCGTTCAACGTCGACAGCGACTTCAACGCAGACGTGCGGCGGGCGGCGCGCGTGGGCGTCCCGCTCACGGAGTACAACTGGGGGGCGAACTTCAACCTCACCTACGTGCCCGCCTACGGCAAGTTCGCCGGCTTCAGTGACTTCATCTTCCACTGGGACCTCTACCTGGTCGCTGGTGGCGGCGTCATCAGCTCGCGCCCGATTGCCGTGATCGATCCGGACAACCGGGCCTTCGAGTACGAGATCAAGCCCGGCGGAAACGCCGGCCTCGGGCTTCGCGTCTTCTTCAACCGTTGGCTCACGGGGATCCTCGAGATCCGGGACTACATCTTCATGGATGAGCTCGAGAACCTCGCCACCTTCGATGACCCGGTTCAGGCCCAGGATCCCGCCAACTGGTACGATTCCGAGAAGGAGCTCACGAACAACGTTCAGGCGCAGTTTGGTGTCTCCATCTTCATGCCGTTCTCCTTCGAGTATCGGTTGCCGAAGTGACGCTGGAGGAGGCGACGATGAGGACGACGACGATGAAGACGACGGCCACCACGCGACGACTGCTCCTCGCCATCTCCGCCGGGATGGGGATCCTGGCAGCCACCGGGAGCGCGCAGGCGCAGGAGATCCTGCTGACGGGCCCGCTCGCGGGTGCCCCGGCGGTGCGCAACCTCCGGCTCTATCGCCAGGGGCGGTTCGAGGTCACCCCTTCGGCGACGTTCACGCTGCTCGACAAGTACCAGCGGACCATCTTGCCGGGCCTCCAGCTCGACTACAATTTCACCGACTGGCTCTCGCTCGGGATCTGGGGCGCCTTCTCTCCAGAAGCGCTCCACCTCCCGCTCGGCCTCACCAAGAAGGTCCAGAAGGTCAACGAAGAGCGAGGCTGCCGCGACACCGTCTCCGGGGATCCCGCCGGGGACGTTTCGACGACCACGAACTGCCGCCTCACCGCGGTGAATCTTGGCCTCGAGTTCGAGGACCAGCTCGGACAGATCACCTGGGTCGCCGCCCCGCAGATCACCGGCGTCCCCTTCCGCGGGAAGGTGTCCTTCTTCAAGAAGGCCTTCGTCGATACGGAGCTGTACTTCTTCCTCGGCGCCGCCTTCGTCGGTCTGCAGGAGCGCGTGGAGTGCGGTCCGGCCTCGGACACCGGGATCGCGTGCAGCGACGGGGACGCCTTCGAGCGTGAGAGCCGGTTGGCGATTGGGCCCACCGTGGGCCTCGGCTTCACCTTCTGGGCGAACAAGTGGAGCGGCCTCTCGCTGCAGTACCGCCTGCTGCCGTTCGGGTGGAACAGCGGTGGATTCGACACGGCCGGCGGGGATCCCGACGGTGACTTCCCGGATTCCTCCATCACCAAGGACGACCGACCGTACCAGTTCAACCAGTTGCTCACCGTGGGGTGGAGCTTCTACCTCCCGTTCGAGCACCGGATCTCCCAGTAGCGAGCCCGGCGCTGGAGCGACGGGCGCGTTCACGGCCGCGATCGAAACCTCTCGATCGCGGCCGTTCTGTATCGAGTGGTTGATCTTCCGCGGCAATCGGACCGATTGCCGCTCCGGGGCTCGACCGAAGGCCGCGTCACCAGGGGAACCCGGGGGCTCGCTCCAGGGGCGGAGCGCAGCCGCACGCGGTCACGGACGGCGCTGCACGCGGTCGCCCGCCAGCACGAACTCCGGCGGGAGCCCCTCGGCGACGGCCTCCCGGAGCCCCTCCGGGATGGACCAACCAGCCGCGGAGATGCCGAGCGCGATCCGATTGCGGATGCGCAGGCTCTCTTCCTCGCCGAGTGCCTCGACGAGGGCGCCGAGGCTCGCCGGATCCTTGCACGCGAAGGTCGTGGTGACGGCCGCGTACCGGATCGGCTCGCTCATGTCGGTGAGGAACGGCTCCACGGCCTCCCGCACCTCCGGGGACGGGTGCTCCTCGAGCGTGATCAGGAGCTGGCGCTTCGGCTCGATGTTACGCACGTACTCGGTGTCGAACTCGTCGAGCAGCCCCAGGACCTCGTCGACGAATTCCTCGGCGGGCACGATCTGCCGCAGGATTTTGATGGGCCAGGTGAGGCTCTCCGCGCTGGCCGCGTAGAGGCGCAGAGACTCGAGCGCGGCAGCCCCCGCCGCCACGACCCCCTGGGCAGCAGCTTCCTTCTCCTCCTGGTCGGTGATCGAGGGATCCATTGACCAGTTGAAGCGCTTGAGCAGCGCGGCGGCGCTCTCTGCCGTGGCCATGGCCGCGAGCTGGTCGATCGCCTCCTGGCGGTCGAAGTTCTGGGCCATCTTGTCGGCGGCGAGCCGCGCCAGTCGGGCGACCTCCCGCTCCGTCTTCTTCTTGGTCGCTTCCGGGGATTTCTTGCCGCTGAGGATATCGAAGAGGCCCATGGCGGATTGGCTCGGCGCGAGGTGGCGCGCCGGCGCAGGGGCTTATAGCCCATGCCCATGGCTCGCGCAGGCGCAATCGCCGTGCCGCGGCGATCGGCGCCACGCGGGGGCCCGCGGAGACCTCACGGTGGGAACGACACCGGCGCCGCGACGAGGATCACGGTGCGGTCGCGTATGACGACCCGGAAGCGGACGGGGCGATCGTGCCGCAAGCTTGCCGCCTGCGCACGCTGCCGCAACCAGTCCGTGAACGCCGCCTCCGTAACGCCATCGACGGGCTCACCCAGCTGCCGCTTCATTGCAACGAAAGTCCGGAACACGCGCGCGTAATGCTGCGCGTCGGTTTCGTCGGCGGCCTCGTCGGCGGCCTCGTCGGCCTGGCGGGGTTCCCCGTCTTGCGCCAGGTTCAGGCCCTCGTCGACGACGAGCGAGTCCCAGACCCGGCCCTCGGCAGTCGCCGCGGAGGCGCCCGCTTTTTCGGCCGCGTCCTCGGGGACGCCGGTGAGGACGTCGAGCAGGGAGTTGATGCGGGAAACCAGCCCGCCTAGCTCCTCGTGCTCGATCTCGAGGCGAACGTCCGTGCGGCCGTTGATGATCGCGAGCAGCCCCTCCTCGATCTTCTCGATGGGCCCCTGGTAGTAGTTGGCGAGCAGGTTGCCGGCGATCACGACCAGCAGCAGGCCCAGCGCGGTCACCGCCAGCACGGGCCACAGCAATGACGCCAGGCGGTCCACCCTCGACGCGGGCACGGCCGCCACCAGCACGGTTTGGTTCCCGTAGCCGACGAGGGGGGTGACGCCGAGGAGGTGGCCGCCCACGACGACGTCAGCAGCGCTCGTCCGACCGTCCGCGAGCGCGCGCTCTGCGGCGGCGGCCAGCGCCGGTTGCCCGACGGCCGCGACGAGCGCGGCTGGCGCCTTGCCACCGTTGGCCAGCAGGCGGATACGGCCGCCCTCGAGGATACCCGCGAACAGCAGGCAGCCGCTGGTGAGGTCTCGCGTCCGCGCCAGTCGGTCGTCCGTGAGCGGGGTGCCCATGATGACAGCGCCGACGACCTCGCCACCGTCCCCGAGCACGGGCGCAGCGCTCGCCAGCCACTGCTCCTGACGCCCGGAGTGGCGCCAGAGATCGCTGGTGGTGGCGCCCGTCCTCAGCGCCTTCGCCAGCGACGGGTACGCCTCCACGATCCGCTCCCCCCGCATCAGGTTCGACCCGTTGCGACCGAGGGCCGTTCCGCGCGCGTCGA
The DNA here is from genome assembly GCA_964480725.1 of uncultured Polyangiaceae bacterium. Taxonomy (GTDB): domain Bacteria; phylum Myxococcota_A; class Polyangia; order Polyangiales; family Polyangiaceae; genus JAFGBI01. Next base: position 119,372 of record CAYZQO010000002.1, on the reverse strand, counting down.
CGAAGAGAACCAGGTCGGGGACCATGCGCTCGAAGTCGGGCTCCGCGGTGGCGGCCTCGTACAATTCGTCCGCCTGCGCCGTCGCTGCCTCTCGACGCGCGGACTCGGTCCCACCCGCGAACACCGCGCGCACGTCCCTGCCGGTCACCCGGGCAGAGAGCCAACGCTCCGCCCGGAAGCCGTCGAGCGCGAGCTGGGCGGCAGCGCCCCGCAGAGCGCGCCCGGCCTCCCGCTCGCGTTCGGTCCGGTCCTGGAGCACCCGGGAGAGCGAGGTCGCCAACAGGGCGTAGGTGAGCGCGCCCACCAGGAGGAGGATGCCCGCGTTGACGAGGACGATCTTGCCACGCATCGACGTCGGCCCCTTCCACCGGCGGGGCCCCCGGGCGCCGTCCCGTGCCGCCCCGCGCCCGCCACGCCCAACCAGACCAGGGTATCGCGGCATGCCCCGCCGAGTAAACCAGGCCGTCCGCCCCGCGGAGCCGACGGGGGGCCGAGGCGCGGGGCGTCGGACGCGTCCGGCGGGCGCGGAACGGGAACCCACCGTGGCGGCGGGACCCAGCCCTTGCCGAGACCGGAGAGCTGGACTAGACCCGAGCGCCAACAGCGGTCCGGGCCGCAGCCGCGGATGCCGGACCGACCCCGGTGGGTGTAGCTCAGTGGTAGAGCACTGGATTGTGGCTCCAGGTGTCGCGGGTTCGATCCCCGTCACTCACCCGAACGCGGCGCCGCCCGCTGGCGAGCAGCGGACGCCGCCGCGAGCGTGACCTGTCGCGAGGCCGGCGACGCGGTTGGCGGCCGTTGGCCGCGCCCGCACGAGGCGGGCCCCGGCCCTGCCGCCGGGTCCTGTCCGCGAGCCGAAACGGCCCCGAGCAGCCGCGGGGCTCGTGGCCCCGTCCGGCGGTCGGACGTCGGGAAATCCTCCAGGACCCACGCCGCGGCCGCGCCCCAAGGGGCAGGAGCCCATTTCGCTTCGATGGGGGATTGGGCTAAAGGGGTTCCAGGTAGGATACTCCGAAGGGGAAGCCCCATGAACCGCCGACACCCTGCACCTTGCCTGGCTCACCCGCGCTCGTGGCGAGCGCGCTCCTCCCTCTCTCTCACCGCCGTCGCCGCTCTGGTGACGCTCGCCTGCACGGACTCGCCGGGGCCCGCTCCGCGAGCCTCCTCGCGCGTTTCCCCCCTCACCAACGGTTGCGGCGTCGGGCCCTACCTCATCCCCGCAGACGGCAACCCGACGACGGAGACGACGGTCGGCACGCGGGTCGAGGACGGAAAGTCGGGCGCGGACGTCGCCTGCTCGGTGCGGAAGTCTGGAACGGGATACGCGATCCAAGGCTCGATCAAGCAGGGTACGTCGTTCTTCGTGAGCGGTCAGGTGGCACAGACCGGCGAGGGCACTTACTCGGGGACCGGCTCACTCGGTTTCTACGCGCCGGCTGCGGACAACGTCTCCTCGAGCACCTGCACCATCTCGGTGTCGGCGGTCCAGGAGATCGGCGACGGCAAGGTCTGGGCTTCGGCCACCTGCACGGACTCGCGCGCGGGCTCGTCCACGGGGACCTCCTGCGATTTCGGCGCCACGTTCATCCTCGAGAACTGCGAGAGCTGAGGCGCTCTCTCCCGTACGCTCTACCGTACGCGCCACCGTGGGCTCGACGCGGGCGGCGCGCGTCGAGCCGACGCCCCGCCAGGGGGCTCGGTGGCGTCGCGACGGAGGACTCCCGCGACCGCCGTGACGGGGCCGCGTCTACGGTGAAGCCCAGCCTACCGGGGCCCAAACCGCGGGAAACCCGGCCCACCGACACCAGGGCCCAGGGAGGAGCCGCTCAGCTTGCCGCGGGGTCCCTGGTCGCCGCAGGGGCGCCGCCTGCCCGGGCCTCGCCGATGGCCGGAGCGGCCCCGTCCCCGGCGGGCGCCGCGGTTCCCGCAGTCAGCGCCGGCTCCACACTCGGCGAGCCGTCGGCGCTAGGCACGGCGACGGTCGCGTCCGGCACGCCCTCAGGGGCCCGCTCGCCCCCGCTCGCCGCGGACCCCGCGGCGGCGGACCCTGGTGAGGGGGCCTCGATCCGGACGATCACCGCGGTGATGTTGTCCTCACCACCGTGCTCGTTCGCCATCCCGACCAGGCGCCGGCAAGCATCGTGCAGATCGGGCGTCGCGAGGGCGACCGACAGGATCTCCTGATCGTCGATCATCCCGCTGAGACCGTCCGAGCACAGCACGTACAGATCGCCGACCTCACACTCGTCGCTCTGCAGATCGACCGTCACGTGGTCTTGCATGCCAAGCGCCCGAGTGATGACGTTCTTGGGTAGCTCGCTGCGCTGCTCCTCGGTGAGCTCGGGCATCGCCAGCAGGTAGTCGTTCACCAGCGAGTGATCCCGCGTCATTTGGCGGATCTCGCCGCCCCGGATCCGGTACGCACGGCTGTCCCCGACGTGCCCGATGTACATCCGCCGCTTCTTCGCACTGAAGAGCGCCCCCACCACCGTGGTGCCCATGCCGTGGCACTCCCGCAGGCGCGTGCTCCGCTCAATGATCTGGCGGTTCGCGATGCGGACGCCGGTGAGGAGCCGGTTCTCCTCCTCGGAGAGCCGGGAGTCGAAATGGAACGGCCAGGTCACGTCCTCGACGGCCGTGGCACGGAAGAAGTCGACGATGGCGTCGGTTGCCAGTCGACTGGCAACGTCGCCCGCCCGGTGCCCCCCCATGCCGTCCGCGACCACGTAGAGCTCCTGATCGTTGAGGATCGCGAAGCTGTCCTCGTTGTGGTCACGCTGGAGTCCGACGTCGCTGATACCAGCAGCCACCGCGCGCAGGCGAACTTCCTTCTCCTCGGTCACTCGACGCCCCAGGGCCTATATCGCGATGTCAGCCCTCGAAGGTTTCACGGCCGCCCCCGTATTGTCAAGGCAAGCGCCAACCGCCCACGAGGGGCGGCCCCCTCCCGCGCTCGCTCCCGTGGCAGGACTCAGCCCGGGACCGCTGCCCCGTGCGCTTCTTACCGGAGGGCGCCGGCGAGCGGCACAGATCGCGAAAAGACCGGCCACGCCGAGCCCGGACCGACGGCCGCGCCGACAGCGAGCGCGGAGGACTTCGCGCCCGGCGACAGACGCGAGCCCCGTTCCGCGATGACCGCGGGGGCCAGCACGGCAGCGGACGGTGCCCTCGCACGAGCCAGTCGCGGCTCCGAGGCCTCCCATCAGGCTTGACGAAAGTCTACCCAAGCCCGCTCCGCGCGCCGGTGCACGAGCCGCGGCACGCCGTGCGTCAGAGCTCAAACGACGAGGATGTCCTTCTCCTTGGTGGACACCACGACGTCGACGTCCGCCACCGCGTCGTGCACCAGATCCTCGGCCCGTTTCTTGGCCCGTTCGACCTGGTCCTCGCTCGCGGCGCCGTCCTTCTTGATCTCGTTGAGCATGTCGAGGCACTCGTGCCGCGCCTTGCGAATGGCGACCTTCGTCTCCTCACCGGTGCGCTTGGCAACCTTCACCAGGTCGCGGCGGCGCTCCTCGCTCAACGGTGGGACCGGGATCCGGATCAGGTCCCCGTCCACCTGAGGGTTGAAGCCAAGATCGCTCTCCCGGATCGCCCGGTCGATCGCCTGCACCTGCTTCTTCTCCCACGGCTTCACCGTGATCAGGCGCGGCTCGGGGACCGCCACGGTCGCCATTTGCGCGATGGGCGTGGTCTGGCCGTAGTAGTCGACGCGGACCGAGTCCAGCATGGCGGCCGTGGCGCGCCCAGTGCGGAGCTTGGCGAGGTCGCGCTTCAGCGCCTCGATCGCCTTCCCCATCGTGGCGCTGAGCTCACCGATTACTTCGTCGATCATCGTCCTGCCCTCTCGATGGGCTGCCTCTATAACACCGGTCCGGTCGCTTCGCGACCCCATCCCCCGCCTCGCGCGCCGCACCCCGGGGCCCGCGCCAGTGCCGGCCGCGAGCCGACCGTCGCCGCGGCGCACGAGCGGCGGCGCTGCGCGGTTCGAGTGACCACCAAGCCCGGGCCACGGGGCCAGAACCGCCTCGGCGGCCCCGGTCGAGCCGCCCTGCCTTCCCACCTGCCCAGCGCGCTGTCATGGTGGAATCGAACTGCCCGCCATCGGTCCGATGTCTGAGCGCGCACCCAGCCTGACTGAGCGAGCCCAGCGCCGCGTCGGCACGGTCCTGGCCGGAAAATGGTCCATCCAGCGCCTGATCGGGGTGGGCGGGACGGCCGCGGTGTACGTCGGGCTGCACCGCAACAACAAGCGCGCCGCGATCAAGGTCCTGCACCCCGAGCTGTCCGTCGATCCCGACATCCGCACGCGCTTCCTCCGTGAGGGGTACGTCGCTAACACCGTCGGCCACCCCGGAGCGGTCCGGGTCGACGACGATGACGTGACCGGGGACGGGGCCGTCTTCCTGGTGATGGAGCTGCTCGACGGTGAAACCGTCAACGCCCGGTGGAGCCGCAAATCCCGACGGCTGGACCAGGCCGAGGTCCTCTGGATCGGCGAGCAGGTCCTCGACGTGCTCGCCGCGGCGCACGACAAGGGGATTGTGCATCGGGATATCAAGCCGGAGAACCTCTTCATCACGCGCGACGGAGTCCTCAAGGTGCTGGACTTCGGCATCGCGCGGCTGCGCGATCCCGACGCCCGCACCACGACGACCCGCAGCGGCATGAGCATGGGGACGCCAGCGTACATGGCCCCGGAGCAGGCGCGCGGGCGCTGGGAGGAGGTCGACGCCCGGACGGACCTTTGGGCCGTCGGGGCCGTCCTCTTCGCGCTGCTCACCGGACGGCTCGTGCACGAGGCCGACACGGCGAACGAGGCGCTCGCGATGGCGATGACGCACGAGGCACGACCCATCCGCGAGCTCTGCCCCGACGTCCCCGACTCGGTGGCGGTGGTCATCGACCGGGCGCTCGCCCACCATCAGCGCCGCCGCTTCGGTTCGGCCGTCGAGATGCGCGACGCGCTGCGCGAGGGCATGAGAGGCCTTCCGGTGCAGACCCCGGCACTCTCCATCCCGGACGGTGACGAGACTCGCGCCTCCGCCCAAGGGACCACGTCCGCCGCACTCCGCGTGAGCCATCGCCGATCGATCACGCCCGGACGCTCCGGGTGGTGGTTGGCCCTCCTGGGGGCGGCGCTCCTACTCGCCGCGTTCGCGACGCTTGCGCTGACCCGCCATCGCCCGCCGAGCGACGGCGCCCCGGCGGCCCTCGGCGGCGCCGATTCGAACGATGTGGTCGGCGGAGGGGAGCCGGTGGTGGTGCCCGTGCCGGCGCCGCCCGACCCGTCTCCGGACCGCGAGTTCACGGACCCGGTGGACGCCGGCACGACGGTCCGGCGGCCGGAGCTCGGGGCACCCGGGACCCTCGCACCGTGGAGCCCCCGCGACCTCCGCGGTGGGGCCGCGCGCGAGGCCGACGCAAACGCACCGCCGACGCCGACCGAGGCGGACTGCGAGCCCCCCTACCGGCTCGACGAGCGGGGGATCAAGCGATTCCGCGCCGAGTGCTTGTGAGCGCGCCACGGCGCGTGCGCATCCGGGATCGACCGAGTGCGCCGCACCAGCGCGCGGTTCTGACGGGACGGAGCCAGTCGTGGCATGCTCCGCCGCGTGGCGGCGCCCGAAAACCGATCCCCGTGCCATCCGGCGGCGAGCCCTGCCGCCGAACAAGCGCTGACCGATCGTCGCGCCGCCGAGCGGGTGGTGACGGACCCGGCGATGCCCGCCGTCCGTGAGCCCGAGCTGGCACCCGAGTCCATCAGTGGGGACGGGGCCCGCGCGCCGTTGATGCCCCCCGAGCCCCCCTCCAACGCAGCCTCGGTGCGCATCTTGGCCGTCGACCCCGCCCGGATCGCGCGCCTGTCCGATCCCCCGCTGTCGAGCGGGCGAGGCTCGCTCGTCTTCCGATCGCTCCTGCCCGACGACGGCCGCGACACGGACCCAGACCGATCGACCGAGGTCGACATCGTCCCGCTGATCCCCACCGCCCGCGATCGCGTGCTGCTGCTCCGCCTCGACGGACCCCAGGCTGGAGAGGTCGTCGCGCTCGAGGGTGACATCGTGCTGGTCGGCCGCCACCCGCCGGATGGGCTCTCCGTGAACGACCCCGGGGTGAGCCGGGTCCACGCCTCCCTGTACCGACGTGGCGGCCGCTACGTCGCCGAGGATCGCGACTCGCGGAACGGCACGTTCGTGAACGGCGTCCGCGTGGCGACGGCGGCCCTGAGCGACGGCGACACCCTGCAACTCGGTCCACGCGCCGCTTTCCGCTACACCTGCGCGGACGCACACCAGGAGGAGATGCTCCGGCAGCTCTACGAATCCAGCAAGCGGGACGCGCTGACGGGCGCCTACAACCGCCAGCATTTCGAGGAGCGGCTGAACGCGGAGGTGGCCTACGCCCAGCGGCACGGGGCGGACGTGGGGCTCGTGCTCTTCGACCTCGACCATTTCAAGCGCGTGAACGACACCCACGGGCACCCCGCGGGGGACGCGGTGCTCCGGCAGGTGGCAGGGATCGTGGCCCAGCGACTCCGAACGGAGGACGTCTTCGCGCGCGTGGGCGGGGAAGAGTTCGTCGTGATCCTCCGGAGCTCAAACCTCAAGGCCGTCGCCCGGGTGGGGGAGCGGCTGCGCGCGGCCATCGCGACGTCCCCGGTCCACCACGAGGGCAACCTCATCCCCATCTCGGTCAGCGTGGGGTGCGCGGCGCTCCAGCCGCGCGACGAGCACGGGGGGCAGGAGCTCGTCGAAGTGGCGGACCGTCGCCTCTACGCCGCCAAGAATGGCGGCCGCAACCGCGTGGTGGCCAGCGACTGACCCGGGTTAGCACGGGCGGCCCCGCGCGGCGGCGGGGCGCCTGGGCGGTTCGTGGATCGCGTTCGCTCGAGTAGGCTCGGACCGGATGACGACCGGACGCATCGGGATCGACGTCGGGGGCTCCAAGATCGAGGCGCTGTTCCTCGACGCGGGCGGACGCGAAGTCGAGCGCCGCCGCGTCGCGACCCCCCCCGCCTACGAGCCGACGGTCGCCATCATCAGCGAGCTGGTGAGCTACCTCGAGACACGGCACGGCTCGGCGACGGTGGGCGTCGGCATGCCGGGGACCTTGGTTCCCCCCTCCGACCTGGTGAAGAACGCCAACCGCGACTGGCTCAACGGCCACGCCTTCCGCTACGACCTGGAGCTGGCTCTGCGGCGCCCCGTCCGCTGCGCAAACGACGGCGACTGCTTCGCGGCGTCGGAAGCGCTGGACGGCGCCGGGGCTGGCGCTCGGATGGTCTTCGCCGCGGTCATCGGGACCGGCTGCGGCGCCGGATTGGCCCTCGACGGGCATCCCTGGCGCGGCGCGAGCGGAGTCTGCGGCGAGTGGGGGCACAACGCGCTGCCTTGGCCAGAGCCAGACGAGTACCCGGGGCCCGCCTGCTCGTGCGGCAAGCACGGGTGCATCGAGGCGTGGATCGCCGGCCCCGCGCTCGTGGACGATCACCGGCGACGCACCGGGTCCGAGCTGACCGGTCCGGGGATCGCGCGCCGCGCGGCCGACGGCGACCCCGCCGCCGCAGAAACACTGTCACGCTGGGAGTCGCGCCTGGCGCGGTCCCTCGCCACGGTGGTAAACCTCCTCGATCCCGAGGTCGTCGTCCTGGGCGGCGGCCTCTCGAACCTGGCGGGGATCTACGACACCTTGCCGGCCCGAGTGGCGGCCCATGTCTTCGGCGGCGAGTGTGCCACTGCCTTCCGGCGCGCTCGCCACGGCGACGCGAGCGGGGTGCGGGGCGCGGCTCTGCTCTGGTGAGCCACCGCAGCGCACGCCGACGCCCTAGAGCACCGACCGGTTCGCCAACGGCGCCGGCGCCCTGAAAGACGCCCCCCTGGCACCACTGGTTGCCGGGGGTGTGGGGGCGTTTCCCGGCCCGCCTCTGGCGAGATCTGCCGCTCGCTCGGTGCTCCAGGTCGTTGATGGCTCGCGGCAATCAAACCGATGGCCGCTCTGGGGTCACACGTTGAAGCGGAAGTGCACGATGTCGCCGTCCTGGACGACGTACTCCTTGCCCTCGACGCGGAGCTTGCCCAGTTCCTTCATCCGAGCCTCGGTCCCCACCTCGATGAACTCGTCGTAGCGCATCACCTCGGCCCGAATGAAGCCGCGCTCGATGTCGGAGTGCACCCGCCCCGCCGCGCGCGGCGCCTTGCTGCCGCGGTGTACCGGCCACGCGCGGACCTCGTCCTCCCCGACGGTGAAGAAGCTGACATAGTCGAGCAGCTCGTAGGCGCGCTGGATGAGGCGCGCGGCCGCGGGCTCGCTCACCCCGAGATCGGCGAGGAACTCCCGCTGCTCCTCCGGAGCGAGCACCGCCACCTCCGCCTCGATAGCGGCGCAAGCGATCATCACGCCGAGCTGGCGCTCACTCGCCGCGGCCTCGAGCTCCGGCGGAACGCCCCGGACCACGTCGGCCTCCGCGGCGTTGAGCACCACCAGCAGAGGGCGCCGAGAGAGGAAGGCGAAGGAGGAAACCTCGCGCTCGTCCTCGGGGGCCAGGTCGACGCGCCGCAGGGGAACCTCCTCCTGGAGGGCGGCGTTGAGCCGATCGAGGACCGCCTTCTCCCGATCGTGCCCGGCCTCCTTCCGGAGGCGCTCAAGGCGCCGCTCGACCATCACCAGGTCGTTCAGGATGAGCTCGGACTCGAAGTCGGCGAGCTCGCGCACCGGATCCGGCTCGCTCCCGTCGATCCCGACGAAGCCACGGAGGACCAGCACCAGCGCGTCCGCCTCGCGGAGCGCGTTGAGGGTCGCGGTGTCGAACCCCCCGCCCTTGCCACGCGAGCCGGGGACGTCGACGAACAGCACCTCGGCATAGATGGTGCGCCGGGGCGAAAAGATCGAGGACAGGCGGTCGATCCGGACGTCGGGCACCTTGATGACGCCGAGGTTGGCCTTGTCGCTGCGGCCGCCACCGGTCTGGGCGTGCTGGCCCGTGAGGGCATTGAAGAAGGTGGTCTTGCCGGTCTGGGCAAAGCCCACGAGGCCTGCTTTCATGTCGATTGCTCCGTTCGAACGCGGGCGAATCGTGACGGCGCTTGGCGGATCGCGCAACGGGCCGCCGGCTGCGGGGGCCGATCCCGCGGCTGACCCGAGGCCGGCGCCGGGTGTGGGCGAGCCTCGATCCTGGACCCGCCGCGCGCGCGACGGCGGGGTCAGCCCGAGCCCCCCGCGCCAGGCGCCTGCGTCGCGGGGCCCGGCCGGGAGGGATAGGGGGCCGTGGCTCCCGTTGGTGACGGCGACCGGGTTCGAGGCCCGCTTCGGCGGAGGTCTTCGAGCTCCGGGGCAGGCCGACCCCGACCGCGGAGCCTGGGCCGGCTCACCGGAAAACGCGTCGCGGGCCGCGGATCCACCATGCTAATCTCCTCGCGGATTCGACATGGCCGACGACGCATCTCGCCCCGGAACGAAAAGCGCGCCCCCGCAGCCGCCCCGTCCCGAGGGCGCGAGCCGGTCCGCGATCCCGGTACCCCGCCGGCGCCCCCAGACGCCCGCCGCGCCGGGCCGTGCTGCGAAACCGCCCGCCGACGTGACGGCGCCGAAGCCCGTCGCCCCGTCCTCCCGGCCACCACCGCCCCCCCCGCGCGATGAGAAGCGCGCGCCGGTCCCGGCCGAGCCCGAGGCGAGGGAGCCTGGTGGTGAGCCCGCGTCCCCTCCGCAGCGGCCGAGGAGCCTCCCGCCGCCACCGCCGCGGCGTAACCCCGCGAGCCAGGCGCCGCCGCCGCCATCGCGGCTGCCCGCGCCGCCGCCGCCGCCGCGGCCCCCCTCCCCACCGCCCGCCCCCGCCGCGGCCGCGCCCATCGTTCCCCCGCTACCGGTCAGCGCGCCGCCGCCGGTGGCACCCCCACCCCCGCGACCGCCGCGGGCCCCGCGCCCGCCGATCCCCGCGGCTCCCTCACCCCCATCCGCATCCCCTCCCGTCGCGGCGGCGGGACTCCCGCTGACCCGTTCCGAACCGCCGGCGGCGCTCGAGGGCTGGTTGGTGGTGGGGGCGGCCGCCGAAAGCCTGGAGGACCGCGCCCGAGCGCTCCTGGTGCACTTCGAGCGGGCGCTCGCCGATCATCCCGATCGAGCGCGCCTCGGGCGCCTCCATTTCGAGTGCGCGCGCCTGTGGGAGGACCCGCTCCGGGATCTCGTGCGAGCCGCGGACCACTACGCCAAGGCGCTCGCGGCCGCGCCCGAGCACCTACCCTCGCTCCGGGGTGCGCGGCGGGTCCTGCTCGCGCAGGGCAACCACCAGGCGGCCCTCGCCCACTACGACACCGAGGCCCGGCTCACCCAGGACCCCGCCCGTCGAGCGTGGCTCATCCACGAGAAGGCACTCCTGCTCGAGCACCGCCTGCACGGAAGAAAGGCCGCCCTCGCTGCCCTGGTCCAGGCCGCGGGGCTCGCCCCTGGCGATCCCACGATCGTCGACTCGCTGGCGCTCCTGCAGCACGTCGACGAGGCCTGGAGCGGCCTCGATCACACCCTCGACCTCCGTGCGTCGAGCATCAACGACGGTCGGCAGCGGGCGGCGCTGCTGGCGGAGCGGGCGCGGCTGGCGGAGGCCCGCCAGGACGACGTGGGACGCGCCACGGAGCTCTACCAGGCCGCGCTCGCCCAGGATCCCCGCGTGCCGGGGGTGCTCCTCGCTCTCAAGGAGCTCGACCACCGGCAGCGTCGTTGGCACCGGCTGGTGGGCGCGCTCGAACTCGAGGCGACGCAGACGGAGAACCCCTCGGTTCAGGCCCTCGCGTGGTACCGGATCGCACGGGTTCACGTCGATCACCTCGGGTCGCTCGACGACGGGATCGCCGCGCTCGAGCGCGCGGTCGTGGCGACCCCTGACGACGTCATGATCCTCGGCGAACTCGCCCGCGCCTACGAGCTGGGGCGGCGGTACGAGGGTTTGGTACGCGTCCTGGAGCGGCAAGCGCAGCTCACGCCGACGCCGGAGGAGCGGGTCGTGCTGCTCCATGCCATCGCCGAGATCCACGAGCGACGGCTGGAAAGCCCCGACGCCGCCGTCGACGGCTATCGGCGCGCGCTGGCGGTCGACCCGAGCCACTTGCCGACCGTGACCGCGCTGGAGCGACTCTACCGGGAGCGAAGCGAGTGGGAACCCCTGATCGCGACCTTGTCGACGGCGGCGGAGGCGGCCCGTGACGCCGGCCGCCGTGCCGCGTGGCACACGACCATCGCCGAGCTCTACGAGCGGCGACTGGGACGGCCAGACGCGGCAATCGAGCAGTACTCGCGCGCGCTGGGCGTCCTGCCCGGGCACGCCGTCGCGTTCCGCGGGCTCGCCCGGCTCCTCGAGCAACACGCACGCTTCCGTGAGCTCGTCGAGCTCCATGAACGTGCCGTGGATCTCGCGCCCGACGCGGAGACGCGCATCGCGCACCTGTTCTCCATCGGCCTCTACCAGGAGGACGCCCTGCGCTCCCCCACGCACGCGGTCGAGGCCTACAAGCGGGTGCTCCGCGACGACCCCAAGCACCGCGGAGCCATCCTCGCCTGGCAACGCGCCGCCGAACGCGCGCAAGACTGGCGTGAGCTGGTGACGGCGCTGGAGGCCGAGACGACGCAGACCAACGAGAAGGAGCGGCAAGCCGATCTGCTCCACCGTGCCGGGGAGGTGCTCGCCGAGCACCTCGACGACCTCGACGGCGCGCTCGATCGACTCAAGCGAGTGCTCTCGCTGGCGCCGCGCCACCTCCCGGCGCTGGCCAGCCTCGCCCGACTCTACGAGCGCCACGGCCGTTGGGAGGAGCTCCTCGAGACCTATCGTCGCGAGCTCAAGACCACGCCACCCGGCGCTGCGGCGGCCGCGCTGCGGATGAAGATGGGGGAACTCGCCGAGCGCCAGCTCGGGCGTCCAGAGGAGGCGCTGGTACTGTATCGCGAAGCGGTCGAGGCCCATCCCACCCACGGGCCCGCGCGGCGAGCGCTCGAGCGCGGCCTCGAGGCGACCGGGAAATGGGCCGAGCTGGTGACGATCCTGGAGCAGGGGATCCCGCTGCTGGAGTCGAAGGCGGAGCGCGCGCGCACCGCCTCGCGGATCGGCGAGATCCTGGAGGGACCCCTGCACGAGGAGGCGAAGGCCCTCGCGAACTACGAGCGCGCGCTGACCGAGGAGCCGCAGTACGGCCCGGCGCTGGACGGGCGCGCCCGCCTGCTCGCCTCGGCGCGGCAGGCACCACGCCTCGCCGACGCCCTCGACGCCGAGGCCCAGAACGCCCCCGAGCCCGCCATCGCGATCGCCACATTCAGTCGGGAGGCTGTCATCCGTAGGGACGAGCTGAACGACACGCGCGGCGCCATCCGCTGCTACGAGGCCGTGCTGACCCGCGATCCTCGAAACCTGGGGGCGTTGCTCGCACTCGAGGCGCTGTACTTGCGCGAGCGGGTCTGGGACCGAGCGGCGGCGATTTGCACCGCGCTCGATGGTGTCCTCGCGGACGCGAGCGCGCGCGTCGCTGCGCTGCACCGCCTGGCCCGGCTCCAGCGCGACCACCTCGGGGTCGACGCCGAGGTGCTCCGCGGGACCTACGCCGCCATCCTCAAGCTCGATCCGGAGAACGTTCCGGCACTGCTGGCGCTTGAGGAGATCGGCCTGTCGACCGGGGACCGCCGTCTCCTGACGCAGGTGGACACCCAGCTCGCCGCGCTCCTCTCGGAGGGCGCCGCTGCAGCGGCGCACCAGACCCGACTCGGCGAGGCGCTGGAGCTCGCCGACCCCTCGGCAGCGTTCTCGCTCTACCGGGCAGCGCTGGCCCAGGACCCCGATGATCACGGGGCAGCGCTCGGCCTCGCGCGCATCGCCGAGCGACACACCGACGGCGGGCTGCTCGAGGAGGCCGCGGGGCACACGCACCGGGTGCTCGCCGACCCGACCACGGCGGCCAGCCTGCTGGTGAAGGCCGCCGGGCTGGCGCGCAGCGGCAACGACGTCCCTCGCGCCGTCGCCTTGCTGCGCCGGGCGCTCGAACTCGACCCCGAGCACGCGGTGGCCGCCCATCACCTCGAGGAAGTGCTCCTGACAACCGGTGACCCCGGGGGTCTGATCGACACCCTGACGCATGCGGCGCAGCGTGCCCGCCACCGGGAGCGGCGCGACGACCTCTGGGTCAAGATCGCGGAGCTCCAAGCCGAGCGCCAGCGCGACCTGCCCGCGGCCCTCGCCGTGTACGAGCGGATCCTCGGCGAGTCCCCCGGCCACGTCCGGGCCTTGCTTGGGGAAGCCAACCTCTACGTGCGAGACGGGCAGTGGGAGCCGGCGACCCGCCGCCTCACTCAGGCCCTCGCGCAGTCCACGGACGACGAGGTGCGCGTCGATATCCGCCTCCAGCTGGCCGCCATCCACGATGACCAGCTCCGGGAGCCCGACCGCGCGCTCGCCCACGTGAACTCGGTGCTGGCGGAGCGACCCGACCACCGCGCCGCGCTCCGGCGCTTGCTGTCGATCCAGATCCGCTCGCGACGCCACGACGCGGCCGCCGAGACCGCCCAGCGCCTGATCGCTACGAGCACGGACCCCCGGGAGGTCGCTGATGCGCGGGTGACCGTCGCGCAGGTGTCTCGTGCCCGCGGCGACCACGCGCAGGCACTGCAGGAGCTCGAGGCCTCCGTCGCCGTGCTCGGCTTGAGCGGCCGCGCGGCGGCCGAGTACAAGGGCCTGCTGCTCGAGCAGAAGCAGAGCGGGCATCCCCCCGCCTGGCGTAGCTACGTGCACGCGCTCGAGCGCTTCCTCGCCGAGCCCGGCGCGAGCGCGGAGACGGTGGCGCAGGTCGAGCTCGAGATCAGCCACGTCCTCGCCGACGAGCTCCGCCAGAACGACGAGGCGCTCCGCGCGCTCGACCGGGGGCTCGCCGCGCGCCCGGACGATCCCGAGCTTCACACGGCGCGCGCCCTGCGCCTCGAACACGCCGGCGACTTGGCCGCGGCGGCCGACGCGACGCGGCGCGTGCTTGAGGTTCAGGTCACCCACGTGACAGCGTGGAGGAGCCTCGCAGCGCTGCTGGCCAAGATGCAACGGCCGGCGGACGCGACGCTGGCGCTCGCGCCACTGGTCGCCATCGGCGCCGCGACTGAGTCGGACCGCGCCCGCCTGGCGGCGATCCCCTGTCGGGCGGGGCTCGCGCCGCCCGGCTCGATGACGCTCGACGAGATCGAGGCGCTCGCCGCCACGGGGAGCGGAGACCCGATCACTGACGTGCTCGCGCTCGCCGCCGACGTCCTGCCCAAGCTCTACCCTCCAGAGCTTGCCCGCTACGGCGTAACGACGCGGGAGCGCATCACGGCTCGCTCGGGACACCCGCTCCGGAACGTGAGCGACCGCGTGGCGGCGATCTTCGGGATCGCCGATCACCAGCTGTTCGAGCAGCCGGGAGGGCTCGGTGTGATCGCGGTCGAGTTCACGGAACCGGTGAGCCTGATCGTGCCGTCCTTCGTCGCGGGGCTCCCCGAGCCGCAGCGGGTTTTCTTGGTGGCAAGAGTCATGGCCAGTGTCGCCCGCCGCGTCCCGGCCATCCATCGGCTGTCCGCCGAGGAGATCGAGCTCTTCGTGACCGGGACGGCCGCGGCGGTCGGCGTGACCATGCCGACGCAGCTCGATCCGGGGCTGGTCGCTGAGCTGGGGCGCAAGATCGCCCGCCTGCTCGCGCGCCGTACCCGTCGTTCTCTGGAGGATCGAGCGCCGGCCCTCGTCAGCAGTGTGGCGCGAGGTTTCGGCGAGTGGATGCACCAGGCGCTGGTGACCGCGGCGCGGGCTGCGATGGTGGTGACCGACGACCTCCCCGGCTCCGTGGAGCTCGTGCGGCGCCTGGAGGGTGATCTGTCGGGCCGGAGCGCGGCCGAGTCGGCCGCGGGCATGAGGATCGCGGAGGATCTGCTCCGCTTCTGGGTCAGCGAGCCGGCGTTCCGACTGCGCCGGCGCCTCGGCCTGATCTGATCGACGTTCTCGCCGCAGACACCGGTCGCGAAGGACCGAAAGGTGGGGTGCTGGTGCGTCTGCGCACGCCGCCCGGCCGGTCGGCTTCGTCGAGCCCAGCGTTGCGCCAGTGCTCGCGGAAATCGCAGATGTGAAACGCGAGCGCCGTCGCGGGGTCCGAACTGGACGGAATCGATCGCCGAGGGGCTGGCACGAGAGGTGCTAGTAGCGGGGCGGCGTCAACGCCGAGCCCCAGACGGTTCGCTTGACGCCGCATTGTTCGCACGCGGCTTGGCGGGACGTCCCCTTCCCCCAATCCCCCCCTGCCGAGCCGCGTGCCCTTCTTCCAACGGTCGGTTCGCACCGCCGTTTCATTGCCGGAGACTGTCGAGCCGGGCGGCCGCTGGCGCCCGCGCTCGGACGAGTCGGTCAACGCCCTTCGACGACCGGCGCGCTCGCTGTCAGTGCTTCCAGCCCCGCCAGCAGGCGGCGCGACCCCTCGCCTCCCGCTCGCGTCCGATCCTCGACGTACCGCGCGAGCTGGGCGCGATCGACGGCCAGTCCGCGTCCGACCTCGCACAGCTCGGCGATCAGCTCGGCGCCCGGGAGGCTACCCGAGCGCCGGAGCACGTCCACCGCGTAATCGAACCAGCGCCCCTTCTCCGTCTTGGCGGCCAGGCGCAGCGCCAGACGCGCTGCCTCCAGCACTGTCTGCTCGGGGAGCGGGCGCCGGGAGGTGAGCTCATCGAGGACGCTCGCCAGGTAGCCGGCGAGCAGGCGCTCGGCGTGGTCGGGACGGCCCGCGGCGTACTCCAGCTCGGCCCCGGCACCGGCGACGTCGAGCGCCTCGTACCGTCGGGTGGGGATGTCCTCCTCACCGACCACGAGGGACGACTCGCCGAGCAGCGCGAGCGCGGCCCGGTGCGCCGCCTCGCCCGCCGCGGCCAACGGCTCCACGGCGAGCTCGAGCGTGGTGTGCCCGAACCGCAGGTGGCCACCGACGGGAACCTGGGTGGCCCCGCGGGCGAGGGGCCGCTCGTCGAGGTAGGAACCGTTGACGCTCCCGAGATCTACCACGGTCACCGCATCCTCGGTGACGGTGACGCGCGCGTGCTGGCGCGAGACCTGGCTGTCGTCCAGCACGATGTCCGAGGAGAGGCCCCTCCCCACCAGGATGGGGCCAGTGTAGAGCCGAACCACGCGCGAGCCGATGCGCAGACAGAACCCGGTCGGCCGCCGGTCCTCACCCGTCGACACGGCGCAACTCTCTCACGTCCCCCGGGGCAAGTCCACGGGCCCCCCCGTCACCCACCCACAACCTCTACGGCCAGCTCCACGAGCGCCGCGCTGCCGCTCTCGACCGGGATCCCCGCAGGGATCGGCACCACCTTCCACTCCGTCGTCCAGACGAGCGAAGCCCCGACGGCGAGGCTGGTCAGGACCCCCTGCACCTCCAGCTCGACGTAGCCAGCCCCCGAGTAGATCTCGATCTCCGCCTCGCCACTGGCGGCGCCCCCGGCGGGCACGTCCACGAAGCGCTTCACGAAGAGATGGCCCTGCGCCGCATGGGCGGACCAGCCGCCGCCACCGTCCGCGAAGAGTTTCTGATCCTGAGCGCCCTGCGTCGCCGAGTCGAACCACAGCTCGGCCCCGAGCTGGCTCACCGTCAAGGTGCTGTTGCCGGCGACGCCGCCGGAACCCAGCGGAAAGAAGGCGATCCCGCCGGTGGGGACGCGCGTGATCTCCCATGGGGCGACGCTGACCGCGGCCGTGCCGGTGTTCCGCACCGTGTAGCCGATGGTGATCCAGCCGGAGGCCGCGTCGGCGGAGAACGCCTTGTCCACCGCCAGACCCAGCGCGGGGTCGCTGCCGCCGACCATCACGACCGTGTCACCGTTGATGGAGGCCGCGTACGCGCTCGAGTCGATGGCGGCGGGTGGCGGCCAAGTCCAAGCGCTCTGCGGGCTCGTCCAGAACGTCGATCCGTAGTTACTCCCGTTCACGGCCGTGCCGGCCAGTAGCTCGACCGCGCCCGCCGTGAGAGAGGTGATCCGTGCCCCCACCGCCGCGTTCACGCTGAAGCCGACGCCACCCACCGCAAAGGAGTAGACGTCACCGGCAACGGTGGGCGTGACCGGCTGCATTGCGCCACCCCCGGTCCCCGGCTGGCCACCGACGGCAGACGCACCGCCCGGGGTCGGTCCCTGACCACCGCCTGTGCCGCCGCTCCCGCTGCCGGGGACCACCGGCGCCGCCGCCGGATCGGAGCACGCGACGGCCGCGACGGCCGCGACCAGCCCGAGGCAGGTGCGCGCGAGGGGGGGGCGCTGACCCGCGGGGGAGCGCCGACGGCTCACAGCTCGTTGACGACCTTCTCGGCCTTCTCCGCCAGCTCCGCGGAAGCCTGCTCGGGAAGCGTGACGAAGACGAGCCGCTCGCGGTTGCCAGCTCGATGGTCCGCGCTGCGCGAGCCGAGCTCGGTGTAGGAGCGCACGGTGTTGTCGTAGGTCGCTGACTGTCCAAAGCTGAGCGCGTAGCCCTTCAAGCCGGTCAGGCCCACCACCTCGAACTCGGCCACCGCCTTGGCGGCGGAGTACACACCGGTCGCGTTGCCTTCCTTGCACCCCGAAGCCACTCCGGCAGCCTCGAGCTTGCGGCAAACGTCCATCGCCGCCGGACGCGAGCCGCACGCCACGCACAGGAGCGCCGCCCCGATCCCCACCATCCAAGTCTCGTTCATCGTCACGTCAGACCTCACCGGTTGGCTTGCGCTTCGAGCGTAGCGAGGACCGGCGGCGGCCGGAAGGGCCCGAATGCCCGCCCCGTCGTCCCCCGCCGGGGGACCCCGCGGACCCCAGGGCGCGGCCGGCACGGCCGGGACGCCGAGTTTCTGGGCCGGCAGCGGGGCTCCCCGCTACACCGGTCCCGTGGCGGAAGGGATCCGGACCCGGAGCGCGATCGCCCTCGCACTGGTCGCCAGCGGCGCCGGCGCCGCCGGCTGCGAGCAACCGCCCGTCGCGATGCGTGAGACTCCGTCGCTCGCGCTGGTCGCGCCGGTCGTTGACGCCCGTGAGGAGGCACTGCGGCGGGCCCGCTTCGATCTCGCCCGGCTCGGGCGCGACCTCGAACGGCGGCGCCCTCCTCCCGACCAGCGGCCGGCAGCGCGCTGTCCCGACCCCCTCCTGCGCGCGGCCGGTGGGAACCCAACGGTCGTGCTGCGCGTCCGCGACCAGCGCGCCGATCGGCGTCAGCTGGTTCCGCTCTCCGTGATGCGCGCCATCGCCCCGGACGAGCTGGAGCCACTCCGGGCAACCCTCGGCGTTGACCTCGTGGACCGGACGCCGGGAGACCTCGGGGCCCCGTCGGCCACTGCCATCGGGCAGGCGCACGCGAGCATCGCCGAGCTCGGCGGGCGTCCCTTTGTCGCCGAACTCCGGCTCTCGGCCTACGCCGAACCTCGCCTCACGCGGCGGATCGGCGCACCCCGGTCCGAGTGGGTCCCCGGAATCCTGGCTGCCAGCATCACGGTGTACGATCGCCGCGACGACACGGTCCGCTGCCAGGCACCCCTCCTGGTCCGAAATCGCGTCGCGGACGCGCCCGTGTCCGTGCGGCTCCGTCCGACGACGCGCGAGCGCCTGATCGACGAGCTGGCGGTGGCGCTTCACACCGCGGGCGCGAACGCGCTCGCCGCCATGAGCGACCACCTCCGCTGGCCCTCGATCCCCCCCCCGCCGGTGGCAGCCGGCGAACAGCCGGCGCCGGCGCCGTGAGGAGCCGCCGGGGCACTCGTCCCCTCAGGCCGCGCTGGACACGGGAAGCGTGAAGCTTCGGTAGTCCGCCGCGGGGAAGGGGTTGTCGAGGTACTCGAGCGCGCCGAGCTTCTCCTCATCGATATGTCCGGCGTCGAGAGCGGTCGCCAGCCAGTGGAAGCGGCTCACGTGATCGCGCACCCGCCGCTCGGCGTACTGGGCGCTGGTCCCATTCGAGATGATGAAGGGCCAGTCCGAGCTTTGCGCGAGCAGTAGCTCCCGGAGACATTGGTCGAGGGCGCGCTTCACCAGCGGGGCGCTCGATGCGCACCCATGGGCGGCGACCAGGCGCTCCATCCGGTCGGCGCAGCCGACGAGGTGCTCGAAGATCCAGTCGGTCCTGACGTTGAGCCAGGTGTCGAAAAATCCGGCGTTGCCCCAGGTCGAGGTCCCTGGCTGCCCGGACTGGTGGACCGGGTGCTGATCGAGGTACCCCCCCAGCGTGGTGAGGCGGAAAGCCCGCTGATCGTAGGCCGCCTTGCGCAGGAAGAGGTCCAGCCAGGCGGGGCCCTCGAACCACCAGTGTCCGAACAGCTCGGCGTCGAAGGGCGCAACGATGATGGGCGCCACGTCTGTGACCGAGGAGAGGTGCTCGAGGTGAGCTGCGCGGCGCTCGAGGAACAGGGCAGCGTGCAGCTCTGCCTTCCGCCGCGCCACGTCAGGGACGTAGGGTTCCTTATGGTCCGTCGGACCGGTGATGCGGTGATACTTGATGCCGGTCATCGCCCGCGCGTCTCCGCCGAGGGCGCCGCGGATGTACTCGGGGTCTAGATCGAAGCCGATGTCTCGATAAAATTCGCGATAGTCCGGGTCGCCGGGGAAGCCGTGCTGCGCGGACCAGACCTCGCGAGTGCTCGCCTGATCCCGTCCGAACGCCGCCACCCCCGAGGGCGTGAGGATCGGGGCGAACACCCCCGCGCGCGGCGCCACGCTGGCGTGGTCGATGCCGTGGGACTCCACGACGAAGTGCCGGATCCCGTGCCGCCGCAGGACGGCATCCAGCCCCGGCACGTAGGCGCATTCGGGGAGCCACATCCCGTCCGGCCGCAGGCCAAAAACCGACTCGAAGTAGTCGAGCCCGGTGCGAAGCTGCGCCTCGACAGCGCGTGGCTGCGCCAGGATGAGGGGCAGGATGGCATGCGTCGCGGCGGTCGAGCCGAGCTCGATCACGCCCTGCCGGTGCAGCGCGCCAAGCGGCCCGGCGAGGCGCCCGCCACAGGCGGCGAAGTCCGCCCGCGCGTCAGCGAACAGCTGCCGGTACAGCACCGCCAGCCGGTGAAACTCGGGCTGCTGCCGGGTCCGCTCCAACTCTCGGTCGACCAGCGTGAGCAGGCGGCCGAGGTGCTCGTCGTACCGCTCCTGCAACAGGGGATCCTCGAGCATCGCCAGGAGCGTCGGCGAGATCGACAACGTCAGGCGCACGGGCACGCGCTCCCGGCCGAGCCGCTCGAGCAAGCGCAGGAGCGGCAGGTACGTCTCCGTCAGCGCCTCGAACAGCCAGCGCTCCTCCAGGAAGGTGTCGTGCTCGGGGTGGCGCACGTACGGCAGGTGGGCGTGGAGTACGAGGGCGAGGTACCGCTCAGCCAACGGGGGCTCCCCGCGCCGTGCCGACGACCGTCTCGTGGGCGAGGAGGTGCTCGACCGTCACCCGAACACCCCGCTCTCCCGGGCGGGCTCGAGGACCGGGGGGGCGCGGCCGTCCCAGACGGCGGGCATCGTGAGGACGCGCTCCGGGTCCGCCGAGTAGAGCGCGATCACCTGCTGGCGCGTCGCCGCGTTCGGCACGACGACCAGGGTTGCCGCCGCCACGCCCTGACGCTCCCAGGCGCCGATCGCCCGGGAGAGGTCCGTGGGCGCGCCACCGTGCGCCCGCTCCGGCTCGGTGGAGTGCAGGGAAAGCACCACGGGCACCCCCAGCTCCCGGGCGCGGAGCGCGACGGGGACTGAGTACCACTCGTGACAGTGGACGAGGTCGAAGGGAGCGCGCTGGTGGACGGCGACGAGCGCTGCGAAGAGCGGGTCGCCGCGCCCCAGGGCCACCTGCACGAGATCGGCGCCGGAATCCACGACGGCGTCGTCAACGAAGAGGGTCACCCCGGCACTGAGCTGGCCGATCTCCCCCCCGATCGGGCGCACCCCGCCGGTGAAGGCCGATCCGAGACCGGCGTCCACGACGGCGACACGGAGCGTCCGGGAGCCGTCGAGCCGCGGGAGCGCAGCGCCGAGGCGCTCGAAGAGGGGAGCGTCGAGGACGCTCTCGACCGGGAACACGACCCGGAACGCGCTCGAGACGAGCAACCCTCCCGGCTCGTAACGACAGCTCGGACCATCCCGATCGAACCAGTAGTCCGAAGAGCGGGCGAGGGGGACGAAGGTGCCATCGGTCAGCTGAAGGCCAACCTCCGCGAGCAGGCTGCGATCCGTTACGGGGACGGGCCAGTACTCACGACCGCTCGGCGCCGCGACCGTGAGATCGAAAGTGCTGTTCGCGTTGGTGCCGTCGAAAAGGAGGTCCGTCACATCGTGGACCCGCACGTGGAAGCTGACGCCGTCCAACGCGGCACCGATCTCGGCGCGCAGGGTGTCGATGGAAGCCGAGTCGAGGTGCCAGGACAGGTATGCGAGGCCCGGATGGACCGCGGTGAGCACGATCCGATCGCCAGCGTGAGCGACCGGGTAATGCTCCCCAATCTCCCGGGAGATCTCGCGAAGACGCGCCGGGTCGGGACGCCCCGACCGATCTGTCTCTCCCGTGGGCTTCATGGTTCGGGAAGGAGCCGCTGCGCCGCTCCGTCTGGCGGTACCTTCTACCCCACCAAGCGTCAAGCCGCACCCATGAGGCGCGTCCGCCGCTTCCCGCTCGATGGCGTGAAATCGCGCGCCAGAGGCGTTCCTCGCTCAATCGCTCCGCGGGCGGCTGGACCGCCCCGAGCCCCGCCCCGTCCTCACCCCACCGCCGACGCTGACCGACGTGCCCCTGCCGTCCCCCCGCCGCGTGGACGCCGCCGGGGGCGCCGCCGGGGGCACCCCCGAGGCGACGGGCGGCGAGGAGCGCGGCACGGCCGAAGCCACGACCGGCGGCGGTGATGTCGAAGGCAACGTCGGTGGAGCCGAGACGGGCAACGCCGGCATGCGACGCGCCGAGGCCGCCGTGGCCCCCGAAACCGCCGCCGCCGCCGTGCGTTCGCCGCGTCGCGACGAGGCCGCCGGTGCCGGTGCCGCCGGGTTGACCGCCGGAGCGAGGCTCGCGGCGGGGGGGCCATCCGAGGAGAGCGGGGCCGCGCTGGCGACGGAGGCCCCGCGAACCACGGTGGCGGCCGGAAGGGTATCGAGTTCGGGCGGGGCCGCGGCGGAGGTCGCCGCGCGCCAACGAATCGCGACGAACACGAGCGCCACCGACACCGCGACGACGAAGAGCCCGACGATGGTGAACAGGGCCAGCACGCCGAGCGCGACGCGACGGCGGCGACGCGGCGCCGGCGTTCCCATCGAAGGGCCCGGTACGGTGGGGACCAAGGGCAGCCCTGACGCCACGAGGGACCCCGGGGCCGCCGAGGGGGGCGGTGCGACAGCGACGTTCGCCCCAAGCCAACTCCCAGGCCCACCTTCGATGACGGGCGCTGCCGCCCAGGGAGCCGGAGCCACCGACGGGCCGGGGGCCGCGCCGAGCGAGGACGGGAAGCTAAGACTCGCCGGGGACGGCACGGCGGCGACCACTCCTCCGGCGCAGGTGGGCTCGTCGCGGGCCGCGGCGCGCTCCACGGCATACGGCGGCGGCTCACCCCGGAGCACGGCGCGCACGTCGGCCTGCATGGTGCGGGCGTCGGGGTAGCGGGCCTCCTTCGAGAAGGCCAGCGCCAGATCGACGACCCGGCACACGCCCTCCGAGACGCCGGTGGTGACAGAGGCGAGCGACGGCGCCGGCTTCGAAGCCATCGCGATCAGCAACTCGGCTTCGCTCTCGGCCTCGTGCACGCGTCGCCGCGCCAAGATGCGAAACGCGCTCGCGCCGAGGGAGAAGAGATCCACGCGACCGTCGATCTCGGTGCGCCGCCCGAGCGCCTGCTCCGGCGCCATGTACGGGAAGGTCCCCAGCGCGAGCCCCGAGCGCGTGCGGTAGTCGCCGGGGAGCGCGTCGAGCAGCCGAGCGAGACCGAAATCGAGCACTTTCGTCGAGCCCGACTCGGTCACGAAGAGGTTGTCTGGCTTGATGTCGCGATGCACGATCCCCTGCGCATGCGCCGCGGCGAGCACGTCGAGCACATCGTCGAGGACGCGGAGCAGCTCGGAGACGGGGATGGTGCCGTGACGAGCCACGCGATCGGCCAGCGTCTCGCCGCGAAGCAGCTCCATCACGAGGAAGACGCAGTCTTCTCCGCTGGTGCCGTGCTCGAACACCCGCACCGCACCGGGGTGCTGGACACGGTTGGCCGCCAATCCCTCGCGAAGAAAGCGCTCCCGCACGTCGCGCCGGACGCTCATCTCGGGGTGCAGGATCTTCACCGCCACCACCTCGCCGGCGGGGCCCTGCGCCTCGTAAACCGCAGCCATCCCGCCCGCGCCGACGGCGCGCAGCAAGCGCCAGCGCCCATCGAGGACGCGTCCGACCCGCTCGGTGACGAATTCTTCGAGGGCCATGCGGCTTCTGCCCGGCGGCTCGGGCGCCGCTGGCACGTCGCCGCATGATAGCGACCCGCGACGGCGGGCACCCACACCTTGTACGAGTCCCAACAACGGCCGGCCGGCCCCGGCTTCCCCTTCCGGCGCGGCGGCGGACGCGCTCGCGAGGCTCGGCGCTGGCGCGGAGGCGGAATCCCGCCGTGAGGTCGGCGCGTGCCTCGAGCCCGAGTGCGAGGTGCGCCACTCCCACCGTGCCGAGCCCGCCACCACCAACGGCCCGCTCCGGGTGTGAGGCGACGGCGCCCGCGCCAGGCCGCGGGCGGGCGACGACGGTGCGATCCCGACGGCGCCCGCGCCCCGGTGCAAGACAAAACCACGCGTCGGGGAGTTGCGTCGCCGGTGTTTTGGACTCACACCTCCGCGGTCGGTCATGGTCGATCCCCCTTCGGCGGAACAGCTGGCGATGCAGCTTCTCCTCAGCGTCGCCCTCTCGTCGATCGTCTGCCTGGTCTTCGTGCGGCTGGAGCAGCCGCTCGCCTACGTCGCGCTCGGGCTGACCGTAGCGCTGGTGTTGCTGGCGAAGCGGCTGCGCCGTCCCGCGATCGAGGGTGTCCCGCGGTGGGCCCCGCTGACCGTGATCGCCCTCGACACGCTGCTCTGGCCCACCGCCGTGGTGGCGGACGTCCTCGCCGCCGCCGAGCCCTCGGCGGACGAGCCCTGAAGCGCCG
Organism: uncultured Polyangiaceae bacterium; assembly: GCA_964480725.1. Lineage (GTDB taxonomy): Bacteria > Myxococcota_A > Polyangia > Polyangiales > Polyangiaceae > JAFGBI01. The sequence goes on along the minus strand of CAYZQO010000002.1, from coordinate 95,250 downwards.
CGGCGGGCGACGTCACCCCGGCGACACCGCCCGCGGCGAGCGGGCGCTCGACGAGCGGGTGGCAGGGCTCTTCGGGATGGACTTTTGCGTCTGGAAAGGTATAGTTTGTCATGCGCTCGCGGCGCTGCCACCCGGCGCAGCCGCTGGTTCGACGCGCCGTCGCCCCCCCTAGCGCGGCAATCAGCCTGATTTTCGCGAAGAATCAACGACCTTCCGCCCGCGGCGGTGGCGCTCCGAACGACGCTCACTCGGCGCCGTCGAGCCAGGCAAGCATCGCCACGAGCCGCGGGTCGAGGTCCCCGGGGAACCCGTGCCCGACGCGACCGAGGCTCACGAACTGGGTCGGGACCCCCTGCCGATCGAGGCGCCGCGCCTGCTCCCGCATGTGCGCGCTCATCATGTCGTAGTCGCCCGCGGCGAAGACCACCCGCTCGACCCCCGCCCGCCGGAGAAGCACCGCCGAGGGCTCCACCTTCGCGCCGATGAGGAGCAGCCGCGGGTAGCGGCCGGCGCCCTGATGGCCAAGATCCATCCCGAAGAGAGCCCCGAGCGAGAACCCGATCAGAGTCCGTCCGTGCGTCTCGTCCAGCTCGCCCGGGAAGGTGTCGCGGACGAGCGACACCGCTTGCTCGACCGTGCGGTGCCGCCGGCGGTAGCCCCAGATGGATCCGCCTCCCGGGCAGCGCGTCTCCGCTCGCGGGCAAAGCAACCACCCGGAGCGGGTGACGACCTCGGCGAAGTGAGGGCACTCGGCCTCGGGCTCATCACACATGCCGTGCAGCATCACGGTCACCGGCCGCGGCGTGGCGCGGTCCCGCGGGGGGTAGACGAGCACCTCGACGCCGGACTCGGCTGAGCCGAGCCGCAGCGGTGCAGGCACGGCCGCCACCTCGGCGACCGCGGGGCAGGACCACAGCAGCAGACACAGCGACCACAGGCTCGCCGAAGCGAGCAGGACCCAAGCAGCTCCGCCCCGCCGCGCGTGCGCGCGACTGGTCGGAGCCCACCGACGTGGACTCGACATGATGAAACCTCCCGTCGCGTCGGGGCACGACGCGGCCGATGTCCCACGCCACCAGAGCCGAGCTCCGGTGCGGCGCGGGTCGCTTCACTCACCCGTCGCGCGACGGTGGCGAACCGTGACGCGTCCCGTTGTCGCAGCGGACGGGCATCGCAGCGAGGGGCGCCCGAGTGTGGCCTCGGCAGTCCCGCTTCGGCGATCCCGGATCGACGTCCCCCGGGACGGGACGCCGTCGCCGTGGGTTCCCCGCCCCTCCCATCGGCACGGCCCCGCTCGGGGGCGTCGCGGCCCTACACCGCGCTACCTGCGCGGTGCACCTGCGTGCGGCGGTCCCGGTCCCTGGCCAGGCTCCGTGCCCGTCCGAGCTCCGCGAAGCAGCCCAGATCCTACGGGATCTCAAGCCAGAAAGGGCGTGGCCGACCTTGACCCGCTAACCCGGGGAGAGAAAACTGCGCCGGGGTGCGTAAGAGGCGAGATAGAGGAGAGACGATGAGCGGAACGTCGCGCGCGGCTCGTGGTCCGGATGCGAGCGGGTGGAAACGAGCACCGGGGCGGCTCCGCGCCGATCTGCCGCGGCTCGGCCTCACCGCTGCCCTGCTCTTCGGTCCGGGGTGCATCATCGACAACACCCCCCCACCGGAGGAGTCCCCCGCGGTGGAAGACGACGACGAGGGTGAGGGCGGGGAGCCGGGCGAGCCCAGCGCCGGCAGCGCGGGCGACGACCGAGCGGCGGCGGGCGCCGGTGGCACCTCCGGCTCCACTGCGTCCGGCGGCGCCGATCCGAGCTGCAACGACACCTGCACCTACGCCAACGACGGCGCCTGCGACGAGCCCTACCTCTGCAACGACGGCACCGACTGCACCGACTGCGCCGACACCCCGGACATGATCGGCTTTGACGAGATGCCGACCGACTGCGGCAACTCTTGCGAGTTTGCGCGGGACGGGTACTGCGACGAGCCGTTCCTCTGCGGCCCCGGCACCGACTGTGACGACTGCGGCTACGGCCCGGCCAACGAAGGCGCCGGGGGCGCGGCCGGCGCCCCCGGGACCGGCGGCGCGCCCGCGACCGGCGGCACTCCTGCCATGGGCACGGGCGGGAGTGAGCCGGCGGTGGATCCCTGCGGTGACGTCCCGGTGGTGGGCGAGTGCCTCGCGAGCAACGTCATCCGCGCCTGCGCGGTTCCAACCAGCGATGCCCTCCCGAGCATCGTCGAGTCCGAGTGCCCGGCGGGGACCACCTGCTCCACCGCCTCCGGCCGAGCCACCTGCGCGCCCCTGCCGAGCGGGTGCAGCCCCGGCGCCACCACCTGCGGCGACGACTGGACCCTGAGCGAGTGCGACGCCGCGGGGATTCCGCAATACACCGACTGCAGCCACGGGTGCCGCGACACGGCGCTGGGCGCCTTCTGCGTGAGCGACCAGGCCACCGTGGTCTACGAGGGCGTCGTTCGCTACGAGGCTCGCACCGTCAACGCTGGCTACACCGACTTCGGCGAGGCGCGGGACCTGCCCGCTGCGGGGCTGCTGCTGATGGCCAAGTCCGGCGAGGAGCTGGTCGACGCCGTGACCACGGCGGACGATGGCTCGTTTAGCATCGCCATCCCCGACCCGCCGGACACGGCGGAACCGATCGTGGTGGCGCTCTTCCAGCCTGACGCCGCGAAGACCGGGCCCGGCGTCGCGGTGGCGCTGCCCGACGTCGGCGACGGGGAAGAGTCGATCTACTCCGTGGACGGGATGCTGGCGACGATCTGGTCGTTCAGCATCGACCCGACCGAGACGCCGTCCGGCAGCACCGTCACGGTGACGGAGGCGGCGGGCAGCGGGGCGATCCGCCTCTTCAGCAACCTGCGGACGGCCTACCTCCGTGCCGGCTCGGACTTCGACGGCGAGCCCCGGTCCCTGGTGGCGTGGTTCCGAATGAACACGGCGTGGAGCTGCGGCGCCTGCTTCTCATCGCTCGGCGACTACGTCGGGGACCAGATGTTCGACAGCCAGATGTGGATCCCCGCCGTGGCCGAGGATCAGTCCTACTGGTCCGACGCCGTGACCCTTCATGAGTTCGGCCACTGGGCGATGTCCACCTTCGGCGTCTCCCCGGGGGAGGGGGGCCGCCACTGCCTCGGCACGCCAACGTACCCCGGCCAGGCCTGGTCCGAGGGGTGGGCGACGGGGTACTCGGCGATCCTGCGTGGCGAGCCGCGGTTCTACGACAAGCAAGACGGCACCTTCTTCTGGTCGGACATCGGAGCGCGCGAGTTCTCCGGCGGTTACCCCTGGAAGCGTCCCGTGCCGAGCGGTGGCGTCTACCAGAAGGTGATCGAGGACGAGATCTCGGCGATGCTTTGGGATCTGAACGAGCGGCTCGGCGAGGCTGCCCTTTTCGCAGCCCTCGAGAGCCCACGGATGACGCGCGCGCCCTACGGCCGCAACTACACGCGCACGGTCTGGGACCCGGGCGGCACCTACGGCTGCGACCAGGTGAACGTCTCGGTCACCGATACCCCGGCCCCGATGTTCGCTGACTTCCTCGACGCGCTCGCCTGTGCGGGCGCCACGACCTCGGAGATCGACGCGGTCACCAGCCCGGACACCCGCTACCCCTATGACGCGACTCGTCCCATCTGCGATTGAGGCCACCATGAACCAGCTGAGCGCTCTCGGGTCGATCCCCTCGCCGCTCCCGCTCAAGAGCCGGGCCTGGTACCACCTTGGACCGACCGCCCTGGCCGCCGGCGTCGTCTGCCTCGGGCTTGCCTGCTCGGGCAAGCCGACCGAGCCGGCGGCCCCGGCGGGCACCGTGGCCCCGTCGGAGCCGAGGACCGTGCCCCCACCCGCCCCGGAGACGGCGCGGCGTCTCCCGCCCCTGGTTCTCGAGGTGACGGGACCGGAGCACCCGCAGCCCGGCACCACCATCACCGTGATCGCAGAGATCCGCCGCGTCGCACTGGACGGGTCCCCCGTCGCGCTCTCGCTGATCGTGCCCCGTGGCGTCCGGATCGTCTCGGGGGCGGAGCACACGCAGGTGCCGAACGGCGAGCGGCAACGTCACCAGTGGGTGCTGGCGGTGGACTCGATCCCCGCCGAGGACGTCCGGGTGGTGGCGGAGATCCGCGGCCGTGGGCAGGGTGTCCACGCCGAGCGACGCTACCGGTTCGGCCGCCCGGCGCCACGGCTCCCGGATCCGCAGGACGGGGTCACGCCGGTCGACCTCGGCAACGGCATGCAGACACGGCCGGTGCCGATCGACTGAAGGCTGGAGCGGCGGCCGCCTGGATTGCCGCAAGGACTCGACGATCGGGAGCCGGGAGCGGGGGGCGCATCTCGCCCACGATGCCCTGGGAACCGCCCCCCTCGCCGGGGGGGGGTGCCCAAGGCGCCACGGCAGCGGGCGCACCCGATCGGTGGGCTAGGCCCGCACCACGGTGACGCTGGGCTGCGTCGCGGCGGCGTCGCCGTCGAAGCCGCGGACGACAAGCACCGGCTCGCCCGGCTCGGCCAGGGACAGCTCGCGGGCGAGGCGCTGGACCGCCTCCACGGTCGTCCCCGCCGCCTCGGGATCCGCCGGCACCGGGATCGCGCCCCAGGTGAGGCAGGCCTGCGCGTGATCCTCCGGGCGGGAGCCCACGGCGACGATCGGCGCCGCCGGCCGAGCCGCCGCCATGACCGCGAGGGTGCGCCCGCAGCAGAGCACGAAGATGCCGTGGACCCGGAGTTGGCGCGAAAGGAGCGCGGTAGCGTCGGCGATCGCCACCTCGACGGGGATGGGCAATGCACGATGGACCGCCGTCGGCGTGTAGCTCTCGATGCTCCCGAACGCCCCGTGAGCGTACAGGTAGCTCTCCGTCTGGCGCACCACCAGATCCATCGTGCGGACGGCCTCGACCGGGAAGAGTCCGGCCGCCGTCTCCCCGGAGAGCATCACGGCGTCGGCGCCGCTCCGCACTGCGTTCGCCACATCCGTCACCTCGGCGCGGGTTGGGCGTGGGTGATCCATCATGCTCTCGAGCATCTGGGTCGCCACGATGACGGGCCGGCGGCGCGCGCGCGCGAGGTCCACGAGCTCCTCCTGGACGTTGGGGATCGCCTCGGGCGGGAGCTCGACCCCCAGATCGCCGCGCGCGACCATGATGGCGTCGGAAGCCTCGACGATCGCCTCGATGTTATCGAGCGCCTCGGGCTTCTCGATCTTGGCGATGATGGGCAGGACGCGCCCGCTCGCCCGGAGCAGCTCCCTGAGCGTCTCGATGTCGGTCGGCCAGCGCACGAAGGACAGGGCGATGAAGTCCGCCCCGAGCTCCACTGCGAAGCGGGCGTCTTGTTCGTCCTTGCGCGTGAGCGCCGGCGCCGACACAGCGACGCCCGGCAGATTCATCCCCTTCTTGTCCTTCAGGAGCCCGCCGGCGACCACGCGACAAGCGATCTCGGTGCCGTCCTTACCCTCGACGCGCAACTCGAGGTTGCCGTCGTCGAGCAGGATGCGGTCCCCGACCTTCACGTCCTGGGGGAGCGCCTCGTACTGAGACGGGATCAGACGCGGGCTCCCCGCGACCGCGCGCGACGTGACGGTGACCAACTCGCCGGTGACCAGCTCGACGCGCCCACCCGGGAAGGTACCGACGCGGATCTTGGGCCCGCAGAGGTCGACGAACACGGCGACGTGAGCACCGAGGCGCGCGGCGACCGTGCGCACGGTGTCGTGAAGCGCCCGGTGCTCGGCCTGCGTGCCGTGCGACATGTTCAGTCGGAACACATCGACCCCAGCCGCGATCAGTCCCTCGATCGCCGCCGCGGAGGCGGACGCTGGCCCCAGGGTCGCGACGATCTTGGTCCGACGGTACTTGAGCGGCTGCGTAGTGGCGCGATGCTGCACGACGATCCTCCGGGCGACAGCGGCGCCCACGCGACCGTCTGGGTCGACGCCCGCCGCCACTCCCCCATATCCCGGACGCCCCCCGGCAGCCACCCTCGGCCTGACGCCCCGCGCCGCGCGCCCCGCCCGTTTCTGGCGCGGCTGGCGGCTGGCGTACTACGACGCGAGGCTGTGAACCGCGCGCGATGGGTCCCCATCCTCGCTGGCGTCCTCGCCGGGTGTCTCCTGGCGGGCTGCTCTCGGCGTGAGCCGCCGGCCCCGCGCCGCACCGAGCCTTGGCCAGCCGAGCCGCTGCCCGTCGACCGTCCGACGGCACGCCGAACGTTCGCGATCGAGCCCGGGAGCGAGGCTCGGTTCGAATTGCCGGCCCGCGGGGCGCGCATCACCGGCGCGCTCCGCGTCGCTCGGGGTACGATGGACGTTGATCTAATGGATCTAGCCGCGACCCGGGGGACCGTCGAGATCGACCTCGCGAGCGTCCGGGTCTTCGACGAGGAGGGCGCCGAGGATCGCGAGTCGAGCGCCCGAGCGCAGCGCTGGCTCGACGTCGGTCCGAGCCGACCGGAGGCAGCTCGCGAGCGGCACCGGTGGGCCCGGTTCACGCTGCGCGAGGCGAAGAACCCGTCCGCCGACGCCGCGCACGAGGGGCGGATCGTCGTGCGCGGCGCGCTCCCACCGCTTGGGAGGGAGCCGGGCGAGACGACCGGAGCTGCGGGCTCGACCGCCGCGGGCACGCGCGAGATCCGCGCGGTGGAGCTCGACTGCGAGGGGCCGCTGCTCGTTCACGGCTACCAAGTCGAGCTCGGGGTCCGCCTGCGGATGACCTTCGAGTACGCGGTGCCAGCGACGCCCGGCGCCGTCCCTACGGGCCTCACGCTGGAGACGGTGCGCCCGTTCCCGGTCTCGCTCGCCGCGCACGGCATCGTGCCCCGAGATGGGGCACGCACGCCGAGCGGAGACGCGAAGCGGATCCCAGACCATCGCGTGGGCAAGGAGGCGAGGGTTTCCGCTCGCTTACTGGCGGCTCCCCACCCCCCGGACCCGTAGCGGGCCGAGGCGCTGCCCCCCCGAGCAGCCCCGGCTCCGTCCCTCGGCGCCCCCGGCGCCGAGGATCCGCCGCGACTTCTCGCCAGTGCCGTTCGTGGGGTACGATACTTCCCCGGAGGTCTGAGCGCCGGCTCCGCGACGCCGCCCCGGGTCCGTCAGATGTCAGATATCGGGCCGCTGCAGCATCCCGACGTGATCGCCGTCGACGCCCTGCTCGACGAGCGAAAGCTGGACGAGGCGCAGCGCAGCCTCGCCGCGCTTGGCCAGCGCCAGGGGCTCGACCACGCGGTCACGTACTTGACCACGCGCCTGCTCTACCTTCGGGGGCGGCTCGACGTCCGGGGGGTGGCGGACCGGCTCCGCGACCTGTTGCGGGAGGTACGCTATTTCCCGCAGGCCCAGTACATGCTGGACGCTGCAGAAACCGGCATCCTCACCCGGACGGTGCCGCCCGGCGCGCGCACGCCAGCTCCACCGGTGACCCCCGGCGCCGCCCCCGAGCCGACGCCCCCCGGCGCCGCCCCGGGGCCCTCGCCGGGACCATCACCCGCCCTCGCGGCCGTTGCGGATCCGAGCCTCGCGCCCTTGGCCGCCGTGTCCGTACCGACGGCGCCCGAGCCGCCAACTGTGCGGGGGCTGGCACCCTTGGCCCCTGCTGGGCCCGATCGGCCGAACCCCGACGGGCGGCACACGCCGTCCCCTTGGACGGAAGGGACGGCGAGCGCCGTCCCGAACGAGATGATGGACAACCCGCGCGTGCGCTCGTGCCTGCCCAGCGTGAGCCCGCCGATCGAGACGCCTCGCGGGCCAAGCTGGACCGAAACGCAGTCGACGCAGCCCCCCCCGCGAGCGAGCCGCTGGCCCCCACGCCCCGAGGGCGACGACGCCAGCGCGCCCCGCGGGGGTGGAAGATCTCGGCGGCGAGGCTCACCGCCCCCCACCGAGCCGCCCCAGAACCCGCTGGCGCTCGCCGAGCGGGCACGCGACGTCGAGCACGACCAGCGCGCTCCGCGCGCCGCGGAGAGCCCGCACATCTCGACGGAGCCCGGCGTCGGCGGGGCACCGGACGGGTGCGCCGCAACGGCAGACTCACTGCTCGAGCGGGTGCAGCGGTACGTGGCTCCCGCGATCCCGCGCGCCCCGGCCATTCCCCGCATCGATGGGTCCGACCACGCGGTGTCGAGCGACACGCACCCGAGCCGGGGAGTCGTCGAGACCACCGGCGACCACCACGCCCGGATCCCGTTGGCCAGAGACGACAACGCCGAGCCGATCGTGACGCGCTACTCCGAGGCCCCGCGACGCGAGGAGTTCGTCTTCTCCCGGGCTCCGTCGGAGCGAGCCGGGCGCCGACCGGCTCCGAGCGCGGCGCCGCGCCGGCCACGCGCGCCGAGCCCTCCCTCCGGCCCCATCCGTGGCGTCCCGCGCACCGAAACGCACGGCAACGCCACCCCCGAGCCTACCGCCACCCGTGACCCGGAGGCCGACGAGCGCGCGGCTGGTTCCCCGCGACACCGGGTCCGCTCTGGCTTTCCGCCGCCGCACGAGACGCCCTCAGCGAGCCACCCCTCGCTGCTCGAGGTCGCGTCCCTGCTCGACGCAGAGCGGTACGCGGACGCCCTCGCACTGTTGGGAACCGCCACTCCGACGGAGGAGGGAGAGCAGACCCTCCTGCGCGCGCGCGCGCTCGCCGGCGCCGGGCACGCCACCGAGGCCCACGCCGCGCTCACCACGCTCGTTTCCGTTCCCGGCCTCGACGTCGACGTCCGCGCCGGAGCGGCCCGGCTACTCATCGAGATCGGGTACCCCATGACCGCGCTCACCGAGGCGCGGCGCGCCGCGGAGATCGACGTCGAGCGCCCGCTGGTGCGTCTCACCTTGGCGTGGGCCGCGATCCGCGCGGCGCGGGCCCACGGCGATCTCCTCCTCGTGTCCGAGGCCGACCAAGCGCTCGACGGCCTCAAGACCCGCGGAGGTCCCCACCCGGGGCTCGTGCAGGCGCTGCGGGCGTGCGTCCAGGCCCACCTCGGCGACGCGGAGCGCGCGATCGGGCTGGCCCAGCGCGCGCTCGGGTTCGATCCGCGGTCGCCGGACGCCCTGGCCGCGGTCGCCGTCGCCTCCGCGCGCCTGCAGCGCGTCCGGGACGCCCAGCAGGCCTGGTTGCGCCTGCACGAATGCGCGCCGAGCGAGGCACAGGCGCTGGCCGCGTCGCTCCAAGCGGCCCGGATCGAGCTCCCGGACCCTGGTGCGGGGGCGGAGATCGGGTTCGGAGACGTCGAGGCAGCGCGGAACCTCTGGCGACCCGAGGAGATCGCGATCATCGACGGCAACCCCCGCTTCGCGCAAAGCGCCTTCGAGGGCGCCTGTCGCGGGCGCCTCACGCGCGTCGTCGAGGCGGGTGCCGACGAGGGCTTCCCAGCCATGAGCGTGATCGCCGTGCAGACCCTCACCGAGGATCCGATCTGGGGGCACTTCGCCCCCTACGATCTTTCGCTGTGGAGCCTCCAGCGCGTTCGCGCGGGGATGGACCTCGTCTACGACCCCACGCGCCGCCTCGATGACGATCTGGACGACTTCCCCATCACGCTGCTGCTCGGCTCGTACCTCGGCCAGGTCCTCTGCCAGGCCTTCGGCGGGCGCTGGGACGGCAGCATCGCTGAACTCGGGACCGCGTCGGTCGTGAGCCCGGCGCGCCGCTTCAGCCCCTTCGCCGCCATCGCAGCCCGCCTCCGCGCCGGTCGTCCCCTCGAACTCGGGGTGGCCAGCGATCTGAGGCACGCGCACCCCGGCGAGGACGCCTGGTCCGAGCACGTGCTCCCGGCGGCGGCGCCGCCCACCCCCTGGGCCCCTGCGCTATGGCCCGAGAGCGGGCGGCTCGCCCGGCTCGGCCGCGCGCTCTCGCGCTCCGTGGTGTCCGAGTGGTGCCGAAGGTACGCGGCCGGACCCCTCGACGGATCGATGGCAAGCCTCGCGTCCGTCGAGGCCTACCTCGGACTGGTCGCGCCGCCGACGGCGCCGCCGACGCGAGCGGATCCCTGGGTGAACCGCGTCACCGTCCTGGTCGGGGCCTACCTCGGGGAGGTGCTGCGCGAGACGATCGGCGGCGCCTGGGAACTCGACGCGAGGACCGTGAACGACCCCAGCGAGTACCGGCTCCGGCTTGGCGACCGCGTCGTCATGCCGGTGCTGGAGGTGCACCAGCGGCTGCTCGCGCGCACGGCGCTGCCCCTGCACGACTACGCCTCGCGGCTCGCCCGGTGACGCGACGGCGCGGGTAGCGCGCCAGAACACCGATCGGCTCGCCAACGGCGTCGGCGCCCCGATGAACGCCCCCCTGGCACCACTGGTTGCCAGGGGCGAGCGGGCGTCTGTCAGGGCGCCTTTGGCAAGGTCTGCTGCTCGCTCGGTGCTCTAGGTCGTTGATTCCCCGCGGCCGTCAAACCGATTGCAGACCTACGGGTGCACGTAGACGAGCGTTCCCTCGCGCAGCGACAGCGCCCCGTGCCAGCGTTCCGGCACCGGCGGGTCCGTCCACTCGAAGAGCCAGGCAGCGTCGATCGGCGAGAGGTTGATGCAGCCGTGGCTCCGCGGCGAACCGAATCCATCGTGCCAGTAGGCGGCGTGCAGCGCGTACCCGGCGGTAAAATACTGCACCCAGGGCACATCGCGGAGATCGAACTCGTCACCCACCTCGTCGCCATCCATGGTGACCGAGACGTGCTTGGTGTGCACGAGGAACTGCCCGCGTACGGTCGCGTGGGTTTGCTCCGGATCGCCGAGCCCGTCGATCCCGGTCGACACCAGCGTGACGTAGACGGGCCGTGTGCCCTCGTAGGCAATGAGCGTCTGCCTGAGGATGGAGACGTCGAGCCACGTCCTGCCCTCGGTGGCCCACGCGGGCCGCGTGCGGAGGGGAGGGACCCGAATCAGTCGTTCGTCCCTCACCCACTCCCCGCGCCGGGTCTGCAGGAAGCGCGCGCCAGCACTCCGGGCCTCGCGCCCGGTGAGCGGGACGGCCTCACGGAACTCGAGCGTGCGACCCGCCGTCAACCCCTGAGCGGGATCGCCCGTGTAGAGACGCTGGGCGTGTCCATGGACGAAGGCGACGGGGAGCGTTAGCTCGTCGTCGAGCGGGAGGCCACGAAAGCGGCTCGCCGTGACGGGACGGAGACGATCGAGCGCCATCACCTCGAGCTCCGCGTTGATCGCCCAGCGCCGCCCCTCGGCCTCGAAGAGCTCCAGCAGCGCGAAGCCGCTCTTGGTCTCGGCACGACCGAGAGACACTGTCGGGCGCGAGTAGGACAGCCGTCGCACGGTGGGGGAGCGACGGCCGTCCCGCAGCAACTCCGGCACCTCGCCGACCTCGACGTCGCTCCACGCGCTCGCGCTGGCCGCAGCGAGGTGGCCCGCCAGATCGGGCTCCTGGGCGCGTTGCTCCGCCGGCGTCGGGACCTTGACGTAGAAGTGCGGGGTCGGCCTCGCGGAGATCCCGTACGAGTAGGGCAGCGGCGCCTCGCGGTCGGGCCTCCGGCGCGCCGCGACCACCAGCGGGTGCTCCAGGTCCAGGGTCGCGGACTGGCCGACGCACACGTACCCCTCGGGCTCGATCGCGTACCACCCCTCGCTGCAACCCGAGAAGCCCACTGGCTCGGCCGATCGGGAGACGACGGCGCCGGTCCGGAGGAAGCCGAGCTTGGCGGCCCCGTGACGGGGTGCGGCGACCACGAACGTCTGCTGCGCGAGGGCGGCCAGCGCGCGCGCTGGATCGATCGACACACGCACGGAGGACGACGTGGCGGGCGTCCCGGTTCGGCCGGAGACGTCGGCGAGATCCGTCGCGGAGGCATCGGGCCACCGCCCCGGATCGGCCGTGGACAGGTCGACCCCGTCCCGCAGGGGGCGCGGCCGACGCGGGGTCGCCGCGGCGACCGCGAAGGGCACGGCGGAACCGGAGACAGCGGGCCCGGCGGGGTCCCCGGGAGCGCTCGGCGCAGGGGCGCTGGACGCCAGGCCCGGCGATCCCGCGGGAGCGGTGACGGGCTGGGCACCGGTGAACGCCGCCCACGCCACCGCGAGCTCGTCCGCGCCATGGGTGAGCGAGCAACCGGCGAGCCCGAGCGCCGCCGCCGCGACGAGCGCGGTGTGAGACGGACGAGGAGGCAAGTGGGGGTAGCTCGGGTGCTATCCCGAGGCCCCGGGATCGGCAAAGTTTCGAGAAACCCGGCGCCCGAGCCCGACGACGAAGAGCTCGGAGCTCCGCTGTCGCGTCCCCTCGGGGCGGATCACCCGGACCTCGCGGTACCGCGCGGCCACGGCGCCGCGCGCCACGGCGAAGTCCGGCCCCATGAAGAGCTTGCCGACGAAGGCCGAGCCCACCTTGCCGACGGCCTCGGCGACCGCGACCGCGCGCGAGAAGAGCTCCGCGCTCAGGGCCTGGTCACTCTCCTTCGCCCCGCTGGTGCTCGGCGCCATGTCGCTGAGCACCACGTCGAAGGGCCCCTGCGCTACGAGCTGGGCGTCCTCGAGCGCGAGGGCGTCGCCGACGAGGGCCGTCACGTGACCCGGCAGTCGGACGGTGATGGGCTTGAGATCGATCGCGACCACGCGCCCGCCGGGTCCGATCCGCTCCCCCGCGTAGAGCGTCCAGGACCCGGGCGCCGCCCCGAGATCGAGGACCCGGAGGCCCGGGCGGAGCAGCCCCACGCGCCGGTCGATCTCCTGCAGCTTGAATACGCTCCGCGCCGGGTAGCCCAGCGCCTGCGCCTGACGCGTGCGAGGATCGCCCTGATAGGGGTTCTGCCGCCTCGCCACGCCGTGACCGCTAGCACGCGGCGGCCCCGCGCGCGAGCGACGTCGCCCGACCGATCTCGCCGGCCACCGGGGAGCGCGCTATGGGAAAGGCCGATTCATGACCCACCCAGCCGCGTCCCATCGCTACGCCACCATGCCCTACCAGCGCTGCGGGCGCAGCGGCCTCCTGCTGCCGCGCGTGTCGCTGGGGCTCTGGCACAACTTCGGCGGTCAATCGCCGCCCGAGGCCGCGCGCGAGATGCTCGTCGGCGCCTTCGACCTCGGCATCACTCACTTCGATCTCGCCAACAACTACGGCCCGCCGCCGGGCTCCGCCGAGGAGACGCTGGGGCGCGTGCTCCGGAGCGACCTCGGCCCCTATCGGGACGAGCTGGTCGTCTCGACCAAGGCGGGCTACGAGATGTGGCCCGGCCCCTACGGCAATTTCGGCAGCCGAAAGTACCTGCTCGCGAGCCTGGACCAAAGCCTGAACCGTCTCGGGCTAGATTACGTCGACGTCTTCTATCACCACCGGCCCGACCCCGAGACGCCGCTCGAGGAGACGATGGGCGCGCTCGCGCATGCGGTGAGGAGCGGCAAGGCGCTCTACGCCGGGATCTCTAACTACGGGGCTGTGGACACGCGCCGGGCCGTCGCTTTGCTGCGCGACCTCGGGACGCCCTGCGTCCTCCACCAGCCCTCCTACAGCATGCTCGAGCGCCAGGTGGAGCGGGAGCTCCTGCCGGTGCTCGCGGAGGAGGGCGTGGGCTGCATCGCCTTCTCGCCGCTCGCACGCGGTCGGCTCACGGATCGCTACCTCGACGGCGTCCCCGGCGACTCGCGCGCGGCCGGGCCAAGCCCCTTCCTCCGCCCAAGCGACCTCACCGACGCGCTCCTGGCCAAGGTGCGCGCGCTCGACGGGCTCGCCCGCGAGCGCGGCCAGTCGCTCGCGCAGCTCGCCCTCGCCTGGGTGCTGCGGCAGCCCGCCGTCACCTCGGTGCTGATCGGCGCCAGCCGCCTCGCCCAGGTGCAGGACTGCGCCGCCGCGGCCGGGAGCCCCCCACTCACCCCGGACGAACTCCAGCGGATCGACGCGGTCCTCGGCGCGGACGGGTGAGCGCCCCCGAGCGCACGACGTCGGGGGACGGGGACCCCGCGCCCCTACCGGCGCCGCTGCGGCCGTGATACGGCAAAGCCCTCGGTGTCGTCGCGCCCCAAGCCCCCGACTGGCCGCCGCCTCGCTCCTTCGTCGGCCTGGCCGGGGCTCGTCGCGCTCGCGCTCCTCGGTGGGGTGTCCATTCTCACTCCCCCCCGCAGCGCCATCGTGGTCCTCTCCCTCGCGCTCGCGACCGGCGGGATCGCGTGGCTCGCCCGGCGCGCGGCGCCGCGGCGGCTGCGGGCGATCCCGGTCCTCGCGGCGGCGCTACTGGTCGCGTCGAGCACCGGGCTGCTCTGGCAACCGGTGATGGCGCTCGCGCTCGGCCTGCACGCGGTGACCGCCTGGACCTCCGGCGGCGCGATCCCGCGCCCCGAGCTCGGACCTCGCGGGCGCCTGCCGGTGTGGGCGACCCTGGCCGTGGGCGGGGTCACGCCGCTCGGCCTCGTCGGCTGGCTCGTCGTCGCGCGTCCCGATCTCTCCGAGGTCGTCCGGGCCTACGTCCCGTCACTGCCGCTGCCCGCCCTGGTCCTCGGCGGGGTCGCGTTCGCTGCGGCCAACGCGGCCCTGGAGGAAATCGTCTGGCGCGGTGTCTTCCAGCGCGGGCTCGAGGCCGCGCTCAACCCTGCGCTGGCGATCGTCATCCAGGCGGCGTCCTTCGGCGTGGCGCACGCCCACGGCATCCCGAGCGGCCCCCTCGGCATGGTGCTCGCGGGCGGTTGGGCCGTGCTGCTCGGGGTGCTCCGGCGCGCCTCCGGCGGGCTCCTCGCCCCGTTCGTCGCGCACTTCATCGCCGACGCGACCATCGCCGTCATCGTGCTCGCGCAAGCGGCCGGTTGAGCCAAACAGAACGACGGGGCATCCTCGGTGGGTGCACCAGCCCTGGGGACCCATTGGGCTCGCCGCGCTCGCGGCGGCCTGCTCGCGGCAGGAGGTCGCGACGACGACCTCCGCCGACGCCCCCCCCGTCGAGCCCGCGACACCGCAAGCCGCCCGCGGCGCGGAGCGCCAGCCCGAACGGGACGCGCTGGTGGATCGCGCCCTGGTCGCCGAGGGGATCCGGGACGCGCGCGTCCTCGACGCGATGCGCCGCGTCCCTCGCCACCGCTTCGTTCCCGCCGCGGCGCGGGCGGAGGCCTACGCCGATCGCCCGCTGTCCATCGGCCACGGCCAGACCATCAGCCAGCCCTACGTCGTCGCCTTCATGACCGAGGCGGCCGCGCCCCAACCGAGCGACCGCTGTCTGGAGATCGGCACCGGCAGCGGATACCAGGCCGCGGTCCTCGCCGAGCTCTGCCGGAGGACCTTCAGCATCGAGTACCTCGAGCCGGTCGCGCGCTCCGGCTCGGAGAACCTCCGCGACGCGGGCTACCCCGAGGCGCGCGTCGCCCTGCGGATCGGCGATGGGTACCGCGGGTGGCCGGAGGCGGCGCCCTTCGACGTCATCCTGGTCACCGCGGCGCCCGAGCGGGTGCCGCAGCCCTTGCTCGACCAGCTCGCCGTCGGGGGCCGGCTCATCATCCCCGTGGGGCCCCAGTCGCTCGGCCAGGATCTCGAGCGCTGGACGCGCCTGCGCGAGGGTCGGGGCAGGGAGGCGTTCCGTGTCGAGCGCCTGCTCGGCGTCCGCTTCGTGCCGTTCCTGGGCGAGGGCGCGCGCTAGGGCGGCAATCCTGATGATTGGCGCTCCGCGCGCCCGCTTCAGCCGGCTCAGCGCACGGTGACGAGCGCGCTCTTGCTGGGACTGGGGCCGTCGGGCAGCGGCGGGCAGTCGAGGCCGGACGGGAGATCCTTCAGCGCGGTCACCTCGCGACCGGCGGCGCGCGCGGCCTCGTGGAGCATCCGGCGCAGGCGCGCGGGCGAGGTCTTGCGGTGGTTGGTCACCGCGAGCAACCGCCCACCAGCCTCGAGCAGGACGAGCGCGGCGGCTGCGACCGGGACGAAATCGCGAGCCACGACGAAACCCGCGCGGCCCCGCGCGGAGCCGAAGCTCGGCGGATCCAGGACGATCAGATCGAAGCGCGCCCCGCGGGTGCGGGCACGCCGGAGCCAGCCGATGACGTCCGCGGGCACCAGCGCGTGGGCCGGCCCGTCGAGCCCGTTGAGGCCCAGGTTCTCGCGCGCGCGGTCGAGCGCGGCCCGAGCGAGATCGACGCTCGTTGTCGCCCGTGCGCCGCCCGCGGCCGCCGCCACCGTGAACGAGCCGGTGTAGGCGAAGAGGTTCAGGACCCGGCCTCCTGCGGCGAGGCTCCGCACCAGCGCGCGGTTCTCGCGCTGATCCACGAAGAGGCCGGTGGAGAGCCCGGCGTCGAGGCGCACCGAGAGGCGCAGCCCCCGCTCGGTGACGATCACCGGCCCCGCCGGCGCTGTCCCCGCCACCGCGCCGTGCGGCGCGACCGCCGCCAAGTCCACGCGACGGAGATCGGCGCGGACGTGGCGCTTGACATGCACGCTCTGCGCGCCGATCCCGCTCACGCCGGCGACAAGATCCGTCTCGCGCGCCAGCGCCTCCTCGCTGCCCAGCGCCAGCACGGCGTGGTCCCCATAGCGGTCGACCACGACGCCGGGCAGGCCGTCAGCAGCGCCGTTGACCAGACGGTAGGCGTCCGTCACCCGCGCGAGCGGGGCGCGGAGCCACGCCGCGTCCACCAACGCCTGCGCGAGCTCCGCCGGCGGTCCGAGCTGCTCGTCACGGCCTTCGACCCAGGCTCGGAGCGCCGACGGCGCGGGGGAGCTGAACCGGCGTCCGAGCACCCCGAGGGTCGTGGCGTGGAGCATCAGCCGCACCGCGGGAGCGCCACCGTAGAGGGCATCGCCCGCGATCGGCGCGCCCACCGCGGCGAGCTGCACCCGGAGCTGGTGCGTGCGACCGGTCGCCGGCCGGAGCTCCACCAAGGCCCGCTCGTGGCGCCGGACGACGACCCGGAAACTGGCGCGAGCCAGCCGCCCGCCGCGCTCCACCACCCGGGTGGGGCGCCCCTTCTCGACCTCGAGGTGGTGGACCAGCTCCCCCGCGTCCGGCAGCGAGCCGCCCCTGACGGCGGCGACGTACACGCGCTCGACCGTGTGCTCCGCGAACGCCCGCGCCACCTCCGCGTCGTGGCGCGACGATCGAGTGAAGAAGAGCACTCCGGAGGCGCCCCGGTCGAGCCGCTGGTGCACGCCAAGGTGGGCGGGCTCCCCCTGGGCGCCGAGCCACGCGGCGAGCCGCCCGACCAGATCCTCGCCGAGCGCCACGTCCCCGCCGTGCACGGGCAGGTGGGGCGGCTTGTCCACCACCAGGAGATCGGGAGAAACCGCCAGCGTCCGTTCGTCGAGCCAGTCCCTCAGCACACGCTCGAACGCCACCGTTCACCCCTCGCCGGGGCCCCGCCGTGGAGCGGCCCGGGACGGAAGCCCCCTCCCAGATACCAAGCGCAATCCTAGCCCCAGCAGCCCGTTCTCGACCGGGTTGGCCCGACGCCCCGGCCTCACGCGCAGAGCCTCACGCCTTGGGCTGGCCGCCCCGCTTCTTTACCGCCCCGCGCACGACGATCAGCGCGTTGCGCGCGCCGGGGATCCCGCCGCGGATGAGGACCAGGCTCTCGTCGGGGATCACCTTGACGACGCGCTGGCTGAGCACGCTCGACGTGCGATTGCCGTGCTGACCGGGCATCTTCATCCCCGGCATCGTGCGCCCCGGAGTCATGTTGGTGCCGATGGCGCCACCGTGACGCTCGTACTCGTGGGTGCCGTGCGTCCGCGTCTGGCCCTTGAAATTGTACCGCCGCATCACGCCGGTGAAGCCGCGCCCCTTGGAGACGCCTTGCACGTCCACGAACTGCCCCTCGGCGAAGACCTCGTCGAGACGCAGCTCCTGGCCCACCTGGAACTTCGCGGCGTACTCCGCCGTACAGCGGAACTCACGCAGCGTGCGGCGGGCCGGCACGTTCTGCTTCTTGTAGAAGCCGGCGAGCGGCTTGGTGGTGTGCCGCTCCTGGCGCTCACCCACGCCGAGGACCAGCGCGTCGTACCCGTCCTTGTCCTGGGTGCGCTTGGCCACGACCATCGGGCGGGCCTCGACCACGGTGCAGGAAACGACGGTGCCGTCGGCGGTGAAGATCTGCGTCATCCCGACCTTGCGACCGATGACGCCGGGGTACTGGTTCATGGCGAGGCTCCTGTGTCGCTCTACGGTGGCTGCGCGGTGTCGCTCGTCGGGGTGGCGGCGGATCGCTGGCGAGGGCTGCGACCGAGGGCCTCTCCGCCCACGGTCCCGGCCGCCAGGCTCGAACCCGTGCGGAACTTCCGCCGTGGGGCGCGTCCCACCGCTACTCCGGAGGGCCCGCGGGATTAACCCTCCCCAGCCCCGGAGTCAAGGAGGAGTCAAGGAGCGACGAGCCTGCTGCGGCCCCGACGGCAGCTCTCCGGTGGGGACGGCGCTTCGATTCTGGTCATTGACGGAGCGGGGTGCCAGTGCATAATGCCGGGCCCCATCGAGCCCGCGGTCTCCCCCGCTCCGACTCACGGTGAAGAAACGCCGAGTCGTCAAGGCGAGCGGGGCTGGACCGGCAAGGTCGACGTCACGGAGCCGCCCCCCATGTCCAACATCTCCCCGATCCTCGCCGGCCTTGAGAAGAGCCAGTTTCGCAACGATCTTCCGGACTTCCGCGTCGGCGACACGGTGGCCGTCCACTACAGGATCATCGAGGGCGAGAAGCAGCGCGTGCAGGTCTTCCGGGGCACCGTGATCAAGCGGCACCGTGCGGGGACGCGCGGCACCTTCACGGTGCGCAAGGTCAGTTTCAACGTGGGGGTCGAGCGCATCTTCGTGACCCACTCGCCCCGAATCGAGAAGGTCGAGCTGGTGTCGCGCGGCGTCGTCCGCCGGGCCCGCCTCTACTACCTGCGCAACCTCTTCGGCAAGGCGGCGCGCATCAAGGACGCCAAGGATCGGTGAGCATCGGCGCGGGGCGGGCCGGGCGCATCGCCCGTGAGCCGGCGCCGCGACCGGGCCGTTGCGCGCGCCGGGGCGTGCCGGGAGCCCTTCGGCCACGAGGGTTGGCTGAGTCGCGACCACGGCCGCGCGGCGCGCACCTCCTCCGCGGGTTTGGGCGGGGCGGAGCACCGCGAACGGGCTTCGCGCTGCGCGGGGGAAGGGCTATGCTCCCGCTCGCCCGCTTTGCGGGCGGGGTTCCGGTTCCGTTCGGAGGTGGTCGATGATTGCGTGCCCGAGGTGCGGCGCCGCCAACAATTCGGCGAGCAAGTTCTGCGTGACCTGCGGCGGGCCACTCCCTGCGATCGGCGGCGCCGAGCCGTCGGCACATGGGTACCCGGCAGCCCCAGCCGGCTGGGGGCCGGGGCCCGCCGCAGCCCCATCCGGTTGGGGGCCTGGCCCCGCCGCGCCGTCGCCCTACGGCACGCCGATGGGTGGCGGCTACGGTCCCGCGCCTGGAGCACCGCCGGGCTGGGGCGGGGCGGTCGACCCGCAGGCACGCGTCGGCGCGCCCGAGGGGCTGAACCCGTTCGGTGCGACCATGACCCCGGACCGAGCGCATCAGGGCGCCCCGCCCGGTTGGGTGGCGCCGGCAGGCAGCCCGTCACCGGGCGCTGCCCCGCAGATGGGCGGACCGCCACCGGGGTGGGGAGGGCCGGCACCGGTTCCCACGCCGTCGGGGGGTTCCCTGGCAGGCCCAGGCCCCATGGGACCACCGGGCTGGGGCGCACCCGCGGGCGGGATGGGAGCGCCACCCGGTTGGGGCGGTCCCCAGGCGGCGGCTGCCCCGGCGGCCCAGGGATGGGGTCCGCCAGCGCCCACTCCGCTGGGGGGACCGCAGCCCGGTTGGGGCGCACCGGCGCCGGCTGCCGCACCAGAGGCCCCGCCCGTTCAGGCCCCGCCGTCACCGACTTCACCGCCGCCGCAGGCCGCCTGGGGGGCGCCGCCGATCCCCGAGCCGAGGCGGCCCCAGGAGCCTGCCCCTGCAGCTATTTCGGGCGGCAGCCCCACTGACCCGGCAACCGCCGCCGGAGTGCCGAGGGATCCCGAGTTGGTCCCTGCTGGAGCCCCCCGCGTGCTCGCCGCGTTCCTCGTGAGCTTCGAATCGACCGAGCTTGGCAGCTTCTGGCCGATCTACCAGGGGACGAGCACGCTCGGGCGCAAGGATGCCGCCGATGGGCTGACCATCGAGATCGATCACCCCACGACGTCCTCACGGCACGCAGCGATCCTGGCCTCCGCTCGCCCCGGGCGGATCAAGGTCGAGGATCTCGGCAGCACCAACGGTACCTTCGTGGACGACGAGCGCATCCCGCCCGGGACCAAGCGCGAGCTGCGCGATGGGCAGTCCGTGCGCTTCGGCGGCTATACGGTGACTGTCAAGATCGTCTGAACCTGGACGCACTCTCCGCGCTCTCACGCCGAGGGCGCGGCTCGAGCATCGTCCGAGCCGAACACCGAGCCCTCCCATGATCCCATCCAAGACGGCAGAGAAGCTGATCCGGGGGTCGAGCCTCCTCGCGCTCGCGCTGATCCTGTTCGCGTGGTGGCTACCGCGCACGGCGGCCGCGGCGCCCGAGGCCAAGATCCTCCGGATCGATCCCAGGGCGAGCCAGACCCAGGGCGACCCCGTACTGACGAGCGTGATCGAGATCGTGCAGGCCAAGCGCGTGTCCGAGGCCACCGCCTCGTGCGCTGGCGCGACCGGCACGGCGCTGTACGACTGCATGTCGGGCGCGCTCGAGGCGCCGAACGCGCTCTACACGTCCTTCTCGCCCTTCCCCGAGACGAACGCGATCTTCTCCGTCACGGTGGACGGCACCGATCTGCCTGCCAAGTTCGTGCGCCAGGCCAAGTGGGGCGACAGCCTGCAGAAGCCCGGGGTCGGCACGGCGTGGCTCATCATGATCGACGCCGACTCCCGCATGGGCAAGTCCTTCGACGACGCGCGATCCTTGGCGCGGGCGTTCGTGGCGGCGATGGGCCCGAACGACATCGTCAACGTGATGTTCTTCAACGACCGTCAGGTCGTGAGCGACTCCAAGTGGCTACCGGCAGCGCAGCGCTCGCGTGCCGAGGGGTTCATCAACGGCGTCACCGGAACCTACCCCTCCTCGGGGCGGAACCGCGCCCTGTTCACCATCGTCAAGTCGGGTGCGACCGACGGGTTCCGTGCCCTCGGCGACGCCGGCCAGTCGGGAGTCACGGTCCCACTGCACCAGGCGATGGTCCTGCTCTCGAGCGGCTTCGGCGGCACCGACCCGTCCACCACCGGGCCGGTGGCGATGCAGCTCAGCCAGTACCTGTCCAACGGCCGCTTCCCGGAGGACAACACCGCGTTGCCGAAGATGCCGGTCCCGATCGTGAGCGTCTTCTTCCCGCACGCGACCTGGGAGGAGTTCAAGCAGAACTCCCTCGAGTTCATGCAGAACCTCGCCAACCCCCAGATCGGCGGATTCTTCACCATCATGCGGGCGGGCCAGGGGGGGCGCTCCCCGCAGGTCGTCAACACCGTCCGCACCCGCTTCTCCAAGATGCACATCGTGGAGTGGCGCGTCTCCTGCGTTGCGCCGACGATCGAGCAGACGTTCAAGCTGGTCTTCAAGAACGTGAACCCACCGATCCTCGGTGACAACACCTTCAAGGACGTCCCCACCACCATCGATCCGACGACCTGGCCACTGGACGTGGACCTCGAAGCCACCCGCAAGGCGGCCGAGGGCGACGGCGACGCCGTCTACCCGGGCGGACGCCTCAAGGTGTTCGGGAACTTCTGCTGGGGCGGGGACGAGGGCCGCGCCGAGGTCTACTTCCTGCCGGCGGGTCAGGCGCTCCCCGCCGAGCTCGCCAGCACCGACGTCGAGAAGGCGAAGCGCACGCAGCAGCAGCTCATCGCGATGGGCATGAAGGGCACCACCATCGAGGCGAGCTCATCCTCCGCCGAATTCCAGGCTCCGGACAAGGACAAGATCCTGCACGGCTCCGGCTCCAAGGCGGTGGTCCGCCTGGTGGTTTATGACAACAAGGCGCACCGCGTGAGCGGCGTGACCGCCAACCGCATCATCGAGCTCAAGGCTGGCAACGCGCCGTTCCCCGTCCTCTACGTCCTGATCGGCGCCTTTGCGCTCGTCGTGCTGCTGCTCTTGATCGTGGCCATCGTCCGCATCGGGAGCGGCCGCCGCCGCGCCGCGCCGCCGCCCGCGCCGGTGGCCAGCCACTACGGCGGCTACCCGCCACCGGGCGGTTACGGCGCCCCGGCCGCGGTTGGCTACGGTGCCATGCCGCCCGGAGCCGTGCCGGGAGCGGTCCCGGCGGGCGCCGGCTACGTGGCGATGGGCGCGGCCCCGGCGGGCGCCGGCGGCGCGCCGGCGCCGATGGCCGCCGCGCCGGTGAGCCCGGGCTTCATGTACGGCGCCGGGGGGCAGGCGCCCAACGTGGTGGTGACGGGTGCCATCGGCGCGATGGGCGCCGGTGCACCGCCGCCCGACCCCTACGCGGCCGCGCCAGCGGTCATCACCCGCGCCGTGCTCCAGGGCGGCCCCGGCGTCTTCACGGTGACACCCGGGATCGAGATGCGGGTGGGGCGAGACGGCGCCCAATGCGCCATCCTGCTCACCGAACCGCGGGTGTCGGGCGTGCACGCGACGGTGCGAATCGACGCGGGGCAGCTCCAGCTCCGCGATGACAACAGCAACAACGGCACCGTGGTCAACGGCACTCGCCTCGCCCCCGGTGTTTGGACCCCGGTCCCCAACGGCTCGCTGGTGCGCTTCGGCCCCGTCGAGTTCAGCATCCGGCTGGAGTAGGAGCCAACGGTGCGTCGCACCGCGCGCCAGGTCGTCATCGACTTCGCCGAGCTCAGCGACCCGGGCCGTGATCCCCACAAGCAGGTCAACGAGGACTCGGCGGGGTACGCCGAAACCCCGCTCGGTCACCTCGCCGTGGTGTGCGACGGCATGGGGGGACACGTCGGAGGTCGCGCGGCGAGCGAGGCGGCCGTGCGCACCATCCTCGCGCGGGTCGCCGCCGGGACACCAGAGTCCGACCCCGGGGGGACGGTGGCCGCCGCGATCCGCGCCGCCGGCACCGTCGTCCACGCCCTCGGGGGCAGCGGTCCGGATCCCTCCCGTCCGGGAGCGACCTGCGTCGCTGCGCTGATCAACGAGCGCGGGGCCGTGATCGCGCACGTGGGCGACTCGCGCGTCCTCCTGGTCCACCAAGGGACGCTGCAGCGTCTGACGCGCGATCACTCGCTGGTGGAGGAGCTGGTGGCCGCCGGGGTGCTGGCGCCCGACCAGGCCGCGCAGCACCCGGAGGCGAACAAGATCACCCGCGCCCTCGGGATCGAGCCCACCGTCGAGGTCGAGCTGCGACGGGGCTTCGTCCCCCTGGCGCCAGGGGATCTGCTGCTCCTGGTCACCGACGGGGTCACCGACCTGGTGCCGGACTCGGATCTGCTCGAGCTGGTCCGCACGCGCCTGAGCCTCGGCGCGGCGGTGCTGTGCCAGGCGGTCATCGAGCTCGCCAACGCCCGGGGTGGCCACGACAACTGCACGATTCAGGCGTTGCATGTGCTTGAGGTCCCGGACCCCTCGGCCGTGGGAGCGACGCTGCTGATCGAGGACCCCGACCGACTCACCGAGCCGCTGCTGCCCGGAGCCGGCTTCGGGCCGGACCCGACGCGGGAGATCGCGGCGCCGGGGCCGCGGAAACCGCTCGCGCAGCGCCCCCCCCATCGGGCAGCGCCGACAGTGCTCGACGAACCGGGGATGGCGCCGGCGGGCGCACTGCCCACACCCGTCACGATGGCTCCGCCGACACGGCGGCAGCGCATGGAACTCCAGATCGCGCGCCCACTCCTGGTGCTCGGCCTTTCGCTGCTGGTGGCGATCGTCGCCGTCGCCTGGATGCGTCACCGGCGGACAGTGCTCCGGGGCGAACCGCCACCGGCGCTCAGCATCGAGTCGGCGGTCCCGGAGGCGCGCGCGACCACCGCGCTCGCTCCCGTGGAGGACCCACCCCTACCCGCCCCCACCGACAGCGGCGGCTTCCGCTCCCGCGGGCGCCGCCACTGGCACCCGAAATCCGCCACCGAAACCCCGGGGGGGACTGCCGCACCGAGCGTGTTTGAGTAGTGTTATGCCCGTCATGATCCCCGGACTCGGCAAGCCAACCATCACCATCGGGAGCGCTCCGAGCTGCGACATCCGGCTCGGCGGCCCCGGCGTCGCCCCCGAGCATGCGCGCCTGGCGCGCCAGCCCGACGGATCGCTCGTCTTCGTCGATCTCGGCGCCGGGCCGAGCACGGCCAGTGGCGCCCCGATCGCGCCCGGCGCGCAGGTCCCCTTCGACTTCCGCGTCCAGTTCGTGGTGGGGCAGGCCGCCGTACCGAACGTCCACCCGGCGATCGCCATGATGCTGATGGCGCCCGGCCAGCTGCCCCCAACTCCCGGGCAGGTCGTCTTCGGCCGGGAGCCCGCGCAGGTCCACGTCGTGATCCAGAACGCGGCCGTCTCCAGCCGCCACCTGACGGTGTCCCTCACGCCGCTCACGGTCACCGATCTCGGCTCGAGCAGCGGCACCTGGCTCGGCCAGCAGCGGCTCCCCGCGCAGCAAGCGGTGCCGGTGGAGGCCCACGCCATCCTCGCCGTCGGCCCGGTCCCGCTGCCGATGCAGATGATCCCCGCGCTCGCGCAGGGCCTCGGCGTCGCCGCGCCGGCCGCCGCCCCGGTGGCAGCCGCGCCCACGCCCGCCCGCCCCAAGCACCAGACGGTGATCGGTCAGGTGGCGATGACCGGCGACGCTCCTCCGGTCAAATCGATCGGCCGCACCCCTGACAACGACATCGTCCTCGCGCACCCGCAGGTGTCCTCTCGCCACGCCCTGCTGCACATGGTCGCCGGGCAGCTCTTCGTCGAGGATCGCGGCAGCTCCAATGGCACCTGGGTCCGCGGCCAGCGCATCCCCGCGGGGCAGCGAGTGCAGGTCGCGAACGGCGAAAAAATCTTCATCGGCCCGATGCCGCTCCTGATCCGGGTCGCCGACCAGGAGGTCGCCGTCGTCGTCGAGGATCACCAGGCCGAGTGGGCGGGGCGCCCCTTGTACGAGATCGAGGCCTGGGATCTGGTCGTGCAGGTCCCGGACCGCGACAACCCACGCGAGCTCCGCACCCTCCTCGACCACGTCAGCTTCAAGGCGATGCCGGGCGACCTCATCGCCCTGATGGGCCCGAGCGGCGCCGGCAAGACAACCCTCCTGCTCACCCTCAACGGGTACCTGCCGCCTTCCGGCGGCCAGGTCCGCATCAACGGCGAGGACCTCTACGCGATCTACGACGCCATGCGCGGTTCGATCGGGTACGTCCCGCAGGACGACATCGTCCACCCCGAGCTGACGGTCTGGGAGGCGGTGCGCTACAGCGCCCGCTTCCGTCTGCCGCCCGACTTCTCCTCCGAAGAGATCGATCGCCGCGTGGACGAGACGCTCCGCGCGCTCGGGCTGGAGAGCGTCGCGCACCTCCAAATCGGCAGACCCGAGAAGAAGATCTTGAGCGGCGGCCAGCGCAAGCGCGTCAACATCGCGATGGAGCTGGTCACCGACCCCATCCTCATGTTCCTCGACGAGCCCACCAGCGGGCTGGCGGCGGACGACACCCAGGCGCTGGTGCAGCTCCTCGCCGATCTCGCCAAGCGGACCGGCAAGACGATCATCACGACCATCCACCAGCCGGCGAAGGACGAGTTCGAGAAGTTCAACCTCGCCCTCGTCCTCGGCACCGGCGGCATCCCCATCTATTACGGACCTTCGCGCGACGGTTACCGCTTCTTTGGCTCCTGGTTGGAGCGACAGGGCAAGCCCAACCCGGTCGACAACCCGCGCGACATGTTCGACATGCTCAACCAGCGCGAGCGGCCGATCTACGAGGCGATGCGGGCGCAGAATCCGACGGTGTCGCGCTTCGAGTCGCGCCGGACGGCGGCGCGGGAGTGGCACGCGGACTTCTTCAACCCTCAGAACCCGATCTTCCAGCACATGTTCTCGGGCCCCCGCGCCGTGGGGACCGGCGCGCACCACCAGGGGGTCCCCCCCTCGGCCCCGCGCACCCGCGGCCAGTTCTTCCTCCTGCTCGGACGCTACGCGCGGATCAAGGTACGGGACACCGGGGGGCTGCTGGTCATGCTGCTACAAGCGCCGATCATCGGGCTCCTGCTGGCCCTGGTGTTCGGCGGGCAGAAGCAAGCCATCCCCTTCTGGTGCCTCGGCGCGCTGCAGGATCTGAACCGCAAGTACGGCAGCGAGATCGACACCGCCTCGAAGGACCTGCTCTCCGGGATGACGGCGACCACCGACAACTCGGCGGCGCTCTTCTTCCTGGCCGTGGTCGCGGTGTGGTTCGGCACCAGCAACGCGGCGCGCGAGATCGTCAGCGAGCGCGCGATCTACAAGCGCGAGCGAATGGTGAACCTCAAGGTCTTCAACTACGTGTTCAGCAAGTTCCTGCTGCTGAGCCTGTTCTCCGCGCTCCAGTGCACCATCCTGCTCGGCATCGTCTTCTTCGCGCTCGGCTTCAACGGCGGCATGAACGCCTTCGGGCAGGAGCTCGCGATCCTCGTCGTGACGTCGATGGACGCGGTCGCTCTCGGCTTGCTCGTGTCGAGCATGGTGACGAGCAACGAGGCCGCTACCAGCCTGACGCCCATTGCGCTCATCCCACAGGTGGTGCTCGGCGGGTTGATGGTGCCGATGACCACCAACGAGATCCTCGAGTTTCCGATGTACGTCATCCCCGCGCGCTGGGGCTTCCAGGGCGTGGTTGCGCAAGAGCGGCTGGCGATCCTGAACGACGCCTCGTGGGTCGTCGATCTGGGGAAGGCGGACCTGAACAGCACGGAGAATTTCATCGAGGGGGGACGCTTCTACTGCGCCGAGGCCCAGATCGCGTCCGACGCCTTCAACGGTGCCTGGGGTTTCGTGAACTGGGAGCTCCTGTGGCTGCCCCACGCGGTGCTGGGCGGAATGACGGTGATCACGCTCGTCGCGATGCTGATCATCCTCACGCGCCGCGACTCGATCTGAGTCGGCCGCGCGCCCTTCCCAGGGTGACGGCACGCGACTAGCATCCTCGTCCATGCCGAGGCGCACGAAGGGTCGCATCTCCGGGATCGCGCTCCGCGCGCTGGCGGGCGCCGCTCGAACCCCGGCGCGATCGGTGCTGGTCGAGATCCTGAGACGGCAGCTGGGCGTCGATGCGCTGAGCGAGGTGAGCGAGGACCAGAAGGCACCCCTGCCCCTCGACGTCTTTCCGATCCGGGCGCGCGCTGCGCACGCGCGTCCCAGCGAGGGGCTCGGCGCCCTCCCGGGTGGCGCCTGGCCTAGGACCGTCCACGACTTCGCCCGGGCCTACCGGGACGGTGCCCTGTCACCGGAGGAGGCGGTCGAGCGGGCGCTCGGCTCCGCGCGCCGGCTCTCCACCCACTCACCGCCACGGGGACCGCTGCTCTCGTACGACGCGGACCACGCGCTCGCCGCCGCCCGCGAGAGCGCCGCGCGGATCGGCCGCGGCGAGGCCCGCTCCGGGCTCGAGGGGGTGCCGATCGCCATCAAGGAAGACGTGGACGTCGAGGGGTTGCCCACGCGGCAGGGCTCCGGCTGGCGCCCCAACACGCCAGCGGCCCGCGACGCGGTCGTCGTCGGTCGCCTGCGCGAAGCGGGCGCCGTCGTGATCGGTCAGACGCCGATGACCGAGCACGGGCTGTCGCCGTTCGGCGTCAATCCCCACCGCTCGATGCCGCGCAACGCGCACGACGCCCATCGCCTCGCGGGCGGGAGCTCGACGGGGTCTGCGGTCGCCGTGGCAACCGGGGTGGTGCCGGTGGCGATCGGCTCCGACGGCGGCGGGTCGGTCCGCATCCCCGCCGCGCTCAACGGGGTGTTCGGCCTCAAACCGACCTACGGTCGCATCCCGCTCACCGGCCACGCGCTGCGCGCGGGAACGAGCCTGGTGGCGCTCGGGCCCCTCGGCGCCTCGAGCGCCGACTTGGCCGAGGTCCTCGCCGCCGCTGCCGGGCCGGACGAGCAGGACGGGGCATCGCTCCGCCAGCCCGCCATGGATCGGCGCGACCTGCTCGCGGCGATGGGGCGTGGCGTGTGCGGGCTCCGCATCGGCGTCGACGAGCAGGAGTGGGGCTCGGCGCCGGGCGCTGCGGCCGTGGTCGGCCGGGAGGCGCTCGGCGCCCTCGAGCGCGACGGGGCCATACTCGTCCCCGTCCGCATCCCGCTGGCCGCGCAGGCGCCCGCCGTGACCTACGTGACGCTGGGCGTCGAATCCCTCGCGGGGATGCGCGAGGCGTTCACGCTCCACCTGCGCGAGCTCGGGGCCGACCTGCAGCTGGTTCTGCTCGCCATTGCCGAACTCGGCGGTGCCGACTTCCTGGAGGCGCAGCGCATCCGCGCGGCGCTGCGGCTCGAGGTGGCCGCGGCGCTCGCCACGGTCGACGTGCTCGCGCTGCCGACGACCGCGCGCGCAGCTCCGGCGGTCACCGACCTGGAGGCGTCACGGGGCTTCGCCGATCCGACCGCGCTCGACGCGCTCTGCCGTTTCTCGGGGCTCGCCAACCTCACCGGACTGCCCGCCGGCACCGCGCCGGTCGGCGACGACGAGTCGGGACTCCCGCTCGGGCTCCAGATCGTGGGCGACGCGTGGGACGAGGCCTGCGTGCTCACCGTGCTGGCCCACCTCGAGCGCACCGGCGCCGCCCGCGTGCGCCGAGCCGCCATTGCGGTCGATCCCTTTGAGCCGCTCGCAGCGATGCGTCCGCCGCCACCGTGATCGGGCGCCTCGGCCAGCCTCAGAGCTCGCCGGCCCTCGCCCGACCGATCCAGGCGTTGATCTCCTTCTCGATCACCGCCATCGCGGTCCCCCGGAACGGGCGCAGGAAGAAGGGGACCTCGAGCTCCATGTCGATGGTCCGGTCCGTGACCTCCAGAGTACCGGTCAGCGTCATGCCCTTGACCGCGAACCGGATCTCGGCGCGTCGCTCGCTCACCCAGGTGGCCTCGGGGTGGTAGCTCTCGAACTTGGCCTGGTAGCTCGTGATGGCCGCCTCGGCCACCTTGCGTGCCTTCTCGGCGCCGAGATCGTGAGGGACGGAGTGCTTCATGAGCTCCTCGAGCTGGGTTCCGGCTGCCCTCGCCACGCTCGCCGACGGGCGGCGCGGTCGAGGGTGCGGCGGACCCTAGCCAGAAACGCCGCCCCTCGCCAGTTCCCCGCGCCCGGCGCGGCGCGAGACTCCCCACCGCCGGAGAGCACGGAAGGCACAAATCACCGGGCGCCAGCGACCCCGGCGACCCCAGCCGCCGCGGGGGCGCCAGCGACCCCGGCGACCCCAGCCGCCGCGGGGGCGCCAGCGGCTCCCGCGGCACCCCCGGCGCCCGGCTCCACGGGGCACTCGCAAGGCCCCCACGCGGAGCCGTCGTCGCGACAGGTCTGGAACCCCTCGATGCCCTGCCCGCAGGCGCAAGCCACCTGACGGCCCGGCTCGCAAATCCCCGGGGGCTCCTCGCCAGTCCCGGCGCTCCCCGCGGCACCAGCCACGCTGGCAGCGCCCGCGCTCGGGAGAATTCCGCCCTCGCCGCCATCCCGGCCGGCCTCGCCCGCGGCCCCTGGCGCACCACCCGGCCCGCCGACGTTGCCCTCACCCCCTTCCCCAGCCGCGCCCGAGCCCGCCGCGCCACCGACGTCGCCACCCGCACCCGCAGCGTCACTCTCGCCGCCCGCGCCCTCGCCGGCGTCGCCGTCCTGCTCGACGCCGCCCTCCCCGCCCGCACCGCCGGTGCCGTCCGGACAGGTGCACTCCGTCTCGTACCCCGACCCGTCGGGCAGGCAGTAACGGAAGCCCATCACGCCCCCGCCGCACGAGCAAGCCAGCGAGAACTGCGGGTTGCAGGCGGTCGACGTGCCGGAGCCGCCCGTCGGCAAGGTCGTGGTCCGGCCACCGGTGATGCCACTGCCCGTCGCGCCGCCAGTCGAGGTCGTCCCGCCGGAGGCGGTGCCACCCATCGCGGTGCGGTAGCCGCCCGTCCCTGGCCCCTCGATGGTGCCCTCGTCGTCCTCGCCGCACGCCACCGCCAACAGCGCGGCCACCAGGAGCACCTTACCGATCGTCTTGTCCATGAGCACCTCGCCTCTTGCGCCACCAACCGCCGGGATCCCAGCGCCGCCAGGGACCGAACCCCCGGCGGGGGGCGGGGGCCACGGCCCGCAAACACCACATTTGCGTCCAGCTCTAATCTCCCACCATCCCCCCGGCGCCGCTCCCGCCCTGGCTGCACACGCAGGGCTCCCACCCGGCGCCGTCCGAACGGCAGATCCGATATCCCTCGACGCCGGACTCGCAGGCGCAGGCGACCTGGCGGCCCGGCTCGCACCCCGCGGGCTCGCCCGCGCTGGCCCCAGCCTCCCCCGGCAGTCCCGCGGCGCCGGGCGCGCCCGCCCCGCCGCCGACGCCCGCCCCGCCGTCGCCAGCGGGCTCGCCTCCGTCGCTGCCCGAGTCCTCGCCACCGACACCCACCGCCTCACCACCGACCCCCCAGGCCTCGCCCGCGTCCCCCACGCCCTCGCCCCCGACGCCGCCGACTTCCCCGCCCTGGCCCCCAATGCCGCCGGCTTCTCCGCCCTCTCCCCCAGCGCCGCCGGCCTCGGGGACCGAGGGGCAGTCGCAGTCGGACCAGCGGCTGCCGTCCGCGGCGCAGGTCTTGGTGAGCGAGGGCTCTGCCTCGCACTGGCAGGGTGCGGTGGCGTTGGGAATGCAGACCTGACCGGAGTAGGGCCCACCGGCCACGGAGGTGTAGGGGCCTCCCCCCGTGCCGCCCGTGGTGGCGATGGCCCCGCCCGTGGTCCCCCCGCCCCCGGACGTCCCGGTCGTGCCGCCCGCGGCGGCACCGCCCGTCGCCGGCCGGGAGAGGTCACCCCCGCCGCCCGAAGCTCCCTCGTCGCCGCCATCGTCCTCGGCACCGCCGCCACAAGCACCGACCATCAGCACCGCGAGCATCAGCACCCGATTCGCCGTGGTCATGACTGCGTCCCCCTCGCCGATTCCCGGGGGTAGTCTACCACGCCCTCGCAAGCGAGCAGTATCGACCCGACGCGCGCGCGGACGCGAACGCCATCGCCGCCGCGGGAGCGGCGGGAAGCGCGCGGATCCCGGCTCGCGACGTCGTCCACCACGAACGTCAGCGAACGCTGAGAGTGCAAGGCTCGCGGTGCCCCGCCCGCCACCGCACCGCCCGCGCGGGGGTGCCCCGCGCGCGCCCCCGCGACCGTCGCGCAGCAGCCGCTCCGCGGCGAGCCTCCACGACCATCGGGCAGCTCGCCGCGCGGGAGCCGCTAGCTCGCGCAGCGCTGCAGGAAGCCGAGCAGCGCCTGCTCCTGGCGACCGTCGAGCCCGCCGAACGCCACCCCGAAGCCGCGGCTGGTAAACCAGCGCACGCTCCCCGCGAGGATCAACCAGTCCGCGCCGGGGTCGAGCTGGACGAGCACGCGGACGCTCTCCCCGTAGGACGGCACGCGGTCGCTCGCGATGTGCATGCCCCCGAGCGACAGATCGACCATGCGCCCCCGCGCCTTCTCCCCGCAGTCGCGAGCGACCACCACGCTCATGTCGGTGGTGACCCGCACGATCTGACGCCGCAGACCGCTGCCGCTGCGGGGGATGACCGAGGGCCGAGAGTCTCGCCGGGAGTTTTCCATGTCCGCGGGTGCCCCTAACGCGGCGTCTAGCAGAGCGGCTCCGGCGATGCAGCCCCCGGGATCGCGCGGCGCACCGACGGCAGATTCCGGCCGCGCCCATGCGGGCCCCGAGCTCGCCCCCGCGTCACCGGGCCAGGCGCCGCGCGAGCAGCTTCGCCGACGCGACGCAGGCGACCGCGGTGAAGCCCAGCGTCGCGCCCAGCGGGATGAGGTCCCCGAGGGCGAGGGTCCCGCGCACCAGCGCGCGCGCGAGCACGACGACGTGGGTGAGCGGCAGCGCCTGAGCGCCGCCCTGCACCCAGGCCGGCATCTGCTCGAGCGGGAAGAAGATCCCGCTGAAGAGGAACATCGGCGCGACGATCAGGGTGAAGTAATAGTTGAACGTCTCGTAGCTGTGGCTCAGCCCCGTCACGACGAGCGCCATGGCCGTGAACATCACGCCGGCGAGCAGACCGAGCGGGATGGTGAGCAGCCCGAGCCAGGACGGGACGAGTCCGAAGACCGCCACCACCGCCAGGACCGCCGCCGCCCCGAACGCAGCCTTGAGCCCGCCCCACAGGATCTCGCCAGCCACGAGCTCGAGCCGGGTGATGGGCGTCGCCAGGATGGCCTCGAACGTGCCCTGCGTCTCCAGCCGGGTGTAAGCGCCGAAGGTGCCCTCGAAGGTGGCCGAGTACATGACCGTCGAGAGGACCAAGCCCGGCGCGATGAACTCCGCGTAGGACATCCCGCCGAGCTCGGGCACCAGGCGCCCGAGCCCGTACCCCATCGCCACCAGATAGAGCAGCGGCTCGCCGAAATTGCCGAGCGCGCTCGCCCCGGCGTAGGTCCGCCAGACGACGAGGTTGCGCGCCGCCACCCGCCACGCCCCGCGGAAGAACCCCGCCGGTTCCCGCGTCATCGGTCGAGCTCCCGTCCCGTGAGCTCGAGGAACACGTCCTCCAGCGTGGCGTTGCGGACGAGGCACGCCAGCTGACGATCGCGTGCGCGGGCTACCAGGCGCTCTGCCTCGGCGCTCCGCCGCGGGAAGAAGAACGCGCGGAGGTCGCCGGTGCGCACCGAGGTGACGCGGTCGAGGTCGAGCCCGGTGAGGACCGCGGCCTCCTCCGCCACGGGCAGGCGCAGCTCCACGACCTCGTGCCCGATGTGCCGGTCAATGAGGGCGCGCGGCGAGTCCTCAGCCAGGATGCGCCCGCGATCCATGATCACCAGTCGGTCGCAGAGCCGCTCGGCCTCGTCCATGTAGTGCGTGGTGAGCAGGAGGGTGACCCCGCGCCCCGCGAGCTCCCGGATCTTCTGCCAGATGAGCTGGCGCGCGGCGGGATCGAGCCCCGTGGTGGGCTCGTCGAGCACGAAGACTTCCGGATCGTTCATCAGCGCGCGCGCGATGGTCAGGCGCCGCTTCATGCCCCCGGAGAGCTCGCGGAGGGGACGGTCCCGCTTGTCCTGCAGCGCCACGAAGGCGAGCAACTCCTCCGCGCGAGTACGGGTGGTGGCGCGCGACTGCGGGAAGTAGCTGCCGTACACCAGCAGGTTCTGCCGCACGGTCAAGTCCGGATCGAGGTTGTCGTCCTGGGCACAAACGCCGATGCGGGCGCGCACACGCTTGCCGTCCCGGACCGGATCCAGGCCGAGCACGCGCAGCGTGCCGGCGCTCGGCGGCGATACGGCCTGGATCATGCGCAAGGTGGTGGTCTTGCCCGCACCGTTGGCGCCGAGCAGCCCGAAGCATTCCCCGCGACGGACGCAGAGATCGATCCCTGCCACCGCGACCAACTCTCCGTAGCGCTTGACCAGGCCACGGGCCTCCACCACCGGTGCCCCGACGGCCGCCCGGCGGCCGGCACCCTCCCCGCTCAAGACGCCCTCCGACGCGGACCGACCATGCGCGGCGGCGCGCTCGGGCGGGGAGCTCTCGGTCTTACCCGGGCCACGGCGGCGCGTCATAGCACGAAGGTGCACCCGCAAACCGCCAGGGATGGGCGCCACCGCGCCCGGTCGCCCCGCGACTCGCCCGGGGCTCAGAACCGCCCAGTCACGCCGAGCCCGTAGCCGTTGCG
Source organism: uncultured Polyangiaceae bacterium (assembly GCA_964480725.1). Classification (GTDB taxonomy): domain Bacteria; phylum Myxococcota_A; class Polyangia; order Polyangiales; family Polyangiaceae; genus JAFGBI01. The sequence goes on along the minus strand of CAYZQO010000002.1, from coordinate 61,580 downwards.
CCCGACGCGGTAGGGCGTGACGCGGAGCGCCACCGGCGGGGGATCCCGGACCAGGCTCTGCCGCCGCACCAGCATCCCGACGGCGAACAGGGCCACGCCGGTGGCCTGCGCAAAGCCGTCGAGCCGCAGCATGGCGGCGGTGGCGTCCGCGTCGTACACGCAGTCGCTGTCGTCCGGCGGATCGATCCAGCGGCCCGTGACCTCGTCGTAGTAGCCCTCACCGCAGTCCTCCACGCGCTCGGCCGCAACGTAGGGCCCCGCCAGAGGCACCGCGAGCCAGTTGAGGTACTTGCGATTGGGGGCCACGGCGAGGCTCATGAAGTAGGTGGCGCCGAACGTGATGGCGCCGGCAATGACGAGCCCTTTGATGCCGTGCTCCTCGACGTGGTAGCCCGGCGGAACGGCCTGCCCGGCGCGGTACGGGTAGCGGGTGTAGTAGTCGCCCTCAACCGTCTCCTCGTCGTACTCATCGTCGGCCACGGGAGTGGGGGCCAGCGGCGCCATCGTGACCTGCGGGGACGCCACCGGCCCTGGAGGCGGGCCGCCCGCGGGGGCGGGGCCGCCCGGCGCAGGGGGCGCGGCCGCGGGCGGTGGCGCGGGCGGGAGCGCCGCGGCCCCCGCGGTGCCCGCCGGGGGCGGCGGGGGCGGCGGGGGCGTGGTGGTTGCTGCGGGCGGCGCCGACGCCGTCCCCGTCGCGGGTTGCTGCGCGAACGCTGTGGGAGCCGCCGCGATCGCGCCCAGCGCAACCAGCGCCGTAAGCCATCCTGGATTCGAACCGAACCTGAAGTCCCCAATCATCCCAACACCTCCGTTCGATAAGAGCCGTGAGCGGCCGGAGTGCATACTACCATCGATCGCGACCGAGGGGACGCGGCTTCTCGCCGGCGGCGCTCACCAGGCGCGCGAAGACGGATCGCGCCAACGAAAACCGGTAACCCGACCCTCGGCACTCACCGGATCGAAGTCGACCTCGAACGCGACCGCCGCGTCCGCGCCAGCGACGCCCAGCTTGACGGTGAGCGTCAGGGGCTCGGCCACAAGCTCGCATGGGGTCGTCGACCGCGCGCGCAGCAGGACCCGGCCGGGCCCGACGGCGACCACCTCCGACGGGGACACCTCGACCGAGGGGGAGCGACGGCCGGCCGGCAAATGCCCGGGGTCGAACGTCACCTCCTCGAGGACGAACGCCGCCGCGCCCACAGCGCAGTCCACCGTGGCCCGGTGCACGGGGAGCGTGACCGCATCGCCGTTCGCGGGCGTGAGGTAGAGCGTCAGGACGAAGCCCAGGCGACCAGGTGGCGTCGCCGGGTCGGTCGCCGCCTGCAGGATCTCGACCCCGGGAACGCGCGTCTGCGGCACCAGCAACCGCACGAGATCCTCGCGGCGAGCCGTCCGCACCATGGTGCCGTCCCGCCAGGGCACCTCGTACCCGATGGCCCCGCCGTCGGGGTTCTTCACCACGAAGGGCGCGCGATCGGTCTCGAACCAGAGCGCCATCACCGTGACGTCACCGTGCGGCACCGCCAGATCGACCAGACGCGGCGCGACGCCGTCGAAGTGCCGACGGATCCGCGGCCACCAGGTCGCCGCGTCGCTCGCCGCGGCCCCAGGCACGGTCTGGCGCTTCTCGTTGACTCCCACCAGCCACAGCACGGGCTCACCTCGCGCCGCGTTGGCGTGGCCGGCGATGCGGCGGGCCCACCGGCGCCACCCGGCGTCGTCGGTGGGGTAGCCCGCCTTCAACTCGACCCGCGAGTCCTCGATGGGGTGCCCCTTCTCCACCCGCTCGATGACGGCGAGCGCCCAGGCCTCGATCTCAGCGAGCCGCACGGCACCTCCGGCAAGACCTGGCCCGCTTCACCTTCACCCCTGACCCTATCGCGGGTTACGATCCGTCGCACGCGCCCGGGCCGGGACCCTGGGCTCGGGCGTCGGGAACGGCCGCCGGGGCCGCTCCTCATGGCAGCACATCAGGTGGACAGGCCCGCGAACCGGTCTGTCCTCCGGGGACCGAACCGGCCCAGAATCGGAGTCTCCCTGCCACGGCTCGCCCTCGACGCGAATCGCCGCGCGGTCGGAATCTTCTGGTCACCCTAGAAGCCCGCCCGTCCCGGGGATCGCTCGGCGAGGGGAGTCCCGCTGGCCCCCGGACGATAGCCGCAAAAGCGACCGCTCCGGAGGCTCTCATCGCTTCCGCACCGCGGGATTTGGGGGCAAGCTCGGCCCCCACATGGATTCCGACCTCTTGCGCGTCGAACTGGAGAAGCATTTCGAGCTCGAGGAGCTCCACGAGATAGGCCGGGACGTGCTCGGGCTCGAGCCGGAGCAGGTCGTGACGACGGCCACCAAGGCGACGTTCGCCCGCGCCTTGGTCACCCGTTGCGCTGCCGTGCACGCGCTCGAGGCGCTCTGCGACGCCGTGGTCACGGCCCGGGAGGACGTGGACGAGCGCCTGACGCACGGCGGCACGCAGGGCTTCTCCACGACACCCGAGCCGGCCGAGGGCGACGCCCTCGGCCCCTTCCGCATCGACTCCCGCCTCGGCGAGGGGCGCCTGGGGGTGGTCTTTCGCGCTCGCGACGCGGGCGGCGAGGTGCGGCTGAAGCTCCTGCGGCCGGAGGCCACGACCGACCAGCGCGCCCTGCACCGCTTCCTCACCCACAACCGCCTGATGGCGCGGATCACCCGCGCGGGGCTGCCGGGCTGGCTGACCGTGGGGGAGATCGAGGGGCGCTATTTCGTAGTCCACGAGCTCTCCGAGGGCGAGACGCTGGCCGAGTGGCTCGCGCGCACGGGCCCCCTGCCCCTGTCGGAGGCCCGCCCGATGCTCGCCTCGATCCTCGAGGCGCTCTCGGAGCTGCACACCCATCGCCTGGTGCACGGCGCCCTGCATGCCGGCAACGTGCTGCTGGTATCGCCCGGCGCGGGCTTGCGCTCGGTCGTCCTGCTCGACGCGGGCACTTACCGCCTGCGGCTCGGCTCGCCGGTGACTCTACCGCAAAGTGATCGGCTCTCCACGCTCGCCCCGGCCGCCTTCGCCGCGCCCGAGCAGCTCCTCGGGGGACCCTTCGACGGGCGCGCCGACCTCTACGCCTTCGGCGCCCTCGTCCACCATGTGATCACGGGCTCGGCGCCCTTCGCCGAGGGCTCGACGGCACAGACGATCCTCGGCCACCTCACCCGGGAGCCGCCGTCGCTCGCGCGCATGGCGCCCCACGGCTGGGTGAGCGATGCGCTCGAGCTCCTGGTGCGCTCGCTGATGGCCAAGGATCCCCGGCAGCGTCCGGCCGACGCCATGGACGTGGCCGCCGCGCTGGATGCAGTCCCCCTGCGCGCCCCGCTCGCGTCCAACCTCATCAGCGACGAGGACCTGGACGCGCGGATCGCCGAGTTCTTCCGTTACCCCGACGAGGACGCCACCGCGACGCTCGAGGCGGCGATCGACGACGGTGCCCCCCCCACGCGGATCGCGGAAGCGCTTGCGATGGCCGCGGACCAGCTCGCGTACTCGCCCGACCCGCACGCGCGCGCCCACCGCCGCCGCCTCCTGCTCCGCGCCATCCGCCTCTACGAGATCACGGCACGTGACCTGCCTGCCGCCGAGGGCCTGGTAACGGGGTTGCTCGAGGGGGACCCCAGCGATACCGAGGCGATCAAGATCCTGAGCCGCCTGCAGCGCGCCCAGGGCAAGCACGAGGAGCTCATCGAATCGCTCCTCAACCGGAGCCAGGAGGTCAGCCCCGGCGCGGACCGAGCCGAGATCCTGGCCGAGATCGGGCGCGTGTACGCCAAGGACCTCGACGACAAGGCCCAGGCCCTCGTCGCCTACGTCTCCGCCTTCTGCGAGGACCCGACCAAGACCGCGCTCGCGCGCGAGACGGAGCGGCTAGCGGGCAACTCCGAGGAGGCCTGGTCGGAGGTGCTCGGCACCTGCGTCGGCGCCCTCCAAGAGCAGGCCGATCCACGGCGCAAGCGCGCCCTCTGGGTGCAGCTCGGGCGCTGGTATGCGGACAAGGTCGCCCGCCCGGACCTGGCCGTCCAGATGTACGAGGCGACCATCGCCGAGGACCCCCGCAACACCGACGCCCTCGAGGCGCTGGCGAAGATCTACCGGATGGCGCAGCAGTGGGTCGAACTCGGCACGGTGCTCACCGCGCATGCCGACGTTTGCGCGAACCCCGCGCGCGCCCGTGACCTGCGCACCGAAGCGGGCGACATCCTGCTCGAGCAGCTGAGCGAGCCGGCCCTCGCCCGCGCCCTCTACGAGCGGGTGCTGGCTGAAGACCCGAGCCACGAGCGGGCAGCGCAGTCGCTAGCCAAGGTCTTCGAGCTGAGCGGTGACGCGCGCCATTTCGCCGAGACGCTCGAGCAGCGCGCGGCCGCTCTCTCCGGCGACGAGCGTCACAGCGCCCTCTGCAACGCCGCGCGCGCCTACGAGGAGCAGCTCGACGACCTCGAGCTGGCCGCCCGTCGCTACGAGGACGTCCTCGCCGAGGCCCCGACGCACGCCGAGGCACTCAAGGGCCTCGACCGCTGCTGCGTCCGCCTGCACCGACACTCCCGCCTGCTCGAGGTCCTCGGCACGGAGCTCGACCTGGCCAAGACGGCGCGTGACCGCGTCACGCTCCTGGAGCGGATCGGGGACCTGCACGAGAACGAGTTCATCGACCACCTGCAGGCGATCGAGGCACGAGAAACCATCCTCGAGCTCGAGCCGACCAACGACAACGCCCTCTCCGGCCTGGCGCGCAACCTGCGGGCGCTGAAGCGCTGGCGAGACCTCGTCGTCGTCTACGAGCGGCACATGGACGTCTTGACCGATCGGCACCGCCGGGTGGCGATGGGGCTGCAGATGGGCGAGCTCTTCGGCACCCACCTCAAGGTGCCCGAGCGCGCCATCGAGTCGTACGAGGCCGTGCTGAAGGTGGAGCCCGCCAACGAGATGGCGCTCGACGCTCTGATCCAGCTCTGGGCGGAACAGGGAGAGGTGCGACGGGCGCTGGAGGCGGTGGACACGCTGGTCGCCGAGGCGACCACCTCGGCCGAGCGCGCCGCGCAGCAGCTCCGCGCCGCCAAGCTGCTCGAGGCCCTCGGCGACGGCGACGGCGCCATCGAGCGCTACAAGGCCGCCTGCGACGCTGAGCCCGGCGACCGGAATCTCCTGGCAGCGCTCCGGCAGGGCTACGTCCGCCGTCGGCGCTTCCAGGTCGCGGTCGAGCTCATGGAGCGTGAGCTGGAGCTCGCTGACGGGCCCGCCGCCAAGGGCAAGATCTGCGGCGAGATGGCGCGCGTGCTGCTCGACGGCCTGCGCGAGGACCTACGCGCCGACGCCCTCGCGCGGCGCGCGCTCGAGTACGACCCCGGCAACCTCACCGCCATCGTCGTGCTCGGCGACCTCGCCTTCGCGGACGACCAGTTCCTCACCGCAGCCAAGCACTACGAGCGCGCGCTCGGCGGCAGGGCCGTCTTCGAGCCCGCGGAGAACGTCCGCATCCACCTGTGCTGCATGGACGCCCTGCAGCGCAGCGACCAGGCACCGCGGGCGCTCGAGGTCGGCGAGGGGCTGCTCCAGCTCGCACCGGACGACTCCGACGTGGCCCTACGCGTGGCCGACCTGACCTTCAGCCAGGGAGACGCCCTCGACGCTTACGAACGGTACCGCGACCTCTTGAACCGTTTCGACGCCGAACTCACCGGTGAGCAACGCTTCCTAGCGACCTGCCGGGTCGGCGATTCGGCGCGCAAGTTCCGCCAGCACGACGAGGCGGATCGCTGGCTCAACGCCGCAGCCGAGCTCGACCCGAGCTCTCCGCTCCCGCTGCGCGGCCTGGTCGAGCTCCGGCTGGCCGAGGGCCACGGGGAAGCGGCCTACGAGGCGATGGGGCGCCTGCTCGATCTCGAGGACGGGGACGAGCACGTGGAGCTCCTGATCCGCATGGGAGACCTTGCGAGTGGGGCGCTCCGTGACACCAACCGCGCGGCTCGGCACTACCTGCTCGCGCTCTCCGAGCGGCGGGACGATCGCAAGATCCTCGCCAAGCTCATGCAGCTTTACAGCGAGGAGAAGGACTGGCGCAAGCTCACCAAGGTCATCCTCAAGATCTCCGAGCTCGTCGACGAGCCGCGACAGAAGGCGAAGTACTTGCACACCGCGGCGATGATCTCGTCGCGCGAGATGCACGATCCGACCCAGGCCTCCGAGCTCCTCCAGCAGGCGCTCGAATACGATCCCACCTTCGAGGACGCCCGGAACGAGGCGCTGCGGCAGGCACGCCAGATCGGCAACCACGAGGCCGTGAAGAACCTCCTCAAGGACCGCATCCGCTTCGCGGTCGAGGCGGGCGACCACCCCACCGCCCTCACGGCGATGGACGAGCTCGGGGACCTCTACTTCGAGGTCTTCCAGCGCCACGACCAGGCGGTCGCCATCGCCGAGTCGGCGCTCGAGCTGGCCCCGCACGACCTGGACCGCCGGGCGAAGCTCGCAGCCCTCTACGCCGCCGACCCGGGGCGCTATTTCGATCAGGCGCTCGCCACCTACGCCGCCATCCTGGAGCAGGCGCCGCTCGACGCCGCGACCTACCGCGCCCTCCGGCACCTGTTTACGGCCGTCAAGTGGGGCGACGCCACCTGGTGCTGTTGCCAGGCGCTCAGTGCGATCGGGCAGGCGCTGCCCGAGGAGCAGGCCTTCTTCGCCCGTATGCGCGCCCAGGGGCCGACGGTGGCCCAGGCCCGGCTCGATGACGACGTGTGGGCGGCGAGCGTCACCCACCCGGACGTGGCGCAGCTCTTGACCCTGCTCTTCACCGTGATCCAGCCCTCGATCGCCAGCGTCTGCGCACGCCCCGCGCCCGAGCTTGGCTACGTCGACGAGCACCGCGTCGACCCCCAGCGCGACGGCACCCTGGTGGCCCAGAGCCTGCACTACGCCGCCGAGGTGCTCGGTATCGAGCAGCCGCCGCTCTACCAGAACTCGAACGATCCCGGGCTGGTTTCCTTTCTGCACGCCACCACGCCATCGCTGGTCCTCGGCCGCACCGCGCTCGCGCAGCAGACGCTCGACCAACGCACCGGCTTCATCACCGGGCGCCTCGTCACCTATTTCCGCCCGGGCTTCTACGTCCGGCACCTGATCCCCACCGGCACCGAGCTCAAGGCCTGGCTCTTCGCGACGCTAGCGCTGGTGTCCCCGAAGATCCGCGTCCCGGCCGACCTCGAGGCCCTGGCGCGGGCGCCGCGCGAGGCGCTGGAGCGCGGCCTGGCAGACGAGTCTCGGCGCTACCTCGCCAAGGAGGTGGTGCCGCGGCTCCTCGAGGGCGGTGCGCTCGACCTGAAGCGCTGGGTGACGGCCGTGGATCTCACTGCGGATCGCGTGGGCCTGCTGATGGGCAACGACCTGGCGACGGCCATCGGCGAGATCAGGAACTCCCCCGACGCCTCCGTCACGCTGACCTCGAACGACCGCATCGAGCACCTCCTCCGCTATTCGGTGAGCGCCCAGTTCATCGCCCTGCGCCGCCACATCGGCAGCGCGGTGGATCTCTGACGCTCCGGCGTGCCGGATTGGGCCGCCGGGGCGCGGCCGGATGAAACCCCAGGCCATCGTCACTCGGCCGAGAAACACCTGCCGGGCCTCCCCCACTCGCGGCGACGCCACCAACCTGCCGCCGCACTTCCGACCCAGAACCCACGGCCTCAACCAGCAACGCGCGCCCCCGCGACCTCGCCCGCGCCCGGCGGGACCGACCCGAAGCGAGCGTCCGCGTCAAGCGCGGACGCTCCCACACCCCGCGGGCGAGGCTACTGGAGTACCGTCTCCATGTCCCAGTCGATCCACATGTCGGGCCACTCGCCGACCGGCATCTGGACGCGGCTATCCTGAATGAAGACGCCGCCGCTGGCTGCACTCGTGTTGCCGTTGATCGCACGGTCGAACATGGTGGCCGCAATGCCGGTATCACCCACACTGCAGTGCCCGCCATTGTAGACCTCGAAGGCGTGGTTCTCCGGAACCCCGAGGGCTTCGTAGACCGAATGTGCTGCCCATGAAGCGAGCGCCTCGCTCGTTCCGGCCAGGTGACACCACGAGTTCGGGCCGTTGTTGTTGGTGAAGTGCACCAAGTACCGGGGAGCGATGGTGGCCAAGAGCAGGTGCTGATCGAACGGCAGGTTGTTGACGGTCGAGGGATTGGACCGGAACGAGGACGCCGCGCCGGTCACCCACGGTCCGCAGATCCCGTCGTTCTCCAGGTTGTCGATCCCCTGCGGCGGATCGCCGCACTGCCAGCTCGACTTGCCGGCACCGTGCCGGTACCACTCGGTCATCCGCCAGCTGGTGCCACCGCCACCCCCCGATTCGACGATCACGACCACGGGAGCGCGGCTGAAGACACCGGCGAGGAAGGCCCCCTTCCCACATCCGGAGCATCCCGAGACGACGATCTTCGTAGGATCGTGCCCGCTGCCCGGGTTCTGCTCCAGGACATCCATCACGCGATTGATCATCCAACCGTTGGCGATGTTGGGGTTGAGCTCGGACAGACCATAGAGAGTCTTGATCTTGGCGTCATTGCCACTCCCCAGAGATAGCGTTTTCTTGCTCGAGGGAAAGATTCCGGACGTCAAATCGAGAGCGATGGCCTCGCCAGATCCACTGATGCTGGCGGAGAAGCTCTGCGTGCTGCCACCGACGGTGCAACTGATCGAGACGTTGCCTCCGCTGACGGTTCCGGACACCTCATCACAGTCGCCGGGGATCGGGCCGTACAGGTACTTGGCTGCCATCGCCAGGATCTCCTGGCGTCGGCACTCCCACTGGGCCTTCGTGGTGACCTTGGTTCCGTCATAGAACGTGAACGGGTCAGGCAGTTTTATGCCCAGATCGGGCAGACTACTGGCAGCGGGCAACTCAGGCAGGTCACACACGACCTCGCCGCCAACCCCGCCGGTCGCGCTCTCCCCACCGGTCGCGCTCTCCCCACCGGTGGCGCCACCCACGCCGCCGGTGGCGCCACCCACGCCGCCGGTCGCGCCACCGACACCGCCGGTCGCGCCACCGACGCCGCCGGTCGCACCCCCGAACCCGCCGGTCGCGCCACCCACGCCACCCGTCGCACCCCCGAACCCGCCGGTCGCGCTCAGGCCACCAGTCGCGCTCAGGCCACCGGTCGCGCTCGAGCCGCCGGTCGCGCTCGAGCCACCGGTCGCGCTCGAGCCGCCGGTCGCGCTCGAGCCGCCGGTCGCGCTCAGACCGCCGGTCGCGCTCGAGCCGCCGGTCGCGCTCGAGCCACCGGTCGCGCTCGAGCCACCGGTCGCGCTCAAGCCGCCGGTCGCGCTCAGACCGCCGCTACCGCTCGCCCCGCCGGTACCCCAGGCCCCGCCCGTCTGAGGGGCGGCTCCACCCGTGACTGGGCTCCCGCCCATCGACGCGCCGCCGGCTCCGGGGACGTCGGAGTTGCCGTCTGTCTCACTGCAGCCAATGAGCCCGGCCAGACCGAGAAGTGAAACGGCGCACGTCAACGTGGTCTTCATGGAGTCTCCTGAGAATGCAAGGGCGGGGATTTGGCAACGGGGCGAGCCGGGAAACGCCTGGCTGAATTCCCCACCGGGTAGTGATTGATCACGTTTGTGATTCCGGTTGATTACTTCGATACCGCTGCCACGACGATGGCTCTGACTGAATGGGCTCCGTCGGAGGCGGGAGCGCTCAGCAAGATCGACAGCCGCTTCGATCTCATGGCCCGAGCCCACCACGCCCGCGAACGCTCATCGGAGAAGGGCGAAGGGACCAGGATCGTGCGGCCGCCTTCGGGCGCCTGCGCCCCCAATGGGAGCATTGCTGAGCTCCAGCGGAGTGTCCCAGGGAGGTCGCCATGGGTGAGCGGGAGCGGTGGCAAGCTTCCGTCGATTTCGCGGGGACCGGGGGATGAGAAATTTCGCACGGTGCGGATGCAACAATCGTCAAGAGCTGGACGACCGAGGGGAGCGTGGCGGCAACACGCGGCCGAAGGAGGCCGGGCGTCCCCGGCCGTACTGGCAGACAGTGGCTTGCCCACGCGACACCCGTGCTTCGACGGCTCCGCTTGCCGGGTGGTGGCCGCACCGCTTGCCGCGCCGCAGGTTCTGGAAGCGCGCCGGGCACTCCAGGGCTCTGGGAGTGAAGGCGCAGCCGGTCATGAACACCACCCGCGATGCGAGCAGCGGGTCATGCCCGGTCCACCAAGAGCGAGGATCCATTCTGGGCATCTTTGGCGATCATCGAATTCCGAAGGACCCGATCGAAGGTCAAGTCCCGCTCCAGAACCGACTGGCACTCGGCGCCCGAAGGCGTGAACGGTCGGGTGCCGGTTCGAGCAACCGCTGGAGAAGGCCGCGAACCTGCGACTCGTCGTCCACCAGCGGGCTCCTCCCGCGGATGGCGACGACCGGGGCGGAGACGGGGCCGGGTAGCGACGACCGGTGTTCCTGTCCGATCGCGGTCGCGGGTGGGCAGGCGACGGACCGCGCTCCCTTGCCGAGGCGGCCCTCGACGCTGAGCTCTCCCCCGAAGCCGGCCACCGGCGGCCCCGCGCACTGGGGCGGGCCCCGTACCGGCAGCACGACGGGATCCCCCGCTCTTGGGGCATGCGTCGGGCGCCCCGGGAACTTGTCACGAGGCGACGCTGTCTCTCCCGACGTTCGGCGCCGCTGCCACGGGGACCGCGGGTCGCTCCTTCCTGCCGTGTGAGTTGCGCGGGGAGGCCGCTCCGACCCCGGACTCGGCCGCGGATCCGCCGGCCCATGGAGAAGGGAGTCGCCCATGCTGCGTCCTCGCCACCCGCTCGTCGCCTGCCTCGCCACCTTTGCCTTCGCCCTCGCCCCGGACGGGGTCGTGCCGGCCGCGATCGCCGAGAACACCAGCGTCGGCGACTGCGTGAGATTCGAGTTGGCTAGAACCGAGCCCGACATGGCCTACACCATCGACAACTCCTGCGATCTCGCCGTCAGCTGCACCGTGTCCTGGCGCCTCGTCTGCGGCGAGAGCCGCAGCGGCAGGGTCAGCGACGGTCGTCGACGCTTGCGCGTGGCGCGCTCCGCCTCGAGCGAGATCGCCATCAGCGCAGCCTCCTGCGGCGACGACCAGTGGATCGTCGAGGACGTCGCCTGGGTCTGCGGGAAGTAGCCGAGGCACGGTGAACGTCATCGGCGAGGACGTCCGCCTCGTGCTTCGGCCACCTTCGCCGCCGGCCACACCGGAGCTTCCGCAGCGCTCCGGCCGTCGGAATGCGTGAGCGACGCCATCACTTTGACGGCTCTCGAGAGAGGCGGTCGGGGCGTTCGGGTCTGAACACGGCCGGCATCACCTCTGGGGCGTTGATCGTCGAGTTGCCGACGAGTCGCCGGGGTTTCGCGTTGAAGCCCGGCAGGATCTCCACGCACCCTTTCGTCGGCCGCGAGTGGCTCGACACCCACTGACCCCCGCCGTTGGGAGAGACCGGCTCGGCGACCGCGGGCAACGGCACCGGCTTCCAGCCGAGGATCGACTCCGGATCCGGTGCGCACAGCGTGGAGGGACGGGGCCGCCAGAGCAGCAATCAGGTGGATTGCCGCGAAGAATCAACGAACTAGAGCGCCGAACCGGGAGCAGATCTCGCCACAGGCGCCGCTGAAGACGTGCCCTCGCCCTGAGGGGGTGCGTCTTCAGCGGCGCTGTTGCCGTTGGCAACCTGATCGGCGCTCTAGGCATCGGCAGCACCGTGGAAGCGCAACGCCGGTGAGCGCGAACTCGGCTCGCGCAGGGCGTCGCCCGGGGGGGATGACGGAGGCGGGCGGCGGGACGGAGGCCCGCCGGACCTTCGCCGAAATTCCGTCACCACTGCAGCTCGGGCATCTGACGGGACGGATCCCGAGGCCTGGCCAGAGGGCCAGGGCGTCTGGGCGCGCTCGTCGCTCTGGCGGGAAAGGAATTTGCGCTACTACTGCGGGGCCAGGGTCGGGTCGGATGGATTACGTGGGCTGGCTTGAGGAATAGGGTCGGTTGGGCGTGCTGGCGCCCGCCCGCCGCCAGCGGCGAGTACGCGCGCCCCCAAAGTCAAACCCTTTCAAGAAGGCGAATAAGGATCATGAAGGCTCGATTTCTGATTTTCACCACCCTCGGACTAGGACTCCTCGGCGCTGCCTGCGGCCCGGAAGACGGGGGCGACGCCAACGCCGGGGGCGCGGGGCTGGGCGGCGGCACCACGGGTGGGGCGACCGGCAGCGGTGGGGCGCCCACGGGCGGAGTCGGCACCGGCGGCGGCATGACCGGCGGGGCGAGCGGGATGGGCACGGGCGGCCTGCCCGCAACCGGTGGCATCTCCACCTCCGGTGGCACCCCCGCCACCGGGGGCGGCCTGCCCGGCACGGGAGGTGGTCCGGGCACGGGCGGGGTCCCCGGCACCGGTGGGCTCCCCGGCACCGGTGGCGGACCCAGTGGTGGAGTGCCCGGTACCGGCGGAGTGCCCGGTACCGGTGGGGTGCCCGGCACGGGCGGCGTTCCTGGTACCGGCGGCGACCCCGGCACGGGTGGTGACCCGGGGACTGGCGGAGACGGCGGCGCCGCGATGGGCGGTGGCGGCACGGGTGGCGACGCAACCGGCGGTGACGGTACCGGCGGCACTCCGCCGGAGCCGGAGCCCACGCTCATCACCTCGGGGCCCGGCAGCGCTCAGACCTACTGGGTCGAGGGAGAGGTGACCGTGGGCGGTGGCGCGGCCACGATCACGGTCAACGAGAGCCAGACGTTCCAGGAGTGGCACGGCCTCGGCGGCACCTTCAACGAGAGAGGCTGGTCGGCCCTCCAGACCCTCTCGGCGGGCGACCGGGACCGCGCCATCCGCTTGCTGTTCGACGGGCAGGACGGGATCGGCTTCGACTGGGGGCGGATCCCGATCGGCGCCAGTGACTACGCGATGGAGCGCTACACGCTGAACGAGTCGACGGGCGATGTGACGATGGCGAACTTCTCCATCGAGCGCGACAAGAACGCCCAGTACGGCCTCATCCCGTACATCAAGGCGGCGCAGGCCGTGAAGCCCGACATGCGCTTCTGGGCCAGCCCCTGGACGCCCCCCACGTGGATGAAGTCCTCCTCCCCCGCCGGCGGTACTGGCTACGACGGGGGCGTGATGACCAACACCCCGGAGATGCTCGCGGCCAACGCCCTCTACCAGGTGCGCTTCGTCCAGGCCTACGAGGCCGAGGGCATCCCGATCGACCATGTTCAGCCCCAGAACGAGCCCGGGTACACCCAGCACTATCCGACCTGCGGCTGGGGAATGTACCGTGATCTCGACGAAACCGCGATCAACGGGCAATCGTACCTCGGCACCTTCGTCGCCGACTACCTCGTGCCGGCGATCCAGGAGGCGGGACTGAGCACCAAGATCTGGTTCGGCACGCTGTCCAATGATGCCACCGCAGCCGACTACTGGAGCGACGCGCAGGCGAAGGCGGGACAGCACATCACGGGCGTGGGGCTGCAGTGGAACAACGTCAACCTGGTGCAGACGGTCGTCAGCGCCGGCAAGCTGGCGATGTGCTCGGAGCACCAGTGCGGCAACTACCCCTGGCTCAGCGCGCGAGCCACCAGCCGACAGGACGCCAACCGCGACAACTTCCTGCCCGACGCGGCGCCCAACAACCACGCCTACGGCGAGGAGAGCTGGGATCTCATCAAGACGTGGCTCGAGGCGGGTGTCCACATCTACAACGCCTGGAACCTGGTGCTGGACGCGGTGGGCGCGAACCTCGACACGACGCGGGTTTGGCCGCAGAACGCCCTGCTGGCCGTGGACAATGGCCAATTGGAGGTGACGCCGGCCTACTACGTGTTCCGCCACATCGGGCAGTACGTGGATGTCGGCGCCGTTCGCGTCGGCACCCAGGGCGGCAATGCCCTCGCCTTCCGCAACCCGGACGGCAGCATCGTCACCATCATCTTCAACGAGAACCAGCAGGCGTCTCAGATGACCCTGTCGGTCGGCGGGCAGAACCTGCAGTTCACCGTCCCCGGCCGTGGCTGGGCCACGGTCAACTGGCAGGGCTAGAGCGGCAGACGGTCCGAGCGCCGCGGGAGCTGCGCGAGCCAGCGCAGCCAGCCCGCGGCAGCTCTCGCCAGAAGCGCCCCGAGAGACGCCCCCTCGCCCGGCGAGGGGGCGTTCCTTTCTTGGGCGCCGACGTGGTCGGCGAACCGATGGGCGCCCTCGCGGTCGCTCACTCCGGGCGGGGGCAACGCACGGCGAGGTTGATCACGCGCGCGCCCTCCACGTGCAGGATGCCCGCGGTGACGAGCTGGTCGATCACCCGCGGGTGGCAGCCCGCCCGCTCGACGACCCGCGCGACCGGCGCGACCTGATGTGTCAGCTCGAGCAGCCGCGCCAAGCCGGCGGTCAGCTCGAACCGCGCGACCTGCTCCCCCTGGTTGCGGAAGAGGCCCCGCTCGGCGTCCAGGAACAGTCCGTCGCCCCGCCGGTGGCGGCGCCGCCACTCTGCGACCCCGACCTGCAGCTCGTGGAGGTACGCCGCCGGGCTCGGGCCCCCGCTCCCGCAGAAGTGGTAGGCCACCTTCGCCAAGGCCTCCTCGTCCAGCGTTGGGAAGAGGGCACGATACTCGGGGAGCGGCTCGAGCCGCTCCCAGCCGTGCTCCCGGTACCGCTCGAAGTACGGGCTGTAGCGATCGATGCGCACCGGGTGGAGCGAGTCCGGGGGCATGAGGTGCGGGATGCGCTCCATCAGCGCGACCTGCAAGGCGTAGTCCGCGGGCGTCTCCCCCGGGATCCCGTAGAGCAGGTTCCAGGCGACGGCGAGCCCCTGCTCGCGGCACGCCTTGAGCAGCGCTACGTTGTGGATGGCGTCGATCCCCTTGTTGAGGAGCACGAGCAGGCGCGTGCTCAGACTCTCGATGCCGGGCTGGATGCCGACCACCCGCGCCCGCCGCAGCGCCCGCACGTCCGCCTCCTTCAGGTTGGCCTTGACCTCGAAGAAGAGGCGCGGCCCCTCGGCGTCGGCCGCGAGCTCGGGGAGGACGCTGCGGAGGTGGTCGAGGGCGAGGATGGTGTCGGTGGCGAACAGATCCCGACAGTGAGCGCGGTAGAGCTCCCGGATCTCGCCGAGGACGCGCGCGCTCGATTTGCAGGTGAAGGTGCGCTCGACGCCGTTGAGGCCGCAGAACGCGCACTGATGCCGCATGCCCCACCAGCAGCCGCGCGACGCCTCGAACGCGAGCAGGAGGCGGGGCTCCGCGGCGAGTTCGCCAGCGTCACGGAGGTAGGCGCCGAAATCGGGCACCGGAGCCGCGTCGAGGTCGACCGGCGCGTGGCTCTCGATCAGCCGCGCCGGGGGATCCTCGCCGCGCGCGAGCGCGAGCAGCGCGGGCTCGCCCCAGCCGCTCACCACCCAGTCGACCTCCGGGTAGGCGGCGAGGAGCGCTCCGCCCATCGGCGTCGCGCAGGCCGACCCGCCGAGGACGATCCGCACGCCCGGCGCGTGCGCCTTGATCGCGCGGGCCAGGAACAGCGCCGGGAGGAGCTGGTTCAAGGAGGTGGTCAGTCCGACCAGGTCCGGCCGCGTCGCGGCCACCCGCTCCAGACAGGCCGCGACCAACGCCGCGCGCAGCCGCTCCCGCTCCGCTGGGGGTCCCACCAGCTCCTCGAGCTCTACGGCGAGCGCCGCGTCCGACAGCGGACCGTGCAACCCCTCTGCAAATAGCAGCTCGGCGACGAGGCCGCGCGAGCCGGTGGTGATGAGCGCGTACCGCTCCCGGCCGAGCCGCCGCGCGAGCTCGAACTGCAGGTGCGCCTCCTCGCACTCGAGCCCCTCGCGCCGCAGCACCGTCCCGAGCAGCGGCACGCTGAGCGACGCCAGCGTGAGGTGCTGGAACGGCGGACAGACGAGCAGCACGCGCCGCGGCCGCCCCATCCCTCGGTCGGGCACCGCCACGCCCGGCGGCTCGGTGAGCGGGAGGGGCCGATGCGGCATCGCTTCGACGAGGTCAGTGACGGGTCCGATGCGACCGCTGCGGCGCGCCGCCGCGTCTGGAATCGCGTGTGCACGCGGAACAAGGACGAGCCGTGCCGCCGACGGGCAGGGCGGGTTCACGGCGATAGATAACAGACCTTGTTGACCGGAGCCCCTCCAATTGCGACGAAAGGGGCGCGATTTGCGAAGCCGAAGGTGTCCCGCACGGGCCCAATGGCGGCGAAGCTGAGGTGCGGATAGGAAGTGCACTCCGGACAGGTCACCGCATACGACACTGTAGCCCCGCTCGCGGCGAGGACGGCCACCGAAAAGTGGGGCAAGTCACACTGGGCTCTCCACTTGGAGCGGGTCGATCAACGCCCGGTGACCGAGCAACTCCAGCTGCGCACAGTTCAGCTGTTCGCCAGTTGCTTCGTAGATCCAATGGACGATGCCGAGCCCCCCACTCGTGACCGTGAGCGTCGTGCTCTCGTCGGACCAGATCCCCGCCCCGAGCGCCTCGCCTCCAGCGCCCCCCCTGCCGAGCCCCACAGCACCGATCCGCTTTGGACCGCCGCAGCGCCGTACGCGGCAGCTTCCCCCTCGAACCGCCATCCCGCAATGGACAGTGCCCCGCTGGCAATGCTGCCGGCGACGGATCCCATCGTTCCACCCGCGCCCACGGCCCCGCCCGCTGGGCTTCCAGCCGCTGGCGAACCGCCCGTCAACACGCCCCCGGGGTACTGTTCCGCCGGTCGATGCGCTGCTGCCCGCAGATGCTCCTCCGGTCGCCAGCGACGCCCCGCCGTCCCACCCGAGGCCGGGCCGCTGATGCCGGGCACGCCGCTCCGAGCTTCGTTCCGCCGTGCTTCGTCGATGGCCATTCCGAGCGGTCGATGCCGCGAGCACCGACGAAACACTCAGAGCACCCGGCCCGCAAACGACCGTGATCCGCGCCTTCAGCGCCCCTGGTCCACCCTTCCGACCGAGGTGGACCACCACTCCGACCGTGGTCGGTCAAGACCCCAACGGCCCGGATCGATCGGAGGAAGCCAGCCCGGCCGGCCGTGGGTGCGCGCGGAGCAGCTGAAGGTGGCCGCCGGTCACCCGATCGCCGCCGGCAGCGACCTGCCGGCCGTTGCCCAGGGTGCCGCCAGCGACGCGGGCGCGGACCGAGGGCGACTGACCGCCAGGTGTTTGTTACCTAACGTTACCTTTATCCAAATTGCTTGCGCCTACTGAAAGCGATTATCATTATCAACCGCGGTTCGAGGAGGCCTCGCGCGTGACCCAGCTGCTCCCTTCCCAATCCCTGTCGCTCGAACGGCTCCCCGTGGGGCACCGGGCGCGGGTGGACGCGATCGCGGGCGACGGAGCGATCCGCCAGCGACTGCTCGACATGGGCTTGCTCCCGGGTCGGACCATCCGCTTGATTCGGGTGGCTCCGGCGGCAGGCCCCCTCTGGCTGGGGCTCGACGGCTCGCAGCTGTCGCTCCGCCGGTCGGAAGCGAGTCGCGTCCTCGTGACGCCGCTCTTCTGAGCCTCCTCGTCACCGTGACCCTCCCCGGTCACCCAGCGTCTCTCAGCGCCGCGCCCCTGGTGGGGCGCTGGGGAGCCGGTTGTGCGCGCCGCGCCACCATGTCCGATCCCCGACCACCTCGAGTCCTGCTAGCGGGCAACCCCAACACGGGTAAGTCCACGCTCTTCAACGCGCTCACCGGCGCGCGTCAGCAGGTCGGCAATTACCCCGGGGTCACCGTCGAGAAGCGCGAGGGCCGGATCCGGTTCGGGGAGCAGCGCGTCGTCGTCGTCGATCTGCCCGGCACCTTCAGCCTCGGATCGTACTCCCCGGAGGAGCGGGTCGCGCGGCGCGAGCTGTTGCGGGCTGAGGGTGACGTCGTCGTCGTGGTCGCCGACGCGACGAACCTGAGGCGCAGCCTCGTCCTTCTGGCCCAGCTGCTGCAGCTCCCCAAGCGGCTCGTGCTCTGCCTGAACCTGGCAGACGAGGCGAAGCGAGCAGGTCAGCGCCTGGATCTCGAGCGACTCCAGCAGCGGCTCGGCGTCCCCGTCATCCTCACCGTGGGGCATCGCCAGCGCGGCGTGGCGGAGTTGCGCGATGCCTTGCAGCAAGCCGCCTCGACGCCAGCGAGAGAACCGCGACTCGCGCTAGGCGAGCGCGCGCGGCTGGCCGTAGAGCGGATCGCCGGCGCGCTGTCCGAGACGCGACTCCCGACCACACTCGGGACCTGGTTCGCCGACCGCCTGCTAGTGCGAGACGCGGACACCGTGGCGCTTGTGAAGGCTGAGGGCCCGGCGGGGCATCACGCGCTTCGCCTGGCGGATCGGGAGCGCGAGCAACTGGAGGCGGACACCGGCGTGGACGCCACCTTGTACGTCGCCGAACGCTACTCGGCCTTCGTCGATGACCTGCTGAGCGGGGTCGTGCAGCGCCCAGCGCACGCCAACGCGCGCGCGGTGTCCGATCGGATCGACACGGTACTGGTGCACCCTCGCCTCGGCCTGGTGCTGTTCCTCGCCGCCATGTATGCCGTGTTCTGGCTGACCTTCACCGTCGGCGACGTCCCCATGCAGTGGATCGATCTGGGGTTCGGCGCGCTCGGAGACCTCATCGGTGGAGCCTGGCCCCCGGGGAGCGACTCTCCCCTGAAGTCGCTGCTGGTCGATGGCGTCATCGGTGGCGTCGGCGGCGTGGTGGTCTTCCTGCCCAACATCCTCCTCCTGTTCCTCGGCCTCGCCCTGCTGGAGGACACCGGGTACATGGCCCGCGGTGCGTTCCTCGTGGACCGCCTGCTCTGTCGCTTCGGGCTCCACGGTCGGAGCTTCGTGCCCATGGTCACCGGCTTCGGGTGCTCGATCCCCGGCATCATGGCCACCCGCACCCTCGAGAACGAGCGGGATCGTCTGGCCACGATCCTGGTCCTCCCGCTCATGTCCTGTGGCGCGCGCCTGCCGATCTGGATGCTGCTCGTGCCTGCTTTCTTCGCGCCGGCGTGGCGCGCACCCATGCTGTGGTTCATCTACCTCTTCGGCGTGGCGCTGGCCCTCACGCTGGCGCTCCTGCTCCGGAGCACGGTCCTGCGCGGCGCCGAGGCGCCCTTCGTGATGGAGCTGCCTCCCTACCGCTGGCCAACATTGCGTGCCGTCCTGACCAAGATGATGGAGCGCGCCTGGCTCTATCTGCAGAAGGCAGGCACGGTCATCCTCGCCATCTCGATCGTGATGTGGTTCATCACCGCCTACCCGAAGGCCGCGGAGCCCGCCGTGGCCCCGACGGTGATCGCACCGGCGGCCGAGCAACGGCAAACGGCCCGGGATCTCGAGCACTCCTTCGCCGGCCGCCTGGGACGGTGGATGGAGCCCGCGCTCGCGCCCATGGGCCTGGACTGGAAGGTCGGTGTCGGGCTGGTCGGGGCGTTCGCGGCCAAGGAGGTCTTCGTCGCTCAGCTCGGCATCGTGTACGCCCTCGGCGAGATCGACGAGGAGTCGGTCCCGCTGCGCGCCGCGCTGGCCCGCGACTATCCGCCCCACGCTGGGTTGGCGCTGATGCTCTTTCTACTGATCGCGACCCCCTGCATGGCGACGGTCGCCGTCACCCGCCGCGAGTCGGGGAGCTGGCGCTGGGCGCTGCTCCAGTTCGGGGGGCTCACGGCCCTGGGCTACGTCATCGCTGTGCTGACGTTCCAGATCGGTCGATTGTTCCTCTGAGGTAACCATGGAGTTCTGGTTGGTGCTGGCCCTCGTGCTCGCCGCCGCGGCCTGGCTGCTGATCGCGGCCTGGAGGAAGCTCACTGGACCGCCTCCGGCATCTGGTTGCGGGGCCGCCCGGCCCCCGCAACCGCTCATCCCCGCGTCCCGTCTGCTCCGGCGGCGAAACGAGCGGAGGAGCGACCGATGACGACCACGACCAGCTTCAGTCGAGGCCCAGCCCTCCTGGTCCTCCTGCTGTGGACGGCACCCGCCGCCGGCGCCGACACGATCGAGACCTTCGAGCCCGGCTTCAGCGATCTCGAGATTTACGCGGGAGGGACCGGGCTCGGGCTCCCCCGTGGCGAGTCGGCGCCGTTCGCGGAGGTCGTCGCCGGGTTCGGCGTCACCCCGAGCCTCTCGCTCAGTCTGGCGGCCTACCTCCCCGGTCGGTGCCGGCTGCAGGACCGCGATCCGGCGTTCGAGGCGGGTGGCTTCGGCACGCCGATCGACACGAACCACCTCGATCTCGACCTCGGCTACGCGATCGCCCACGACGGCGAAACCGTCGCCCTGACCGAGTGGTTCGAGCTCAACCTCGATCGCAGGCCAGAGTTGTCGGCCGCGGGGCTCTACCTGAAGGGCTGCCTGAGTGGGCTTGTCGGGGGAGAGCTGGAGCCCGACGCGGGTCGGCTCGGCGCGGGCGCCTTGCTGGGGGGGTACGTCACCGTCGCGCGGCGTCACCAGCTCCTGCTGGAGATCGACGGGACCTGGATGCCCGGAGTCGAGCCCACGGCGTCGTGCCGGAAGCTCGGCGAAGGACACCTCGGCTACAATCTCCAGCTGCTCGACACCCTGGAGCTCATCCACGACCTCGGCGTCGATCTGCCCCAGGGAGGTGACCGCGTTTCGTTCTCCCTCTTCCTGGGCGTCATCGCGAGCCTGCCGCAATGACGTCGCTGACGTCGCTTTGGGGCGAGAGGGATGACCGAAGCCGAGCCGCCGAGCTTGGGCGCGGAGGTACCCCCTTCAGCGCACGGCATGGGCCGTAGTCCACCAGGAACGTCCGGAGCTCCTCCGCGGTCCACCAGGTCCACTCCTGCGCGTAGTCCGGCTCGTTCTGCACGGACACCGCGTACAGCTCTACGCCGTTGTCCTGCACGCTCGACGGTGAGGACCGACGGCCCTACATCAAGCTACGACGCAGCGGCGCGCCGGGCGAGCAACTCCCGCAGCGCCTCCAGCAGTTGGGATGGGGTCAGTGGCTTGGCGATGAAGTTGACCCCGGGGTCCAGCACGCCCTGATGCACGATGCTGTTCTCGGTGTATCCGGACATGTAGAGCACGGCCGTCGTCGGCCGTGCTTCTAGCACCTGTTTCGCGACCTCACTTCCGCTCATCGTGGGCATGAGCACGTCGGTGAGCAGCACATCGATGTCACCCCGATGCTCCCGGGCCAAGCGGAGCGCCTCGGCGGGCGTCTTGGCGTTCAGGACCGTGTAGCCCGCTCGGCGGAGCACACGGGCGACCATGTCGCGCAGCTGTTCGTCGTCATCGACCAGCAACACGACGCCTCCGGAGCCAGGCGCCGCGGGCCTCGATGACTCCAGGCGAAGGCACAGGGCTTCGTCCGTGCTGGGAAAGTAGACCTTGAAGGTCGTGCCTCGACCCACCTCGCTGTACACCCAGATGCTTCCCCCGCTCTGCTGCACGATGCCAAACACCGTGGACAGACCGAGCCCGGTGCCCTCTCCCGCGCCCTTGGTCGTGAAGAAGGGCTCGAAGATCCGTTCCCGGGTCGCCTCATCCATGCCAGATCCTGTGTCCGAGACGGCGATGACGGCGTATCGCCCTGGCTTCACGTCCAGCTTGAGTCCAGCCTGCGCGCTATCGAGCGTCACGTCCTGCGTCTCGATTGTCACGACACCGCCGCGAGGCATGGCGTCGCGGGCATTGACCACCAGGTTGAGCAGGATCTGTTGGATCTGATTCGGGTCGGCCTTGATGTTAACCGCCGAGGACGACGACTGCATCGAGATCTCGACGCTGTCGTCCACCAGCCGCTGCAGCATCGGCAACGTCTCCCGCACCGTCGCGTTGAGATCCATGACCCGGACCTGCCGGATCTGCTTGCGACCAAAGGCGAGCAGCTGGCGCGTGAGGGACGCCGCCCGGTCCGTCGCCAGGCGCACCTGGTCGAGATCCGCGATCGCGGGATGCCCCCGCTCGAGCTGCGCCTGCGCGAGCTCGGTGAAGCCGGTGATGGCCGAGAGGAGGTTGTTGAAGTCGTGGGCGACGCCGCCCGCCAGGCGACCGACGGCCTCCATCTTGTGGGCCTGGCGAAACTGCTCCTCGAGCTCACGCTCCCGGGACCGATCGCGAGCGATGGTCGAGAAGCGCTCGACGGTCCCATCCTGGTCACGGTGCGCGATGATCACCTGGGACACAGGGACGACGGTCCCGTCGTGCCGACGGAAGTCGACCTCCGCCGACCAGAGACCCTCCCGAGCGGCGACGGCAAAGCCCTCGGCCAGGATGCGGTCGGCCACGGCGGGCGGGTACACCGAGGCGGCGCTCCGGGTCGAGAGCTCCTCCGCCGAACCCATCCCCAGCAAAGCTCTGCCAGCCGGGTTGAGGTAGTCGAGCTTGCCGTCGCTGGCGGCGATCCAGACGATGTCGGGGGTGACGTCCAGAATGGCGGTTCGCTGGCGGCGCTCGGCGTCCGCTCGCTTCCGCTCGGTGACGTCGAGGATGGCGCCAATGGAGCTGAGCGGGAAGCGCTGACCGCCAACTTCGCCGAACTCGGTGGTGCCGCGAGCCATCAACCACCGGAGAGAACCATCGGGGTGGCACCAGCGATACTCGGCTTCGGTCACGCCATTCCCCGCCGGATCGTGGGCCCGCTCGACCTCGGCCTCTAGGATTGGCGCGTCGTCGGGGTGGATCCGGCCGCTGAACCACGCGTAGTCCGGCTCGGCATCCGCAGAGAAGCCCAGGAGCTCCCGCATGGTCGCTGACCAGTGCGTCTGGCTTCCTTGCGAGGGGTCGAAATGGATCTCGTACAACCCGACTCTCGATGCCCTGATCGCCTGCTGCACGCGATGCTCGCTCTGGTGGAGCTCCTGCGCGAGCAGCTCGGACTCGGTCACGTCCATCACCGTGCCGCGCGTGACCAAGGGGCCTCGCCGCCCGTCGACTTGCCCGAAGGTGGTCTGCGCGCGACAACGGACCCAACGGACACTCCCGTCGCCGCGACAGATGCGCTGGCGCACGTCGAATTGGCCGTCACCTCCCGGGTCGTGCGCAGCCGTGACCTGCGCGCGCACGCGTTCTTGGTCCCGCGGATCAACGCAGTCGGCGAGCGTGTGGAGGGTGAGTCTTTCGCCCGGCGCCAGACCGTAGATCTGACGCATTCGCGGGCAGATGAACACGCCGTCGGTGACGTGGTCGTGCTCGAAGACGCCGACCTGCCAGAGGCAGATCGCGAATTCGCGCAGCCTCGCCTCGATCCGTGCTTCCTCGCGCTCGGTCGACGCTGCCGCCTCCGGCAACATGAGCACGACCGGCTCGTCGTCGACGTGGGCGCGGCTCGTGGGACCGGCGAGGGTCCAGCGCGTGCCGTCGCTGGCGGCGAGCGTGACGCGCTCCCGCGCATCGTAGCGGCAGACCTCACTCGAGGCTGCTTGACCGCCCGGCGCCGACCCGGAACCAGCGCCGGTGAGACCCGTGCTAGCCCTTCCCAGCAGGGCCGCCGCTTCGCAACCCAACATGGCCAGGACACCGGTGTTGACGGCCACCACGCGATGACCCCCGTCGAAGGCCACGGCGGGTCTGGGGAGCATCGCGACGAACGCGGTGAAGTCGTCCCAGTTCATGGGCCTCAATCCCAACCCGAGCCGCCAGGGTTACTTACACGCACACGGGCCAAGCCGAAGAGCATAGTGAAGAGGAAGAGCCGTGTCAGCCTGGGGTGACCACGCACAGCCCACCGTGCTCGTCGCATAGGGGGAATCGCTTGCCTGCTTGGCACGTCCGACCATCTCCCGCCCCCCGAGAGCCCGGCACCCGGTCCGGCGCGGCCAACGGATGGCTGGTGCGAGCTCGCCGGCCGCAGGCCGAGAGGGGCTCGGCGGCGGGACCACCGCCGCTCTCGCAGGCGCGGCTCGTCGAGCCGTGCGGGCACACCAGAGCGAGATCCGCGGAGCGCCACGGGTTTTGAACCGATGGCGCGGTCGCCGAGCACGCGTCCGCGGTCGTGCCACAGGTCCGCTCGAGGCGACCACCGGGACCGAACGGATGCTCGCAGACGCAGGTTCCCCCGTTGAACACGCCAGCGAGCGGGGGTCAGCTCGCACAGCACGTAGCCCGAGCAAGGGTTCGCCGGCTGGTCCTCGCAGTCACCCGCCTCACGACGCTTCTGGGGGGCCACCTCGGCGACGAGGATGCGGCCCACCGCAGACGGCGCGTCCGATCGGCGGGCGAGCATGACGCGAAGCTCGAACGGCGTGAGGACGAACGCAGATGTTCACCACGCGTCCGTCGCTTCGCTCCCCGCAGCGCGCGCTCGCCCGCTGCCGTCGCGCCGGAGGCCACCCTCCAAGCGGCGATCATCAGCCGGCCGACCGGTGCCCCGGCCCACGATAGCCGGGCTATCCCCGGCCGGCCGCAACTGACGCTCCGCCAAGGTCCGGGCATGGCCATCTGGCGAGACGGCCCTGCCGGCGATGCGCCGCCGCGACGCGCTGGATCCCCGCGGCGACGAGCGGGTCGATCACCCGCCAGCGGCAGCCGGACTGCTAGAGTTCTCGACGCCGGGCTGGATGGCGATCGCACCCGGATCGCTTCCAGGCTGGGAACCGGTCGACCCGGACTACGAGAAAGCGTCCAGCCTTCCGCTGCGTGACGAGGTCCGAGTGAGCACGAAGCCTGCTCCTGGATCGGTGTCCATGAGCGAGGGTGCGATGCCGCGCGGGGCCGGGGCACACCGCCGCCCCAGCGGCAGAGGGAGCGCGGGACGGAACGGCTTGGTCGACGGGAGCGGCTACTGTAGGTTCGCTCCTGGGACCGGAGACCGTCGTCGAGGAGTTCATGGTGGCGCTCAGATCCATCGCCTTCTGTGGCGGGCTCCTGCTTCTGGTCGCAGAGCCCCTGGGTTGTGGAGGCCGCGTGTCGGGGGGAGACGGCGACCCCGCTGACTCGGGCGGGCGCGGCAATGATGACGCCGGTGGGACGAGTCCCGGTGGGAATGCTGGGGAGGATGCCGGTGGCACGCCCACGGGCGGCAACGTCACCGGCGGCGCACCCACGGGCGGCAGCGTCACCGGCGGCACGCCCATGGGCGGAGGGGTTTCCGCCGGCGCACCGGCGACCGGTGGGGTTGCCCCAGGATCCGGTGGCGGCGCGGGAGAGGCTACGGGTGGCTCGGAGGAGGGCGGGGCCGCCGGCGCGCCCGTCGTTGACTTCTGCTCGGGTGCCGACTGCACCTGCGAAGACAACGCGTGCAGCCTCGTGTGCGACGCATCCGTGCTCCCGCCGTGCGACTTCACTTGTGGGGAGGATGCGATCTGCGATTTCGACTGCCCGAGCGGCGCCTGCTCCCAGCTCTGCAGCGGGATCTCGTGCGACCTCGGGTGCACTTCGGGCTGCGATCTCGAGTGCGCCGGTGGCAGCTGCGGCCTCGACTGTGAGGTCGGTGGGTGCGACGCGATCTGCACCTCGGGTTCGGATTGCACCACGAGCTGCGAGGGCGGCTGCACCACCGAATGCTCCGGTGAGGGCACCCGATGCACCATCGATTCCTGCGGCGGTAGCTGCCAGCTGGCCTGTGCGGACGGCGCGGGGTGCCACCTCGGGGAGTGCGGCGGGGGGTGCACCATGGATTGCGACGGCCCCAGCTGTGACCTCGAACGCTGCGGGGCGGGCTGCGTCATCCAGTGTCACCGCGGACGTGACTGCACCGTCGGCGAGTGCACGGACGGCGGCTGCATGATCCAGCGGGTCGGGACCGTCGAGGAGCCGTCGACCCTGCTTATCGCGGCCTGCCCCGGTGGCGACTGTGCCCTCGACTGCGGTGACGGCGACACCTGCACGATCGGGTCCTGCGACGGCGGCGGCTGCTTCATCCTCTGCGCACCCGGCGCCACCTGCCATTGCGCAATCACCGGCTGCGAGACCATCGTGCCCTGACAGGGACGGGGCCGAGGCGAGCAGCCGTCCTGCGCACGGGGCCCACCAGCGTCACGAACCGGTCACGCGACGGCACTGGGAAGCCGCTGCCCCCCTCACCGTCGGCTCGACACCGGTCCTGCCGCACAGCGACCATTAACTGAGGAAGGCGATGCCGGCGCCGGTCACCAGCACGACGGAGAGCGCCTTCTTGAGGGGCCCCGTTTCCCCGGGTTACCGCGGCTGGGGCGCGGCGATAGCGTCGGGGCACCCTCGGACACTCGCGCGATTGCGGCGCGCATAGAGGGGCGCTCGGTAGGCTGCTCCGGGACCAGGGGATCCGATCGCACTGGCCCTCCGATCTCGTCGGCGAGGTTACGGGGCGGTCCGGGCGCCGCTCTTGGTGCCGTGGTCGGCGCTCGGCCGGCGCTATCAGCAGGCCTTCGTCGTCACCGGCCTCGTCGTGCCGCGGTGTGCCGACATCGCCCGGTCCTCGGCGAGGTGCCGCTCGGCCCGGTCACACCTTGCGACGCCACGGGATCAGAAGGAGAAATATCGGGTCAGCGCCTCGGTGAAGAGGGGCCACTCGTGCAGCGTGGTCGGGTCACGGTCGGTCGCCCCCTCGTCGTGGTCCACCATGATGAGGTGGTTGGTCCCGGCGACGGGCAGGAAGTAATAGGCCGAGATGAGCCGGTTCTCCGACCGCGTCACCAGGCCGCGACCCGTGACCGTCGCCTTGCCCACCGGCAGGGTGACGTCGAACTCCGGACCGATCGGGGTTTCCTTGAACTCCGCGAACTGCGGCCGGAGGGCCTCGAGGGAGGAGGCCTCGACGCGAGCCACGCCGATGGTCCCAATGGGCGTCTCTCGCTCCGGATTGTCGATCACGAAGTAGCCCCGGATGGGGCCCGCCCGCCAGTCGTCGTACCAGGCCCAGTCGCTGTCAGCGCAGTCGAACCGGATGAGCCCGCTGGCCCCTCGCCGCGACACCCCCTCCTTCTCGTAGGTGTAGCTGTTGAAGATCCGGAACCCGATCTCCGGGTGGTTGTCGAGCGTGCCGGGATCCGACAGCAGCATGACGAGGTTGAAGGCGGTGTTCTCGGGCACCAGTGCGCCCATGTAGTCCCAGCCCTCGTGCTTCGTCATGCCCGTGATCACGAAGGAGCTCTCGCCGTCGATGGTGGTTGGGTGGGCCTCCTTCTGCCGCACCTTCCGGATCACCTTCTTGGTATACACCTTCATCAGGCTCTGGGGATCGATCGCCCCCTGCAGACCCGTCATGGTCGTGTAGTAGAAGGCGCCCGACACGTTGTCGACGCCGTCGCCGAAGCGGAAGAGCTGGACGGTCTGCACGCCGCCGTTCGCGGACGCCTCGCTGGGATCGTGACGCTCGAACCACCAGCCGTCGGGGATGACCAGCCGGCTCTGCATGAACACGAGCTCGTTCCGCCCCGTGTCGACGACGGGAAACTGGGTGAGCGAGAGGGCGGGCATGGGCTTGGCAGCGCTGGAGCAACCCGCAGCCCCCACCGCGGCGAGCGCCAGGAAGAACCCGATCCGAATCTTCATCTCTCCACTCCGACCCGCGCGCGCAGCGCGCACGACCGCCATACTGCGCGATCCTACCGGTCCCGTCACCCCCCCCATCGGGCGTCACGCCTCGCGGCGGCGCGGGTGAGACGCGGCCGCGCGCGGTGGCGACGCGCTCCCGGTCCGGCGCGGCGACGTCCCGACGTCGCCGAACCGACCCCCTGGCCAGAGGGCCGCGGGGCGGCACCGACATCGCTGGCCTCGGCGCGGGCGAGCGACGAAACGGGCCCCGGCGACGATCCGTGGTGGTCACGCGGGCATGCGCGGGCGCCCTCGTCATCGACTTCGTCGCTCCCCTGCTGCATAACCTCGAAACACCGTCCGCGTGCCTCGCCGACGCGGCTCCGCATCTCGTAATGGCCCCTCTCGCCCACCGCGATCCCGTCCGTGCGAGCGCTCGCCGCGAACCGACGAGCCGGTGGTGCCCCGTGGCGACCGAGACCTCGCGGGGGCTCCGTCTGGGCGCCAGCGCCGCGCTCGCGCTCGCGCTGGCTGGCTGCGCGTCGTCGACGGACTCCCTCGGCAGCGACCGTCCGAACAACCCGCTCGAGGAGGTGCTCGCCGTCACGCCAGAGCAAGTAGAGGCGAGGCTGGCCGACGCCTACGAGCAGCTGTTCCACAGCGAGGACACGGAGACGGAGTCCATCCTCGTCGAGGACGAGGGGGGGGGCGCCTACGTGCTCTCGGTCGCCGACGGCGCTATCAAGACGGACGGACTCGGCTACGCCCTCTTCTTGGCGGTGATGCTCGACCACCAGGAAGACTTCGACGCCCTCTGGACCTACGCCCGCGACAACCTCCGCTACTCGAGCGGAGCCCGCAGCGGCCTACTCTTCTGGAACTGCGGCATCAACGAGTGCCCCGACCCGAACGGGATGACCTACGCCGCGACCGCCCTCATCTTCGCCGATCACCGCTGGGGCGAGGGGGCCCACGATTACGCCGCGGACTCGCGCGCGCTGCGCCGGGCGATGCTCCACAAGGAAGACAGCGGCGTCGTCGATGACGTCCGCAACTGCTTCGACGCAGAGACGAACCTCGTCAAGAACTCCCCCATCGGTGAGATCGTCTTCACCACCCCGGCGTTCATGCTGCCGGCGTTCTACGAGATCTGGGCCGACGAGGGGCCGGACGCGGACACGGAGCGACTCCGGGACGCGGCGAGCGCCGCCCGCGAAGCACTGGTGACGCTCGCCCACGACGCGACCGGGCTCTCCTGGAACCAGGTATTCCTGGACCTCACGCTCGACGGGGGCACGGACCTCCCGTTCGCCGATCGCTTCGCGCCCGACTCCTACCGGGTCGGCTTCAACCTGGCGCTTGACATCAGCTGGTTCGGAGGCACACCCGCGACGCAGGACGTCGTGGACGATCTGGTGGCGTTCTTCGGAGAGTCGACGGACGAGCTCCCCTTCGAGGAGTACCAGCGCGACGGCACGCCGATCACCACCTCGCGCTCCGTGGCGCTCGCCGCCGCCAACGCCGCCGCCGCGAGCGTCGCGACCGCTTCACCGCAGCGCGACGCTCTGATCGCGGCGCTCTGGGACCTCCCGATCCCAACCGGCAACGCCCGCTACTACGACGGCCTGCTCTACCTGCTCGCGCTCGGCTCCCTCTCGGGCTCCTTCGTCCCCTACTGAGCGGCCCCGCCGCCGCCCGCTGACGACTGGCCGCGCTCCGCTTCACTGCCCCCCCCGCCCGGGCGCCTCTCCGGGTCGCGCCAAGTCGTTTGCATGCTAACGACTCACGCGACGCCCGCCCCCCTGCCCCCGCTGTGGTGATAGGGTTTCCGGGTGAGCGCGAGGATTTGGGGTGCGGGGCTCGAGCGACTGCGGCAGCCTGCGGCTCACCGCGTACTGGTCCTTCGAGTGATCCTCGCCCACGGCGTTCAGCGCGCGGCGGCGGCGAGTCGGCGCTGGATCTCCTGGGCAGCGGCGTCGAAGCGGGCGGCCTCGGTCGGGCAGGCGGCACCGCAGGGCCGGTTCCTGCGGGGGCCACAGCCACGCTCGGTGCGCAGGGTGAGCCCGCGCAGCGCGGCGATCGTGCGCTCGTCCCCCACGGCGGCCGCGCGCTCCAGGTGCGGAAGGCGAGCCTCGCAGGTCCGCGCGACCCGCAGGGCGTAGGTCACCGCGAGCGCCGGGCTCATGTGCTTCTGCACCGCGGGATCGTCCAGGCGCGTCCGGGCCGCGTCGCGCAGCTCCGGGCTGGTCAGGAACAGATCGTAGAGCAGATCCGCGCCGGGACCGCCCATCGGCTGCGCCATCAGGTCCAGGGCGGGGACTCCTGCGGCCCCGCGCCCAAGCGCGAGCCGGAGCACGAGGTCCCGGAGCTCCTTGCGGGCCGCGCGCGCTGGATCCACGACGAAGAGTCGCCGGAGGACCTCGACACTTCGCACCTGCCGCGACGGCTCGCGCGAGCTCGCAATCGCCAGCGCCTCGAGCACGGGCGGGTCCTCGGGGTAGCGGGCGGCCAGCGCCTCGAGCGCGGCCACCCCACCGCGATACGCCGCCTCCAGATCGAGCGCCGTCGCCTGCGCCGGGCCGGGCGCCGGGACGGCGGTGGCCTCCACGGCGACCCCACTCAGCCGCGCCGATGGGACAGCGGCGCGGGCGTACCGCGCCGCCGACGGCGTGGCTGGCACGCGCGCGCCGCGCCCGAGCCCGAGAGGCATGCCGACGGCGAGCCCGACGACGACGGCGACCGGCAGGAGCAGCACCGTGGGCAAGCGGTGCCGGACGATGCGCGCCCAGAGCCCGCGCGCGCCCGCCGAACCGCCGGCCCCACCCGCCTCCGTCGCCGCGGTCGCTTCCAGCCCGGCCGAGGGCCGCGCACCGAGGGGACGCTCGAGGGTGTCGAAGGGCGCGAGGGCTGCGTCGAGGTCGGCCGCCGACGGGTAGCGCGCCGCCGGATCGCGCGCCATGGCCCGCTCGATGATCGCCGCGAGCGCCTCCGGAATCCCGGGGTTGTGCAGACGCGGCCGGTCCGGCTCCTGGTTCATCACGGCGAGCAGCGTCTGCTGCGGCGTCTCCTCGGAGAACGGCGCGCGCGCCGTGAGCGCGACGTAGAGCAGGACACCGATGCCATACACGTCCACGCGATGGTCCCCGCGCTCGCCGCGCGCCTGCTCGGGCGCCATGTACGACGGCGTCCCCATGATTACCCCGGCCTTCGTCACCGGCGCGCCGCCCCGAGCATCCATGAAGCGCGACAGCCCGAAGTCGAGCACCTTGACCAGCGGGCGATCGGGCGGACCGACGAGGAAGACGTTCTCCGGCTTCAGGTCCCGGTGGATGACGCCGTGGACGTGCGCGGCCTGCACGGCCTCGCAGACACGGCGGGCGACATGGACGGCGAGCTCCACATCGAGCTGGCCGACCCGCTCGACCAGCGCCCGGAGCTCCGTGCCCTCGAGGTAGTCCGCGACGAGGTAGGGGCGCCCATCCGGCGTGTGGCCGAAGTCGTGCACGCCGATCACGCTCGGGTGGTGGATGGTCGCGGCCGCCTGCGCCTCGCGCTGGAAGCGGGCCAGCACGTCGGGCGAGCGGGTGAGCTCCGCGCGGAGCACCTTGACCGCGAAGGACTTTCCAGCGATGCGCGTGTGGTGTGCCTCGTAGACGCGCCCCATGCCTCCCTCGCCCACCAGGCGGTGGATGCGGTAGGTGTCGTGGAGGGTCTTCCCGATCAGGGTGTCGGGCGCTTCGACGGCCCGATCCAGGGGATCGTCGCCGTCGTCTGCGGGCGCCTCGTCGACCGGATCGATGGCATCACTCATAGGGTTTTCCCGACCGCTCAGGCGAAGGGCGTCCGGCTCCGGCGGCGGGAGCCATCCTGCGCGAGCTGCTCGAGCTCCTCGAGCTGGCGTCGCACGGGCAGTCGCTCGAGCGCATCGACGCGCTCCAGCTCGCCGAGGCGGACCAGCACGACGTAGATCTCCTTGAGGGTCACGCTGCGCTCGCCCCGCAGGCGCCGCTTCGCATCGACGTGCTCCTTGGACCAGCCTGCGCGCGCTCTCTCGAAGGCGTCGTCCTGCTCGCGCAGCCGCGCCACCAGGCGCACCAGGGTGGCGTTCTCCTCCTTGGGCTCGAGCTCGGCGAGCATCGAGCGGACGCGGCCGGCATACTCACGAACCCGCCCCGTGATCCGCATCGCCAGCTCGAGCTCGATGCCCGCCACGGCGGCGATCTCCTCCGGCGTGCCGCCGAGGAGCGCGTCGAGGCGGCAGACCCCCGCCCGGGCGAGCTTCTCCACCGTGCGCTTGTGAACGCCCGGAACTTGGAGCAGGAGCAGCTGGACGAGGATCGGCTCCCGGCTGCCACCGACCTCGAACGCCGACGGCAGCAGCTCGGTCAGGCGCGAAAAGCGGGAGAGCAGCTCGGCGCGGAGCTCACCGGCGAGGCGCTCTGGGGCAGCTTGCCTCGCGGTGGCGAACAGCGCGAGGCAGGCGTCGAGGGCATCGCGGAGATCGACCATGCCGAGCTGATCGGAGGTCGCCCGCAGCGCCTCGAGCGACGGGGCGCATGCGTCGAGCCACGACCGCGAGGCGTCCGTGTGGGACAGCTCCTCCATGAAATCGCGCACCGGGCGCGTGTAGGAGGACGCCATCTCGCTGAAGAGCTGGCGGAGT
Source organism: uncultured Polyangiaceae bacterium (assembly GCA_964480725.1). Lineage (GTDB taxonomy): Bacteria > Myxococcota_A > Polyangia > Polyangiales > Polyangiaceae > JAFGBI01. Next base: position 29,521 of record CAYZQO010000002.1, on the reverse strand, counting down.
TCCTCGAGATCGCTGGTCGTGGTCACGACGTCGGGACCCGAGGGCGGCGGGGGCGCGGAGGGCCGGTTCGTCCGGCGCGCGGCGTCGAAGCGGGCGTCGAGCTCGTCGACGAGATCGCCGAGCGGTCCGTCGCTCGCGGTCAGGGCGGCGGGCGGTCGAGCCGCGGTCGTGTCGCTGCCCATGAGCAGCGAGAGCTCGGCCTCGAGCTCGGCGTCGGAGAGCGAGGCGAACGGCGCCGAGCCGGCCCCGCCCGCGGCCGTGCCGAGCCCCGCAGGAGGGGCTGGCGGCGGGGGCAACCGGGCGCCCGCCACGTCGGCTGGCCCCCTGTCCAGCTCCGGGAAGCAGGAATCCGACAGCTCGAGCGGCTCGAGGGACGGCGGCTGCTTCGAGCGGTGCTCCCCGGATCTGCCCGGCGGCTTGCTGGGCCGCGGCGGAGACGGCGCCTTGGAGGCCCGCTTCCTCGCTGCTGGCGTCGCGCCGTCAGCCTCCGGCGGCGGCGGACGGGTCGAGCGTCGCTCGCCCGGAGTCGCGGGCGGACGCCGATTCGGTCGCTGGTCCGCCGATCGACGCGACGCGGGCGGCTCGCCGTCCGCGGGGTCGGGCTCAGCGTCCCGAGTCGGCGCTCGTGCGACCTGGTCGCCGCGCGTCACTTGCGGCTCACCGGCGGAGACTCCCTTGCGGCCCCCGCTCTCTCCCGAACCGCTGGCTTCGCCGCCATGGGAGCGGCTTGTGTAGCTGCCCATTGCCTCGGCCCCGACCAAGATCGCACGGAACCGATCCCACGTCGACCTCGGCCGCGCGCCCGAGGCCGGTCCCCGAGGCTTTCGGGGCGCCCGCTCGCCAACCGGGGCCGTGAATTGCCAGCCGCCCGGATCGGGGTGATCTTCGGCGGGCTGGTGCGCCCGCTCGCCCGCCGGCCTCGGATCCCGCGACCGTTGCTGCTGGTCGGTGGCCTGCTGCTCTCCTGCCTCTCGCTGCGCCGCGCGCCAGCGAGCGCCTGCTGCGATGGGCGGAGCGGCCTCGAGCTGCGCGGCGGGTCGCCCGACGGGCAAAACTTACCGCTCCGCCACGAGGAGCTCGCCGGCTGCGAGCGCCACGTTAGGCTCGAGGTGTACCGCACCGTCGCTCCCTCGCGCCGCCTCAACCTGCTCGGGGATCCCGACCAAGCCGTTTCTTCGACGCCACCCGCGCGGGGTTCCAAGTCGCGGGAACCTCCGGTCGCACACGGGAATTCCCGCGCCCGCTGCGCTGCCTTTCGCCGCGGGGGATCGCCGCGTCAACCTCCGTGACGACGGACGACGACGTGCTCCGGGCAACGGGCGAGGTCCTCTGGCTCGATACCGCAGCGCCGCGCCGGCTCGCCTCACCCGCGGTCCACGGGCACTCGTAACTGGTCCCCCAAAGACGGTGCGCTGCTCGGGTGGGGGCTCGGCCCGCGAGCACCGCATCCCTGCCCTGGGTTCAGAGCGCGCTCGTCGGCGCGGCGTGGCGCCGGCGCGAGAGCTCCCGTCGCCGCCAGGCGGCGTGCTCGCCGGGGCCAGCCGTGGCAGCATCGCCGCCATGCTCACGGAAGACATCAAGAAGCGCATGTTCGCCGCGATGAAGGCGGGCAAGACCGTTGAGAAGGAGATCCTGCGGGTGGCCCTCGGCGAGATCACGACTGCGGAGGCACGTGCGGGCGCGCCGTTCACCGACGCGGACGTACACGCGATCCTCAAGAAGGTCTGCAAGGGGAACGAGGAGACGCTCGCGGTGACGGAGGATCCCGCGCGGCGCGCGGAGCTCGAGGAGGAGCTCGTGGTGCTCAGGTCGCTGCTCCCAGCGACGCTCGACGTCGACGCCATCGTCGCCGCCCTCGCGCCCGTCACCGAGTCGCTCCGCAGCGCCAAGAACGACGGTCAGGCGACGGGCGTCGCGATGAAGCACCTCAAGGCGACCGGGGCGGCCGTCGACGGCAAGGACGTCGCGGCCGCGGTCGCCAAGCTTCGCGCGTGAGCGCGCGGTCCGCCGGGGGTTCCGGGCGTCCCCGCGGGACTGAGCGCGGCGTGAAGCCGCGCCGACGGACCTACGGCGACGCCCGGCACTCGAACACGCTCCGGACCGCGCTCGCGACCTCGAAACCGAGCGAGCTCCTTCTTCGGCCATGTCCCACGCCGCGGAGCGTGCACCGCGTCGTCTCGATGCCGCCGGCCTTCCCACCCCGTCCGTACCCGAAAGGACACCAGGGCCGAAGCGCGCAGCGGCCTCGTACCAGCGATCGGGCCCGAGCAGTGTTACTGGAATCTTGCCTAGGTTTGTCTGGGCGGCAGCCCTGCTGGAATCTTCCCCCGGGGTGATGACAACGTGCTTCGGGTCCCCTGCCCGGATCGAGTCCATTGTCGTTGCAGCCTCGGTGGCCAACGTGGTTTGGTCCGTTGGAGGGCATTGTCGTCACTCGGCCTCCTCCGACATGAGGCCTCAAGGACCAACGCCGGAGCCGTTTGCGCGCTCCCGTTTCAGCCACCCAACGGACCACCATGGCACTACTTTCACGCAACACCGCTGGCCTCACGCTGACCCCTTGCGTATCGGCGCTCGCCGCCTGCTTGCTGACCAGCCCCGCGCACGCCACCGATCTTCCGGTGACCGCCAACTTCGACGACGGCTCGAGCCCCTTCTGGGACCACGCCTCCGAGGGCAACACCCAGACCTTTGAGGTTACGGCGGAAGGCAAGCTCTGCGTCACTATAGATCCCACGACCAACCCCGACGACGCGGACCCAACCAAGTTGAAGAAGGTCAACCCTTGGGACCACATCCAGGGCATCAGCGAGATCGCGCTGACCCTCGAGCAGTACTATCGGGTTTCGTTCTCCGCCTCCTTCACACCGGCAGACCCCGCCGCAGATCCGGCCGCCACACGCGAGATCCGATTCAAGACAGGCTTGGGAGAGGACCCGTACACAGACTACTACCTGGCGAAGGTCCAGTTGACCTCGACGCCCCAGATCGTGGACATCACCTTCCGCAACCTCCGGGAAGATCCCATAGCCCAGGCGCAGTTTCAGCTCGGCGGCACCCCGGGTGTCATTTGTCTGGACGACTTCGTGCTTGAGGCCGTGCCAGCTCCCGCGTCGGTGACGTACACGACGACTTCGGTCTCGGGTCACCCGCTCAAGGACTATTCGGCCATGGTCAAGTTTGGCACCGCGGTCGACACGCCGATCTTTCTGAGTTCGCCCCTGCACAACGCCATCGTCGTCGCGGAATTCGCCACTATCACGCCGGCGAACGCGATGAAGATGAACATCATCCAGCCCTTGCGCGGCACGTTTGACTTCGTCGATGCCGATGCGCTCTATGCCTTCGCTCAGCAAAATGGCCTCGAGTTTCGCGGTCATCCGCTGGTGTGGCACACCCAAGCCGCAAATTGGCTGGAGGAGGAAGGCATCGACCGGGACACCACCCTCGCGATCATGTATGAACACATGGACGGGCTCATGGGGCATTTCCCCAATCTGCCTTACTGGGACGTGGTCAACGAAGCGATCGAGAGGAACGCCGAGGGGGTGTGGACGTTCCGCGATACCTTCTGGCACCGGATGATCGGTGACGACCTGATCGACCTCGCCTTTCAGCATGCGCGCGCTCTGGATCCCGACACGAAGCTTCTCTACAACGATTACAACATCGAGCAGCTGGGAAACCCAAAGGCTGACAAGGTCTTTGAGATGGTCAGCGACATGAGGACCCGCGGCATCCCCATCGATGCCATCGGCTTCCAGAGTCACTACTACGTCGAACCCAACGGCAACACCAACCCTGGCGTCCCGAACATCCAGGCCATCCGCGACAACATGGCCCGCTACGCTGCCATCGGGGTGGACGTTCACATCACCGAGTGCGACTTCCGTATCGGCAAGCCCCTCGACGCGACGAAGGAAGGTCTGCAGAGGAGTTTCTTCGCCGACCTGCTCCAGGCGTGCATCGACGCCCCGAACTGCTCGCACTACACGGTGTGGGGGTTGAGCGACGCCGATTCCTGGGTTCCGAGCACCTTCTCAGAATATGACTTTGCTCACATTTTCGACGCACAGCTCGTGGCCAAGCCGGCCTACGACGCCCTGACGACGGTGTTCGCCCAGTACAATCCCGACGGTACCCCGCTCGGGAGCGGCTCGGGCGGTGCCCCGAGCACCGGCGGTGCCCCGAGCACCGGCGCTGCCCCGAGCACCGGTAGCGGCAGCACCAGCGATGGCGGGTGCTCGGTGGGCCCCCGGTCGCGCAATCTCTGGCCTGCTTTCCTGCTGGCGCTGATGGGTCTGTCGGTGCTCGTGCGTCGCAGCTCACGCGGCGGAAAGGCCTGAGGGTAGTCGGTCGCTTCGCGTACGACGCGGCAGTACCGGCGGCGTACGACGAGCACTCGACGGCCGAGGGTTGATCTGCCCACCCCAACGTCGTGGATCAGTGATGGCGCGGCGGTCGCCGCAGACTCTGCCGGCCTTTTGGTGACGCGGCGCGCCGTGGTGCCAGTCGGGCGCGGAAGAGGCGGCTGACGTCCGCGTGGCGCTGGGTCGATCGGAAAACGAGGGACTCGATCGCGCCCGCGAGCGCCGCGGCCGAGGAGGTGGCGAGCAGCCCCGTGTCCTCCACCGGGCGCATCCAGCGGCGCAGGTCCACCGCCGCGGGCAGGTACTTCGGATCGAACGCGAGCTGGAAAGGGCGCTCCCCGAGGTCGTCGGGGACGTCCTCCAGGCAGGAGCCCATCACGCAGCGTCTTCCCCGGTGATGACCCAAGTGCGGGCCGACCTCCGAGTACCCCGCGACGCTCACCGCCCTCGACGTAATCCCCTCGACGCCGCCGGACACAAGCGCACCCGTCGCCGGCCAGCAACCGCGGCGCGCTGGGGGCAGGGGGGAACCGGGATGACGTCGACCTTGAAGCCCCATCGCGCCGCGACCCTGCGGGCGTTGCTCGCCGTGGTGACGGCGGGGGCGGTGGGGCTGCTGATCGATGGGCTCGTGAACGGCTGCCCCGTCCCGCTCCAGCGCCGCAACCGCGCCCTCCTCGCGCGGCGTTTCGGACCACGCGGGTCGCCGAACTCCCGCGGCGGGCATCGCCGGATCGTCTTGCCACGCTGGCCGCGACGGCGACGCGCTCGATCGACGGCGATCTTGCGGCTAGGCTGGCGGCGTGCGGGCTCGCTCAGCCTGGATGCTCTCCGCGCTGCTCGCTGCGCTTGCCTGCGGCGGTCGCTCCGAGCTCGCGCTCGCGACGGGGGGCAACCGGGAGTCCGGCGGCCCTAACCCCACGGGAGGCGACGGCGGAGCCGGAGGGGGCGGCCTGTCCGGCGCTGCCGCCGGTGGCGTGGTCACCGGCGGCGTGGTCACCGGCGGCGTGGTCACCGGCGGCGCTGCTGCGGGTGGCTTGCCCACCGGCGGCGTGGTCACCGGCGGCGTGGTCACCGGCGGCGCCGCGGGCGGGGGCGAACCGGTGGAGGAAACATGCAACGGCGTCGACGACGACGGGGACGGGCTCGTCGACGAGGGCCTGGGGCTATCTCCCCTGGGGATCTACGATCTTCGCACGACCGAGCTCTCGACCGGCGACTGCACCACCTGCCGCTGGGCGTTCGGCAACGTGGCCTGGGCAGGCCCCGAGGGGTTGGTCGCGCTCTGGCGGCTCAGCTTCGACGGCTCGCATCCAGAGCCGAACGCGATCATCGGCGGGCTGTTCACCGGATCGACGCCGCGAGCACCGGAGGTGCTGCTCGAGCGCAACGTCACCGCGGGATTCCGGGTGGCGATGGGGACCGACCGGGTCGCGGTGACGACGAGCGCCCGCTGGGGCAGCGCCGATCGCCCGGCGGTCTTCTGGCTCGATCCCTCGGGTGGGCTGCTCGGCGGCCCGGATCCCGTGATGGCGGAAGGGGTGACCAGCGGCTCGGTTGCCCCCGACGTCGTCTGGACCGGGTCCCGTTTCCTCGTGAGCTGGTGCGCCGCCTCGTTCCAGCCCGGGGGCTGGCCCCTGATGGTGTCGGCGTTCGACGCGCAGGGCGCGCTCGTGAGCCAGACCGTCCTGGCGGAGGACGGCACCGAGCTGGGCCTCCAGCGGCTCGGTGTCTCGGGTGACCGCGTCCTCGTCGTGGCGCGGAAGGCGCCGACCCGAGAGAGCCTGACCTACCTGCTCGACGGCGAGGGCAAGGCCGTCACCCCCACGCCGCAGCCGCTCGGTGACCCGGAGCAGGACTGGCTGTGGGGGCAGGCGTCTCCCACCCCCGATGGGTGGCTCGTCTTGGGGACGGACATCGGGATGCGAGGCTACGCGCTGGCCACCGTAGGGCACGACGGCAGCACGCGCGCCGTCCTGCCGACCGTCGAGGTGGACGGGTACCTCGGTGCCATGCACCTGATCCCCGCTCCGGGGGGAGGGCACTTGTTCGTAGGATCGACGGAGGTCTTCGGAAGCACGTGCGAGCGCTTCGTCCAACGACTGGACGACGACGGCGCCGTGCTCGACGAGTGGAGGAGCACCGGCGACGAGGAGTGCCTCTGGGATCCCTTCCTCGTCACCGTCGAGGGGGAAGCCTTCCTCGTCTACTCCGAATACCCCACGGACAACGAGCCGAACCCCGTGCGGGCGATGCACCTCGGGTGCGGCCCGTGAGGGCGCCGAGCACCGCCGGTTCGAGCGGCGCCGGTCCGGTCGGCACCGCGTCCCGCAGCGCGTCGAGCAGCGCGTCCCCGCCACCATCGCCGCGCTCCGATCCAGCACGACGACCATATCGGTCGGCATTCGATCGGAGCCCAGCAAGACCCCCGTGCACCAGGGCTCGTCCCCAGCCGCGCCGGCGGCGTCCAGGAGCGGGCCCGGACAGGCGGCGATGCCGAACGCGAGCCGTCCCCCCGACGCAGCAACCGCCGCGCCCCCTCCCCCTCCCGCCTCAACCCCCGCGCTCGCATCCCCGCCGTCACCGAGCGGACCGAGCCCACCACCCCCTGGTTCGCCGCCCCGTCCCACGCCCGAACCGAGCGCCGCCTCGGTGATGCCCCCGGCGCCGTCGGCGACGCGCGCGCCCCCGGTGGTCCCCTTGCCCCCGCTCACCCGCCGGTCGCAGGCCGCGACCAGCCCGAGCGCGAGCACCGCTCCGCCTCACCGCTCGCCCTCCCATGCCCCAAGCACGCCAGAGTCGAGGCGAGAATGCCTCGCCCGCCGACGATCCCGTATCGCCGTCGGGGAGGCCGCCTGCTCGGCGCCTCCTCGTGACCGGTCCATTGGCGCGCGGGAAGGGTCGCTGGGTTACTGGAAGTTCTGCACGGCCCAGACGGCACCGGAACCGCCGTCGTACAGACCGCAGGCCACCCGCGTGTACTGATTGCTGCTCATGGCCACGTAGTGGCCCTGCTCGCCGGAGGGTTCGTCCACCTCGTGCCACATCATCATCAGGCACGCCTCGTACCATTGCGTGTCCAGGATGATGTCGTCCGGCGCGTCCCAGCCGGGGCACTCGTTCTGTGCCCAGCCGGCGGGGCTGCAAACATCCGCCCTGAACCCCGCATGCGCTTGGTCCACCGAGGCGTCGTAGGCGGCCATCTGGTCGGCGCAGGCCTCTGCCTCCGTCCACCGCTCGAGCGGCGGGAGGCACTGGCACTCCATGCGGATCTGGTTGATGCGATCGACGCAGTCCTGGTGGTAGTCGCCGCTGGGCACGAACTCGCTGGGCTGGCAGGTCGCCAGCGAATCGGCGAGCGGGCCGTCCGCGCAGAGATCACTGCCCCCCGTCGCGACGCCCCCCGTCGCGACACCGCCCGTCGCAACACCACCCATCGCGACACCGCCCGTCGCAACACCGCCCGTCGCGACGCCGCCCGTCGCGACACCGCCCGTCGCGACGCCGCCCGTCGCGACACCGCCCGTCGCGAC
>CAYZQO010000002.1:0-21518 GCA_964480725.1 uncultured Polyangiaceae bacterium | reverse complement strand
CCGCCCGTCGCGACACCGCCCGTCGCGACACCGCCCGTCGCGACACCGCCCGTCGCGACACCACCTGTCGCGACACCACCTGTCGGGGACCCACCCGTGGCGGTGCCGCCGGTTGCGGCTCCCCCGGTCGTGAGCCCGCCGGTTGCGGCTCCCCCGGTCGTGAGCCCGCCGGTCGCGACGCCGCCCGTTACCGTCCCCCCGACGGCGCTCCCGCCCGTTGTCACTCCGCCAGCGCCGCCAACCGAGACCCCTCCGCTACCGGACGCCCCCCCCGAGGCCTCCGCGCCCATGCCGAGCCCGCCGAGGCTGGTCGAGGCAGCCCCGCCGTCCTCCCCGTCATCCTCTTCCGTCTCGAAGAAGCACCCAGCCGCGAGCATCAAGGCGGATGACAACGCCGTCGCGCGCCCAATCGCTCTGCGCATATCGCCAACCTCCGTCCGGATTGTACGGCGCGGAAGCCGATCCGTCACCCGCCGAGGGGGCGACTCGGCCGGGGTCGACCTACTCGCCCGCCGACGTCCCGCCAACGCCCTCGATGGCCGTCACCAGCTCGCGCGCCTCGCGCCGCCGGTACTCGCCGTGCGCTCCGGCCGCGAACGGCGCGAGCGCGGCGCGCGCCTCCGCGCTCCGCCCGAGGCGCACCAAGCAGAGCGCGCGGTTGTAGCGGGCCTCGAGCGCGAAGCGCCCGCGCGGTGCCACCGCGAGGTACTCGTCCCAACCGGCGAGCGCGGCGGCGGCGTCTTGCGCCGCGAAGTGGGCATCGTGCGCGCGGCGATACGCGGCGTAAGCCACCGAGCCCTCGGGATCGAGCGGCGCCCGGCGCGCGCTCGGGAGCGGGACGGCGCGAGCGGGTGGCGCCGTCACGGGCGCGTGCTCCTCGAGCGTGGGCTCCCCGTCGTGATCGCCGGGCTCCTCCTCCAGCGCCGCGGGATCGAAGGGGAGCGGCTCCGGCTCCACCGGCGCCGAGACGGGCGGCGCCGTGCGCCACGCGACCACTGGCGCCGGCTCCGCGGGGGTGAGTTCGGGGCTGCCGACGACGAGCCGCACCGCCGAGCGAAACGCCTCCGGGAGCTTGCCGCTGGCGGCGCCCCACGCCGTCGATCCGGCGAGCACAGCGGCGAGCGGGACGAGCAGCACCGAACGCAAGCCGCGCCGCGCGTGGGAGCGGTGAACCGACGCCATGACCCGGGCCCGCGTGAAGCGCGCGCTCGCGTCTTCGCCCTCCGTCTCCTCGCGCAGGGCCCGCGCCGCCTGACTCAGGATGTCGTCGGTCATGCGATCCCCGCTTGCTCCAGGGTGGCGCGGAGCTTGCGCTTGGCGTGAAAGAGCCGGGTCCGCACCGTCGCCTCCGGCGCGCCCACGATCTCGGCAACCTCCCGGGAGGTCCGCTCCTCGACCTCGCAGAGCACGAACGCGACGCGCTGGTCCATCGGCAGCGCGTCGAGAGCCCGGCTCAGCGCCGCCGCCAGCTCCCGCCGGCGCGCCACCGACTCCGGATCCCCCGCCGCCGCCGGTGGCTCGAGGGAGAGGCGGTCCATCGCGGCCCGGCGACGCGTCGCGCCGCGGAGGTGATGGCGGGCGTGGTTGACGGCGATGGAGACGAGGAACGTGCGCAGGGTAGACTCCCCGCGGTAGCGCCGGATGGCCTGGGGCAAGGTGACGAACACCTCGTGCAGGAGGTCCTCGGCGGCGGCTGGGTCACCGACCAGGCGCCGCGCGAAGGCCCGCACCGCGCCGTGGTGAGCGTCGTAGGCCTCACCGATCGCCACCGGATCGGCGCGCTGCAGCCGCGCGACGAGCGACTCCTCTTGGGCTTCCACCGGCCAGCTCCTCAGGGATTCCAGCTCGAACTCGGCCGTGGTCATATCACCCCTCACCCTCACCGCGACGGACCAAGGCCGTCGCGCCGGGCCGCGGCGCGACGCCTCGCCGAAGCGCGCCCCCCACCTGAGGGGAGCGCCCCATCGCCCGCGAATGCGCAAATCCTGCCGGCACGGCCCTTGGTTCCCGGACGAGCGGCGATCGTTCAAGGGGCGGCGCGGGGACCCGACGGCCTCGCTATCGGGGGGGGAGACGGCGCCCCGCCGGGGCGCTATGTCCCGGACCATGCCCGCGCCGACCCCGCCCGCCCGGACGGCTCCCGGCCCCGCCGGGCGGGGCTCGCGGAACCCCTCGCGCCAGACGGCCCCCGCGCCCAAGGAGCCGACGGCCCCGGGCGCCCTCCACACCCCGGTCGGCGAGCTCTGGGTGGTCGCGTCCGCCCAGGCGCTGGTGGCGGTTGGCTTCGCCGGCGAGCTGCCGGCGAGCGCGGCGGGCCGGCACGACGCTCCGCGTGCGGCGCGAGCGCTCCGCGACGAGGCACTCCGGCAGCTCCGCGAGTACCTTGCCGGACGGCGCCGGAGCTTCGACCTGCCCCTCGCACCCGCCCCTACCCCATTCCAGGCCGCCGTCCGGCGGCTGCTGCTCGCGGTGCCGTTCGGGAGCACCGTCACCTACGGCGAGCTCGCGGCGCGGCTCGGGCGCCCCGCGGCGAGCCGCGCCGTCGGCACGGCCGCGCACGCGAACCCCCTCGGGATCATCGTCCCCTGCCACCGCCTCGTCGGCCGCGGTGGCGCGCTCACCGGCTACGCCGGCGGCCTCGAGCGCAAGGCCTGGTTGCTCGCTCACGAGCGACGACGGCTCGCGGGCTGAGTCGCGCCCCGGCGGCGAGGCCACGGCCGCGCTCCCGGGCGCGACCTCAGTACACCTCGAAGCCGGCCAGGGCGGTGGCCGAGTAGGACGGGTCCCAGTCGCGCGCGATCGCCTGACGCAGACCGCCGCCGGCGAAGACGGCCAGCGCGTCGTCCAGGATCTCGACCCCGACCTTGCCGCGGTAGTGCACGGCCTGGGCATCGTTCTCGTTCGAAGCACGGACATCCCAATCGCCGCGGTAGAGGGCGTCGACCTCGAAGTAGATCGGGCTGACGTCGAGGTGCAGACCCAACCCGGTCGTGGCGTCCCAGGTGTGTGCCACCGCGTCGCCGCCGAGCCCGAACTGCGTGTAGACCGGGCCGATGAGGGTCTTGATCGCGACGTCGACGCCGGCGACGAGGTTCTGCGGATCGCTCTCGATGGCGTGCTCGTGCCAGACCACGAGTCGCGGGCTGCCCCGGGTGACGTTGACGAGCCCGAGCGGCGCGCCGTCGATCTCCCGGGAGATGTTCACCACGCCGATCTGCGCCCCGGTCGCCCGTCGGGCGACGTTGACGACGCCGATCTGAGCGCCCTCGACGTCGCGCGCCACGTTGACGACGCCGATCTGGGCACCCACGACGTCGCGCGCCACGTTGGCCACGCCAGCGATCTCGGCTCCGTCGAGATCGCCGGCCCAGCTGCCAAGGCCCGCGATCGCGACACCGTCGAATGCCCCCGCGCCGTTGCCCAGGCCCGCGACCATCAGCCCCGACGCCGGCCCTCGCGCCACGTTGACGAGGCCCGCCGCCTGCGCGCCCATCAGCTCGCCATCGACGACGTTGACCAGCCCCGCCGACTGAGCCCCCAGCAGGTCGCCGCCCACCAGGTTGACGAGGCCTGCGCTCTGCAGGCCCACCAACTCCGAAGCCCAATTCAAGATCCCGGCGACCTCGGCCCCCTGCACCGCGCCGGAGCGCAGGTTCAGGATCCCCGCGCCCTCGACGCCGCGGAGCGGGCCGTCGCCGATCTGCCCGATCCCCGCGCCGGCCGCCCCGACCACCGTCCCCGTCCGCTGCCAGATCCCGGCGCCGGTCACCCCGCGGGTGACTCCTAGGGTGCGCTGCGCGAAGACCGAGCCCGCCAGGCCGCTGACGGCGCCCTGGCGCCCGTACAGGAGCGTGAAGACGGCGTGGAAACGACGCTCCGTCGCGTCGGGGTAGAGCGCGACCCCGGGGACCACCCCCAGCTGGATGGGGTCGAGCTCGAGCGCGGGCAGGTCCGCCGCGAGGGCCGCCTCGACGGCGCGGTCCACCTCCTCGGCGATGCGCTCGGCGCGGCCGAGGGACGCCGCGGTCGCGGACGCCTCCTCGCCGCCGAGCAGGACCGGCGAGGCTCCGGCAACCTCCTCCCGCTCCCGACGCGCTTGTTCCGCCGCGGCCTGCTCCGCCGCGGCCTGCTCCGCCGCGGCCCGCGCTACCGCGTCCCGCTCCGCGGCGATCCGTCGCGCCTCCTCCGCCGCGTACAGCGCGGCGACGAGCTCCCCCGCCTCGTCGCGCGCCACGTTGCCCGCGAGCAGCGCGACCGCCTCCAGGCGGCGATCTCGATCGGGCGGCAGACGCAACGACCGCTGCACGGTGCGCCCGACACCGGCCTCTTCGAAGGTCATCTCGAGCCCGTCCAGGTCGTCGAAGCGCACGGTGAGCACGCCGAGCGCTCCCTCCCCTGGCGCCTCGAGCACCTCCACGCCAAGTTCGCGCGCGATGGCCGCGCGCACCACGGCGGGCTCGAGCCCGGAGGCGCCGGGCTCCACCGCGACCACCAGCGGGCGTTGCGCCGGGGCACCGTCGTTGACGGGCGGCGCCGACGCCGCGGGCGCCGCTGGGGGCGCGGGCGCCGCCGGCGTCGATCCCTGCGCAGCCGCGCGCGGCGCGACGGAGAGCGCGGCGAGTGCCGCGCCCGCGAGCGAGAGGCGAACCAGCCAGCGCGCGGGGGTCACGTCCGCCGCTCTGCCCGAAACCCGCCGCGCGAGCAAGGCCCGCGCCGCCAAAACACCGCGTGAGATCATCGCTCCACCTCGAAGCGGCAGGTGTAGGTCACCTCGGTCACGACCTGCCGGCCGTCGCGATCGCGGGGCGGCTCCCAGCGGGAGCCGAGGACCGTGCGCCGACAGGCGGCGCCGAACCCCCCACCCGACTCGGACGCGACGCGCACCGAGCGCACCAGGCCGTCGACGTCGATGCGAGCGACGACGACCGCGCGCCCGGGCTCGCCGCGCCGGCGGGCCTCCGGCGGGTAGTTCTGCACGAGCAAGGCGTCGAGCGGCGGCGGCGTCGGACGGCGCGCGAGGTCCGCGAGCGCGACCAGCGCGGGCGGCGCGGGGCGAGCCGGGGCTTGCCGCAGGCTCGCCGGCTCGAGGGGGCGCGCCGAGGACGCGGCCGCGAGCACCGAGCGATGCGGCGCCGGGAGGGGACCGCGCAGCGCCGTGCCGTCACCGGTGACGCTCGACCAGCCCGCGCCCGGGCCGTCGTCGGTCAGCGTGACACCGGACAGATCGACGACCCGCGGCTCGGACGGCGGCGGCGGCTCGACCGGCGCGGGGACGGCCGCGGCCGGCGCTCGCGCGGGGAGCGCCGGCTCGGGAGCGGCCGGGGGTGGCTCCGGCTCGGGAGCGACCGGGGGCGGCAGCACCGGCGGCGGCGCTGCGATCTCGACCTCGACCGGGCAGAGCGACCGGCCCGGCGCGGCCGAGAGCGGCGAGAAGGTCAGCGCGACGAACAGGCCGCCGTGGAGCCCGAGGCTCGTGACGACGCCGACGGCGTGCCGCGGGGTGAGTGGTGACGACATGGCGCGGTCACCGGTGAACGGCGAGATCCTCGGGAGCGACGTTGATGGCAAAGCGCGCCACGCCCTCCTGACGGAGCAGATCGATCACCGCGACCACCTCGCGGTGCGCGGTGCCGCCGTCGGCGGCGATGACCGCCCGGGTGCCCTCGTCCGCCGCCCGCGCCGCCTGGATCCGCCGGCGCAGCGCGGGGCGGTCCACGGGCTCGGCGTCGAGGAAGGTGCGGCCATCGGCGGTGACCGTGATGGCGAGGGTGGTCGCCGTGGTCTGCCCGGTCGCGCCCCGGGGCAGATCCACGGGGATGGTCCGCGACACGAGGTAGCCGGCCGTCACCATCAGGACGATGAGCAGCACCAGCACGACGTCGACCAGCGGGGTGACGTTGATGCCGGTGATGGGGGCCTGGTCGTCGAAGCTGTTGCCGTGGGCCATGGCTCGCTCCTCGTCCGCTCCGCCGTCACTCCGCGGCCTCGAGCGCCTCTTCCTCGCGCCCCTTGTAATAGGCGAGCACCTCGCGCCCGAGCGCGTCGGCACGCCCGAGCCGCGCCCGGATCACGCGCTGGAAGGTGTTGTAGGCGGCGACCGCCGGCAGGGCGACCAGGAGCCCCACCGCGGTGGCCACGAGCGCCTCGCCGATCTCGGCCATCAGCCCCGCGGACACCTGACCGGCGGCGGCACCGAGCTCGTGGAAGGCGCCGATGATCCCGATCACGGTGCCGAGCAGCCCGACGAACGGCGCGTTGCTGCCGAGCGTGCCGAGGTAGGTCAGGCTCTGCTCCATCCGCAGGCGCGCCAGCGCGCTCTCGGCCGCCATGCGCTCCTCGGCGCTCCCCGCGCCCCGCGCCTGGAGCCCCGCCGCCGCGATCCGGGCCTCGAAGCTGGGCGACTCTTCGAGCCGCCGCCGCGCCCGGTCCAGATCCCCGAGGAGGAGCAGGCGCCGCAGCTCGCGTTGCAGGCGACCGACGTCGTCGTGGCTCGTCGCCAGCAGCACGGCGCGCTCGATCACCACCGCGACCCCCGCGACGCTCAGCGCGACCAGGAGCCACAGCACCCAGCGGGCGCCGAGCATCGTGAAGGCGTCGAGAGCGCGTTCGATATCCATCGTCTTGGTTCCTCGGGAGCAGGCGCCCAGGGGTATTCCGGGCGCGCTCCTCCGTTCCCGACGGCGGGGGAAGCGTTCACTGGCCGCGGCGCGGCCCCGGATCCGCGCCGCCCCCGCCGAGCCGGTGGCGACCGGATCTGGGGGCAGCAGCGGCCCCCATCGGGTGCGTGCTATCCTCACGCGGCCAGCAGTGGGGGTCCCAGGCCCGCCGCCGCGGGGAGGAGTCATGCGCGTACTTTTGGTCGGTCCCGAACGGGAAGAGAACCTCTCGCTGCGCTATCTCTCGGCGGCGCTCGTCGCCGCCGGTCACCAGGCCGAGATCGCCGCCTTCGACAGCCTCGACGACCTCGGCGAGGTGGTCGCGCGGGCGCGGGGCGCCGACGCCGTCGGCCTGTCGCTCTGCTTCCAGGCCCGCGCGCGGGAGTTTCTGACCCTCGCCGCGGCACTGAAGCTCTACGCGCCCCGCACGCCGGTGGTGGTCGGCGGTCACTACGCGACCTGCGCTGCGGCGGAGCTGCTCGAGCACCACCCGGAGCTCGACGTGATCGTGCTGCACGAGGGCGAGTACACCCTGGTCGAGCTCTGCGCGACGGGCTTCGACCCCGCCCGGTTCCCCACCATCCCGGGGCTCGCCTTCCGGGAGGGGCCCGCGATCCTCCGCTCGGCGCCGCGCCCGGCGATCACCGATCTCGATCGGCTGCCTTTCCCGGACCGCCGCGGCCCGGTGCGCCGCCTCGCCGGGGTGCGCACGGCCTACCTGATGGGCAGCCGGGGCTGCACCTCGAGCTGCGACTACTGCTGCATCGTCACCTTGCACCGGATGGCGCCGGGGCCGCGTTTCCGCCAGCGCAGCGTCGCCAGCGTCGCCGACGAGATGGCCGCGCTCTACCGCGAGCGGGGGGTGCGGCAGTTCGTCTTCCACGACGACAACTTCCTGGTGCCGTCGGTGCGCAAGAACCACGAGCGGCTCGACGCCCTGCAGGCCGCCTGGGCGGAGCGGGGGATTGACGGCATCGGGTTCACCATCAAATGCCGCCCCGCCGACGCGGAGCGGTCGGTGTTCGAGAAGCTCGCCCGGATGGGCCTCTTGCGCGTGTTCCTCGGGGTCGAGTCGGGATCGGCGGCGGGGCTCGCGTCGATCGGGCGCACGCCGGGCGCCCGCGGCCGCGAGGCAGACGTCGCGGCGGCCGAGGCGGCGCTCGCGCTCTGCCAGGAGCTCGGCATCTCCGCCCAGTACACCCTGATGTGCTTTCACCCGGACGCGACCCTGGCGACGGTTTGCGACGACCTCGACTTCTTCCGCCGCCACCAAGGCTTCCCCCTCAACTTCTGCCGCGTGGAAACCTACGCGGGAACGCCGCTCGAGGCGCGGCTGCGCGCCGCCGGGCGCGGCCGGGGGGACTACCTCGCGCGGACCTACACCATCGCCGACCCCGCGGTGGACGTCGCCTCGCGCCTGGCGACCCGCATCTTCCACGAGCGCTGCTGGGCCACCGACAGCCTGATGGAGGTCGCCATCGGGCTCGATCACCTCGGCGGGGTGCTCCGGCACTTCCACGGCGGGCCGGGCGTCGCCGCGGCGCGTTCCCGCGTCCAGGACTGGACCGTCCGCGTCAACCGTGACCTCGTCGCGCTCCTCACCGAGCTGGTGCAGATCGCGAGCGAGACGGCGGGGCTCGAGGATCCGGCGCTCCTCCGACGCACCCGCACGCTGGTCGAGCGCGAGCGGGCGAGCCGGGCCGCGCTCCAGCGGGAGGGGCTCGCCCTGCGCGAGCACGTCCGCGCGCTCGGGATGGCGGCGAGCGCGCGCGCCGAGGCCCGGGTGGCCGCCCCGCGCGCGGCGCGGCTGCGCCAGACCGCCGTCGCCGCCACCCTGGCGGCGGCCGTGCTGAGCTGCGGCGGCGAGACCCGGGGCGACGGCGTGAGCGAATACGCCCCGCCCCCGCTGCAGGACCGCGACGGCGACGGGCTGCCCGACCAGTGCGAGGAGGGGATCTTCGGCACCGACCCTGCGCTCGCCGACTCCGACGGCGACGGCACCCCCGACGGAGACGAGAACCACGACGGCGGGTCCATGACCAACGCGGAGGAGCAGCAAGCCGCCGGCGACTACTCGTGCGCGGACTACTCCGACATGATGAGCGAGTACGCCCCGTCGCCGCTCGACGACACCGACGGCGACGGCCTCCCCGACCAATGCGAGCAGGAGATCTTCGGAACCGACCCGGAGCTCGCGGACACCGACGGCGACGGCGTCGCCGATGGTAGCGAGGATCACGACGGCGGCGGGATGACCAACCTGCTCGAGCAGGAGCTGGGCGGTGGCGACTCTTCCTGCAACGACGTGAACGACATGATCAACGAGGTGGCCGCCGCGCCCCTCCCGGCCCCCGCCGATGGCGACCTCGAGCGCTGGGCGCGGGCGGTCGAGGGCGAGGCGGAGCCGACCGTTCGGGGCAGCGCCGGGTCCGCCGACGCCGGACCTCGCCCGCGTCGCGGCTGAGGCAACACCGCGGCGGCGGGGGCAGGCGCCCCCGCGACGGGGCCCGGCGGGGCCCGCGCCCAACACCGTGACAGCGATGTCCCGGTCGGGGACGCGCGCCGATGCGAGGCGCGGACGGGGCCGAGGCCGGCTCCGCCCGCGCGGGAGCCGGATCTCCGGGCGCGCGCCGCTCCTCGCCCGCGCGACCCGCCGCTGGCTCGGTCGTTGCAGGGAGGGCCCCGGGCTTCCGGAGGATGGTTCGATGAGCGAGCGACTCGCGACGCGGGGCTGGGCGTGGGGGATCGGTATGGCCTTGGCAGGAATGGCCTTGGGGGGTTGTGCCAACGCCGAGCAGGACGACGCCGCCGGGGGCCGGGCGGCGGCGGAGGCCCCGCCGCTGATCGAGGAGAGCGACCTCTTCAAGCTGGTGGGATCGACGCTCTACGTCCAGAACGCGGGCACGGGCCTCAGCGTGATCGACGTCTCCGAGCCGGCGCTCCCTGTCTTCATGAACCGGGTGCGCGAGCTCGCGGGGAACGCGGGCGAGCTCTACGTGCGGGGGGCGAGCACCTTCGTGCTGCTCGAGGACGTCGTCCCCGGTTGCGACCTCCCCGCCGAGCTCGACTCCTGGGCCGTCACCACCCAGAGCGAGGTCGTCGCCGTCGTCGACGCGGAGTCGGCGAGCCAGGCCGAGATCGTCGGCGAGCTCTGCCTGCCGGGGACGATCGTGGCGAGCCGCCTGGTGGGCGAGGTGCTGTACGTGGTGACGAGCCTCACCGGACCGGGCGGGGCGGCGACCTGGGTCTTCTCGGTCGACACCGCCGACCCTGGCGCCATGGCCGTGGTCGATCACCTGGCCTTCGCCGGGGAGGGCTACGAGGTGCACGTCACCGACCGCACGCTGTACGTCGCCCAGCGGATCGGCGACGGCACCCGCACGCGGGTGCGCACGGTGGACTTCGGCGCCGGGGACGGCGCCATGACGGAGCGCGGGGCCTTCGAGGTCGCGGGCGCGGTGCTGAGCCGCTTCCACCTCGACGAGCATGAGGGGACGCTCCGCGTCGCCACCTTCGTGAGCCGCGCCGCGGGATCGAACCTTCACGTCGTCGACGTCGGTGATCCGGACCATCCCGAGCTGGTCGGCAGCCTGACCCACCTCGCCCCCGGCGAGGATCTGCACGCGACCCGGTTCGACGGCGACGTCGCCTACGTCGTCACCTACGAGCCGGTCGTGGTGCAGATCGATCCGCTCTGGGTCGTCTCGCTCGCGGACCCGACCGAGCCGCGGATCGTGGCCGAGCTCGAGGTCCCCGGCTGGAGCGACTTCGTCTTCCCGCGCGGCGACCGGCTGGTCGCGGTAGGGCGCGGCGATCGCGGGGAGCGGATCGCGAGCTCCCTGTTCGACGTCAGCGACCTCGCTCGCCCCCGGCAGCTCGCGCGGGTCGAGTTCGGAGGGAGCGACGCCACCTCGGAGGCCGGCGTGGACTTCCGCGGGGTGAGCATCGTGGACGAGGTGCTCGGCGAGCCCGCGCTGCTCGCGGTGCCCCTCAGCAACAACGTGTGGACGGGAGGCCGTTGCGAGGCGCGCCACGGCGTCCAACTCCTCGACCTCGGCGCGAGCGACCTCGAGCTTCGCGGCTGGATCCCGCAGGAGGGCCGCGTGCGGCGGACCCTGCCGGTCGGCGACCGCCTGCTGACGGTGACCGACCAGGAGGTCGCCTCGGTCGACGTCGAGAACCGCAGCGCCCCGACCGTCACCTCGAGCGTCACCGTCGGCGATCCGGCGGCGGCCGACCCGTGCGTCGCTCCCTCGCCGCCCGCGGAGGATCTCGTGGTCGCAGAGGGGGGGTTCTTCTGCAGCGCGGTCCCCGGCGGCTCCGCGCGCCGCGCGTGGGCGGGCCCGACCGCGCTGCTCCTCGGACTCGGGTGGAGGCGGCGGCGGCGCGGGCGGGGTGAAGGGGGCGCGGCAGGACGGCGCGCGCTTTGACGAGCGCGGGACGTGGCCGTAGCTTGGCCCGGTGCGAAGCGCCCATCGAGCCCGCCTCCGTGCCCTCTCGCTGACCCTCCTCAGCGCGGCGCTGCTGGGTGCCTCGGCCTGCGGAGAGCGGCAGGAGCCGAGCGTCACGGCGGGCGGCGCTGAGTCGACCGGCGGCGGCACCAGCACCGGCGGGGTCGCGCCCGCCGAAGGCGGCACCGCGACGGGTGGAAGCGCCCCGGCCGAAGGCGGCACCAGCACGGGCGGGAGCGGCCCCGCTGACGGCGGCATCAACACCGGAGGGAGCGCCCCCGCTGAAGGCGGCTCTCTCCCCACGATGGGTGGCACCGTCGGAGCCGGCGGGACCGGCGGCGATCCCGGCGGAACCGGCGGCGGCGCCGGCGGCAGCACGGGCGGCGACGGAGTCGGCGGCGAGCCCGGCGCCGGCGGGGCCGCGGGCTCCGCGGTGGGCGGGAGCGCCGCGGCGGCGGCCGCTTGCGTCCCCACCGCCCCCACCGATCGCGAACAGCCACCCTACCCCGCCGTCGACGAGGCCGAGGCGGGCTGCGGCTCCTGGGCGCTGGTGGACAACGTCTGCTGCGCGCAGTACTGCGCGAGCGTCCCGACCTCGGAGAGCTGCGACGCGTGCGAGGGGACCTCGGACTGCGTCGCCGTGAGCAGCAAGGGCAGTATCTCCGGCAAATGGCCGGAGGGGCGCTGCGTCACCGACGACGAGCCCTGGCACTACTCGCGCTCGACGCACTACGGCCTGACCACCAGCGGCGCCTGCGCCTTCGGGTACTACGGGCTCTGCACCACCAGCGACAAGGTTTCGTTCGGGGACTCCGCGTATGCCACGCGGTGCGAGGCCTTCTGCCAGGCGTACCCGGATCTGTGCGCCGACCCGCCCGGCACCACGCTGCGCGGCAACTTCGCGGCGCCCCAGGGCAACTACTACACCCAGTTCTGGCCGGAGCTGCCCGGAGACCGCGACAACTACCTGAGCTGCGGGGAGTGCTTCGAGATCCTGCGCACCAGGCCGGACGGCTCGGAGTACCAGCCCGGCGAGGCGGACTACACGAGCCCGATCGTGATCCAGGTCACCGACTCCTGCCCCTGCTCCGCCAACTCGAAGTGGTGCTGCGGCTCGGGGCGCGACCACTGCGCGGAGATCCGCTCCGAATCCCTGGACTTTGCCTACGGCTGCCCCCTGCCACCCGGGGATCTCCCGGCCGACCACGATCCGCAGCCGAACGAGAGCATCCACATCGATCTGGGGGACATCGCGATGGCGCGCCTGCAGACCGGGGATCCCAACCTCGGCGCGCCCGATGGCGTCGTCCCCACCCGCTACCGGCGCGTCCCCTGCCCGGTGGTGGGCAACATTCACGTGTGGCTCCAGCCGCAGGCGAGCGACTACTACTTCGCCCTGAGCGTGGTGAACGTCGCCGGCGCCGGCTCCGTCGTGGCGGTCGAGGGGAAGCTCGCCTCCGGCGACTGGGCCGCCCTGCAGCGCGACACCAATTACACGAGCTCGCGCCCGCAGGAGCGCTACGGGACCTGGGTGGTCCCGCAGGGGGTCGGCCCCTTCCCCCTGCCCGTCTCCCTGCGCTTCACGGCCCCGGACGGCTCCAAGCTGGAGGCGCCCGACGCCATCCAGTCTTTCACGGCCATCGCCCCCGCGCCGGATCCCGAGACGTACTTCATCGACACGGGCGTGCAGTTCCCCTGACCGGCGGCGCTCGGCCCGGGGTCTCGCCGCCAGCCCACCCGCGCCTTCGAGGGAGACGACGCGAGCGCCCCCCGAACCACGGGCGGGACGCCGTCGACCTTCTCGCCTTCTTCCCACAGCCGCGAGGGGCTGCACCCGTGCCCAGTCCCGACCTTCGACGCATCGAGCGCCAGCCGCAGCTCGTCCGCGCTGCCGAGGGGCGCGACCGCTGTGAGTTGGCTGAACCCGACGACTTGGTGGACGAGCCCGGCCAGACCCGGCCGGTCGACCAGGTCGAGTCCTCGAGCCGCGTGAAGCTGGGCCAATCTCTCCCGAACGCGTCGCCCTGAGCCCCGAGCTCCGCCATCCCGTCCACCACAACGGAGGTCCCGGCGGGCGCGCGCAGGACCAGGCGGAGCGCACCCGCGTGACCCGCCTCGAACGCGTCGCGGAGGTCGTCCGGGATCAGGAAGCGCAGATCGGTCTCGAAGCCCTCGGTCCGGAAGAAGCACGGCGCCTGAGGGGCCGAACCTCTTGCCCTTTGCTGACCGAAGGGCCCAATCAACCGGCGACGCCCGCTCATCACTCCGAGGGAACGATGGTCACAGGGTATTGCACCGATGCTGACCCCATCTCCGCACTGATTGCCGTGGTTTCGTAGTGCAGGCCGTTCAGTGCCATCCAGACGAGGGTACGGAGCGGTGCTTCGGGACAAGACTTGTTAGGGAAGATCCCAGGCGACAAATGGTCCGATTGAGGAACGTAGGCCCCGGCACCACCCCATGCGCGGCGGCCGTCGTCCAACACGAGGACCGATGCGGTGAGTTCGTCTTCCGCAGCCGTCGCTTCAATCTCCGTCACCTGCTCGAACCTCTCCAGCGGATCCTCCTCGGCGTCGATGAGCCCGAGCGCGCGCACCGCTTGGTAGAGCTCCATCCCCACCACCGCGCTCTCCTCCACGGCCTCCAGCGTCACCACCCGCTCGAGCTCGCCGTTCCGGACCGTCAGGGTCGAGGTCCCCGCGGCTACCGAGTGGAGGTCAATCTGGTACTCCATCGAAGTCTCCTCGGGGATCCAGATCTGGCAGGCCGCGGGCGCCGCCGCGCACCCGCAGGTGAACGCCTCACCCTCGAGCTCGACCTCCCAATCCTCCGGCAGGTAGTAGAGCTCGTTCGTGCCTCCGGATTCGATCGCCCCGCAGACCGCAGGCAGGACCGTGAAGGCCGCCCCCACCAGCACGGGGTGGTGGAGGCCAGAGTCGGCGGCCACGCGGTGCTCCACCGCCAGCCGCTCCGGTGCGCTGAACGCGATCGGGACGTACCCCTGGTAGGATAGCCCCGTCTCCAGGTCACGCAGCACCACCGTGAGATCGCACTGTCCGGCTTGGTCCGAGGTCGAGCGAAATACGAAGGTGACGCCATCCTCGACTACCTCTACAACGGGGTCTAGTCCCTCGCACCCAATGCTCGCGATTTCCGAGGGTAAGTTTCGGGAGATTGTGTCGCAGGTGTCCTCGACGTCACCGGGCTCCCGATAGCAATCGCTGCGAACCTGCGCCAGTGCAACTGGGGTTTCAAGAGTCGTTCCGATTGGCCGAGCCGCGCGAGCGCGCCGGCCCATCGCCACAAAGGGCTCGCCCCAGCTTGAGCCCTGGTCCTCGTGATCCGACGTCCCGCAACCGAGGTGCGCGCACCCGAAAAGGAGCGACACGAGCGTTCCCGCCGCCGGCCACACACGCCCCCGCAAGGCGCTCTGACGCCTCATCACTCGAACCCCATCGCGTCGAGCAAGAACTCACCATTGCCGTTGAGCGCGAGGCGCCAGGAGCACTGAATGCTCGACGTTGTCAGCGCGCCCGTCACGTTTGCTGGCAGGTCGAAGCCCACGTGTCGGTACGCCCCTTGCGGCTGCGTGTCGAGCGGTACGCGACCGAGGTAGGCGCTATACACCCCCGCCGAGGGACAGCTCACGAACGCTTGCACGTCGTACTGGGCACCCCACGGCACGAACACCTCGAGCCCGAGCCGCCCCGTCACCCCGTCGAGCTCCGAGGAGTCGAAGGCGCGGCTGTCGACCACCGTATAACCCTGCACCGGCACCCGCGGCGCCGAGGTGCCGGACACGACCGGGCTCGTCGCTGAGATGACGACATCGGATGCCAAGGCATGGTGAGCTGCATGCTGGGCTACTCAGAGGGTTCCACGGTGACCGGAAACACCACGGACGCAGAGCCCATCTCCGCCTCGATGACCGTGGGCTCCGTGCTCAGGGTATTCAACGCCATCCAGGTCTGAGCGCGAAGCGGTGCCTCGGGGCAAGCATGGTTGGGCCACACGCCGGTGTAGAGGTGTTCTGACGGCGACGTGTAGGCGCCTGCCCCCCCCCACACACGACGACCATCCGCCAGGACGAGCACGGACGCGGTGTCCCCGTTCTCCGCGGCGCGCAGATGGATCTCCGTCACGCGCTCGCAGTACTCGAGCGGGTCCTCGTCGGCGTCCATCAGACCCATGCCCCCGATCGGCTGGCAGAGCTCCATTCCGACCACGTCGCTCTCCTCCACCGCTTCGAGCGTGACCACCCGCTCGAGGGATCCGTTGCGCACCGTGAGGGTCGAGGTACCGCGGGCGCCGGCATGGACGTCGAAGTGGTGGCGGATAGACCACTCTTCCCCGGTGCCTGTGACTCGACAGGGTGCCGGCGCCTCCGCGCACCCGCAATCGAACGAGTCTCCCTCCAGAGTGACCTCCCAGCTTTCCAGTCGGGTGGAAAGCTCGGTCAACCCATTGAACTCTGTCGCCGCGTACAGAGAAGTATCGAGTCGAAAGGCAGCACCGACGAGCACCGGGTAATGTAGACCAGGATCGAGGACCAAGTTGTGTTCCACCGCCAGCCGCACTGGATCCGCGAACGCGATCGGCACCTGGCCCTCGTAGGTCTTCCCGCTCCCCGGATCGCGCAACACCACCGTCAGGTCGCACTCCCCGGGCTCGTCGGAGGTGGTCCGGAGGACGACCGTGAACATCGCCTCCCCCGGCACCACCTCGATCTCGGCATCGAGCCCCTCGCAGCGGTACTCCACCACCTCCGCCCGGACGTCCTCGTAGATCTGGTTACAGTCCTGGTCGTCGTCGAACTCATCGTACTCGCAGTCCCACGCGGTCCGCGTCAGGGAAACCGGGGTTTCCTGGGTCTCACCCGTCGGACGTGCCGCCAGCGCCCGCGGCCCCATCGCGACGTACGGCTCGCTCCAGCGCTGCGGCTGCTCCCGAGGGCCGACCCCGCCGCACCCGAGCGGCAGCAGCAGCGCGCCACCGAGCAGCCTCCGAGAATTCACGCGCAGGAACGCCATCACTCGAACCCCATCGCGTCGAGCAGGAAATCGCCGTTGCCGTTGAGCGCGAAGCGCCAGGAGCACTGAGTCCCCGCGCTGGTGAGGGACCCAACGACGTCCGCCGGCAGGTCGAACCCGACGTGCCGGTAGACGCCCTGCGGCGGCGCGTCGAGCGGCACCCGGCCAAGGTAGGCGTTGTACACCCCCGCCGCGGGGCAGCTCACGAACGCTTGCACGTCGTACTGGGCACCCCACGGCACGAACACCTCGAGCCCGAGCCGCCCCGTCACCCCCTCGAACTCCGACGTGTCGAAGGCGCGGCTGTCCACCACCGTGTAGCCCTGCAGCGGCACCCGCAGCGCCGAGGTGCCGGACACCACCGGGCTCGCTGCGAGCGACAAGCCCGTCATCGCCGCCCAGTCCGAGAGCACCTCGAAGCCGAGGAGGCGGGGCCCCGAGTCCGGTGGGAGCTCCAGCGGCTCCGCCGGGTTCGGCTGGAGGTAGCGGGCCCCGGTGAACCGCAGCTTGTCGAACCCGAAGCACTGCGTCGCCTCGTACGGGGTCACGAGCTCCACCTGGAAGAACCCGCCCCAGCGGTCGGCCTGGAGATCCGCGACGATGGCGGGGTTGTTGACGGTGAAGCTCACCGTGACCCATTCGCCCACTGTGAATCCTGTGAGCTCTACCGGGTTGCCGACCGGCTGGGTCATCAGGTTTGCGAGCCAGTCGTGGTAGTAGAGCTTGAGCTGTCCGAGCCACCAGGGATTCGGTGGATTCTCGGGGATGTACACGTCCACCGACACCTGTGTCCCGAGCTCGGGCAGGGTGCCCGTGCGGAAGGCGGGACTCGTGAACATCTGCGTCCCGCTCCCGCATGCGAGGGTCGCGCCAGCTCCCTCGGTCCGATTGACCCCATCGACCGAGAGGCTCGTCGACGACCCGGGCCAGACCTTCCCGGTCGCCCAGGTCGAGTCCTCGAGCCGCGTGAAGCTGGGCCAGTCGGGCCCGAGCGCGTCGCCTCGAGCCCCGAGCTCCGCCAGCCCGTCCACCACGACGGAGGTCCCGGCCGGCGCGCGCAGGACCAAGCGGAGCGTACCCGCGTGACCCGCCTCGAACGCGTCGCGGAGGTCATCCGGGATCAGGAAGCGCAGATCGGTCTCGAACTCCCCCGTTCGCAGCGTCACCAGCGTCATCGCCGCTCCAACCTGTCGGGCCTGGATCCCCGCGCCCGGCACGTCGAGGTAGAGCGTCAACGTCGCGTGCGAGTCCCAGGTGCCCCCGCTCAGCACGTCGAGGCGGAGCGCGGTTTCCCCGGCCAGGATGGCGCCGGCGATCTCGGGGGACGCGACCTCCGCGAACCCCGACCCATCGGTCGTCATGCGCAGGGCGTCGGCCCCCTCCGTGCGCGGCTCGGTCACGAACTCCACCGACCCTCGCAGGGCGTGCCAGCCCACCGACCCCGAGAGCGGCGGCAGCTCGGCCCAGGCCGCCTTCCAGTCGAACCCGCAGCCCTCGACGTCCTCTCCCCCGAAGGGCGAAGACGACAGGGCCTCGTGGCTCGAGCTGTCGATGAGGAACCCGCTGCCGAGGTCGGGGTTACAGATCCACACCTTTCCGTTGCCGGTGCTCGCGGCGTACGTCCGCCCGGTGAAGGCGAAGCCCTCGTCCACCTGCGCGACGTCGATGAGCGGCATCTTCCGGGGCTCGACGGTGCGGTGCCAGGCATCCACCAGGGACTCGTCCCCGTCGATGGCCAGCAGCGGATCGTTCTCCCGCCAGCTGAAGCGAAGGACCTCCCCGGACACGAGCGACACGTACTGAACCTGATAGCTCGAGTTGAGCTCAGTGAGGTCGTAGTAGCCGCCGAACTCCGTGTCGCTCATCGCGGCCTGGATCGCCGCGACCGAATCGAGCCCGTTCGCGCCGACCGGGATCACCTCCCAGATGCCGCGCGGGCCCAGGTCGGAGTTCGCCATCGAGACGAGGACGATGAAGCTCCCGTCCTGCGAGTGGTCGACGACGCAAACCGGGTAGGATTTCAGGGTGAAGCTCGCGGCGCAGCGCCAGGTCGGAGGGAGCGTGATGCGGCTCGCCTGGTCGCCGAGGTAGCCGTAGGCGACGTTCTTGTAGACGCCAAGGTTGGTGCTCTCGTGGAGCACGTCCCGCGCCCCGGCCATGGCGAGCGTCTCGTACCAGACGTTGTTGTCCCAGAAGGCGTTGCCGTTCGGGATGAGGACGGTCGGCTTGGAGAAGGTGTGGTAGTCCCATTTCGTTGCCTCCGGGATATCAGAGCCGCCACCCTGATTGTAGGGCGTGTTGCTGCCGCCCGCAGCGTTCATGAACCGCGCCGTGCCGAAGTAGAACTCCGGCGCCGCGATGACGGCCTTGCGACCGTCACGCATCGCGTCCTCCCAATCCTCGGTATCACCGTCGGGGAACGGCAACGGGTAGCGCGCGCGGTCTCCGTGCTCGTAATGGTCATCCGTGTACCGCGCCTGCATCCGAGCCCAGAAACCATAGCCGGGCGAGCCGTTGTCGGGGCGGAGCATGAAGTCGTGAATGACCGGGGGGATCCGATAGCGCGACTCTTGGATAGCGGTCACCGGCGGGGGATTTTCGTCCGGTGGAGGCAGCGGGCCCGGAGCCACCCACCGCGCCACGAGCCCCGAGGCGAGGGCCGCGTCGAGCGCGAAGCCGCGCGTGCTCTCGCCGCTGTACGCGCAACCGAACCACGGGAACGGCCGCTCGGCGACCGACGCCGGGAAGAAGTCGCAATCCCACTCGTCGTTGTAGGTGTACGCTCCGGACAGCATCCCCCAGATCGGGACGGCCCGATCCCCTTCGTAGACTCCCCGGTTGACCGCGGAGTCCCAGTTGCGGCGCTGGTGACCGGAGCGCTTGCCGAAGTGGCTCTGAAAGGCGAACTTGGTGGCCGCGAAGTTTATCGCGTTCTGCGCCGCCTGCTTGACGCGGGCGCTCTTGCTGCCGGGGACGCTGTCGTCCGCGTAGGAGGCGAGGAGCAGGATGGCGAGCGTGCTGTAGCCGTTGTACGGCCGCGCATTCGTCTCGAAGAAGTCGTCCATCACCACGCGCCGGAGCATCGAGATCAAGGCATCGGACAGGGAGCACCGCTCGTTGTCGAGGGGATCCTCCCGAGCGTCCGCCGCCGAGCAGCCATCATCACGCTCCCCGAGCGCCCCCGTGACCCGCGCGCTCCGGCGCAGGATCTCCGCGAGCCCGGGGTCCCCGTGCCGGTTCTGCCGAACGTATTGGTTCGCGAGGAAGCGCCAGGCGTTGATCATCAGCACGTGGTTCTCGGTTTCCGGGAACTTGAAGGTGCCGTACTGGCGCGTGAGGTTCGAGGCGTGGTTGCCCAAGAGCGGGATCGCCGGCACCACGCATTCGTCCCCGTCCGGCGTGCAGGTTTCCATGATATCGCGACAGGTGTCGTTGTCCTCGTCGCTGCCACAGAGAGCCAGGAGCTCGGCCGCGGCATCCGGGGGCAAGAGGTCCGGGTTCTCGCGGAAGGCGTAGAGCAGCCCCAGGACTCGCAGGAGCACGAAGTCGCCATCGCCGACGAGCGCGGCGCGCGTGCCGACCCGATCCTTCAGCCGGATCCGGTTGTTCTGGAGCCAGGAGGTCACCAGCGCGGGGAAGTCCGGCTGAACGCGGGAATCTTCCTCGAAGAGGTCGAGGTCATCAATGCTCGGTTCGTCCTGCAGCTTCAGCGCCACCAGTCCTGCCGCGATCTTGCGCGCCATGTCCGGGGCATCGAACTGCGGGTCCTCGCCGGGTTGGTCCGGCGGCAGCTCGTAGGCTTGGGCCTCCTTGTTCCACGGCAGGTCGCGCAGGTACCGCCGCGCCAGGTGGGCGAGGCGGCGGGAGAACTCCTGATCGGCCACCTGGTCGGCCCGCAACAAGCCCGTCGCGTTCGGCACCTCGTGCGGCGGCGCCTTGCAGACGCGGTTGCCGACCGCGAGCGCGGCCGCGCCGTGGTTCTCGCCCCAACCCACCCCGTACTCCGGCGCACTCGGCGCCCAGGGATCGGGGTCGTCCCCGACGTCGGTTTCCGAGAGGTTCTGGAAGACCTTGGTGCGCCAGTTGCCCCCGGCGTTGCGAGCCACCGCGAACTCCTCGAGCCCGTCCCCGTCGAAGTCAGCGACGGCCAGGTCCGTGACCTTGCGTCCGGGGCCCCAGTGGTCGACAAATGACCTGGCCTTCGTGTAGCCGAGCCCCACTCCGGTGGGCTCGAACAGGATGAGGTGCCAGTCTTGATCGCCGTCGCCGTCGTCGTTCCGGCCGACAACGAGCTCCTTGGCCCCGTCGGCGTCGATGTCGCCGACGGCGATCTCCGTGGCCCGGCGTTCCTCGCCAAACTTCGTCTCGACCTTCGTCACGGCGAAGCCGTGCTCGATGTCATCGATGACCAGCACGCCGTACTCCTCGTCGCTCTCGGCGACGACCAGCTCGGGCAGAGCGTCGCCATCGAGGTTCGCGAAGGCCAAGTCATTCGCCACCGTGGTGAGCCACTCCGTGGCGCGGAAGATCTCCCGGAGCGCGGTGCCGTCGAAATCGTAGATGAGGAGCTGCGGATCGTAATTTCTCCCGACGGCGATCTCGTCGTCGCCGTCTCCGTCGACGTCCGCCGTGGCCAGCGCGGTCACCTCGATGCCCTCCCCCCAGTTGGCGACGCCCGTGAGCTTCTGGTAGCCGGTCCCCCGATCGTCGAGGACGATCATGCGCCCGTTGGAGTCGCCGTCCGCGTTCCGGCCGAGCACGATCTCCCCGATGCCGTCCCCGTCCACGTCGCCGACCGCGACCGCCGTCGCGTAGTGCTGCCTCCCCCAATCGCCCTTGGCTAGCCAGTCGCGCTCGTTATAGTTGGTCTGCACGTCGTCGTAGACGACCACCCGCGCGTTCCCGCTCGCGTCACGGGCGCCGCCGTCGTCGCGGGTGACGACGAGCTCGTCCCATGGATCGTCGTCGACGTTGCCGAACGCCATCGCGCGCACTCCGCGCTTGGTGGGCCCGTTGTCCCAGTCCTCGCCGCGGGTGCGCTCCTTACCGCCCTCGATGAAGATCGCAGCCTCCCCGTTGTCCCTGTCCCACCGCCCGATTGCCAGCGTGCTGCGGCAGGCGCCCGGGTCCATGCACACGTTCTCGATGCAGACGTGCCGCGGGTCCTGGCAGTTGGTTCCGGGCCCGGCGTTGCCGCAGCGCTCCCGGTAGAGGGACGGAACGGCCCGCACGGGCTGCGCTACCGCCCCGGCCTCTAGCTCTTGCTCACCGGTGCCCACTCCGCAACCGACGAATGACGTGGTCGCGACGAAGAGCATTCGCCGCCAGAGCCGTTCGCCGTTCGCCGTTCGCCGTTCGCCGTTCGCCGTTCGCCGTTCGCC
>CAYZQO010000001.1:52193-202359 GCA_964480725.1 uncultured Polyangiaceae bacterium | reverse complement strand
AACCGCCGCTGCTGGCACCACCGGTCGTCGAACCGCCGCTGCTGGCACCACCGGTCGTCAAACCACCGCTGCTGGCACCACCGGTCGTCGAACCGCCGCTGCCAGCGGTTCCAGCAGCGCCGGTGCCCCCCGAGGCGCCCGACACCCCTCCGATGCCACCGGGCGATCCGCCACCGGTTCCGGACGCCGAGCCCCCGGAGTCGCCGCAGGACAGGGAGAGGGCGAGGGTCGCGAGGGCCCCGAGAATCGAACTGGAAGTACGACGTCGTAGATTCATCGTGGGGCTCCCTTCGACCAGCGGACGGCTCGCTGGCGAGGATAGCACTGCACCGCATCCCCGAGGCCCCGCGGGCCCGCCTCGCAGCGATGGCTACGGCACCGAGGTCCGAAACCCAGAGGCTCACTGAAGGTTTCGGCGGTCAGCAGAATCGCCGAGGTCACGCCGTGAACAAGCAACCGTCCGACTCGCCAGGCCGGCGTCAGCGGCCAAAGTGAGCACCGGCACGCGGATCGAGGGCACGGTCATCGTCCGTGACCGCTTCGGCAACCGGCTCACGGACGTGCCCACCGAGGCCGCGGAGCGGTTCACGGGCGAGCGCGGCGCGGCGAAGATGCTGCGCACTCCGCGGGAGGACGAGCGAGCCCGCCGCCCTCCTCACGCGGCGGTTCCCGTGCCCGTCGAAGGCGCCGCCGTCAGGAGCGGCGCGGCGGAAGCTGATATCGGATGGGGCAGCAGCGGCGCCACCTCACCAACGCCACCTCACCAACGCCACCGCCGCCTCCTACCCCCCTTCCACGCCCATCCCCCCCACCACCGTGGCCGAACCCTCGGGTGGAGCGTCGAAGGCGGCGGCGAAGCGCAGTGCCGTCATGGTGCCAACACCGGGAACGGGCATCTAGCGCTCGCAACTGGGGTCGGCCCTGGCGAGCCGGTTCAGTTCGTCGGCAGCGGACCCGACGCTGGGACTCGAGCGCGGTGTCGGCGCCGCGGACCGCCTCGGAGCAGGTTTCGACCATGACGTGGCCGGGCAGTAGGCGCTGCAGGATAGCGCGCGACGTCCCTGATGGACCGGCCGTTGATGTTGCGCAGGCTGCGCGCAGCTCTATCGACCGGGCTGCGTGGTAACACTCAGCGCCGTCCTTATCCGCCCGAGCTTGCGGTTGTCGATAGGGCATCGAGCCGCCGCCGCAGATCCTTCAGCAGCATCACGGCGCGGTCCAGCCGCTCCACGAGCTTGCAGTCGTTCCGCTGCCAGTCTGCGCGCTCGTCTGGTGAGTCCAGAGGAGGAGCACAAAGCGGCCCGGAGGGATTGGCCGTGCGCAACTCCTGGAGCACACGCTCGCGCACGCCCTCGGCTTGCGCGAGATCCTGCTCGAGGGACCCAATGATGCGGCAGAGCACCGCCGGATGGAACGTTCCGTCGACAGCCAGCCGCTCGAGCAGCGGGACCCGGTCCATCACGCGGCCCGCGGCAGCGCTGTCGGGGGGCTCCGGGGCGGAGTAGCAGGTTGCCCCGAAAGGAGGCCGCCTCTCCGGCGTGCGGTCCTCCCGCAGATACCCGAGCTCGGCGAGGAAGACCTCTCCCTCCGTGTCAGCAAGGGCCCCTCTCGCCACGAGCTCCAGGGTCTGCTTCTGAGCGCGTCGAAGCAGGTTTGCCACGCGCCGACTGGAGCCCGCTCTGGAATCGACCGCTGCGAGAGCGCGCGCGACGACACGCCACTCGCGGCTACCATCGAGCTCCCTGGTGCACTGAGCCATCGCGAGCGGGGGCTCCAGCTCCCATTCGGCGTCGGCATCGGTATCGGCGTCGGGCTCCTCGCCAGGCACCGCGTCGTCCCTCGGAGCGCCCGCGTCTGCGGTGGGAGCAGGTGGGGGTGCGGAGGGGTGGGCGGGAGGTCGACCTGCGCACCCAAGGCCCACCGCGCTGACGAAGACTCCGCCGAACTCGAGCCGAACGCGCAAGGTCATGCTGAAGGGTAGGCTAACCGTGCACACCCGCCCCGGTCTATCCTCGGCGAATGGAAGCTTCGGCCGCCGCGTCCTTCCCACCCCCGAGGACCCTGCTGTTCGAGTTGACGCAGGACTGCAATCACGACTGCATCCACTGCTACAATGTTTGGAAGGGGAGGACGCCGTATCCCGCGGGCATGCTGGGCACGCGAGCGGTGTGCCTGCTCTTCGACCGTCTGGCGCGGGAGGAGGGGATCTCGCACGTGACCCTGACCGGCGGTGAGCCCCTGCTCCGCGAGGACCTGTTCCACATCGTCGATCACCTCCGGCAGCTCGGGATACGCCTGAACCTCATCAGCAACGGCTCGCTGCTCGATGCCGCGGTGCTCGAGCGGTTGTGTCCGGACAAGATAGACCTCTTCGAGCTGCCGCTGCTCTCGGACCAGCGCAACATTCACGACGCGATGAGCGGTGCTCCCGGCGCGTTCGATCGGGTGACCCGCGCGATCGTGGAGCTCAAGCGGCTCAAGCAGCGAGCGATCGCGGTATTCGTCGCCACGAACCGGAACCTCCCCCGCTGGCGCGAAACCCTGGAGCTCGCGCTGGCGCTCGGTTGCGACGAGGTCATGCTGAACCGTTTCAACCCCGGCGGGCGAGGACTTGCACACCGCCGTGAGCTCGAGCCGCCGCCTGCCGCGCTTCGCCAGGCCCTCGACCAAGCCGAGGCGTTCTCGCGCCGATACGGTTTGGGCATCTCCTGCGGAGTGCCGGTGCCCCCCTGCGTGCTCGATACCCAATCGTACGAGAAGCTCCGCTTCGGTCGTTGCGGCGCCGGCAACGAGGGCGCCTACTACACGTTGGACCCTGCCGGACGCCTTCGGCCGTGCAATCATAGCCCTACCATCCTGGGCGACCTCGGCTCGGCGAGCCTGGCGGAGATCCTCTCGAGTCGAGCGCTGTCGCGGTTCGTCGCGGCCTTGCCGGCCGAGTGCCGTGGCTGCCAGCACGAGCTCGAGTGTCGCGGCGGATGCAAGGCCGCGGCCGAGCAGTGCCACGGATCGCCCGAGGTGCTCGACAGCTGGATCGCGCGTCATCGTGCGAAGTGCGCGCAGTGCTAGAGCAGTAATCAGGTCGATTGCTGCGACAAAGCAATGACCTAGAGCACGAACCGGGAGCAGATCTCGCCAGAGGAGGCCTGGAGAACGACTCCTCGCCCGGCAGGGAGACGTTCTCCAGGCCTCCATGGCTGTCGGCAACCTGATCGGTGCTCGAGGAACGCTCCGGCGAGTCGGCCGCACCTTCCGAGGCCGTGGAGCGGCTCGCGGGCGAGCGCGGCGCGGTCCCCGACCAGCCCCCCTCCCGAGGAGGGCATGGGATTGGATCGGGGACCAGGCGGTGCCCTGGCGGTGCACCTACGCCGACGTCGCGGTGGGCGCGCTGGTCGCGCTGGACAACGCCCATGGGGATCTCGAAATCGCCCCGCGCGACGGAAACGCCGCCGAGCGGCTCGGCGCGGGCCTCGGACCCGGATGCGCGTCGTGCGCGCGGTGTGGCCGGCGGGGACCGCGACGAGGGCCGCCACCACGACCCGCGGTCATTTCGCCGCCCACCGGATTCTGGTAGGGACGGGATCGGTTCCGAGAGAAGAGGAGAGGATCGATGCCCGAGTTCCTGGATGTGCTCCGCACCCGCCGCACCGTGCGCTCGTACCGGGCAGAGCCCGTCGCCCGCCAGGACCTCCAGGAGCTGGTCGACACCGCCATCCTGGCCCCCAACGGGATGAACCAGCAACCCTGGGCGTTCAGCGTGATCACGAGCCGCGAGGTGATGGCCAAGGTCAACGCCATCGTGGTCGGGATCCTGCGCAGCCCCGAGGTCCAGGGGCACATGAACGAGCGGATGAGAGAGATCGTCAACGCCCCCGGTTACGACGTCTTCTACGGGGCGCCGGCGCTGATCGTCATCGCCGCCGACCAGTCGGTGCCGGGAGCGCCGGTGGACTGCCAGCTCGCCGCCGCCAACCTGCTCCTCGCGGCGCATGCGAAGGGCCTCGGCGCCTGCTACATGGGCTTCCTGCTGTTCTCCGCGGGCGTCCCCGAGGCGCAGGCGCTGCTCCAGATCCCGGAGGGCTACCGGATGGTCGCCGGCGCGATCGTTGGCCATCCCGACGTGCGGCCGGAGGGCCCTCCGCAGCGAAGCCCCGCGCGCATCACCTGGGTCGAGTAGCGACCTCCACAGCGGCGCTGACGCCAGGCAAGGCCTTCTGATTCTCTGGGCCTTCTACGGTCCGGACGGACGGGTGCTGCTTGACCGCAACGGTGAGCTGGATCCGAAGGCCCTGTGGCCGCTCGCCAGAACCTGGCTCGGGTCAGGCTCCTGGAGCCGCAGGATCGACTCCACGGACATCGGCAGCCGGCGCTTCGGCTCCGGGTTCGAGAGTGAGTCGGGAGCGGCGAGCAGCGCCGGGCGCTCCCGGAGCGGGAGCATCGCCGCGACGCCCGCCGTCACATCAAGCTCAGGATCACCGCCGTCAGCACCGGGTCCAGCAGCTCGACGTCGGTCCCCGACTGGTTCACCGTGCTCACGACGAAGATCCCGAAATTCTCCTCGTAGAACATCCGCGCGCCGCCGGTACCGCCGTGCCCGATCAGGGACACCGTCTCGTCGGGGTATCGGGACCAGCCGAGCCCGTACTCCGCGCCCTGCCCGTCCGGCTCGAACTCCCAGAGCGTGGCGAGCGAGCTCGGGTGTCGCAGGAGGCGTCCCGAGACCACGCCGTCGAGGAACCGGTACAGGTCGTGCGTCGTGCTCGCCAGGCCGCCCCCGCCGTAGTCGGCGGTCATCGCGCGGATCGGGATCAGATCCGTGCCGCCGTGATAGACGTGAGTCAGCGCGCCCCCCGCCGGCAGGCGCTCCGGTTCACGGAACAGGAACCAGGTGTCCTCCATCGCCAGGGGAGCCAGGATCTCGGTTCGCAGGAGCTCCGGCAGCGTCCGACCGAAGACCGCCTCGAGCGCCAGCGCCACGAGCACATAGTTGGTGTCGGAGTAGTGGAAGACCTCACCGGGCGCCGCCACGGGCTCCAGGTGCTCCTTGGTCCAGGCGACGACCTCCGCCGGCTCCCACTGCCGCTCTGGATCGGTCAGGATCGCCGTCAGGAAGGGCGTGCGCCCCGTCTCGTCCGTCGGGCCGTCGAACCACCCATCCGCCAGTCCCGAGCGGTGGGAGAGCGCCTGCCGCACGGTGATCTCGTCGCTGCGGTCCACGCCATCGACGACGTGCAGCCCCGCGACGACGTCCGGCTCTAGCACCGACGCCAGGGTCTGGTCGAGCTCGATGAGCCCGCGTTCGACCGCGATCATGGTCGCCACGGCCGTGAAGGGCTTGGTGACGGAATGGATCGCGAAGGCGTCACCGGGCTGGGCGAGCTCGGCGCCATCGGCCTCGAGCGTGCCGCTCGCGCCGTGCCATTCCCAATCCGCGGTCGCTACCCCGAGCAGCGCAGACGCGATCTCCTCGCGAGCGACCGCCTCGTCGAGGATCTCCTGCAGCGCCGCTGCCAGCGCCGGATCCGGTTGCCCGGCAACTGCGCCCGCGCCGCCCGCGTCCGCTCCGGCGGCCCCGGCAGCTGCCCCCGAAGCCTCGCCGCCCGAAGTCGCACCGGCGACGCTCTGGGAGCCACCACTGTGCCCGCCACCGTCCGCTCCCGGGTCCGTTCCGGCCGCGCCCGCCGGCCCCGCGTCTTCGGCGCCGGCTTCGCCGCCCAGCGCGCCATCGGGTTGCGCGTGTGACCCCGCCGCCCCCGCGACGTCCTCCCTCCCGCGCGCCTCGTCAACCGCGTCGTCGTCCGATCGGCAAGCGCCCGTGAGGAGGCCTAGCCCCGCCAGAACACACGACACCATTCGCCCCAGTCCCTTCGACATGCCGCTCCGTTCCCGGTCGGCCTCGCGCCGTTCACCCCGCCTGACTCCGGAAGGGGCCGCTTGCCCGCCTGCCCGGCACCGGGCGCGGCGGGCGCCGAGTCGACCGGCCCCCAAGAGCTGCCCGCCCAAGGCCAGGTCCGGGCCGTCGGTCACACCCCGGTGGACCGCCCCCGGCGCCGACCCCATGATCCAGCGATGCGCTCCCCCAAGCCCACCCTTCCCGGCGCCCTCGCGGCGCTGACCGCGGCGCTCGTCGTCGCGGGTTGCGCCGGTACGACCGCACGACCCACCGCGGCCCCTGCGGCGGCCGCGTCCGCTGCCGCCAAGCCGCCGCTCCCTCCGTCCGAGCGCCTCGCCCGGGCCGTCGCCCAGCTGCGAGCGAGCCGATACCCGGCCGCGGAGGCCGCGCTGCGCGCGCTCCTCGACGGCCCGGAGCGGCGCGGCGCGACGGTCGCGCTCGGTGAGCTGCTGCTGCTGACCGGGCGCCATGCAGAGGCGGCGGACCTCGCCGGTCGTCTCCTCGAGTCCGCCAGCGACGACCTCGTGGCCGCAGCGCTCCGCGCGCGGGCCCTTCACGCGCAGGGTCAGCTCGAGGAGGCGCTCGCCGTCCTCGCGGAGCGGGCGACGGAGCCGGAGGCCCGGCGCTTGCGCCTGCTCCAGGGGGAGTTGTTGATCGAGCGCGGGGACCGGCGGGCGGCGGAGGCGCCGCTGATGACGCTGATCGAGGACTACAACGCGGACCGGATCCGAGACGACGACGGGCCGGGGCTGGTGCTGGTGGGTCGGGCCGCGCAGCTACTCCGGAGCCCGCGCGACGCGAACGACGCCTACAACCTCGCCGAGCAGGCTTCGCCGCACGATCCGGAGCTGCTCCTCGCTCGCGCGGAGCTCTTTCTCGACAAGTACGATCCGGGCCACGCCGAGGAGGTGGCGAAGGAGCTGCTCCAGCGCGCGCCGAACCACCCGGACGCGCTGGTGGTGATGGCGAAGGTCAAGGTGGCGCAGACCTACGACTTCGACGCGGCCGACGCGCTCGCGCGACGGGCCCTCGAGGTGAACCCCCGCCACGCGGAGGCGCGCTTCGTGCGCGCCGGGATCGCCCTGCGCGACATGGAGCTCGGTCGCGCCGACGAGGAGCTCGATCGGGGGCTCGCCACCAACCCGC
The DNA here is from genome assembly GCA_964480725.1 of uncultured Polyangiaceae bacterium. Classification (GTDB taxonomy): domain Bacteria; phylum Myxococcota_A; class Polyangia; order Polyangiales; family Polyangiaceae; genus JAFGBI01. Next base: position 195,320 of record CAYZQO010000001.1, on the reverse strand, counting down.
GCGACCTGCGCCTGCTCTCGCTCAAGGCCGCGGTGCGGCTGCTGGCGGACGACCAGCCCGGCTTCGCCGCCGCTGAGCGGAAGGTGCTCGACCTGAACCCCGAGTACAGCGCGCTCTACCAGATCGTGGGCGAGTACGCGGAGTGGGAGCACCGCTACGACGAGATCGTGTCGCTGATGCGCCGGGCGATCCTGATCGACGCACGGGACGCCAAGGCCCGCGCCGACCTCGGGATCAACCTACTGCGCGCCGGGGATGACGCCGCCGGCGTCCGCGCGCTCGCCGCCGCCTTCGACGACGACCCGTTCAACGTCCGCGTCTTCAACACGCTCGGCCTCTACGAGAAGGCGATCCCGCGCGACTACGTGTCGGTGACGCACGGCCCGTTCCGGCTGCGGTACCACCGGGACCAGCGCGCACTGCTCGAGCGCTACGTCCCCGCGCTGCTCGACCGGGCCTGGCGCGGCATGGTGGAGCGGTACGGAATCACGCCCACGGTCCCCGTCCCGGTCGAGCTCTACCCCCAGCGCGAGCACTTCTCGATCCGCACCTCGGGCTTGCCGAACATTGGGATCCAGGGCGTGTGCTTCGGGCGCTCGGTGGCGGCGATGAGCCCCGGAGATGAGGTCTTCAACCTCGGGATGACCCTCTGGCACGAGCTGTCGCACGTCTTCCACATCCAGCGGTCGCGCAGCCGCGTGCCGCGCTGGTTCACCGAGGGCCTCGCGGAGTGGGAAACCCTGACGGCGGAGCCTGGGTGGCGGCGCGAGCACGATCCGGAGCTGTACGACGCGCTCCGCCTCGGGCGGCTCCCCGAGGTCGGCGACATGAACCGCGCCTTCACTCGCGCGGAGGACATGGAGGACATGGCGACCGCCTACTACGCCTCGACCCGCATCCTGGTGATGCTGGAGCGGGAGTACGGGATGCCCCGGCTGGAGCGGATGCTGACCCTGTGGGGCGAGGGCCGCCGAACCCCGGAGGTCCTGCGGGAAGCCCTGGGACGCACCCCGGCGGAGCTGGACGCGGAGTTCCGGCGCTTTCTGGCTAAAGATCTGGCCCGCTACGATGCCCAGTTCGTCCCCCTCCGGCGCACCGGGGATCCGGAGAGAGCGCGCGCGGAGGCGGAGGCGGCCCCGCGCGACGTGAAGCAGCAGTGTCGCCACGCGCTCGCCCGGCTCCGCGCCGGGGACGCGAAGGGTGCGGCGGCCGCCCTCGGCCGGGCCCGGGCGCTCGCCGCGGAGGACCCGGACGTGCTCTGGCTCGACGCCCAGCTCGCGCTCGCTCGGGATGATCGCGCCGCGGCCGAGCGGGCGGTGGCGGCCCTGCGCCGTGGCGGCCACGACGGCTACGACGTCGAGCTCCTGGTCGCGGCGCTCGCCGAGGCGCGGCGTGACCTGGGGGCGATGAAGGCGGCCTACGAGCGCGCCCACGCCTTCGACCCGCTCGCGGCGGAGCCCCTCGGGGCGCTCGCTGACCTAGCGCGGGAGACGAAGGACCGGGACGCGGAGATCGCGGCGCTGAGCGCCCTCGCCGCGGTCGAGGAGCACGACGCGCCGGTGCACCAGCGGCTGCTGCGGGTGCTGATCGACGCCGGGCGGTGGGAGGAAGCGTTGCGGGTCGGGCGTGCTGCCGTCTACGTCGACATGACAGGGCTGATGACGCACCAGCTCTACGCCGAGGCCCTGGCGGGGGCGAAGCGGCACCGGGACGCCGTGTTCGAGCTCGAGTCGGCGCTGCTTTGCCCCGGTCGCCCGGGCGAGCTCGCGGACGTGCACGCCCAGCTCGCGGCGACCTGGCTCGCCGCCGGTGATCGGGCTGCTGCCGGGCGGGCCGCGGCGGCGGCGCGGGCGCTCGACCCAGAGAACGGCCGCCTCCGGGGGATTGGGCTTTGAACCGCGAGGGATGGGGGCCCGGGAAGGCACCGTCGGTGCCGGTCACGGGTCCGGTTGACCGCCGGGTCAGCAGGGCGAAGAATCACCCGCAGCGGACTGGCCCGCTCAGTGGAGACCCACTCATGGAGCTTGAACGGCGCAGCGAGACTGTTTCATCGCGGCGGGGGCGGTCCATCACGGCGGTCGCGCTGACCGCGGTGCTCGCCACCTTGGGCGCGGCCTCGCCCGCCGGTTTCGCGACGGAGCCCGCGCGATCCGGCGGCGCCACCCCGCCGGTGGCCGAGCCAGTGGTCGAGCCCATGCCGCGCCCCTCCGCTCCGGGGGAGGCCGAGCCCCTCGACGGCGCACCCTGCGACCGAGTCGAGATCGAGTACGCCCTCGGGGCGGGCTCGCGCGTCCGGGTTTCTGACACGCTCCTGGGCGCGGGTGATGGGGACTACGACGTCGCGTCCGGTGCCCTCCGGGTGCGCTACACCGCGGTCGGGGGCAAGCCGGCGCCGGGGGACGCGGAGCTCCTCGCGCTCAAGGTCGCGTTCGATTTCACCGCCGTGACCAAGGTGGTCGGGCTCAAGACGCAGGTGAGGACCGTCGCCACGGCGCGGAACACGCCGGATCGCTGCGGGATCGTCGCGCGGGGCTCCTTCGACGGGAACCGCCTCACCTTCCGCGAGGCCGCGCGTGGATACCGCTCCGAGGGGAAGCTCTACTGCGAAGGGGCGCTCTGCGGGCGGTTCGGCGCCCCTCCCCCCGGAGAGTCACCGGTCGTGGTCGGCCCCTTCGACGCGAGCTATCGGCCGCTGGTGCTGACGGACGGCACGAAGGCGCTGACGATGGACTACTCCGAGGTGGCCCGGGGCCAGAGCCCTCGCCAGACCACCTCGCTGCGGTTGGTGGCGCGCGAGGTGAAGCGCAGCTGCGTCGTGGCCTCTACCTGCCAGTGAGCCCCGCCCCCCGCTGCGGCCGGGGCGTCACCGACCGGCGCGGCCCCGGTCGCGGCTCATTCGTCCTCGCGTTCCGTGGTTCCGCCGCGGAGCCCGAGCGCCTTCGCCTTCTTGTAGAGGTGGCTCCGCTCAAGATCGAGGGCCCGCGCCGTGGCCGCCATCTGTCCGCCGTGCGTCGCCAGCGCCTCCTCGATGATGGTCCGCTCGGCCTCCTCGGCGAGCACGCGGAAGGGGACGCCGGCGCGGTACAGCCCGAGGGCGGGCGGCGCGCCGCCCATGCCGAGCGCGCGCTCCACGTCTCCCGCGGTGATCACGTCGTCGGGGCTCAGGATGACGAGCCGCTCGATGAGGTTGCGGAGCTCGCGGACGTTACCAGGGTAGCTGTGGCGGCAAAGGGACGCGACCGCCTCCGGGGCGAGGCGGACGGCGGGGCGGGCGTTGGTCAGTGCGGCCGCCTCGAGGAAATGCGTCGCGAGCGCCGGGATGTCGTCTCGGCGCGCGCGGAGGGGCGGGAGCGCGAGGGGGAGGACGTTGAGTCGATCGAGGAGATCCGCGCGGAAGGTGCCGGTGGCGCACGCCGCGGCCAGATCGCGGTTGGTGGCGGCGACCACGCGGACGTCCACGCGCAGGGTTTCGTTGCCCCCCACGCGCTCGATCTCCCGCTCCTGCAGGACCCGGAGGAGCTTGGATTGCATGTCGAGCGGCATGTCGCCGACCTCGTCCAGGAACAGCGTGCCGCCGTGGGCCCGCTCAAACTTGCCGCGGCGCTGGCGGGTGGCCCCGGTGAACGCGCCGGCCTCGTGCCCGAACAGCTCGCTCTCGATGAGCTCCTTGGGGACCGCCGCGCAGTTGAGCTTCTCGAGGGGACCCTTGGCGCGCGGCGAGGCGCGGTGGATGGCGCGGGCGACCAGCTCCTTGCCGGTCCCGCGCTCGCCGGTGACGAGCACGCTCGCCTGCGCGCGGGCCGCGCGGGTGATCTGCTCTCCGAGCTCGCGCATGACGCCACTGGTCCCAACCAGCTCCTGGAGGTGGCCAGCCTCGGCCCGGAGCTCACGCGCCTCCTCCTCCGCGCGCAAGAGGCGCATCGTATTCTCGAGCACCAGCAGAAGCCGGTTGGAGTCGACGGGCTTCTCGAGGAAGTCGAGCGCGCCGAGGCGAGTGGCGCGGATCGCGGCGTCGATGGTGGCGTGCCCGCTCATCATGATCGCCTGCACCACGTTGCCGGCTGCCCGCTGGCGCTCGAGGAGCGTGACGCCGTCACCGTCCGGGAGAGAGACGTCGAGCAGGACGACGTCGAAGGACCGGCGCGCAAGCTTCTCCTCGGCGACCGCCACCCCTCCGGCGACCTCGACCGCGTAACCCTCCAGCGAGAGGGCTTTCTTCAGGGTGGCGAGGATGGCCGGCTCGTCGTCGACGATCAGGATCTGTCCGCGCGGCATGCGCGGACGCTACCCGACATCCGCGCGCATCGCCACGGGCGCCGGTGGTGACGCGAGGCGGCAGGGAGCCGGGCTTCAGGCGCTGCCGGCCGGGACCGCACTGGTGCGCTGCGGACCGGATGGTAACCTCCCGAGCGCCGCCTCGTCCGATGTCCGCACCCACCCCGACGGTCACCACTCGGCTCGACACGACTTCCGTGTCGCGCCTGCTCGCGCACGCTCTCGAACGGCGCTTTACGGGCACGGTCGTGATCGAGTCACCCGAGCGCCACCGCAGCGCGATCTACTTTGAGCAGGGCGTGCCGGCGAAGGCCAAGTCGGGTCTGCGCGTTCACCTGCTCGGGGACCTGCTCGCCGAGCTCGGCTTGGGCGATCGGGCGGTGATCGAGGCCGCCCTGGGGCGTGCAGTGGCGGAGCGACGGCTCCTCGGGCAGGTGCTCGTCGCCGACGGAAAGCTCACGCGGTCCGATCTCGGGGCGGCGCTGCGCGAGCAGCTCCGCCGCAAGATCCGCTGGATGGCCGGGCTCCCCGGCGAGAGCGTCGCGGGCCTTTACGAGGCGGTGAACCTGCTCGAGAAGTGGGGTGCGCACGAGGTGTTCCCGGAGGCGCCCCTGGCCCTGCTCTTGAGCCTTGTGCGTGATGACGGCGACACGAAGGGCATGGACGCGGCGCTGCGGAGCCTGGGCGAACGGCCCCTGAAGCTCCGCACCGAAGCGAACCCGGCGAGCTTCCGGTTCAATCGTGACGAGCACACGCTGCTCGAGGTGATGCGGGTCAAGTCGCTGTCGCTCGATCTGCTCGAGGGCTGCGGCGTCCTGCCGCGCGAGCAGGTGCGTCGTGTCGTTTACGTCCTCGGTATGACGCACCAGCTCGATCTCGGGCCCGGCGCCCCTCGCCCGCTCGGCGGTGAGAGCGGACCCTCGCCGCGCAGCCCCACGCCGCAACCGGCGCGCGCGCCGTCGCGGGCGAGCGCCCCGTCGCTGCGACGCCCCTCGACGCCGAGGCCCGCCGCCGTATTCCAGAGCCACAGCGAGCGTCCGAACAACGACGAGGGGGGAGCCGCGACGGCCGCGTTCGCGGACGAGGTTCGGCGTCGGGCGGAGGCGGTGCCCCACCAGACGCACTACGAGGTGCTCGGCGTCGATCCCGCCGCGGACCTGGCCGCGATCCAGGCCGCCTTCTTCCAGCTCGCGCGGCGCTGGCACCCCGACCGGGTGCCGGGCGACCTCGGCGAGGTTCGAGAGCTCGCCACCTCGGTGTTCGCCCGGATGACCGAGGCACACGGGGAGCTCAGTGATCCGGAGCGACGGGCCGACTACGACCGCCTGCTGCGCGAGGGCGGCGCGACCGACGCGGAACAGGAGACGATCAAAGCCGTGATCAACGCGGCCTCGGCCTTCCAGCGCGCGGAGATCCTGGTCAAGCGGCAGCGGCTGAAGGAGGCACTGGTGGAGGCGAGGGCTGCGGCGGAGAACGACCCCGAGCAAGTCGAGCACGCCGCTCTCTATGCCTGGATCCGTGGGCAGCTCTTGGACGCGGCCGACGTGGGGGCGATCAACGAGCTCATCCGGATCCTCGACCAGGCGGTTGAGAAGGAGCCCGATAACGTCCGGATTCTCCTTTATCGCGCCCAGCTCCTGAAGCGCGCGGGCCGTGTGGAGCCGGCGATGCGCGACTATCGGCACATCGTCGAGCTGCGGCCACATCACACCGAGGCGCAGCGTGAGCTGCGCCTGCACAAGATGCGGCGTGGTGAGCCCGGGCAAGTCTCGAGCAGCCACCCGCCGGGCGGAGCCAAGCCCGCCCCCCGCGGCGCCACCAGCCCCGGCTTCCTTGGCAGGATCTTCAAGCGGTGACGGTAGCGATCGCGCGGCGCTCGGCGCCGCGCGGTCGTGGTCGTCACCGCTGCGGATCCACGGTCAACGCACCAACCTGGCGGAGTGCCTCGTAGAGGGCGATCGCCACCGCGTTGGAGAGGTTGAGCGAGCGGACCTCGCCGAGGGTCGGGATGGCCAGCACGTCCTCCCGGCGCTCCTGGAGGAGCGCCGGCGGCAGCCCGACGCTCTCGCGACCGAACACGAGCCGATCCCCGAGGCGGAAGCCGGCCTCCAGGTAGCTCGTCCGCGAGTGCGCGCTGAAGAGCCAGGAGCGCGGCACGCCCACCCCCCGGCCCCGGCCGAGGGCCGCCTCGACGCTGTCGAGGTCGCGGTGCTGGTGGACCTCGACGAGATGCCAGTAGTCAAGACCGGCCCGCCGAACGGCATGCTCGTCGATGCGGAATCCCAGGGGCCCGACCAGATGCAACGCCGCTCGCGTGGCGCCGCAGAGGCGCGCGATGTTGCCGGTGTTCGGTGGAATTTCCGGCTCGACGAGGACGACGTGGAAGGTCCGAGCCCGATCTCGAGCGCGAAGTGGGGGTAGGAGCGCGTGGTCCATGGTCCGTTCACCGCCGCGCATCGCGCCGCAGCCGCGGCGGAGCCTAGCTTGCCATGGGTGGCTCGAGCGACGGCCGCGGTGCGTCGCCGTCGTCCCGCGCCCATCGGACGGGCTGGATCTCTGCGAGATCGCTCTCCTTGACGCCCCGGCTCCCCGGCAAGTAGCCTCCCAGCCGGACCCCTGAGGACTGCGTGAGGATGAATCCCCGTCCGCTCGCTTGCGCCGTTGCTCTCGCGGGCACCCTGGCGCCCGCCCTGGCGGCTGCGGACGAGATGGACCCGTCGGTCGAGCGGTTGGTGGTCAACCGCGCGGAGTGTCTGGCGGCCGATGGGCAGTCCACGACCGGCGTGCGCTGCGTCCGCGATGACGTCGCTTTCAAGCGCCTGATCAACCAGTACGGCTTTCTGATCGCACCGAGCGCGATGCACTCGGCCCGAACCACCGGGTTCGGCGGCTTCCATCTCGCGCTCGAGGCGCAGTACACGGGTGTCGACGCCGACGCCGAATACCTGCAGCTCGGGACGCGGGGAGCGGTCGATCCGTCGACCGATGAGGCGGCACTTCGAAACGAGGACCCGGCCTCGGTGATGCAACTCTACTCGCTGAAGGTGCGCAAGAGCTTCGGCTTCGGGTTCGAGGTCACCGGCGCCATCGGCGTGGTCCCCAAGACCGCGATCGCCGTGGGCGGTGCCGACGTTCGGTTCTCGTTGCTCGAGGGCTTCCGCGCGCCGGACTGGCCGGGCTACCTCCCCGACGTGGCAGCGGGCGCTGGGGTGCGCACCATCACGGGGACGGCGGCGTTTCAGCTGACCGTCGCGAGCTTCGATGCGCAGATTTCCAAGCCGCTCACCCTTGCGGGCGCGTCCGTGCTGACGCCCTGGGTCGGCTTCCAGTACGTGTGGATCTTCGGGGACTCCGGCCTCGTGGACACGACGCCGGGCACCGACCCGATCGGGTACTGCAACTACGCCGGCGACAACGTCCCCGGCAACCCGGACCCGAGCAAGCTCCAGGACGACGGCGCCACCCAGCTCTATGACGGGCAGCCGATCTGCCTCGGGGGGAGTCGCGAGGACTTCAACAACAACGTCGTGTTCGACGAGGCCCGGTTCGAGCGGCAGCGCCTGCTCCTCGGGCTGGCGTATCGCTACGAGATGGTCAACGTCGGGCTCGAGCTCATCACCGACCTGGTGTCGCCCCAGAAGGCACAGGTCGGGAGTGGCACCACGGCGCTGCGCGACACCACCGGCGCCAAGATCGGCGAGATCGACGACGCGGAGTTGCTCGACGACGAGAAGGCACAATGGACCGCGGTGGTTGAGCTCGGGGTGACCTTCTGAGCGCCCGGGCCCGCGCGGCGATCGGTGCCGTCGTTCAGGGGAGCAGCGCGCGGAAGTACGTGAAGTAGGCCGCCAGGAGCGCGACCGCGAGCAGGGCGGCTGCCGGCAGCAGCCCGCCGGTCCGCAGGGCCCGGGCGTGGGCCGGGCCACCGAGTTGGTGCACGCCACGCAGGTAGGCCGCGCCCGCGCGGTGGGGCACGGTCACGCTCAGGCGTATCGCCCCGAGCGCGGCGCCGGGACCGACCAAGACGCCAGTCAGCAGCACGCCCAGCGGCAGCGTGACCAGATCCCAGCCGCAGGAGTAGCACCCGAAGCGCACGCCGTGGCGTGGCCGCGCGCCCTGCACACGGGCACCCAGGTCGAGCCCGATGCCGTGGAGGAGGTGCAACCCCACCGCCGTCGCCGCCGTCAGCGGGATGCCCAGGCAGACGCTCCGGAGCGTGCCGCGCAGGAGCGCGTCGTTGGCGAGCAACGCGCCCGGCAGCGCCGGGAAGAGCAGGCACGCCAGGGCGGCGAGGACCAGCGCGTGGAGGGTGACGGCGGTGAGCTCCGCGATCACCGCGAAGCGCAGCGCCGGGGCGAGGTCGCCACCGGGCAACGACCCGAAGAAGGCGTCGTGGCTCAGTGTGGCGAGGCGTGCTGTGCCCCAGAGTCGTGGCAGCCAGGGCCCGCCGGAGCGCTCCCAGGGGACGATGGCGAAGACCTGGGACGCAGCGTCGGGGCCCTCACAATCCCCGAGGCAATCGCCGCGACCGCAGTGCGTGCAGACGACCGCGGCCGGTACATCGTCGAGGTCGACGCCGTCATCGTGGCGCAAGCGGGGAGTCGTCTCGCCGAAACCGACGCCGCGGAGGCTCCCCCGCACCATGCGGGGCCCATACCACGCCGCGGCCGGAGGGACGAACCCACCGCGGTGATCGGTGGGGATCCGCTCCCCACGGATCCCGCGGCCAGCGGGCCCTCCCTCGTCCGCCGCCGCTCAGTGGAGCCGGGCGTCGGGCGGGGCGCGATCCTCGAGTCGCTCGGGACCTGGTCGAGGTGGCGCTGCGCGCCGGGGAAATCCGGCCCCGAGACTGGCCCCGAGCAGGATGCCGAGCCCGCTCAGCAGCCCGCTCGCGTAGAGGCCATACCCCCACCGATACTCGTAGGGCACGAGCGGGTGGCCGCGGGGCGGCAGGACGACGAGCACCGCCACCTCGGCCGCCGTCATGGCCGCGAGCACCGCCGCCAACACCCGCGCGTCGCGGAGCTGGCGCGCCGAGCGGCGGCTGAGCGCCAGTGGCGCGACGCCGACCCATGCGGCGGCGCCTCCCCAGAGCCAGTCCGAGCCCCGCCACGCCAGGAGCCAGCCGCTCAGCGACTCCCGGTGCGGTGAGGTCAGCTCCACCCAGGGCAGCATGAAGGCGATCAGGCCGAGCAAGGAAACTCCGACGAGGGGCAGAGCCGCGCGCGCCCGGTCCCCCGGGGAGAGGGGCCGATCCTCGGGGGGGAGCGCCGTCAGCTCGTCCGCCTCCTCGGCCAGCACCTCCAGCGAAGGGGGCAACCTCGCCGCTCCGACCAGGAGGAGCCCGCAGTCAGGGCAGCGCGATAGCCCCTCGTCGTCGCGGAAGAGGGCGCGACAGAACGGGCAGGCGAGCAGCCCCGGCACGCCGTCAGGATACCGCGGCGCGCCCGGCTCGTGGCGTGGGACCGCCGTCGCCCTACCTAGGCGGTCCCGAGGGCGCTACCTTCCCGGCGTCGATGAGTGAAGAGATGGCTCGCCGGCTCGGGCTCGCCCCCGACGCCGCTCACCTGGCCGAGGCGCTCACCCACCCGAGCTACGCGAACGAGCGTCCGGGGTCGCGGGACAACCAGCGCCTGGAGTTTCTCGGGGACTCGGTGCTCGGCTTCTGCGTCAGCGAGCTGCTCTTCGAGCGATTCCCGGCCGTCGCCGAGGGGACGCTCACGAGGCTGCGCGCCAGCCTCGTCAACGACCAGGCCCTGGCGGAGTGGGGGCGGTCGCACGGCCTGGCGCCCGCCCTCCGCCTGGGGCGGGGCGCGGCCGCGGGCGGTCTCGCGGAGAGCACCAACGTGCTCGCGGACGCGGTGGAGGCCCTCATCGCGGCGACCTTCCTGGACGGTGGGCTGGACGCCGCCCGCCGCGCCGTGCGCGTGGTCGTCGAGGAGCGCCTCGCCGCGCTCGACGCGGGCGGTGCCAACGACGCCAAGAGCGAGCTGCAGGAGCGGGTCCAGGCGCTAGGGATCGCGGCGCCGCTGTACGCCGTCGCTGCCAGCGGGGGGCCCCCGCACGACCCCTGGTTCGAGGTGGAGGTCCGCGCCCAGGAGCAGGTGCTCGGGCGCGGCCGGGGGCGCTCGAAGCGCCAAGCCGAGCGCGCCGCGGCGGAGGCGGCGCTGCGCGCGGCGGCGTGGCAGGCTCTCGCCCCGGAGTCGGATTTGGAGGTGACCCATGCGGAGCGGGATGGAGGGTGAGCGCCTGACGCCGTCGCGGCGCACGTTCCTGAAGGGGCTCGCCGCGGCGCCGATCCTCCTCGCGACGGCGCGCGCGTGGGCGGGGAGCTACCTGGACCGCGCGGCGATGCTCATCGGTCAGGCGGTGCGCGAGGCCGAATACCTCCGGGCGCGCCTCTCGGATCGGGAGCTGGCGCGGACCGTGCAGCGGCTGGCGGCGGCGAGATCGAAGGCCGCGAGCACCATGCTGGTGCCCGAGGAGGTCGCCAAGGCCCACCCGCACCTGCTCCTCGTGCTGGCGGGTTATGAGCGGGCGGCGGGCGCTGCCGTCGAGGGCGACACGGGGCGCTTTTTCGTCGCCGTCGAGCATGCGCGCGAGGAGGAGGAGATCCTCCGCGGGGTGCTTCGCCAGCTCGGTTGGGCCCTGCCGCGGTACTGAGTCGACCCGCCGGCCCCCCGGGCGGCGTCCGGGGACGAGCGGCGCCCGAACCGGGCACGCGCCGGTTCAGCGCCGGCCGCGATCGGTGAGCTCGGGAGGTCCCGAGCGCGCCGGAGCGACCGCCGAGAGCACCGGCGGCGGCAAGCCGAGCGCGTCGCCGGCGGGAAGCGCGGGGAGCGCCTCGAGCGCGGTGGCGTCGCCGAGCGTGAGGTGGGACGCCCTGAGGTCCGCGACCAGCCGCTTCACCGCCTGGTCGAGCTGCTCTCGCTCGAGGGCGGCCCGGATCCGGGGCGCCGCGACCCCCAGGGGTTCCTCGACCGCGGCGAGGGATCCGCGGCGCCAAACGACCGCGAGGTGGGTGCCCTCGGGCACCGGCTCGGGGACGAGCTCGCCATCGGGCACCTTCGCGGCTGCCTGGTAGAGCGCGGGGTTCACGCGCACCGTGGGCGCGTCGGTCGTCCCGTCCGGGCGCACGAAGCCGAGATCGCCCTTGCGCATGGCGGTCGACTTGTCGCGGGACCGCTCGCGCGCCAGGTCACTCCACCGCTGCGGTCCCCCAGGGCCCCGAGCGACGGCCAGGACCTCTGCGGCCTCGGCGGCGTTCGCCACGAGGATCCGCCAGATCCGGAGGCGGGACGGGCGTTGGAAGCGGGCGCGATGGGCGTCGTAGTAGCGCTCCACCTCGGTGTCAGTGATCGGGCTGCGCTGGCCGAGCTCGCGACGCAGGTCTTCGACCAGCGCGGCTCGGAGCACCTCGCGGACCGCCGCCGTCGCGGCGCTGGACTCGGCGAGCCGGCGGCGCTGGGCCTCGGCCGTGAGGAGGAGCTCGGGGACGAGCGCGGTTTCGACGAACCGTCGCGGCAGCTCCGCGGGGGACGGCGCCAGGGCGCGGCGCTGGAAGTCCGGGAGGGCCGCCAATCGCTCGGCCACGGTGGCGGCGGAGACGCTGAGCGCGCCGACCCGGACGCAGGGTGCGGGCGCGTCGGCGGCGAAGCCGGGGGCCGCCACCACGCCGGCGAGGAGGCAGAAAGCGCTCACGTGCCGCGGCGGGCCCCGCATGCGCACCCCATAGGCGACGGGCGTCCCGCGAGCAAGGGCGTCAGCCGGCGAGGGCGCGCGACGAGCAGGTGACGCGCTCCTCCAGCGGTTGGACCCCCAGGGCGCTCAGCCGCTGCCGCATCGTCTCGACAGCGACCGGGCTCTCGTCGATCCCGACCACTCGGCGGCCCAGCCGGACGGCGACGGCGAGGGTGGTGCCGCTGCCGGCGTAGGGGTCGAGCACGAGGTCGCCCGGCCGCGTGCAGGCCTCGACCAGACGCTCCAGCAGCGCCTCGGGCTTCTGGGTGGGGTAGCCGGTGCGTTCCCGGGCGACGGGCGCGACGATGCCGATCTCCCAGACGTCGCCGAGCGGAGTGCCCGGGGTCGCGTCGTCGGTGGTGGACGACCGGCGGCGCCGACCGTCGCTATCGACGACGGCCCGCTGGCGTCGATCGCCCCAGGTCGCCACCGTGCTCGCCGCCAGGGGCTCGTAGAGCTGGTGGAAGCGCGGGGTCACTCCAGGGTCGCGGACGTAGCGGAGCAGGACGTCGTGCACGCGCTGGAAGTTCGGGGTGCGGGCGGGCCAGCGGCGGTAGCGCCAGATGATCTCGCTCGCGAAGCACTCGGGCCCGAACAGCTCGTCGCAGACGACCTTGACGTAGTGACTGGTCTTGGGATCCACGTGGACCACCAGGCAGCCGTCGCGGCTCACCAGGTCCCTCGCCACCTCCAGGCGCGCCCGGAGGGAGTCGAGGTAATGGTGAAGTCCCGCCCAGCGGTCATCGAACGCGGTCACCACGGACCCCTGAGCCTGCCCGGCGCCGCGCCCGCCCGGGCGCGGGGCGAGGTGATGGCAACGCCCGGTCAGGAAGGGAGGGTCGAGGTAGACGAGCGCGAAGCTCGCGGGAGCGCGGGCACGGAGCGCCCGAAGGGCCAGCAGGTTGTCCCCCTCGACGAGCATGCACGCCGGATGACCCGGGCGGGCGAGCTCGAGCGACGGGGTCGGGCCCGGGGCGGCGCGGGGCGCCCCCTTGCCCGGCCACTCCAGGCGAACACGCGGAGGCGACGCGATCATCGACGCGAGAGATCGTACCGAGCGCCCGACGCAGGGGGCCAAGAAAGCCGTCGGCACGCGCTGGTTGCGGGGCGCGGTCCGAGGTTGTACCCGTGTCGCCAGCATGAGCGACCGACCCCGTATCTTCTCGGGCATGCAGCCGACCGGCGTGCTCCACCTGGGCAACTACCTCGGGGCGCTGCGCCAGTGGGTAGCGACCACGCGCGCCGGAGAGTACGACCCTATCTACTGCATCGTCGACGCACACGCGACGACGGTGGACTACGACCCGCGGGAGATGTCGACGCGGACGTTCGAGACGGCGCTGACCTACCTGGCGGCGGGGCTCGACGCGGCGCGGGCGATCGTGTTCGTGCAGAGCGACGTGCCGCAGCACATGGAGCTCACCTGGTATCTGAGCACGGTGACGGCGATGGGGGATCTGCACCGCATGACGCAGTTCAAGGAGAAGAGCGATCAGCACAAGCAGAACGTGAACGCCGGGCTCTTCACCTACCCCGTGCTGATGGCCGCCGACATCCTGCTCTACCGGGCGACCGTGGTGCCCGTCGGCAACGATCAGGTTCAGCACCTGGAGCTCGCCCGCGAGATCTGCCGGCGGTTCAACGCTCGCTTCGGCGAGGTGTTCCCCGAGCCGGTGCCGCAGCTCTCCACGACGCCACGGATCATGGGTCTGGATGGAAAGAACAAGATGAGCAAGACGCGGGGCAACACCATCGATCTGTTCGACGACGGTCCCGTCATCCAGAAGAAGCTCAAGGGGGCCTTCACCGACGAGCTGAAGCTGCGTCGCGGGGATCCGGGGAGGCCCGAGATCTGCAACGTGTTCACCATCCACACTGCGCTCACCCCGCCCGACGAGGTTGTCGTCATCGACCGGGACTGCCGGAGCGGGGCGCTCGGTTGCGGCGACTGCAAGCAGCGGTGCGCCGCGGTCGTGGCGGCGGAGCTCGCGCCGATCCGCGCCCGCGCTGAGGAGCTGCAGGCGCACCCCGAGACGGTGGTGGCCACGCTCCAGGACGGTGGAGCGCGCGCCCGCGCCGTGGCCGCGGCGACGATGGCGGATGTGCACGCCGCCATGGGCCTCACCACGAGCTCGATGAGGCGGCGTTGAACGGTCCGGCGCGCGGCGGGGAGGGGCGCGCCAAGGCGAGGGGTCGGCGGCGCGCCGGCGCGGTGGTGCTCGTCGCGACCGTCGTCGGCTGTGCTTCGGAGCAGGAGTCGGTGGACGAGCGACCCGAGCGGGTGGTGCAGGAGTTCATCGCGCGCCTGCAGCGGGTGCACGGGGACCCGAAGGCGTCGCGAGCCGCCTACGAGCTCCTGTGGGCAGAGGGGCGGCAGAACCTCGCCGAACGGGCCAAGCGCGCGAGCGCCGTGACCGGGCAGAAGGTCGCCCCCGAGGAGATGATCGCGCCGTCCCGGGTCTGGCTACGGGATCAGCCGCGGCGGTTCTCGTCGCGCGTGTCCGGCGACTGGGCGGAGGTGGTCATCGAGGCCGACTCCTCCAGCGAGCACACCGAGCACGTGGTCCGCTGCGCCGCTGAGGACGGGAGCTGGCGGGTGGTGCTCGAGCTCCCGCAACTGGCGCCGATCGAGCGACGCATCACCGCGCCGCGCTGACGCAACGCGGTGGGCGCCGCTCACCGCGTTGCACCGGAGGGGACCGCTCAGTTCGAGAAGAAGATCGCCTCGATCTGGTTCTTGACGTCCTCTTCGGTCTGCTCGCGGGCGATCGAGATCTCCTTGACGATGAGAGACCGCGCGGTGTCGAGCATGCGGCGCTCACCGAACGAGAGCTGCTTGTTGGCCTTGAGGCGATACAGATCGCGGAGCACCTCGGCGACGTCGTAGATCGAGCCGGTCTTGATCTTGTCCATGAAGCCGCGGTAGCGGCGGTTCCACGTCTGAGTGTCGAAGCCGATGGTGCGCTCGCGCAGGATGTCGAAGATCTCGCGGATCTCCTGCTCGCTGATCACCTGACGCAGGCCCACCGCGTTGGCGTTGGAGACGGGCACCATGATCTTTCGATCGGTATCCAGGATGCGCAGCACGTAGAAGCGCTGACGCGCGCCGGCGATGTCCTTCTCGTCGATGCTGATCACCTCCGCGACGCCTTGTGCGGGGTAAACGGCCTTGTCGCCGACCTTGAACTCGATTTCCTGGCTAGACTGCATGACCTCTCCTTGTGGCGCGCCTGCACCCGGCGCGAGACGACGACGCCACCAAACGGGGCGTCATCGCGATAACTCGACGTCTTCACGCCCCAGCGAGACGCCGGCTGCGTTCGAGACGCAGCGGCAGGGGATCGCAGGGCAAGATGCTCACCTGTCTAAACCAATCGCTGGGGGCGGGCCTGCGGTGGGAGCCAACCGCTCGCCACGATGAACCACCACCCCGTTGTTTGTGGTTAGGGGCCGCCAGGCGCGAAACTCTACTCGGTCATTTCCAATCTGTCAACATCTTCGTTGCCCGGGGAACCGGGGAGCTTTTCCAACGCAACAGGACCCTCTTGTCGGCTCGGGCTTGTCGGCTCGGGCTTGTCGGCTCGGGCTTGTCGGCTCGGGCTTGTCGGCTTGGGCCGCTCGGGGTCCGGCCATCCGGAGCCCGTGGTCGAGGGGAAACCAACGAGCCCGGCGAAATAATCCCGCCGCCGCTCGTTGGTGGGGCGCGGCCGTAGTCGCGTCCCATTTCATTGTGTCACATCGACGGCGCCTGCGCCCGCAGCGCCGTGAGCAGGCCCCAGCGAACTCCACGGTCCGACACGACGAGGTGCTCGGCGCCGGCCCAGTCCATCACCGTCTCCACCACGACGCCGCCCGTCAGGATGACGTCGGCGCGGGCGGGCTCGAGGCCGGGCACCGCTGACCGCGCGGCGTGGGGCATGGCGGCGAGGTCCTCGAGGACTCGCGTGACCGTGCTGCGATCGAGGGAGGCCCCGTGCAGCCGCGCGCCGTCGTAAGGGTCGATCCCCTGCGCCACCGCGGCCAGCGTGGTCACCGTTCCGGCCACGCCGACGAGGCGCCGCGGCCGCGATGGGGTGGGGACGGTGGCGAGGGCCGCGCGCACGGCGCTTCGCGCCTGCTCCAGCTCGGCCGCGGGCGGCGGATCGTGGCGCACGTGGCGCTCGAAGAGGCGCACGCTCCCGACGTCCAAGCTGAGGGCGGTTTCGACGGATGCGTCGGCGCCGCGGAGGACGCCGGTGATGATCTCGGTGCTGCCGCCCCCGACGTCGACCACGAGCACATCACCGGCG
Organism: uncultured Polyangiaceae bacterium; assembly: GCA_964480725.1. Taxonomy (GTDB): domain Bacteria; phylum Myxococcota_A; class Polyangia; order Polyangiales; family Polyangiaceae; genus JAFGBI01. The sequence continues at coordinate 179,016 of CAYZQO010000001.1, read as the reverse complement.
ACGTCGAGCCCGAGGACGGCTCCCGTGAAGGTCAGCCGTGCCTCCTCCTCACCGCTGATCACCCGCGGTCGCACCCCAAGCACCTCGGCGGCGGCGGCGCAGAGCTCCTCGCCGCCGAGCGCGTCTCGCAGCGCGCTCGTCCCCACGACGTCCAGCCTCGTCACCCCAGCGGCGCGAAGGTCGGCGCCGTAGTCGCGGAGGCACGCGAGCGTTCGCGCGCAGGCGTCGTCCGCGAGGCGACGGGAGCGATCCACCCCCGCGCCGAGCCGGGTGATGGTCGCCCGCTCCAGCAGCGGCACGAGCGTTCGCTCCCGCTCTTCCGCGATGGTGAGCAGGACCGTGTTGGTGCCGATATCGATGGCGGCGAAGCGCGGCGCGGTCAGGGACGGACCTCCCGCACGAGATCGTCGAGGTTCAGCATCTCCTCGACGTTCGGGAGCACGACCAGCTCCACGCGGCGGTTCTGCTGTCGACTCGTGGCGCTGTCGTTGGGGGCAACCGGGTCGGTATCGCCATAGCCAGCGGCGCTCCAACTCGCCGGCGTGAGGCCGCCGCCCTGCTCAGCGGACGGCTTGGTGAGGAAGACCAGCACTGATCGGGCCCGCATCGCCGATAGGCCCCAGTTGTCCTGGAACGGACCGCCGCGGAGGGGCGTGGAGTCGGTGTGTCCGGCGACCTGGAACTCTCGCCGCGATAGGTCTGCGTCCGCGCGGATCACCGCGGCCACCTGCCGCAGGATCTCCTCGCCCTCCTGACGGAGGTCCGCGCGCCCGGAGGCGAAGAGGACGTCGCCGGGCAACTCGATGACCATGCGATTGTCGCGCACCGACACCTTGAGTCCGAAACGGGTGAGCGACTCGAGCTTCTCGCGGAGCGCCACGAAGCGCTTCCGGATCTCCTCCAGCTGATCGAGGCGGATCTGGTACTCCTCGAGGGCCTTGCGCTGCCGGTCGAGGTCACCCGTCAAGCTCTCGACCGTGAGCCCGCGCTCCGTCAGGGCCGTGCGCAGCTGTTCCGTTTCGCGCATCGCCGCTGCGTGGTCGGCCTCGCATTTCTCCTGCGCGGCGGTCTGCTGCTGCAGCTCGCTCCGCAGCCGATCGTTTTCCCGCACCTGCTGGTCCCACTCGTCCTGCGTGTAGCCGCACGCGACGACTCCGCAGAGCAGGGACGAGAGGCAAGCCATGAGCATCGCTGGGCGGGACTTCATCGGGATCTCCATCGGGGAAAGACGCCACCCGCGAGCAGCGGGCGCGCCGCGTGGTCGGCAGCGAAGGGGGGCCGCGTTCAGCCCGGAGCCGGCCCCGGAGCATCTTTTTTCCGGGCGCGACCCCGGCGCTCTTGCCCGAGGGGAGCGAGCCCGTCAAGAGCAGCGGACCGCAGGCCCGGTCCGACCGCAATTCGCGGAACTCATTGAACTAATGAATGTTCCCGGCCCGGCCGGCCGCAGCCTATACATGCGCTCCGTGTGCAGCGCTTGCGCGGCCCGGTAGCGCCTTAGCTCGCTGGTCGGACCGGCCCGCCGCATCTTTTTCGTTGACACATCACAATGCGTGGCAATATACGTCTTGCAATATACATCGGGAGGGGCTGACCGGCCGTTCCCTTCGCAAGAGGAATCACCATGGCTGCAAAGAAGACCGCCAAGAAGACCGTGAAGAAGGCCAAGAAGACCGCCAAGCGGACCGCGACCAAGGCGGCCAAGAAGACGACGGCCAAGAAGGCGCCGAAGGTCGCCAAGAAGGCCGCCAAGAAGACCGCCAAGAAGGCCGCCAAGAAGACCGCCAAGAAGGTCGCCAAGAAGGTCGCCAAGAAGGTCGCCCGGAAGCCGGCGAAGCGGGCGAAGAAGGTCGTCGCGGCCGCTCCGGCGCTCTGACGCCTCACGAGCCCGCTCGACGCGCCGTACACGCGTCGGGGGGTCACGGCCGGATGGGAGCGGCCCCCCGAGTGGGGGCCGCCCGTGTGTTGGGGGGGCGTCGTGGTGGCGCCAACGCGGGCGCTGGGCGTCAGGCCTTGGGGACGGGCTGGCGGACGCGCGACGGGGTGGCGAGTGGGGGAGCGGCTCTTCAACCGGCGACGTAGAGCTGCAGTGCCCTGGCCGCCGCGCGGCGGTCGAACGGGACACCCGCGAGCGCTCCCTGCAGCGAGAGACGCTCGAAGAGCGCCTGCAGGTGCTCGTAGAGCGAGCCGCACTCGGCGACCGCCCGGTCCAGCCGCGGTCGGTCGATGAGCTCTGGCGCGGAGACGCCGCGGACCGCGCTCACGAAGGCCGGGAAGCGGGGATAGTCCGCCGCGCGCAGCACGGGGTCGCCCAGCGCGGCGACGTAGCGCAAGAACTCCCCGACATACCGGGCCTGCTCGCCGGGCTGCCACCGATCGCCGGGGAGGGGGCCCTGCGCCTTGACGGTGAAGGCGCGCAGGATCTGGGCGAACATCCAGGCGTTGCGGCGGAGGTGGTCCCCGATCTCGCGCTCGGCAGCGGGATCGTCGAACACGCGGTTGGCGGACAGCGCCACGCCGAGGCCCTGGCCGAAGCCGAGGACGGACGCGCGAAGCGGCGGGCGGAGGGCTAGGACGACGGCGCGGAGCGACGCTCGCAGCTCCGCCTCGCTCGTGGCCCCATCGGGTGCCGGGAGATCGTGCCGGAACGCCCGACGGACCTCGAGTTCGACGCTCGCCGCCACGCTCTCGAGAGCGGTACGGATGGAAGCATACCGTTGCCCGAGGGCTTTCAGGGCCGGTGCGCGTGCACCGAGGTCCGCGGCGCGGACGGCCGCCGCTTCGTGGTGGAAGCTGTCCGCGAGCAGCGGTCCGGCGTGCTCGCGGAGGTAGCCGGACAGAGCGCGGGCGTCCGAGCGGAGCACGCTCACGGTGAGGTAGGCGCGCCCGACCAAGCGGCGGCGGCGGCTGCTCTCCGCCGCGATGCGCTCCAAGAGCCGGAGATAGCGCAGCATGCGAAAGAGAGACAGGAACGTGAGTGACACCAGCCGGCGCGCCTCGCGGGCGGTCACGCTCCGGATGAGGTCCAGGATCAGCGGGGAGCGGATGCGGTCGAATTCGGGGCGGAACTCCAACGCCAGCAGGGGGTTGAAGAACGTGTTGCGCTCGACCTCGCGCTGCACGATGCCAAGCGCGGCGTAGAAAGTGCGGTAGGGGACCCGCTGCGCGCGCCCCAGCCCGTCGAGCACCTCCTGCGCGCTCGACAGCCCCTGGCGCAGCGCCAAGAGGCTCTGCTCGGGGGTCGTCTGCTCCCCGCCGGCCCCGGCCAGGCGCGAGCGCGCGCTGTCCTGCGGGAGCACCGTCTCGAGGTAGCGATGGAAGACGAAGGCCCGCTCCTCGTCACCGAGCAGGGACCGCGCTAGCCCGACCGCGTGCGCCACGCCGTCCCGCGCGACCGCGAGCGCGCCCCGGAAATCCTGCCCGACCACGGGCCCACGGCGCGGCGGCCCCGGGTGGTTGCGCGGGTTCGCGAAGCACGCCGCCGCCTTGAGGAGCACCTCGAGCTCGAAGAGGACCTCGTCCTTGCCGGCGATCCCGAGCTGCTGGAACCAGCTGTCTCGCGCCTGGCGCTGCTCGGCACGCAGATCCCGGGTGCGGCTGAGGAGCTGGTGATAGGGATCGTCGGCCGGCGTCGAGGGCGACCGCCCGCCCGGTGGCATCCCGACCGTCTCGCCGCCCGCGCCCGCGAGATTCGCCACGGCGCGCGGTCAGAACCCGAACGGGTAGGTGAAGGTCGTCTCCATCCCGTTGGGATGGGGCGGGTACTCGACGCTCTTGACCGCGTCGATGGTGCACTTCGCCACCTCCGGCGAGGCGATGTCGGTGCGGTCGGCGACGATCTCGGGCTCACGCTTCAACGAGCCGTCCGGCTTGAGCTCGATGCGGACCGCGATCCGGGTTCCAATCGCGGGGTCCTTCTTCTTCTGCTCCTTGTAGCAAGCCAGCACCACCGGGCGCTTCTCCTTCACCAGCGCCCAGAGCTGATCACGGCGCGCCACGGCGCCTCCCTGGGGCGCGTCGGTCGTCGCTTCGGCGGCGGCGCTCGCGTCCGTCTCCTCGCGCGCGGAGCCCCCCCCGTCCTCCTCGGCCAGGTACTCCTCGATGGACGCCATGGCCTCCGCCTCCTCGTCCGTGATCTCCGTCGCCTCCTCTTCGTCCTCAGCCGCGGACGAACCGGGGTCCTTCGCCTCGGGGGGAGCCTTGGAACCGCAGGCTGGGAGCCCGAAGGACGCGATGGCGATGACGAGCGAGGGGAGGAGCGAGGACCCGGTCCGCATGGGCGGAGCATACCCGAGCGGTGGCCCGGGCGGGCCTAGAGCAGCAATCAGGTTGATTGCTGCGAAGAATCAACGACCTAGGGACCCGCGTCCTCCGGGTCCCACCCAGCCATCGCTGGGTGGGTGAGGGCGTGGGGTACCGAACTGGGAGCAGATCTCGCCCCAGGCGCCGCTGAAGACGCACCCTCGCCCCGAGGGGGTGCGTCTTCAGCGGCGCTGTTGCCATTGGCAACCCGATCGGTGCTCTAGATCCGTGGGGTCGGTCCGGCGCTGGACGGACCCCTGCCCCCGGCCTCGCCCGCCCTGGGTTCGCGACTCGACCGCGGGGCGGCGATGGGCTATCCCGGCCCCGGTCGTTCCCGGTCAGGCGCTCGGCGCGGGCTGGCGACACCCCCCGCGTACACCGAGGTGACCGTGCAGAAACCAATGACGGCCCAGGCGCTGAGCCTGGCGCTCCTTGCCCTTCTCCCGGCCGCGACCGGGTGCGGCGCCGCGGTGGCGAGCCGGGAGCCCGCCTGGCCGCCGCTCGCCAAGAAATGGTTCGACCGCGCGACCGCGAGTTACCACGCGGCGGACGTCGAGGACGCGGAGACGGCCATCGAGAACGCGCTGCGTCTGCTCCCGGAAGAGGCCCGGGTGCGCCTCCTCGCCGCCGAAATTGCGCTGGCGCGCCTGGAGTTCGACCGCAGCCTCGAGTTGGTGGAGGGGCAGACGAGCCGCGAGGCGCGCGCGGTGCGGGGGCGCGCCCTCTGGTACTCCGGCGACGTCGAGCGCGCCGCGGACGACCTCGAGGCGCTGCTCGCCGACCCCGACGTGCGTGACCCCTGGGCGAGCGAGGTGGTGAAGCTGGCCCGCCGCGGGGGCGGCCGCCAACCCTTCGCGATGTCCGGCGGGCTCCTTGCCGTGTCCGAGATGCCGCCCGCCGGACGCGCCTCCCTGGTGGTCCCCGTCGAGATCAACGGCGAGCCGGCGCTTGGCATGATCGCGACGCAGGTGCCCGAGGCGGTGATCGACGCCAGCAACGGGGCCGAGCCCTCCTGGATCTCGCTCCGCTTCGGCGAGCGGGTGGAGGTGCGCGACGTCCCGGCGCTGGCCAAGGACCTCTCGGGGATCTCACGGCAGCTCGGGGCGCCGGTGCGCGTGCTCCTGGGGATGCACCTGCTGCGTCACCTCAACTGCACGTTTGACCTGCCGGGCCAGCAGTTCGTCGTCCGCAGCTTCGAGCCGCCACCCCCGCCGCAGGCGACCACGGTCAAGGTCGACTACCTGCGTGGGGGGGGGATGCTGGTGCGGAGCGCCCTCGGTGCCGACGCCGGCGCGCCCGTGGCGTCACTGGTGGTCGACACGGGGATGGTCTACCCGCTGGCCCTCGACGACGGCGGGTGGAAGAAGGCCGGGGTCGCGCTGGGCGCGCTCCGACCCCTGGCCGGGGCCACCGATCTCGAGCAAGGGATCGTGCCCTTCCTGCAGCTCGGGGCCTTCGAGCTGCCCGAGGTCCCGGCCGTGCGCGGAAAGCTGGTCGAGCCCCTCGAAGAGACGCTGGGCGTCGATCTCGATGGGATCGTCGGGGCCGGGCTGCTCGCTCCGTTCCGCGTGACGTTGACCGCGGGTGGCCGCACCCTCTGGCTGGAGGATCTGCCCGCCGGGCTCGCCGCCGGAGCCCCGGACGCGGCCGGCAGCGCCGAGTCGCCCGCGGCGCCCGTGGACGTACAAGCTCCGGTTGGGGCGGCCGCGGGTGCGCCCGTCGGGCCCGCACCCGCGCCGACACTGCGCGCCCCCTCGGTCGCGCCCGTGGCGCCCTCGGGCGGGAACCCCGGGGCCGGCGCGCCATGATCGCCCTTTACGCCGGCAGCTTCGACCCACCCACCTACGGGCACCTCGACCTCGTCGAGCGAGCGTCGCGCCTGTTCCCGAAGGTGATCGTCGCGGTCGGGAGGAACCTCGCCAAGCACGCGGTGTTCACCGTCGAGGAGCGCCTGGAGTTGCTGCGGGCGACCTGCCAGCTCCGCCCCAACGTCGAGGTGGCCACCTTCGAGGGGCTGCTGATCGACTATGTGAAGCGCGTCGGCGCGCGCGTGATCGTGCGGGGCCTGCGGGTGGGGACCGACTTCGAGTACGAGCTCCAGATCGCGCACGCCAACGCCGATCTGAGGCCGGAGATCGACACGGTGTTCCTGCCCACCCGCACCAACTACGGCTTCATCTCCGCCTCGTTGGTGCGCGAAATCGCGGCCAATGGTGGCGATCCTTCGCGCTACGCGCCGCCGGAGGTGTGCGCCGCGCTCGCTCGCAAGTACGCCGCGCCCCCCGCCGGGTGAGCGCGCCGCGTTGGAGCGGCCGCCCCTCCGCCGTCAGTGCACCACCCAGGGCGACGGCATGAACAGCAGGAGGAAGCAGGCGAGCGTGAACCACCCGATCCCACGCCGCCCGACGCCGAGCGGCGCCTCGTCGCTCGGCTCCGCGTGGTCGAGGCCGCCCCAGCGCCACATCACGAGCAGGAGGATCTGGAGCAGGACCCACGGCATCGCGGCGCTCACCGCGGACGCGACCGCGTTCGCCCCCGCTGCTGGCGCGGCGCCGCCGAGCGAGGGAGCCGCGAACGAGACGAGGTTGTAGGCCGCGAGCAGGCCCGGCGCGGCCACGACGAAGCGGGAGAGCCCGCGGTGCCGGCGACCGAACAGGGCGTAGGCCACGTGTCCACCGTCGAGGTGACCGACGGGCAGCAGGTTCAGGAAGGTGACGAAGAGCCCCGCCCAGGCGGCGCCCAGCACGGGGTGCATGGTGACGTCGTGGTTGTCCGGCATGGGCCCGAGCACCGCCCGCTTGGCCAGCCAGTAGAGGACGCTCTGCCCCTCCTGTGCGTAGCCGGACGGCGGCAGCGGTTCCACCGGCGAGAGCGTGAGCCCCAGGAAGAGCAACGGCAACGCCACGATGAGCCCCGCCAGGGGCCCCGCGGCGCCGATGTCGAGCAGCGCCCGGCGCGACCGCGGTCGCGCGTCGAGGAAGAGCACGGCGCCGAGCGTGCCGAAGGGGTTCAGCCACGGCAGCGGCAGGAAGTACGGCAGCGACGGGCGCTCGCCGTGGCAGCGCGCGGCCACGTAATGGCCGGACTCGTGAGCAAGGAGGATCGCCATCAGTGGCGCGGCGAGCTGCCAGCCGCTCCCCCAGACCGTGTGACCCACCCACCACACGCTGGCGGTCGTGGCGACCAGCAGGAGCGCGGGGACCCAATGCTCGGCGGTGGGCGACGACGTCCCGTCGGCGGGCACGTCGGGGACCTCGACGGGCGGCGGCAGGTCCGAGCTCACGGGGCGAGCGACCCTCGGAGATGGCGCACGAGGCCGTCGAGCTCCGAACCGAGCGAGGCGTCGAGCTCGCCGAGGTCGGTGTGGATGCGCAGCGAGCCGGGGGTCAAGCTCGGGTCCTCGGTGACCGTGACGGCGCGCCCCATCCCGTCGAGCTCCGCGAGCGCGCCCGCCAGGAGCGCCGCGTCCGCGGGGCACGCCACGACGACGGCCTGCCGCGCGCCCGAGGCCTCCCGCAACGCCTCGCGGGCGAGCGCGACGACCCGGCCGGGCTCCAGGGCGAGGGCCTCTCCCAGGAGTCGTTCGGCCAGCGCGCGTGCGACGGCGATGGTCCGCTCGAGCGCCGCCTCGTCCTGACGCTCCTCCCGTAGCCGCAGCGCTACCTGGCGCCCCGCGAGCTCAGCCAGAGCGGCGGCCCGCGCGGCCTCGGCGGCGCGCGCGGCCTCCGACGCGGCAGCTGCCACGGCGGCCGCGCGGATCCGTGCGGCCTCGGCCTCGGCGTCGGCGATCATCGCCGCGGCGCGGCCGGCGGCCTCCACCACCTCGCGCGGAAGACGGGAGCCGCGGGGCGGCCACGGACCCGCAGCGGGGGCGGGACGAAGGGGGATCGCCCCCGGCGGCGCTGGGAGGCGGCGCCCTCGGGCCAGGGTCATCGCCACCACCTCGCCTCGACCGCGCGCCCCAGCCTCAGCAGGAGGCCCGCCAACGCGCGCGCGCGCCGCTCCCGCTCCGGGTGTCCGAGGGCGGCCACCGCCAGCTCGACCTCGGGCGTCATCGGCTCGCCCCTGGCCACGAGCTCGGCACCACGGGCGCCCAGCGCGGCGCGCACGCCCAGCCTCCCCAGGGCCCGCTCGGCCGCTCGCGCGGCGACGTCCCCGTCCGTGGCGTCGAGGCCCATCGTCACTCGAGGCCGAGGTTGCGGCGGATGCGGGGCAGGGGGTCGTCGAGGTTCGGCTGGAAGGGCTCGCCGGTGATCCGTTCGACCGCCTCGAGGTACCGGCGGATCGCCTCCACCCTCACGTCGTCGGGGATCGTCGGTAGCGGGCCGTCGCCGCGGAAGCCCTGCGCGGCCAGGAAGCGCCGGACGTACTCCTTGTCGAAGCTCTCCGGATCCGCCCCCGCTGCGAAGCGATCCTGGTAGCTGTCGGCGAACCAGAACCGCGAGGAGTCGGGCGTGTGGATCTCGTCGATGACGACGATGCGCCCGTCCGCCGTCTTGCCGAACTCGTACTTGGTGTCGACCAGGATGAGCCCGCGCTCGGCGCAGAGGGCCTGCCCTCGCTGGAACAGCGCCGTCGCCATCTCCGCGGCGGCGTCGAAGTCGGCCGCAGGCATCCCTGTTCGCGCGAGGATCTCGGCCCGTGACGCCGAGACGTCGTGGTCGCCGTGGGCCGCCTTGGTGCTCGGGGTCAGGATCGGGGCCTCGAGGCGCTGGTGGCGCCGCATCCCGTCCGGGAGCGCGTGGCCGCAGAACTCGCGTGCGCCCCGCTCGTAATGCACCCAGATGCTGGTCGAGGTCGTGCCGGTGAGGTACGCGCGCACGATCATCTCGACCGGTAGCGGAGCGCACTCGCGGGCGTGCAGGACGTTGGGATCGGGCACGTCGAGCACGTGGTTGGGGGCGACGTCACGGGTCTTCTCGAACCACCAGGCGGCGGCGAAGTTCAGCAGCTGACCCTTGAGCGGCAGGGTGCCGAGCACGCGGTCGAACGCGCTGATGCGGTCGGTCGTCACCAGGAAGCGAGTGCCGTCCGACGCGACGTAATTGTCCCTGACCTTCCCCTCGTACCGTCGACCCAGCGTGGTGAGATCGGTTCGTTCCAGCGGATGACGTAGGGCGGCCCGGATGGCCTGCTCGTCGATGGTGCCCATGGGCCGGTGAAGGTAGCACGGTCGCCGCACCCCGGAAGCCGGCGGCTCACCTCGCCGGCGGCGTCCGGCGCAGGCCGAGGTCGGTCGCCGACGCCCAGAACTGCCCCTGGTCCGGGGGAGCGACGTGCAGGCTTCGTGGCAGGACGCTCGCCCAGCCGGCGACCACGTCGAGCACGTAGGTGGGTGTGTTCGGCTCGATGGCTCCGATGAAGGGCGCCGCCTCGGAGGCTCCGGACCGCAGCGACACCTCCTTCCGGGTCACGATCTCGCGGGGGATGTCGGCCAGGCGCAGCTCGGGCCTGCCTGGCTGCCGGACGGGCGGGGCGGCCGCGTCCTGCGTCTCCCCCGCCGGCAACGCCCGGAGCTGTCGCTCCCTGGCCCAGGCGTCGATGACGACGGGCCCGTGGTACTCGACGTGCACGAAGCCCTCGCGGGACTCACGGCTCCACAGGAGCATCCCGCCGGCGAGGTTGAGCACCGTGACCAGGGCTCGGTCCGGTCCCGGCTGGTCGTACAGCTCGACCTGATCCCGGGCGACGACGTACCCGCGCGCGTCGCCCGGGACCTTCCACCCCGCGGGGCTGGACGCCTCCAGCGCCAGGGAGTTGCAGGCGGTGGTGGCGCGAAAGGTCTGCCGGAGCGGCTCGGTCAGCCGGAGCTCGACCTCGACCCGGTCCCCCTGGGATCCGAGCACGCGGACCTCGCGCCGCTCGCCGATCCAGAGGTGACCCGGCACCACCTCCAGTGGTCGCGCGGAGAAGAACGGGATCCGGGCCACCTCCGTGTAGCCGGTGAGGCGAAAGCTGCCGGTGCCGGTGCCGGTGGCGACCCTCGCCCGCCCCGCCGGCGCCCCCGGCGGAAACGCGCTCACGCGGAGCGCCGTCGGACCGCCGGTGAACCGACCAACGACCTTGCCGCCTGCCGGCAGGTCCTCGATGAAGAGGTCGGGCGGCAGCGTCGCGCGTCCCTCGTAGGCACAGGTGACGCCCTTGCCGGAGCCCGGCATCGTGGGAGGGGGCTCGGCGCGGAGCCCACCGGGCCGACCGGCGACGAAGGCCCCGACGGCGAGCGCCCCGACGAGTCGCACCCAACGATAGGCTCCGTTCATGCTATCTCCTTGAACCTGAAGGGCTCTGCCGAGCTGCGGGCTCGCGTCCATCGCGCGGCGCAGATGCCGGGACCATGACACCTCATCCCCAAATCTCCGTCGTCTTCGCGACGCCGCGCAAGCTCCCCCGGGCCGATACCGTTCCGGGGCGCGTCGCGGTGCTCGACATCGCCTTCGCCGGGGCGGGCAGCAGCGGCGGATTCACCAAGGTAACGCTCGCCTTCATCGACCAGCTCGGGACCCGGCTGCGCGCGTGGGTGGACCACCACGACCACGAGGAGCACGAGCGGTTTGTCGCCGATCCCCGCTTCGTTCTGTCAACCAAAGCGCAGCATGGCGCCTGTCCGGAGCTGATCGACCCCGAGCTCGTGGCGCGGATCGGGCCCGTCGACACCATCGTTTGCCACTCTGACTTCGACGGGGTGGCGAGCGCTGCGAAGTGGATCCGAGGGGGCGAGGAGCCCTACCCGGGCTGCGACGCGGACGCCCGAGCCATCGATACCCGTCTCGGGATCCCGAGTTCGGCCGCGGACCGGATTGATCGCGCCCTGCGCGGTCGGCCGGTCGATATGGGGCTTCGGGGGATCATCGTTCGTCATCTCGCCGCGGGCCTCGCCGACGCCGGCCTCTGGGGGCCCATCGACGCAGCGGCCGCCGAGCTTCTGCCCGTCGAGCGGGAAACCCGCCGGGCCGCCTCGTCCTACCGCCGTTTCTCCCCCGGGGTGGCGGTGGTGGACGTGACCCGCGGGTTCGGGCGGCTCGACAAGACCTTGCTCTTGCTCCTGGGTCAGGAGCGCGAGGAGGTGAGCGTCGTGGTGGATCGGGAGACGGTGAGCGTGGCGGCGGCGTTCGACAGCGGTCGCGACTTTCTCGCCCTGCTCGGACTGCCGGGTGGCATGCCGACCCGGGTTTCGGTGTCCCGCACACGACTCGGCGAGGTGCTCACCGCCCTCGGCGTGGATCCCCGAGCGTACCAGGCCGGCCTGCAAGACTGATTGCGCTGCGGCTGGAACGGGCCGGTGCCCGGCCCAGCACGGTTGCCGCGGCAGCGCGCGACCTCCGTGGCGGCACGCAGGGTCGGGCCACCACCGCACCCCCGCCGGGCCGCAGGGGGCTAGAGGTCGCCATTGGGCAGGCCAAGGTTGCCCACCTCCTCTCGGTTGTGGTAATCGGTCTTGCAAATCTGAAAAGGTCGGCTCCGCCCGATGGAGCCTAAGTGGCTGAATCCGCGGGTTACGTCCGGTGCGGGGCCGGCGGCCGGGATCAACAGCGCCGTTCCTTCACACGGGGGGCAGATGGCCAGTACTTCGACCAGCAGCTCGACCGGAACGCCCGAGATTGTTTACAGCGCGCAGGGGGTGTCCCTCTGCTTCGTGCCCAACCGCCGGCACCGGTCGATGCGCGTCATCGACTTTCGCTCGGGTGTCCATCCGGCGAAGGTCGCCGTCGTGGCCCGAGTCGCCCGCCAGCAGGGCGTGGAGCGGGTCTTCACGCTCGTTGAGCGGGACGAGGTGTCCACCTGGTCCCGCCTTGGCTTGGAGCGAGAGGGCACGATTCCGGCGTATTACAAGAGGAGCGACGCCTGGGTTCTCGGCACCACGGTGGACCGGCTGTGCCCGCCGAGCATCGACGAATCGGGGATGCGACGCGCACCGGTGGAGACCGACGGGGCGGCGGCGGAGCGCCTGGTCCAGGCGGCGCGCCGGGACCCCCGCGTTCAGTCCCCACCCACCAACGCCTCCGTCCGGCTGCAGCCGGCACGGGAGGCGGACCTGCGGCGCGCCGTCGCGGCCGCGGGGAGGGCGCGGAGGGCGCTCACGGGCTTCGAGCCGTTCGGGCGGGACGTGACCCAGGAGTTTCACCTGTGCACCGCGCGGGGTGGCTTCTCGTTGTTGCTCGGCGTGGAGCGTCAGCGCTGCTTCGACAACGCCTTCATCGAGCTCTTGGCGGCGCCGCGCACGGAAAAGGAGACGGCGAGCACGTCGGTCGCGGTCGGGCTCCTTTGCGACGCGCTGCTCGAGGAGCAGGTCACCGGTTGTTTCTCCCTCACCCCCGCCGACGATCCGGAGCTCGCCGTGGTCTTCCTCGCGAACGGGTTCCGCAAGTCCGGTGTGCTGCGCGCCCACCTGCTCCGGCGCGACCAGCGAGTGGACGCCCTGCTCTGGGCGAGGAAGCTGGCGACGCCCGCCGACGGCTGACACAATCGCCGCCGTGGCTGAACGGTACCTCTGCAAGCGCTCGCTCTCGGGGCTCATCGGCGTAGCGGGTGCGGTTGCCCTGACGGCAGCCTCCGGAAACGCGGCGGCGCAGGCCGGGGCGGGCGCCCCAGCAGCGAGCGCGGCGCCGACGGCCGCTGCGGTGGCGCGCGCGCCCGCCGGTGGCGGTCAGGCGGAGCTCGTCGTCGGCTTCGTCGACCGTCACCTCCTGGCGAGGCCCTGCGCGGCGCCGAGCTGCGCGCCCGCCGGCGGCGTCACCATCGAGACGCCGAGCGACGCGGACTCCCAGGGCGCCAGTCTCGCGGTCGTGCGCATCGCCAAGGATCGCCACGTCGTGCACGTCGTGGTGCCGCGCGCCGGTCGCGCGGGGACCTGGGAGGCGGTGCTCGCGGCACCGCCCGGTGGCGGCGAGCTGCGCCGCATATTCACCGGCGAAACCGGCATCATCCACGGTGAGGACGGCTTGCGTCACGGGCCGATGGTCCTCGTCTCCGAGGCCGCCCCGGATGGCACGCGGCGCGTGGTGATCGGCGAGCAACGGGAGGACATCTCCCTCTGCGGGCGGCCCACCGTGATCGCGCCCCAGCTGCTGGTCCCCGCGGACCTGACGCTCAAACCGGCGCTCGTGCAGCGCCTGACGGTCGCGGAGCGGGGCGCGGCGCCGAAGCTCGTGGCCCGTCGCGCTGCCGAGGGCGAACCCCCGGCGGTCCCGGGCGTGCTCCGCGCCGTGGTGGCGACGAGCGCGGTGGGGGATCCCCGTGCGCTCACCGACGGTGATCCGGAGACGACCTGGGCCGAGGGTCGATCGGGCGCTGGCAAGGGCGAGTTCGTCCTGCTGCAAGCTCCCGCGACGGTGCCGCTCACCGGGCTCGAGCTCCGGCACCGTCCGCCGACGGCGTCGCGTCCGGCGGGGACGGGGCCCGAAGTGCTCTGGGTGGCGACGGAGCGCGAGCTGTTCGAGGTGAAGTTCGCCGAAGATCCCTTCGCCGAGGCAGGCTCGCGCTGGGTCGTCGACTTTCCGGCGCCGGTCACCACGGACTGCCTCGCGCTGGTCACGGAGAGCGGGTTCGACGCCGCGGCCACGGCGGAGGTCACCTTCGCCGAGGTCGCCGCCCGCACCGCGCTCGGCGCGGCCAGCCCCGACGAGCTCACGGCTCGGCTCCGCGGCGGCGACGCGAGCGCGGAGGCCGCCGCCGGGATGCTGCGCGCGCTCGGCGCGCCGGGCCACGCCGCGGTCGCGCGCGCCTTCCCCACGCTGGACGAGGGCGGTCGCCGCGTTGCCCTCCACGTGATCGATCAGGCGCCGTGCGCGGAGGGCGCACCGGTCCTGGTGCAGGCGCTCGTGGGGCCACACGCGGCGCAGCGCCACCACGCCGAGGTTCGCCTGGAGCGGTGTGGGGCCGCGGCGGCGCCCGCCTTGGTCGAGGCCCTGCGCGGCGCGAAGGCGCCGGCCACCGTCGCCCTGCTGAAGGCGCTGGTCATCGTGGCTCCCGCCGAGGCGATGCGGCAGGCCCTGCCGCGCCTGGCGGGGGCCAGCAGCAAGCAGCGACGCGCGCTCCGCGGCGTGATCGCTCACGCCGCGGACGCGGAGGCGTCGCGCCCCGCCCTGGTCGCGGCGCTCGCCGACGCGGCGCTGCCCGCCGACACGACCCTGGAGCTGCTCCGCGCGCTCGCCGCGCACCTGCCGCGGCTGCAGCCGGAGGCCGGCCGCGCCTTCGCCCGCCTCGCCCGCCAGGACGCGGGGTTTCGCACGCGGTACCTCCTCGCCGAGCCGGCGGCCGCGCTCGCGTCCGAGGACGCGACGGCGCGCGCTTGGGTCGCCTGGTCGCTCCTCTCCGATCCCGAGCGACGAGTGCGGGCGCGCTTCGCCGAGGCCCTCACCGAGCCGAACCCGTTCGAGGGCGAGCTCATCCGCGCGCTCGCCGACGGCGAGGTGCGGGTCCGCCTCGCGGCGCTCGAGTCTCTGGCGCGAGCGCCCTCGGCGCGCGTCGCGGAGCCGGTGGCGGGGCTGCTCCGCCGGGACCCTTGGCCCATGGTGCGCGCGGCGGCAGCCACCCTGGCCGCCGGCGCGCCCGCGGACCCCGAGCTCGATCGCGCGCTGGTCGCGGCGCTGCGCGACCGCGCTCCTCGCGTGCGGCAGCCCGTGGTGGTCGCGCTCGGCGCGCGCCACGTGGTCGCTAGCGCGAAGCCGCTGCGCAAGCGCCTGACCGATCGCGACGAGGCGGTGGGCGTTCGCATCGCTGCGGCGGGTGCCCTCGCCGCCCTCTGCGATCCCGCGGCGGTGGAGCCGCTCACCCGTCTCGCGCGGCGGTTCGCCGACCCGCAGGACCAGAGCGCTGACCGACCGGTAGCGCCGGCGGCGGTTACTGCGCTCGGCCAGCTCCACCCGGCCGATCTCGGCGACCGGCTCGCCCCCCTGCTCGCCGAGAGTGCGCCGCCGCCGGCGCGCGACGCGGCCCGGGCTGCGCTTGCGGCCGTGGGGCAGTGTGCGGCGGCGCGCTGACGCCCCACTGACGCCGCCAACGCGGGGTGCTACGACGGTGCCTCATGCGTGAGCGGCCTTGGACGCTCGTCACCGGCGCGACTGGGTTCGTGGGCGGGCACCTCGTGCGCCTGCTGCTCGCGAAGGGCGAACGCGTGCGGGCTTTCGTGCGCGCGGGCGCCCATGTGGACCGCTTCGCGGGGTTGCCGCGGGATCGCTTCGAGCTCGCCTACGGCGACGTCACCATCGAGCACACCGTGTACCGCGCGCTGGCCGGCTGCGACCACCTCTACCACCTTGCGGCGGAGCTGCGCTGGTGGGACCCGCGGCCCGAGCGGATCCTGACGCCCGCGATCGAGGGGACGCGCGCGGTGCTCGGCGCCGCCCGACTGCGGTCGCTGCGGCGTATCGTCGCGACCAGCAGTGCCGCGGTCCTCGGCACCACCGCGGAGGCGGTCCCGATGGACGAGCGCCACCGGCCGTCGGGGCCCGAGCCAGAGCTCTACACCCTCGCCAAGCGCCAGGCGCTGGAGGTGACCCAGGAGTACGCGGAGGCGGGGCTGCCGGTCGTCATCGTGCTGCCCACCGCCCTCACCGGGCCGGAGGATCGCCGGCCGACACCGGTGGGGGAGACCATCTTGCGCTACCTTCGCGCCAGCTTCCCCATCCCGGCTGTGCCTGGCGGCGGCAGCATCGCCGATGTCGAGGACGTCGCGCGCGGGCACTGGCTCGCGATGCAGCGCGGGATCCCCGGGCGGCAGTACCTCCTCGGCGGTGAGAACGTGACCTACGCAGGCCTGCTGACGGCGCTCGCCGAGCTGACCGGGCTGCCGCGCCCGCGCCCAGCGCCGAGCGCGCGCCTGCTCCTCGCGTTGGCGGGCGCGGCCGAGCTCGGCGCGCGCGCCTTAGGTCGAGAGCCCCCGATCACTCGCCGGCAGGCCGCGGCGCGGATCGGTCGGTACTCCTGGGTCACCAGCGCTCGCGCGGAGCAGGAGCTCGGCTACACCAGCCGGCCCCTCACCGAGACGCTTCGCCGCACGGTGTTGGGGTTCGTCGAGAGCGGCGGCGTGCCCGAGCGGCTCGGCCGGCGCCTGCGCTACGAGCTCGAGGCGCGATGAGAGGCGGAGCCCCGTCCGACGCCGCGCCGAGCGCGGACGCTCCCGCGGCGCGCCGCGCCGCGGCCGTCGCCAGCGGGGAGGGCGACGGTCGCGCTGCGTTCGCCCACAGCCCGTTGGTGGGGCTCCTCGCCGCGGCCCCCGCCCTCGTCACCGCCCTCTCCGGTGAGGCGTCCGCGGGCGCGATGGCGGTCGTGTGGGGCGCGACCGCGTCGCTCGCGGGCGCACTCGCCGCCGTCATCCGCGCGGCGCGCTCGTCGCCGTCGCTCCGGCTCTTGGGCGCCGCGACGCTGCTCGCGGCTGCGCCGCTCGCGGGCTTCGCCGCGGTCGTCAAGCAGGTGACGCACCACCGCCCGCTCGGGGCGGCGACGATCGCGGTGGCGGGGCTGGTCCTCATGGCGGGCGCCTTGATCGTCGTTCACCGCCTCACCGCGCTTGCGGCGGCTCGCTCGGCGTCGCTCGGTCGCGCCGCACGGTTGCTGATCGAGGTCGTCGCGCTGGTCGCGTTGCTCGGGACGGCCGCGCTCGCGCTCGGCTGGAGCACCGCCGACGGCCGGGCGACCGTCGTCCAGCTGGGGCTCCTGGTCGCCGCGGTCGCGGCGCTCGCGGCGCTGCCGGTCCCGCGCTGTGCGCCGGCTCGCCCGCTGGCGGTGACCCTGCTCGTGGTCCCGGCCGCGATCGCCGTCGCGGTCGCGCTCGTCCACCCCGGTGCGCTCCGGGCCGCCGCCCGCGCGGCGCCCTGGCTCGCCCCCTTCGTGAGCGGCTGACCGCGCGGCCTCGTCGTTTGACTAGGCCCCTGGCCGTCCTTACGTTTCAGTCCTGCCGCGATCGCGGCCATGACCGCTCCCCCCCGACCGATGGCACCCTCCTTGGCCAGGCTCCGCGGGCGACAACGGCCCCGCGTTGCACTCTCGATCCGGACCGTCTCGCGCGGCGCCCCGGCCCCGGGGTTCGCAAGGCTCCGCTCATGGCTCCGGGGGCTGCCGATCCTCTTCGCGTGCCTGTTCGCCGCGGTCGGCCCGGCGCGTGCGGCGGACGACCCGGCTCCCGTCCGGACGGGAACGACCGAAGTCGCGAGGCCGGCTCCGGCCGCGGAGGTCGCGGCCACCCGACCCGGGGACGCGCCCGCCCTGGACCACGCGCGCCGGCAGAAGCCCCCGCTCCCAAGCGGCTTCCACACGCACGACGCGGGATGGATCCGGTTTGGCTACCCGCCGGCCAGCCGCGGGCCCGTGCAGCCGCTCATCGACGACGCGGACGCGTTCCGCGCGGAGCTGACCGAGCGCTTCGGGCATCCGGTCCTCGGTGGCGTGGAAGTGCGCGTCGCGCGCACCCAGGCCGAGATGGCCACGCTGGCGCCGGAGGGGGCGCCGGTGCCTGCCTACGCCTCCGGGGTTGCCTACCCGGAGATCGGACTGGTGCTGCTCACGCTGGCGCCGAGCTACCCCAACCAGCGCCTCGATCTCGGTGAAGTCTTCCGCCATGAGCTGGCCCACCTGGCCGTGTACGAGGCCGGGGGCGGGCGCACGGTCCCACGCTGGTTCAACGAGGGGCTCGCGGTGCACGCATCCGGCGAGGCGAGCATGGTTCGGCTCAAGACCCTATGGACGGCGACGCTCGCCGATCGCCTCATCCCGCTGCCGGCGCTAGACCGGACGTTCCCGGCCGAGCCGACCGTGACCGACGTGGCCTACGCGGAGGCGGCTGACGTCGTCCGCTTCCTGCTGCGGCAGCGGGACCAGGCGCGCTTCGTGTCCTTGTTCCAGCGGCTCCGCGAGGGGAAACCCTTCGAGGTCGCCCTGCGTGATGCCTACGGCGTGGGTCCTGACGAGCTCGAGGCGGAGTGGCGAGCGGACGTCGCGCGCCGCTACACCTTCTGGCCGGTGCTGCTCAGTGGCGGCGGGGTTTGGCTGCTGGCCTTCGTGCTGCTCGGTTGGGCGTGGCGGCGGCGGCGCTCGCGTGACCGCGTCACCCTGCAGCAGTGGGCGCGCGAGGAGGCGGAGGAGCAACGCCGCCGGCAGGAGCTGGCGCTGACGGTCGCCCCGGCCCCGCGCTTGCACGTGGTGCTCGGGCGTCCGTCGCGGCGGGGCGCGCCGGAGGGATCCGCCATGATCCCGCCGAGCGTTCCCAAGATCGAGCACGACGGGCGCTGGCACACGCTGCATTGAGCCGAGCGCCCGGCGGTTTCGGCGCGGCGCCCCCGCGCTCAACGGTCGAAGTGGTTCTGCTCGAGGCGCCGCGACTCATCGATCAGCCGCTCGAAGATGCGGCGGATCGTGGCCAGGTCGAGCGGCGGCGTCGCGCGCTCGGCCAGACGCTCGAGCATCGCGCGCTCGCGCTCCGGGTCGTAAACGGGCAAACCCAGGCGTCGCTTGAGCTCGCCCACCCGCAGGACGACTCTCACCCGAGCCGCGACCAGATCGAGGATCTGGTGGTCGAGGGCGTCGATCTCCGCGCGCAGCGTGTCGAGCTCCGGAGGCGGCGTCACGGGTCGATGCTAGCCAAAGCCGGCAGCGCTTCATAGGGCCGGGGGGTGTTGCCCTTCCGCGCGCGGCGCCGGCGCACGGGGTTTGGCGGCACCGGCCCCGCGCGCGCGGCCGTAGGAGGGAGCGGCCCCGGCGCGGTATCGTTCGCGGGATGAAACGCCCGCCGAGCCGAGCGCGCCCCCGCACCGAGCGGTGGATCGCCCTGCTGGCGTGGGTCGTCTTCCTGAGCGCCGTCTGGGGCCTCTCCGACGTTCGCCCCCGGGCGCCGCGCGTCGCGGCAGCGCGAGCGACCGTTGCGGACGCGCCCGCCGACGCCGTCCTCGCGCTCACGGTCCGGGGCGGGGAGGGGAGCGGGGGTCGCACGGCGAGTCTCCGGGTCCACGCGCCGCGGGGCGACCGGTACTTCGAGGTGGCGCGTCGCGCGATCCCGCTCGGCGAGCGCGTCGAGCTCGCGGGGCTGCCGCGAGGGGAGGTCTGGCTTCTGGTCGAGGCAGCCGAGCACGCCCGAGGTGCGAAGCGGCTCGAGCTGGTCCCCGGGACTCAGTCCCTCGAGCTCGAGCTCGAGCCGGCGCATGGGCTCGCGGTATCGGTGAGCGACGAGGCGGGCAACTCGCTCGGCGGCGCCACCGTCCTCGTCTCCGGGGACGAACCGCTCCCGCACGGCGCCCTGGTGCGAGCGGACGGGCGCGCCCACTTTGCGCGCCTCGACGCCCCGCCCTGGGTGGTGACCGTTGCCGCCCCCGGGTTCGAGACGGTCACGCGGCATGACGTGCGGGAGGACCTCGCGGTGACCCTGCGCAGCCTGGGCGAGCTCGCGGTGCAGGTCGAGCACGGCGATGGGACGCCCGCGGTCAGGGCCACGGTGATCCTGGTTGGCACGCGGCTCTGGCCGGCGCGGCGGGCGACAACCGACGGTACGGGCACCGCGCGCATCGCGGGCCTGCTCGCGGGCAGCTACGACCTCCGTGCGACGCTCGGGGGCGAGGTGTCCGACCCCCTCCTCGGCCTCACGCTCGCCCCGAGCGCTCGCGAATCCGTCACGCTCCGCCTGCAGCCCGGGCGCTTCGTGAACGTCGTGGTCACCGACGGCGACGAGGAGTTCGCGGTGGTGGTGCCGAACGCCGACGTGGTTCTGGTCGAGGACGGGCTCGGGCCTTTTCCCGAGCGCGGCCGCACGGGCACCGACGGGACGGTCCGCCTGGGGCCGCTGCCGGTCGCGCCGGCGACCGTCTCCGCGCGTGCGGACGGCTTCGTCGCGCGCTCTGGCGTTCCCGTGCCAGAGGCGTCGGACGAGGCGATCCGGATCGGGCTCGTCCGCGCGGCGCGGCTCGACGGCGAGGTTGTCGACGCGGGGGGGCGCCCGATCGAGGGCGCTACGATCGAGGTCGTGGGGACGGATCTCTGGGGAATGCCGGTCGCCGACAGCCCCGGCGCGCAGCGCTTCCAGAGCCTTCACTTCGCCTGGGCGCTCGGCGGTCCGGTCCCGCTGGTCCCGGCGGGCGAGCTTGGGGTCATGCCCGGGCCAGTGCCGGCGATCCCACGCGCGGGCGCGGACCCCCTCCTGTACGCGGGCCTCGACCTCGGGCCCAACACGGAGGCGGCGCGCGCGTCGTGGGTGTCGGGGGTCGATGGCCGCTTTTCGGCGGCGCCGGTCACGCCGGGCCGCGTTCGGGCCTTCGTCCGGCACCCCGCCTACGTCGAGGGGATCAGCGAGCCCGTCGTCGTCGCCCCTGGCGCCACGGCGCGGGTGCGCGTCGTGCTTGAGGTGGGCGGGAACCTCGAGGGTCGGCTGGTCGACGAGCGGGGATTTCCGGTGGCGGGGGCGCGGATCGAGATCGTCGCCGCGCGCGGCACGGCCGAGGTGGTGACCTTCACGGCTGACGACGGCACCTTCGCTTTCGCGGCCATCCCCGCTGAGGTGACCGTCTCGCTCGCCCGGCCCGAGGAGCCGGGGCGGATCGTGCTGACGCGCCCGCTCACCGTGCCCGCGGACCGCACGACCAAGGTGGAGCTGGTGCTGCCGGCGGCGCGGGAGCCGGTGCGGGTGCGCGTCGTCGACGGCGAGGGGCAACCCGTCGACACCGCGCAGGTGACGGCGCTTGGCGCCGATCCCGCCGCGCCCTACCGGGAGACGCGCTTCACCGATCCGGACGGGTTCGCGGAGCTGCCGGACGCGCGCGGGCGCGCGCTCACCTTCGTCGTCGAGGCGCCCCACCTCCTCCGCGCGACGCTCGAGGTCGCAGCGGCCGCGCCCGAGCTGCGGGTCACGCTCGCGACGGGAGTGATCGTCATCGGGCGGGTCACCACCGTTCGCGGCCGATTCCCGGCCGAGGGGGCGCGGGTCACGCTCGTCACCGAGGGGCAGCGGCTAGCGGCGGTCGCCGATGGCGATGGGCGCTACCAGCTCCGCGACGTACCGCCCGGTCGCGTCCACCTGATCGTGAGCCATGCGGGCCACGCGACCGAGGAGCGCGACTTCTCCGTCGAGCGCACCGGGCGGGACGACCGCCCCTGGGAGCTCCCCGCCATCGATCTGGTCGAGCCGGGCGCGGTCGAGGGCGTCGTGCGCGACCCAGCGGGCAAGCCCGTGATCGGAGCGCGGGTCGCGGTGGGCGTCTCGCCGAGTTTCCTCCCCGTCGGCAAGCTGCCGCCGGGCGTAGCGGTCACCGACTCCTCTGGCCGCTTCCGTCTCGACGCGCTCGCCCCCGGAGCCCTGGAGCTCGAGGCCTACGCGGCCGACGTCGGCCGCGGCTTCGGCACCACCACGGTGCTCGAGGGGAAGACCGCCTCGGGGATCGTGATCGTGCTCGACGAGCCCGCCGGCGAGGACGAGCCGCCCGCGTCCGGCAACGTCGCGGCGACCCTCGGGGAGCGCGGCGAGCTGCCCGACGTCGTCGTGGTGCACGTCGCGGCCGACAGCGAGGCCGAGCGCGCCGGGCTCCGTCCGGGGGATCTCGTGGTCGAGGTCGACGGCGTCGAGGTCGTCGATATGGCGGACGCGCGCGCGCGCCTCTCCGGCCGCGCGGGAACCGACGTGGTGGTCGCCGTCGAGCGCGACGGGGCGCTCCGGCGGCTCCGCGTGGCGCGCGAAGCCGTGCGGCGCTGACCACCGCGGTCTGGTCAGCGCCCGCGCTGGGCGCGGAGTCGGAGCCAGTGGTCCGCCAGGACCAGCGCTACCATGGCCTCCGCCACCGGCACGAAGCGCGGCAGGAGGCAGGGGTCGTGACGGCCACCGGTGCGGATGGTCGTGGGCTCTCCGTTGCGCGTCACGGTGTCCTGCTCGCGCGGTAGGCTGCTCGTGGGCTTCACCGCGGCGCGGAGCACGATGGGCATGCCAGAGCTGATCCCGCCGAGCATCCCGCCGTGGCGGTTGCTGCGCGTGCGCACGGTGAGCTCCCCGGACGCGGTCGTCTCGGTGAAGAAGGCGTCGTTGTTCTCGCTGCCGCGCCGCGTGGCGCAGGCGAAACCGATCCCCGTCTCCACGCCGAGCACGGCCGGCAGGCTGAAGAGCGCCTTGCCGAGATCGGCCCGCAGCTTGTCGAACACGGGCTCGCCGAGGCCGGCGGGGATGCCGGTCGCGACGACCTCGGCGACGCCGCCGATGGAGTCCTGGTCCTTGCGCACGCGCTCGACCAGCGCGACCATCTCGGCCGCGCGCACGGGATCCGGGCAGCGGACCAGGTTCGGCGAGCCGTCGGGGAGCGTCTCGACTGCGTCGAGGGTTACCGCCGCGGGGTCCGCGATCTCGGCCACGATGTCGCCGATCTGCCGCACGTAGGCGACGATCCGCGCGCCCAGCTCGATCGCGAGGAGCTTCTTCGCGACCGCGCCCGCCGCCACGCGCGCCACCGTCTCGCGCGCGCTCGCCCGCCCGCCGCCGCGGGGGTCGCGGCGGCCGTACTTGGCGTCGTAGGTGAAGTCGGCGTGACCCGGCCGGTACTTGTCTGCGATCTCGGCGTAGTCACGGCTGCGCTGATCCTGGTTCCGGACCAGGATCGCAATGCTGGTCCCGGTCGTCTCGCCATCGAAGACGCCGGAGAGGATCTCGGGCTCGTCGGTTTCGTGGCGCTGCGTCACCAGACGGCTCTGCCCCGGACGGCGCCGCGCGAGGTCGGGGGTGAGATCCTCGATGCCGAGCGGCAATCCCGGCGGACAGCCGTCGATGATCACGAGGTTGGCGGGACCGTGAGACTCGCCGGCCGTCGTCACGCGGAAGAGCTGGCCGAACACGTTGCCACCCATGGCCCGCATCCTAGAGCAGCAATCAGGTTGATTGCTGCGATAAATCAACGACCCTCAGCACCGAATTGGGAGCAGACTTCGGCGACGGAGGCCTGGAGAATGTCTCCTCGCCCGGCACGGAGGCATTTTCCGGGACTCCTTCGCGGTCGGCAACCTGTTCGGTGCTCGAGCGTCCCCCGCGGGGGGGGCGAGCGGGGTCGCCGCTCGTCGGCCACCGGAGGTCCTCCGCCCCGCCCTACCTCGCCTGGCCCACGGACAGCCGCAGCACGTCGTCGCGGCAGGGGACCGCATACGATCGCCCCTCATCGCGGCTGCTCAAGAGCTCGACGCGGACCGGCTCGCCGACGCGACAGGTCACGTCGCCGATGTACGGGGTCTGGCCGACCTCGGCCCCGTCGACGCGGACCGTGGCGCGACCGAGGCCGGCGCCGTCCACGATGATCTGCGTCGTGACGAGCGCGCCGGGCGCAGCGCGCTCCGGACGGCCTCGGGTCGGCGCCGCCCGCGTGGGCCCCGGCAGCTGCCGCGCCGCGGGGCTCGCCGTCACCGCGGGCGGCTCTGCGCTCGACGCACCCGGCGTCGTCGTCGCCACGTACCCGGCGCGCGCGCCGAGCGTCAGGCTGAGCGCACCGGCGCCGAGCCAGAGGCCATCCGCGAGCCGCTCCAGCGCCGCGCGGCTCATCCGGCCACCCTCAGCACCTCGGTCAGCGAGGTGTCGCCCGAGCGGGCTCGCTCGAGGCCGTCCTCGATCAGGGGGGTCATGCCCGCGTCGCGAGCGAGCGCGTAGAGCTCGGCCGTGCCCGCGCGGCTGTGGACGGCCTGCCGGAGACGGGCGTCCACCCGCAACAGCTCGCCCAGGGGGACGCGGCCCGTGTAGCCTTGGCCTTCGCAGTGCTCGCAGCCGACCGGCTCGAAGAAGGGCTCGTCGGGGAGGGAGACACCGAGCCGCGCGAAGCGCTCGCGGTGGAGCGGCTCCGCGGGGGCCTGGCGTCGACACGCGACGCAGAGCGTGCGCACCAGCCGCTGCGAGAGGCAGCCGACGGTGGCGCTGGCGATGGCGAAGGGCTCGACGCCCATCTCCATCAGGCGCGCGAAGGGCCCGGCGGCGCCCTCCCCGTGCACCGAGGTCAGGATGAGGTGGCCCGTCAGCCCCGCCTGCATGGCGATCTCCGCGGTCTCTCGGTCGCGGATCTCGCCCAGCATGAGCACGTTCGGATCCTGACGGAGCACGCTCCGCAGCGTCCCCGCGAAGGTCAGGCCGGCGCGCGGGTTCATCTGGGTCTGGGTCGCGAAGGGCAGCTCGAGCTCGATGGGATCTTCGAGCGTTACCAGCGTGACCATTCTCCCACGAGACTCGGCCACGTGTTTCATCGCGGCGTACAGCGTCGTCGTCTTGCCGCTCCCGACCGGTCCGGTGACGAAGAGCAGCCCCTGCGGCTTGGTCAACAGATCGTGCAGGCCCGCGTAGACCTCCATCGAAAAGCCGAGCCCCTCGAGCTCGGGCACCCCGACTGCGCCGCGCACCAGCCGGAGCACGACGCGCTCCCCCGACTCGGTCGGCAGCGTGGAAACCCGCGCCTCGATCTCGCGGCCGTCGAGCGCGCGGACGAGGCGCCCGTCCTGGGGAACCCCACGCACGGAGATGTCCAGGCGCGCCAGCACCTTCACCCGGATGGTCAGCGGGGCGCCGAGCGCGAGCGGCAGCTCGAGCACGGGGTGGATGCTCCCCTGCACCCGGTAGGTGACCGCGAGCCCCGCGGGGGAGGGCGACAGGTGCAGGTCGCTGGCGCCAGAGGCGACCGCGCCGCGCAGGAGCTCGTCGAGCACTCCGACGGCGCTCGGCGCGGGATCCGCGATGTGCGCGGCGACGCGCCGCCGCACCTCGGCGAGGGCCTCGCGCGTCCCCCGGGTCGAGAGCCCCGAGAACTCGGGGCCGCGCCGGGGCGCGGCAACGGACAGCGTCGTCGCGAGCGAGGCGAGCAGGGCGAGCCCCAGCGCGGCACCGGCAGTGGCCGGGAGCAGGCTCCAGAGGGGCGCGGTGAAGGAGCGGGCGTAGAGCGCCGCGACGGTGGGGTAGAGCTCGACGACGCTGCGCACCTCGGCGCGCCACAGCGCCAGGCCGACGGCGCCGACGGAGAGGAGCACCCCCAGCCCCAGCATCGTTCGTCCCCAGTCGCGCACAGCGTCCTCGCGCTCGAGCCTCGCGCCCGCCCGGGCCTAGCGGGAGAGCATCGCACGCTACCTGGGGCCACGCCAAGCGCGCCGATGCGGCGAGCTCGACGGCAGAGTGACGTGGCGTGGCGCACCCCGACCCAGCGTCAAGCGAGGTCGGGGGCGATCGAGATATCGAGACGATGAGCGGCGCTTGCCCGCCACCGGCCCGATCTCGGTGAACCTCGGAGCGCTGGAGACGCGCACGACGATTGGGTTCGACCCCGTGGGGTTCGCAGCGCTGACCATCACGGTGGTGGCCGCGCCCTGCTGGCTTGGGTCTTCCCGCGACCGACCCGGTGACTCCGGTCCCGGGCCGGCGGAGGATCCGACGCGAGGGACCTGCCTGATGGCTGCTTGCTAGCCCCCGACCAGGAGGGTACTTTCAAGTCGTTCGACCGTCGACGGAGTCGCTTCGGAGCCTCGCCATGCCGTCTTGGTTCGTCGAGTTGAATCCGGTCCTGCAGGCGTTGCTCGGCACGACCTTCACCTGGGGTCTGACCGCGCTCGGCGCGGCGTTGGTCTTCGTGTTCAAGAAGGTCAATCGCCGTCTCCTGGACGGGATGCTGGGGTTCGCGGCCGGCGTCATGATCGCGGCGAGCTACTGGTCGCTCTTGGCGCCCGCCATCGCGATCGCCGAGGAGGACGGTGGCAACGGGCTCCCCCCCGCGCTCCTCGGCTTCCTTGCCGGGGGCGCGTTCCTGTGGGTCGCAGACAAGCTGACGCCGCACCTCCACCTCGGCTTGCCGGTGGAGGAGGCCGAAGGGCCGAAGACCCGTTGGCACCGGAGCGTGCTGCTGGTGCTCGCCATCACGTTGCACAACATCCCCGAGGGGCTCGCGGTGGGGGTCGCCTTTGGCGCCGTCGCCGCCGGCCTCCCGTCCGCCACGCTGGGGGCGGCCGTCGCGCTGGCGCTGGGGATCGGAATCCAGAACTTCCCGGAGGGTTTGGCGGTGGCCGCGCCGCTGCGACGCGAGGGTTTCAGCCGCACGCGGAGCTTCCTCTTCGGTCAGGCCTCGGGCGTCGTCGAGCCGGTGGCGGGCGTCGCGGGCGCCGCCGCCGTCTTGCTCATGCGACCGCTGCTCCCGTACGCGCTGTCCTTCGCCGCCGGCGCGATGATCTTCGTGGTGGTCGAGGAGCTGATCCCCGAGGCGCAGCGGGACCGCGACACCGACACCGCGACCATCGGCGTCATGCTCGGCTTCGCGCTCATGATGGCTCTGGACGTGAGCTTGGGATAGCCGAAGACTCGCAGGTCATTCGGTGGCAATACGCAGGAGACGAGGCGCGATCCTCCTCGGCGATCGCTGACTCGCGGGTGGACCACCGGGACTCGCCCGTCGCTGACTGGGCCCCGATGAGCGGCGGATTCGGCCAGTCTCTGCGTGGTAGAGGCGGCAAGTCACCTCGCTTCGCGCTACGGGACGGCCCTCCGTTCGGCTTCGCCCGCCCAGCGGCAACCCACGCCCTGCACGGCGAGCGCCGATTGGGTACACTGCCTGGGTCGGGGACCGATCGGCCAGAATGAGCCGATCGCCCGCGCCGCACCGCGCGCCCGACCAGGATCGCCCTTGCCGCTGCAGAGAGCCATTCGCCGCCTGTTCCCCAAGGAGGAGTCGTACTTCGCACTCCTCGAGCAGATGACGCTGCTTGCGATCGAGGCGGTCGAGGAGCTGGGGAAGCTGGACGAGCGGGCCCCGGAACCGGTGGCCGAGGCGGTTCAGGACGTCGAGCACCGCGCCGACGAGCTGTTCCACGAGGTCGAGTCGGGGCTCGCCCGCACCTTCGTCACCCCGCTGGATCGCGACGACATCCACCAGCTTGCCGCCGAGATCGACGACGTGATCGACACGGTCAACATCACCGCTCGCGTCTGCTCGCTGCTGCAGGTGACGGCCTTCACCGAGCCGATGCGCGCGTTACTGGCGATCCTCGGCCGCTGCACGCAGGAGCTCGCCCAGGCGCTGCCGCTCCTGCGCAGCTTCGATTTTCCGGGCATTCTCGCCGCGGGGCGCTCGGTGCGCAGCCTCGAGAAGGAGGCTGACGGCGTCTATCGTCAGGCGCTCGGTGCGCTCTTCCAGGACCCGGCGGTTGACGCCAAGCAGCTCCTCAGGGAGCGCTCGGTGCTGGAGCACATCGAGGAGGCCGTCAACCGCTGCGAACGGCTCGCGAAGACGCTGAGCATCTTCGCCGTCAAGTACGGCTGAGCGGGCCCCTGTCCGGTCACCGCGATCGCTTGGGCAAGCGCAGCTGCATCTGGCAGCTTGCGCAGTCGATGACGAGCTCGAGCCGGCGGCCGTCCTCGTCGACCAGCGCGTACGGCGGGGTCCCGGGCGGCGAGCCGCCGGCCGCAGGGCAGCCGCCGAGCTCGTGCAGGAGGCAGTAGCGAGTGGTCATGACCACGCGACCGTGGAGGTCCACCCCGCTCTCCGCGGCGCGCTCGCACACCACGGCGCCGTGCCGCGCGAGGAACCGTTCTGCCAGCCCGTTGAGCACGTTGGCGCGATAGTCGAGCGGCGCGTCGGGCCAGGCCGGGGACACGGTGGCCGGATCGGGTCGCGCCGGCCGTGGTCGCGCGCGCGCGCGGGCGGCGCGGAGCTCGTCCAGCACGGCGCGGCGCAGGCCGTTCAGCGTGGAGAGCGGCAGGTACGGCGGCCCGTCGCCGGGCTCGACCGTGACCGCGTCGAACTCGGTGTCGCCGGAGCGGCCGAGCTGGCGGAGGATCGCAGCGCGCGCCGCCGCGGGATCGCGGGCGGCCGCGAAGTCACCGGCGAGGGTCGCCGACGCCGCGACGCCGTCCGCGTCCGCCGCGGTGAGGCGGAGCTCCCCCGGGCCGTTGCGGGTGAGCGCGAGGGACACTGGGATCGCGCGGCGGGGCCGGCTCCGCTCGACGGCGGCGAGGTAGGCGTGATCGTGGCTTCGGTGCAGGGCCGTTCCCGCGGGCAGCCGCGCCGGAGTCGCGAGCTCGAGCTCCGAGCCCTCTGTGCGGCTGATGGCCGCCCCCTGCAGGGTCCCGTTCGCGTCGAGCCAGGCGAGGCCGTCACCCGCGCGCAGCACCACCCCGGGCGTGAGCGCGACCCCGGTGCGGCGTCCGCGCTGGGCCGTCACCTGGCCCACGAGCGGCCCCAGCGACTTGGGTGTGCGCAGGGTCGCGTGCTCGGCGGGGCGCCCGAGCAGGAAGTGCGTCGTGCCGCCCCGGTGGAAGACCCTCGCTGGGTCGGGCTCGAACGCGATCGCGGAGCTGCCCGAAGACGCTCGCCGCAGGCCGCGCGCCGCGAGCTGGGGATCGAGCCGGCGCCGGTAGTGGGCGACGGTGGTGGCGACGGTGGCGCGGTCCTTGAGGCGACCCTCGATCTTGAAGGCCGTCACGCCGGCGTCGAGCAGCGCGCCGAGGTGATCGGAGAGGTCGAGATCGCGCAGGGAGAGCAGGTGCTGGCGCTCGACGAGGCGCTGCCCGGTGGCGTCGACCAACGCGTACGGCTTTCGACAGGGCTGCGCGCAGTCGCCGCGGTTGCCGCTCCGACCCCCGCCCGAGTGGCTCAGCCAGCACTGGCCGCTGTAGGAGACGCAGAGCGCGCCGTGCACGAAGCATTCGAGCTCGATCCGGGGCGCGGCCCGACGCACGGCGGCGATCTCGGCGAGTGACAGCTCGCGCGCGAGGATCGCCCGGCTCATTCCGGCCGCCTCGAGCACCCGGATCCGCTCCGGATCGCGGCAGTCCATCTGGGTGCTCGCGATGAGCGCGAGTCCTGGGGGGAGCTCGACCTCGAGGAAGGCGAGATCCTGCACGATGATGCCGTCCACCCCGAGCTCGGCGAGGCGCCGCGCGAGCTCCGCCGCGGCCCCCACCTCGGCGTCGGTGAGCAGGGTGTTGAGGGTGGCGTAGACGCGGACCCAGTAGCGGTGCGCCCGTTCGATCAGGCGCGCGACATCGGCCAGCGAATTGCTGGCGGCGCGGCGGGCGCCGAAGGCGGGGGCGCCGACGTAGACGGCGTCCGCGCCGTGGTCGATCGCCGCCAGCCCGCCGTCGAGATCCCGCGCGGGGGCGAGCAGCTCGATGGGGAAGCGCGGGGGCGGCTCCGTCATGCCCGGCGATCTCCCAGCGTCCAGGGCAGCCGACCGCGCCGGATCAAATCAGGAAAGATCGCCTCGGCGAGGCTCGGCGCCAGGCGCCCCCAGTCGTCGTCCTCCGCGAACCAGACCAACTCCGCGATCTCCCCCGACGCCTGCGGCTCGCCGGCAAGGCGCCCCGCGTAAAGCTCGATGATCACCCGTTGCTCAACGGCGGGATCGTCCTGCGCCGCGCGGTGCTCGTAGCGCCCGAGCCGATCGAGCCCGGTGGCCGTGACGCTCGGGCCCAGCTCCTCCGCGAGCTCGCGCGCGAGGCAGGCGAGGTCGTCCTCGCCGGCCTCGTGACGCCCGCCGGGCAGGATGAGCCGCGAGGTCCCTCGCCGCTTGCGGCAGAGCAGCACCCGGCCTCCCTCGACCACGAAGAGGCCGGCCTTGCGGAGCGGCGGCCGCTCGGGCGTGGCGGGGGCGGCGTTGGGGGGCCGAGCGGAAACGACCGCCCGTCCGGCGACGAGCTCGAGGGTGTGCGCGACGCCTGGGGGGCGTTCACCGGGGTCGTGCGTCACGTAGACGAGCGCCGCCCCCAGCGTGTCGAGGGTGAGGTCGAGCGCGTCGGCGAAGCGCGACCGGTCCGCGGCGTCGAGTCCTTGGCAGGGCTCGTCGAGCAAGAGCAGCCGCGGCTCGTGAACCGCGGCGCGCGCGAGGAGGACCAGCCGCCGCTCGCACCGTGGCAAGGCGTCGAAGGCCGTCGCGGCGTGGGCCGCGAGGGCGAAGCGCTCGAGCCAAGCGGCGGCCGCGGAGCGCTCCCCGGCCGCGGGGGACTGGTGCACGCCAAGGGAGGCGCGGAAGCCGCTCAGCAAGACGTCGAGCACCGGCGTCCCCGCGGGATAGTGTGCGTCGAGCTCCGGCGATACCCACCCGAGACACCGCTTGACGTCCCAGATGCTCGTGCCGGGGCCGAGGCGCTGGCCGCCGACCGTCACGTCGCTCGCGTGCGCCTGCGGGTGGTCGGCGAGCACCACGGCGAGCAGGGTGCTCTTGCCGGCACCGTTACGGCCCACCAGCGCCCAGCGCTCCCCGGCGCGGATCGTCCAGCTCACGCCGGCGAGGAGCGGGACCCCGTCGATCCGGACCGTGAGGTCGCGGATCTCGAGCACCGGCGCGGTGGGTTGTTGAGCCGGGGCCGCGCTGGGGGTGAGCGCCCTGGCCTCGCCGTTCCCGGTGAGCGCCGCGATCGTGCGGCTCTGGCACTGGCGCGGGCCGGTGCGGACGACCCTGGCCTCGACCAGCTCGATCTCGTGGGTGACATCGGCGGCGACGTCCTCGTCCCGCGCGGCGACGTGGAGTACGGCGGTGCCCTCGTCCGGGAGCTGGCCCAGGAGCTCGGCGAGCCGAGCGCGAGTGCCGGCGTCGAGCCCAGCGAACGGATCGTCCACGATGAGCAGCCGCGGCTCGAGCAGCAAGGCGCGCGCGAGCAGGACGCGATGGAGCTCGCCGTTGGAGAGCGCGAGCAGCGCGCGAGGCAGCAGTGGCCCCAGGTCGAACCGGTCGACCTGCCGCGCGAGCAGGGCGGGGTAGCGCGCCGCCCGGTCGTCGTCGGTCGCGATCACGTAGGGGCTCAGGCCTTCCACGGCCTCGCGCGCGAGGTGTTCGGCGACGGTGACCCGTCCGGTCGCGAGAGACGCGTGCCAGCGGAGCTGGTGGAAGTCCCGGGCAGCGAGCAGCGCGCGGTGCTCGTCCATCGACGCGACGGCGATGCTGCCGGGCGGGAGCACGCCGTAAACGGTGTCCTGGCAGCGAGGCCTTCCCTCGAGGAACGGGTGGCGGAGCCAGCCCTCGAGGCGCGGGAGCCGCCCGACGAGGGCCGCGACGAAGAGGGACTTGCCCGCGCCGCTCGCGCCCCGCACGGCCCAGCGCTCGCCCGCGGGGAGTCGCCATGTCGTGTGCGGGAAGCAGGGCCCCGCCGGGCCACGGAAGGTTGCGTCCTGCAGCAGAACGTAGTCAGCGGCCGGCGGCGGCATCGCTGGGGCCATGGCACGCGTCGCGCCGGGGCGCTAGCTGGCGGCGGGGCCGGCTCCACCTCGGCCTAGCTGGCGCTCGCGGGCGCGTCCTGGACGCAGTCGGCAAGCTCGTGGAGCACCGCGTCGGCCGCCGCGATCCCGTCCGCTGGCAGTGGGGGATCGGTGAAGCGCCGGGTGAGGCGGCCGTCGGGGGTGAGCTGATAGGGCGAGCCGCGCCGGCCCACCAGGGCGCCGATCCGCGCCGGATCGAGGGGGGTGTCCTCGCGCAGGTGCAGGCGCACGCCCCGCGCGGTCGCCTCGATGCCGAGCACGCGCAGGCGCCGCAGCTCGGTCTTCACCCGCATCAGCTCCACCAGTCGCTGCGCCTCACGCGGCGCCTCGCCGAAACGGTCCTCCATCTCCGCGGCGATCTCGGCGACCTCGCCCTCATCGGCGGCGCTCGCGAGGCGCTTGTACAGCGACAGGCGCACCCCGACGTCGGCGACGTAGTCCTCGGGGACCAGGGCCTCGACGTCGAAGCTGAGCTCGGGCTCCACCTCGGGTACGACGAGCTCGCCACGGAGCTCGCGGGTCGCCTCCTCGAGCATCTGGCAGAACAGGTCGAAGCCGACGCTTGCGGTGAAGCCGCTCTGCTCGGCGCCGAGCAGCTCCCCGGCGCCTCGGAGCTCGAGGTCGAGGGTGGCGATCGCGAAGCCGGAGCCGAGCTCGGTGTGCCGCTCGAGGGCCTCGAGCCGGCTGCGGGACTCGTCCGACATCTGCGCCGGCGGCGGCACCAGGAGGTAGCAGTACGCCCGCTCGCTCGAGCGGCCAACTCGTCCGCGGAGCTGGTAGAGCTGCGCCAGGCCGAAAAGATCCGCCCGGTCGATGAGGATGGTGTTGGCGCGAGCGATGTCGAGGCCGCTCTCGATGATCGCGGTCGCCACCAGGACGTCGTACTCCCCCGCGACGAAGTCGAGCATGGTTCGCTCGAGGACGTGCTCGCCGAGCTGGCCGTGGGCGACGGCGACTCGGGCCCTCGGCACCAGCGCCCGGAGGCGCTCCGCGCGCTCGTACAGTCCCTCGATCCGGCCGTAGACGTAGAAGACCTGCCCGCCACGCTCGAGCTCGCGCTGGACGGCCTCGCGCACCAGGTGCTCGTCGAAGCGAGAGGTGATGGTGCGGATCGCGCGGCGGTCGACCGGAGGGGTGGAGATGAGCGAGAGATCACGGAGGCCGCCCACGGCCATCTGCAGCGTCCGGGGGATGGGGGTGGCGCTCAGGGTCAGCGCGTCCACCGACGCCCGGAGCTGCTTGATGCGCTCCTTGTGCGCGACCCCGAACCGTTGCTCCTCGTCGATGATCAGCAGGCCCAGCTTCCGGAAATGGACGTCCTTGGAGAGCAGGCGATGGGTCCCCACGACGACGTCCACCGAGCCCGCCTTGAGGCCCTTGAGGGTGGCCTGTTGCTCGGTGCGCGACTGGAATCGGCTCAACGTCCGCACCACGAAGGGGTAGTCGGCGAGCCGAGTCGCGAAGGTCGTGAAGTGCTGTTGCGCCAGCACGGTGGTGGGACAGAGCAGCGCCACCTGGCGCCCCGCGGCGACGGCGCGGAACGCCGCGCGCAGCGCCACCTCGGTCTTGCCGAAACCGACGTCCCCGCAGACCAACCGATCCATTACCCGCGCGCTCCCGAGATCGGACATCACGTCCGCGATCGCGTTGGCCTGGTCCCGGGTTTCCTCGAACGGGAACGTCGCCTCGAAGGTGGCGTAGTCGTCGTCCACCGGCCCCAGCGGCACCTTCACCGCGCTCGCGCGCTCCGCGTACAGGCGCAGCAGCTCGTCCGCCATTTGCCGCACTCGGCGCTGGACCTTTGCCTTCGTCTTGGCGAAGGA
The DNA here is from genome assembly GCA_964480725.1 of uncultured Polyangiaceae bacterium. Classification (GTDB taxonomy): domain Bacteria; phylum Myxococcota_A; class Polyangia; order Polyangiales; family Polyangiaceae; genus JAFGBI01. The sequence continues at coordinate 145,742 of CAYZQO010000001.1, read as the reverse complement.
TTGCCCACCCAGTCGGTCGAGCCGCGGAGTGCCCTCTCCACCCGAGTACTTCTGGACCTGATTGAGGCGGTAGACCGGGAGGAACAGCTTGTCCCCACCGGCGTACTCGACGACGATGAGCTCGAGCGCGTTGCCCGCGATCTCGCGCCGCTCAAGCCCCCGGTAGCGGCCGATCCCGTGGTCGACGTGCACGACGTGGTCGCCGACGGCGAGGGCGCGGAGATCCTCGAGGACCGCGCGCGCGCTCCGTCGCGGCACCGTTCGCCGGTGCGCGCGCTGGCCGAAGATCTCCTCTTCCGTCACCAGCACGAAGCCCTCGGCGAGCGCGATCACCCCACGGGCGAGCGGTCCGGTCACGATCCGCACGGCGGTCGGATCCGGCGGCGCCGGGGACGTCGGTGAGGCCGCCGGCGCCGGCGCGCCGCCGGGCAGGTGGGCGCGCCCCTCGTCGTCAGCGTCCTCCACCGCGGCCCCCGTCGCCACCGCGATCGGGATCCGCCGGTGGCCGAGCAGCGCCGCCACCCGCTCGGCCTGGGTCGCCGCTCGGGCCGTCACCACCACGGCGAGCCCGCGGTCGCGCCAGGCGGAGATCCGACGGAGCAGGGGGTCGAGGGCGGCCTGCTTGCCGTGATTGGCGCGCGCCTGCTTCACGGCGCGGGCGAGCGACGCGTGGTCGGTCATCGCTAGGGACGGGGCGTCCACCGGGGCGGTCGCCAGTGCCTCGAGCGGGGTGAGGGGGCTCGGAGCGGCGACGCCGGCGCGATGGGTCGCGAGGGTCGGGCGCGCGGCGAGCCAGTCGCCCACCGCGCCCTCGTCGACGTAGAGCGCCTCCCGGGGGAACACCGGCGTGTCGCCCGCGCGCGCGGCGTCCTCGGTGGCGAGGTCGAGCTCGTCCTGCATCGCGCGCAGGGCCGCAACGCCGTCGTCCACCACCACGGCGGTCGCCGGGCCGAGGTAGTCGAAGAGCGGGACCAGCGGCGCATACGCGGGCAGGTAGGCCTCGGCGCGGAAGAAGACCCGGCCGCTCTGCACGTCTTCGACGAGCTGGCGCGCCTTGGTCGACGGGTAGTTGTGCTGGTCGCAGAGCTCGCGGACGAGGCGTTGCGCGCGCTCGAGCGCCGGTGGGGTGAGGATGGCCTCGCGGGCCGGGGCCAGCCACGCCCGCTCCAGCTCCGCCACGGTGCGCTGGTCATCGGGGCGAAAGCGCCGCAGCGCGGCCACCAGGTCGCCGTTCAGCTCGATCCGCAGCGGTTCGGCCGCTCCGGGCGGCCAGACGTCGAGCACGCCGCCCCGCACGGCGAGACTGCCGGGATCCTCGACGACGGGGACCCGGAGGTACCCGGCCGCCACCAGGCGGTTCACCGTGGCACTCGCGTCCAACTCGGTCCCCCGTTCGACGCGCACGCCCGCGGCCGCGATCGCGGGTGGCGGCGCGACCCGTCGCACCAGCGCCGCGGCCGTCGTCACCAGGAAGCGCCAAGGCAGCCCGGCGGCGACGTGGAAGAGCGCGCTGGCTCGGGTCATGGCGGCGCGCCGATCGGGGTGCACCTCGGCGAACGGCGTGGAGTCGGCGGGCAGGAGCAGGAGGGGCTCGCGGTCGGGCCCGAGCGGCCGATCGTGGGGTGCCGGCAGGGGGAGCCCCGCCGCCAGGGCCGTGAGATCGGCCGCGACGCGCCGTGCCCCATCGGCGTCGGATGTCACGAGGACCACCGGCGCCGAACGGCGCCGCGCCAGCGCGACGGCCAGGAGCGCGCTCGCGCAGCCCTCAGCATGCACGACGGGGTGGATCCCTGGGTGGTCGGCGACCTCGCGGGCCAGCGCGCCGACGGATCTCACGGGCCGATCCGGGGGCAGCTCGAGCGGGGAGGTGACGTCGTCGAGCAGCTCGGGATCGGTCATCGGTGGCCAGGTCTGGCACGGACCGCGGGGCGCGCCACGTCCTCGATGGGACGGGTCCCTCAGGGGGCGGGAACGCCAGGCGGTAGCGTCGCGAGGGCCGCCGCCAGGTGGTTACGCGCCCACGCGCGCAGCGCGCTCGTCTCGGGACCCTCGAGGAAAGAGCTGAAGGAGTCGGCCGCCGCGCGGGGCTCCCCCAGACGAGAGAGGAGCACGCCGCGGGCGAACAGGACCGGGTACTCGGGGTCTCGCCGCCCGAGGGCGTTCACGGTGGCGAGCAGGCGCCTCGGGTCAGCCTCGCCCGCCGCCGCCGTCACGCCGAGCGCGGGCTCGCCGCGCTCGGGGCGCTCGAGGAGGAGGCGGTAGTAGGCACGCCACTCGTTCAGGCTCGGGGCGTAGGGAGGTAGCTCGACGGTTCCGACCAGCTCGGCCCAGCGGACCCGGAAGAGGGTTCGCCGCTCGGCCTCGGAGAGCCCCAGGCGCCGACCGACGGCCCAGCAGTTCGCGCGCGCGACCTGCGGCAGATCGCCGCCGAGCTCCTGGAGCTCCGCGTCGATCACCCCGGTCGCCTCCCAGCGCCGCAGCGCGTCCAGGAAGGCCTCGGTCTGCACCGATCGGAGCGCGATCAGCGGCGCATCGCCGTGGCGACGGACGGCGTTGGCAAAGGCGACGCGGAGCTCGCCGAGCTCCCACGAGGCAGCGTCGCTCTCCTGCTGGGCGCTCGCAGCGCCGAAGCGACGTACCCGCTCTCCGACGACCCGGACGTCGAAGTGGAGGCCGCCAGCGGCCGTCGCCGCGGCGAGCTGCCGGTCCTGCCCGGCGACGTGCGCCTGCTCGCGCCGATCCACCAGAGGCACAGGCAGGTAGCTCGGCGGCGCGCCCACCGGCGCGAGCAGGGTGGCGGCCAGGGTCGCGACGCCGACGGCGACCACCCCGAGCTGCCAGCCCTCGAGTTGCCGAAGCCAACCTCGGTGACGCGGATCGGCGCTCCGCACGGGGTCGAAGCTTGACAGGTATCGGTCCACCTGCCCACGATCAACGCGCTTTACCGGGTCGCGCAGCGTGGTCTAGCTCATGCCCGCCGGCCCCATCGGAGCTCCCCCAGTGCAAGAGAAGCGGACCCACGCGCGCGCCAGGATCAGCCTCCCCGTCACCTGCGAGCTCGCGGATGGCACGGCCTTCGAGGCTGAGGGTCGCGACCTTTCCATCGGCGGGATGTTCGTGGCGGCGCCCGTGCAGCCGCCGTTCAACGCCCAGCTGATCATCCAGGTGGCGCTGGGCGGTGCGGGGCCGTCGCGGGTGCCCGCGGTCGTTCGCTGGTCCAAGGCGGACGGCTTCGGCGTGCAGTTCGGGCTGCTCGGGGCGATCGAAACGCACCTCATCGCCAAGCTGCTGCGGCCGTGAACGAGCCCTGGCCCCTCGATCCGCGGGCGTTCTTCCTCCACGCGCTGCCGTCGCGGCTGAAAGCGCACACGGCGGCGCTTGGGGCGCCGCGTTCGACCGGCTGCTTCGGCGTGTGCCTCGAGGCGCCCGCGGCGGACTTCGGTCTGCGGCTGGTCACGGGCGAGTTGTCGGTGGTCGAGGGGGTGCCGCCCGATGCGGTCGCGCGCGTGCGGACCACGACCGACACGTTCCGCATGCTCGTCGAGCGGGTCGCCCCGGTTCTGATCGCCTCGGTGCCGGAGTCGGCGTGGCCCGGGCTGGTCGCGCGGCTCGTCTCCGTCGAGGAGCGGCGAGCGGCGGCGCTGCGCGGGCTCGGGGGTATCATCGCCGTGGTCGCGACGGACGGAGCGACCGAGCACCGGGTAGAGGTGCGGCCCGGCGCGGCCGACCCCGGGCCGCCCGTGCTGACCTGCACGCTGCGGCTGGCGCTCGCCGACGTGATCGAGCTCGCCGCGGGTCGCCTGGCGCCGATCCAGCTCATGATGAGCGGCCAGCTCGTGGTGGAGGGCGACGCCGAGCTGATGATGGCGCTGGTCGGGATGCTGGGCTGAAGCCACCCGTAGCGCGAGGTCAGCGCGTCGCCGCCGGAGGCAGCGGGGCCCAGCGGAGCGACTCGCCATGGGCCCCGGCGACGCGCGCCGTGACCCAACGCTTCAGTGACATCATGAAGACCCCCTTGTCTCCCTCGGCGTGCTTGCGTGTGGAGAAGAAGGCCAGCAGGCGTCCGTCGACGCTGCACGCGGGGTAGGTGTTGCTCCCTTGGTTCTGGGTGAGCCGGGCGATCCCGCCGCCCGTCTCTCCACTCATCACCAGATCCTCGCGATCGTGGCCCACCCCGACGGAGTACACGAGGCGGATCCCGTCCTCGGTGTCGCAGAAGACGGGGGCCGCGGCGGTGAACCCCGCGGGCGACACCGGCTTCCCGTCCACGTACACGCGTTGCGCGCCGAATGTGCTGGGCTCGCCGCCGATCCAGGCGAGCTTCCCCGAGGGGCTCCAGACCGGGTGGGTGGCAATGGCGGTCGTCGACACCTGCTGGAGGTCCTCCCCGTTCGCCTTACCGGCCCACACCGTGCTCCCCTCTTGGGTCGAGATGGCGAGCGCGACGCGCGTGTGGTCGTGATTGAACGCCACGCCGAAGACGCTGCCGGGGATCGGCAGCGGCACGGGCTGGTGGGTCGATCGGTCCGCGAACATGAGGCCGTACGGGCTGTAGTTGCGGCTCGTCGAGTAGTAGAGGGTCTGGTTCGGGCCCCAGACGGGCGCGATCGACGTGTCCTTCTCGTCGCTCACCGGGGCCAGATCGTTCCCGTCCGAGTCCATGGTGAAGATCCGGCGGCCTCGGCCCCAGCGACCGCTGTAGGTGAAGCGGCTGGCGAAGCCGCCGGGGCGACCGGTGATCGCTCCGAGCAGGGCGTCGGTGATGCGGTGGGCGGTCACCCGCACGGCGCCTCGCTCGACCACGATCTTCTTCTCGTAGACCGGGTCGCTGCCCACGTTGAGGAAGTACGCGAGGCCGAGGACCTGGACCTTGTTGCCCGAGTGTCGCCGCGCCGCGACCTTGACGATGACCTCGGCGCCGCGCGCCCTCCAGGCGTTGATGTCCACGGGGTCGTCGAACCCGTAGAGGCCCGGTGGGGCGTCCTTCTCGGGGATCAGGTCGAACATCCCGGAGAGGTCGAGATCGTGCCGCACGACGCTCCGGACCACCACGTCCTCCAGGTCCGGCGCGAGGCTCGGGAGCACCGCGAGGCGGGTGACGTGCTCCTTGACGTGCCCGGTGACGACCAGCGCGCCGAGCACGCTCTCGTCGGCCGGCGGTGCGGGCTGCGCGTGGCCAGCGGGCGCGATGGTGGCGATGGCGAGCGAGAAGGTCGCGGCGATGACGGTCACTCGCATGGAGAATTCCTGCCAGAGAAGGTGACGGGCACCGTGGTGCCCAGGATGTCGGGGTAGAGTGGCGGGGGTGGCGGGAGCTGCTGGCCGACGATCGCGTCCATCGTCGAGCGCACCTTGCCGTCGAAGGTGGGGTTGCCGCTGGGGCGGGTGATCACGTAGCTGCTGACGGAGCGGTCGCCGCCGACGCTGACGGAAACCGCGGCCGACATCGCCTTCAGCTCCTCGCACGGCGCGCCCGACTCGGGGGGCGAGAACCGCGCGTTGAACCAGCCGAGGATCTTCATCGTGTACTGGCTCACCGCCCGGGCCTTGAGCGGATCGGTTTCCGTGCCCTCCTTGACGCCGTCGGGCGATCCCTCGCCCTCCACGGTGGCCTCGGCGTCGGTGTCGCTCGCGTCGGGCTGGAGTTCGTCGATCTCCTTCGCGATCTCGGCGTCCGGGGGCGGCGCCTCGGCGTCGCCCACGGCGAGCGGCGATTTCGGGATCGCGCGGGGATCGTCCTTCGCCTCCGGCGACGGTGCGCTCCGGGCCTCGTAGCGGCGCACGGCAGGGGCCTGCTTGGTCCACATGTCGGGCAGCTTCAGTTTCTGCGACTTCTTGCCTCCAAGCTTGAGCAGCGGAAGCTCGTCCAGCACGGGCTTGATCGCGATCGGCTCCTCGCGCTCCACGGGAGGCTCGGGCTCGGGGAGCGGCGCGCGCAGCCCCATCGCGACGAGCAGGACCAAGAACAAGACGTGGACCAGGAAAGACCCCGAGATGGCGGCCGCGACCTCGAGCTCGGTGAACGACGGGACGAGGGCGCCGTGGTAGCCAACCGGGAGCGGGCGCCGCGGGGTCATGGGGCAGTCACGGCGTCGCTGCGACCGCGCGGGCCCGGCGCGGCAGGCGGAGCGCCCGGGGGCGTCCCCGTCGGCGCCGGCGCGACCTCGCCTTCCAGCGCCTCCTCGATCTCGGGCTGCACGAGCAGGTTGAGGGACTGGACGCCGCTGTGGCGCGCAGCGGCGACGACGGTGGCGACGATGCCGTAGCGGGAGTCCTTGTCGGCGCGGATGTAGAGCTCCTGCTCCTGCTGGACCCGCTCGCTGTCGCGAAAGGTTTCGGCGATGCGATCGGTCACATCGCGGTCGCCGAAGAGGACGCGCTCCTCCTTGGTGATGGTGACCAGCAGGCGACTGTCGCTCACTGGCGTGCTGGCCGCCTGGACCTCGGGTAGGTCGATGCGCAGGCCGGTCGTCAGCAGCGGCGCGGTGACCATGAAGACGATGAGCAGCACCAGCACCACGTCGACGAACGGCGTGACGTTGATGTCGGTGAACCCGCGACGGCGCCGGCCGCCACCCACGGTCGCGCCCACGATCTACTCCCCCGCCCCGGGAGCCGCCTCGGCGCCGAAGGGCCGCGTGCGGGCGCCGGCGGTAGCGCGCCCCGCCATGATCTCGACCCACGCCTCCGCCGAGGCCGTGATCTCCTCCACGAAGTCCCCGATCCGCTTGTCGACGAAGTTATACCCGATGGTCGCCGGGATGGCCGCGAACAGCCCCACCGCCGTGGCGAAGAGCGCCTCACCGATGGCGGGGGCGACGACGGGGAGCGAGGCGCTCTTGGCGACCCCGATGAGCTCGAAGGCGTTGATGATGCCGACGACGGTGCCGAACAGCCCGATGAAGGGCGCCGATGACGCGATGCTGGAGAGCGAAGCCATCAGGGACGACGCCTTCTGCTGCTCAGTCGCGATGGCGCGTTTGGCCACCGCCAGCAACAAGGGTGCGCCCGGCGCCCCCGCGTCATTCCGCTTGGCCAGCTCGAGCACCACGCGCGCGCCCGGCGCGCTGCGGTGGGCCAGCGCCGCTGCCACCAGGTCGTCCGGGCGCTCGATGGTCTCCGTCACCCGCTCGAAGGCGTGCTGCGCCGTCCGGAGCCGCCCGAGCTGCAGCGACTTGAGCAGCCATATCACCCAGACGGCCAGCGAGAAGGCGAGCAGCACGAACAGCACTACCAGCACGATCCCGGAGGAGTGCTGGATGAGCGAGAGCGGATCGAGGCCCGTTACGCGCGTCTCGGTCGCTGGGGTGCCCTGGAGCATGGGGGTGGCTATACCGTGAAAAGGCGCGGGGCGTCAGCCGGCACTCCGCGGAGGGCGGCGCCGTCGGCCTCGGGCCACCCCGTGGCGGCGCCAGAAACGCCGGGGTTCAGTCGGCGAGGACGATGTCCACCCGTCGGTCCTGCGCCCAGGTCGCCTCGTCGGTGCCCCGAGCCTCCATCTCGCCGCGCGAGGTCGTCTCGGCCCGATCGGCCGGCAGCCCTTCGGTCACGATGGATGCCTTGACGTTCTCGGCGCGCCGATTGCCGAGCACCATGTTGTACTCGTCGCTACCGCGCGGGTCGGCGTGACCGACGAGCCGCATCCTGCGGTCCTTCAGGGCGCCGGTCACGAAGCAATCGGCGAGCTTCTTGAGCACCGCCCGATCCTCCGCGCGGATGTTGGCGGAATCGTAGGCGAAGAAGGCCTCCGCATCGGTGATGCCGCACGCCTTGCGGATCTCGTCGGAGATGCTGATGTTTCCCCGCTGAGGATCGTCGGCGGAGTCGTCCTCGGCAGCCGGCTCCGCCGAAACCGCGGGCGCCGTGGTGTCGCCCGTCGGCGCTGCGGGGGGCGGGACGCTGTCCTTCTTGCAGCCGGACGCCGTGGCGACGCCGATCGCGGCGATGAGGAAATGGACGGCGATGACGGGGGCTCTCATGGGATTCTCCTGGCGTTGGACGGCCGAGCCGCTGGTCTTCCCCATAGCGCAGCGACGCTGCGGGGTGCAACCGGGGACAGATTGGCGCGCAGGGGTGATCCGTCAAGCGACGGGGCATGGGGATCATTCCCGAACCGCTCCCGTCGTCGCGGGCCGTGGTCACCGGAGCCAGAGCGGGTACGCCACCAGCGCGAGCGCCGTGGCGAGGAGCAGCACCACGAGCGCGAGCGCGGCCCCCTGCAGCCGCAGGCGGGGTGCAGGAGTGCGGGTGGCCTCGAGCCGGGTGACCGCCAGGAACGCAACGGCCTCGAGCCGCCGCGCCGCCTGCTCGCGGCGGTCAGGCGCGGCGAGCAGGCCGCGATAGCGGGCGGCGGCGGCGGCGAGCCGATCGGTTGCGACGCAGTGATCGAGAAAGGCCTGGTGGGCGGCGTCGTCCGTCCAGCGGTCGAGGACCCCCTGCCAAGCGTGCTCGAGATCGGGCTCGGGCACGTCACCCTCCGAGTTCGGCCAGCAGCCGGCGGGTCAGAGCGAAGTACACGTCGCGCGGGTACGGCTCGTTCAAGAGGTGGAAGTCCACCCCCGAGAGCCCAACGCAGCCGAAGCAGTACGCGCAGTCGGCGAGGTCGAAACACTGCACGAGATAGGATGACGCGACGCAGCGTTCCGAGTCGGTGCAGTGCTGGCAGCGCATCAAGCCGCGGGACCGTACACAGTGGGCGCTGTCGGTCGTATCGTGGCAGTCCACGCAGTAGTGGCTGCGGGTGACCCGCTCGCACCGTCGGCAGAAGGTGGATCCCCGGCAGCTCCGGCAATCGTCGCAGGACACGCAGCCCACGTTCTCGGCGCGCGCGCCGTGCGTCACCCGGAGCGCGCGGAGCCGCGCCGTGAACTCGCGTGCCGTCGGGGGAGCCGGCGCCGGGGGGATCGTGGGCACACCGCGACCAAAAGGGGGGGCGTCCATGGAACGGCCCGAGCGTGCGCCGCGACGGGGGGAAACACCAGGGGGAGCTTGGCGGCTCGGCGGCGATCGAACTCGGGCAGCTGACGGGCGCCCCAGCGTGGCCCGGGTCCGTCAGCGGAGCGTGCGCCGCAGCGCGGCCGCCGCCTCGCGGGTCGTGGCCTCGTCGGCGTTTTCCTCCAGGCGCCGCAGCCGTTGCTCGAGCACCGGTCGCTTCCCCACGGGCTGCAGGAGCAGCAGGCGCGTCAGCACGTCGATCGCGCCGCGGGCGCGGGCCTCGTCGAAGTGCTCCAGGAGCTGCAGCTGCACCGCCTGCTCCTCGGGGAACTCGAACCCGGCCGTCGCGTACTCCTCGACGGCCCGGGTGATCGCACCGCGACCCTCGCTCATCATCACCCGATCCAGCAGCCGCAGGCGGAGCCGCTCGCCCTCGTCCGCCGGCGCGGGCACCAACTTCACGATGCGCGCCTCACGGCGCGGCGGCTTCGGGCTTGGTTCTGGGGGCGGAGCCTCCCGATTGCCTGGGTCCACATCCGGACTGGCGGGGTTCGCCGCGACCTCCTCCGCCCGGGGGGACGAGGATGAGCGGCTCGGCGTCGCGGTGAAGGTTCCTCTTCCCGAGGTGCGGTGCACCAGCGGCGCGCCAGGCCGGCGTGCGGCGATGAGCACGGGCTCCGGCGCCGCGCGGCCCTCGTCACGCTGCTTGCGGCGCCGCCTGCGGCCCCCGGGGCGCTGGCGTTGTCCATCCATCTTGGCGCGGTTTCCCTGACGACGTGGGCAGGCAGTGTCTCGCGGCCCCACGGCAACCGACGAGTCCGTCCGGGGGGGCACTGCGCCTCGACCGCGCCGCTACGGAGCGGCGCCGCCGGGGTGGTTTCATCCCAGACCCCCCGCCCCTACCACGCCCGCCCCCGGCCGGGGAGAAAAATCAACGCGACGTCCGGCCGGGGTGCCCCAAGGCCCCGCCCGGGGTAGGCGAAACCCCGTTGGGCGCGGACGCCCCCGGGGCGTGGTGCTTGCGTCGGCGCCGCCGGCACCGTAATGCGTCAGCGGCTTCGCGGTGCAGTGGCGCCCGAGAAAGACCGGAGCGAGATGGTGGAACCTGCAAGCAAATTCTGGCGCGACGGCAAGGTCTGCGACTGGGCGACGCAGGGCACCGTATCGCTGTTGACGCACTCGCTGCACTACGGCGTCGGCGCTTTCGAGGGAATTCGGGCGTATCGGCGCGCCGACGGGCGTTCGGCGGTGTTCCGGCTGCGTGAGCACGTCACTCGTCTGTTCGACTCCTGCCGCCTGGTGATGATCACGCCGAACGTCTCGCCAGAGGACGTCGAGCGGGGTTGCCTCGAGGTCCTCACCGAGAACCAGATGCCGGACGGGTACCTCCGGCCCATGGTACTGCTCGGGCACGGAACGATGGGCATTTTGCCGGTGAACAACCCGCCCACCACCTCCGTCATGGCCTGGAGCTGGGGTGCGTACCTGGGGCAGGACGGGCTCGAGCGTGGCATTCGCTGCAAGATCAGCTCCTTCGCCCGCCATCACATCAACGTCTCCTTCGCCAAGGGCAAGATCACCGGGCAGTACGTCAACTCGGTGATGGCGAAGACCGAGGCGATTCGCGGCGGCTTCGACGAGGCCCTCACGCTCGACGTCAACGGTTACGTCAGCGAGGGCAGCGGCGAGAACGTCTTCATCGTCAAGGACGGCCGGATCACGACCCCCCCGCTGTCGGCGTCCATCCTCGCGGGGATCACCCGCGACACGGTCATCACGTTGGCGGAGGAAGCGGGGATTCCGCTCAGCGAGGCCCCGATCACCCGGGACCAGCTCTACCTCGCGGACGAGGTGTTCTTGACCGGCACGGCCGCGGAGGTCACCCCGGTGCGCGAGGTCGACCACCGCGTTATCGGTAATGGCGCGCGCGGGGAGGTCACCCAGCAGCTGCAGCAGCGGTACTTCGACGTGGTAAAGGGCAGCGACGACCAGCACCCGGAGTGGCTCGCGCGCTACTGATCGCAGGACCCGGCAGGGTGCCGGCGGGTCGGGGCTCGTTCGCTGGAGCGGGTCGGTGCCGAGTCCGGCGATGACGACCCGTTGGCCGTTGCGGGGTTCGGGGGCGGGCTGGGCCGGGGTCTTCGCGGTGTCTCTGGGCGGCGCCTGCGCCCCCGCGCCGACGGTCGCGCCGCCAGCCGCGCCTCACGTGGCGGTGCCGTCAGCCGAAACGTCCCTTCACGCCACCGCGTGGGAGACGTTGACCATCGAGTCACTGGGCCTCGTTCTCACGCTCCCCGATGGTCCTGGGTGGACGTCTCGCCAGGAGGCCCACCTCGGCTTCCGGGCCCTCCACGCGGCGACGGGATCCGAGCTTCGCGTACGAGTCTGGCCCGATCAACGCGGCGTGACGCCCGACGCCTGCGCGGCGCGTGCTCGCCTCACCTGGCCGGAGCTGCCGCAGCCGGGCGACCCCGGCGCGATCGACGACCGCCCACTGCTCGCGCCCGCTGGCTATCGGGGCCGCATGATCATCGCGGTGACGACCCTGGCGGACGGCACGCTGGAGGGACGGCTCAGCGCGGTCGGGGCTGCCATCGGCCGCTGCCTGGCGGTTTCGTTTCGAACCCGGGCACGGGGCGGCGCCGCCGAGCGCGTCGTGGCAGAGTCGCTGGCGGTCGTGGCAGAGGGAACGGTTGATCAGCTTGCGATGGTGACCATCGAGGATCGCGTGCCCCGGCGAGACTCGCTCTGACCGCCGCTGCGCGGCAGCGCGCTACGGCGTGACCCTGCCCCCAACTGCGGCATAATGAGACGGACCCCTTGCAGCCGACCGGGAAACCCGTGTAGGAATTCCAAGTTGACCCGAAACTGAAGAGAACCTAGGACTCGACGGAGGAACGGGCACGGGGGCGGAGGATCCGATGGACGCGATTGCGATGAAATTGGCCGAGAGAGTGCGCAGGTTGCGCCTCGAAGCCGGTCTTACACAGGCGGAGCTTGCAGGGGGAGCCGGGGTTACCGTCGAAACAGTGGCGCGGCTCGAGCGGGTCCTGCGCGGACGGGCCTCGGCGAACGCGAATCCGTCGCTGGAAACCCTCACCCGCCTGGCCGCGGCGCTGGGTGTGGACGTCACCGACCTGCTGGCGCCGTCGAAATCGGCCCGCCCGAAGGACGACCGCCTCGCCGCGCTCCTGCGGGGCGCTTCGGAGCCCACCCGGAAGCTGGCGATTCGGGTGGTCGAGGTCCTCGTGCGCGAGGCGGGCAAGCCTGCTCCCAAGCCGGCCCCGCGTACCCGCAAGCGCCGCTGAGCTCATCGCGGCAGAGCGGCCGCCGCAAGCTCAGGCTGCGGTCGCGGATGCGTAGCTTCGGGGGCCAGGCGGCGCTCTAGAAGCGGTGCAGGCGCTCGACGAGCCGATCCTGGGCTCCTCGCCGGAGTCGCCCGCTCGCGACGACGGAGCACCGCCGCCGGTCGAACAGGCGCGCGGCCGCGGCCCGCACGCGGTCGAGAGACACTCCCTCCATCTCCGCCCAGCGCTGCGCCGGGGAGCGTGAGAGGCCGATCAGCCGCTCGACGCCGAAGTACTCGGCCACGGCACCGGGTTCGTCGGCGAGCTCGGCGAGCTGCCAGCGCAGCCTCGCCTTGGCCTTGTCGAGCTCCCGCGGCGTCGGGCCCGCGTCGCGCAGGTCCGCGGCGAGGGCGAGCATCTCCTCGATCACCGCGACCGCGTTCTCGTGCGCCGTGTCGGCGCCAAGCTCGAAGAGGCCCGCGTCCTCGTAGGCCTCGTAGCGGGCGAAGACGTCGTAGCAGAGGCCGAGCTCGTCGCAGATGCGCCGGTACAGGCGGGTGGACATCCCGTCGTCGAGGACGCGAGCGATGAGCTCCGTCGCCGGCTCGTCGGGGTCGGCCTCGGCTGGCGCCCGGAACGCCAGCCGGAGGGAAGTCTGGCTGGAGCTCGTGTGCGGAACGTACCCGAACCTCGGCGCGTCCGGTTCCTCCGGCGGGGAGGGCGCTGGACGCTGGCCCCGGGGGAGCGCCGCGAACGCCGCGGCGATCCGCGCGGCCATCCGCTCAGGGTCCACCGGTCCGGCCACGGCGACCACGGTGCCGTCGCTGGTGTAGTGGTCGCGATGGTGGCTGAGCAGTCGATCGCGATCGAAGCCGGCGAGATGCGCCAGGGTGCCGGTGATGGGCCGACCGAGCGGGTGGTTGCCGAAGCTCAGGGCCCGGACGAGGTTGTCCGGATCGATCTCGCGACCGTCGTCGTCGAGCGTCTCCAGGATCTCCTCGCGAACGATCCCCTTTTCCGCCTCTAGGCCGACCAGGAGCGGTCGAGCGTAGACATCCGCGAGGACCGATACGAGCTCCTCCGCGGTCTCCGCTGGTGCCGTGAGGGTCAGCGCACCGTGATCCACCGAGGTGGCGGCCGCGAGCTCGCCGCCGCGCTCCTCGATGGTCAGCGCGAGCTCGAAGGCCGTCGGGTGCGAGGGGGTCCCGCGGTACAGCACGTGCTCGAGGAAGTGGCTCAGCCCGTTGTCGTCCGCCGCCTCGTAGCGGGATCCGACCCGGGTTTCGGCCTCGATGACGACGTAGTGCGTCGCCGGCAGCGGCACGACGACGATCGCGAGCCCCCCCTCGACGACGCTCACTGTCCCGCGGAGCGCCTCGAGCGACGGCCCGCTCATTCGGGGGCGTCCTCGGCGTCCTGGCGGGGAGCGACGAGGTCGGGGTCGATCTCGATCCGCCCGGACGCCGCCTTCCGCAGGGCCGCGAGGTACTCGGTCAGCGCCTCGTCGCTCTTGGCGCGCTGGCGCTCCCGCATGACCGAGAGCTTCTCCTTTTCGAACTCGGCCCGGTCGGCGAGCTTCTTCTCCACCAGCACGATGACCGCCGCTCCGTTCGCGGTGGGGATCGGGCTCGGGTGGACGTCCCCCGGCTTAGCGAGGGCGAACGCCAGGCTCGCGACGTTCCCGGTGGCACCGGGAACGGGGCGCTCGAGGCGGCTGAACGGCCCGACCCGTTCGACCTTGGGTCGTTCGGCAGCGTCGAGGGCGGACGTGGCGCCGGCATCGTTCCCCCCGGCTCCGGGGGCGGCCGCCAGGGCCTCGCGGGCCAGGCGCTCCACGGTCGCCTCAAGGGGGGCGCCTCCACGGACCGCCGCCACCAGATTGTCCCCGAACTGCTTGGCGAGTCCTTCGGACTTGAACCGGACGAACCCCCGTCGCGCGAGCACGCGTCGCCCGACGGCCTCGAGCTGGTCTGCGTCGGGGCGCGCGACCACCTTGAGGACGTGGAAGCCGGCGCTGGTCTCGACGAGTGGCGTCGTCGCGCCGACCTGGAGTCCCTCGACGGCCGCCACGAGCGCCTCGCCGCCGTCGCCGTAGGCCGTCGCGTCGAGGCAGCCGAGCTCGCCGCCGTAAACAGCAGCGGCGCCGCCGCTGGTTTCGCGCGCCACCCGCCCGAAGTCGGCGCCTCCGTCGAGGGCCTTCCGGGCCGCCTCGATCCGGGCCCGGAGCTGGACCTTGTCCTCGTCGGTCGTCGTGGCCGAGAACCGGGTGACGATCTCGGCCACCACCGTGCACCCCGCCTTGAACGACGCCTTCTCCGCCGTCCACGCCGCGTCGAGCTCGGCTTGGTTTGCCGCCGCCCAGTCGTCCACGACCGCGTCGGGGGAGTCCACGACGTGGCGGGCGAACCAATCGCGCGGGATCGCTACCAGGTCGACCAGCACCGTCGACAGGGCGCGCTCGTAGGCCATCCAGGCTTCGGCCTCCGAGACACGCACGGTGGCGCGAATCACGTCACGCATCCGCTCGGCGATGAGCTCGTCGCGCTGGGTTTCCCGGAACTCCTTGGGGCTGCGGTTGGCCCGGACGCGGATGGTGCGCTCGTAGATCTTGTAGTCGAAGCGCCCGGTCTTGCCGCTCTTCACCTCGATGGTCCGCACGCCCCGTGGCCCCGCCGGATCGCAGACCGCGAGCTTGCGTGCCCGATCCGGGTCGCTGACGAGCGGGTTCGGGATCCAGTTGCAGAGGCCCAGGCGCTGCGACAGGTGGTCGAGATCCCGCGCCGGCAGCGACACGCGAACCCGCCCCGCCTCGAGCTCGTCGTCCACCTCGGTGTCGCCGATGCCGAGCCCGATCCGCTGCGCTTCTGCCAGCAGCAGCTCCCGCTCCACCAGCCCGTCGGCGACCCGCCGCTCGAAGTCGAGCTCTCGCATCTGGCGCGGCTCCATCCCGTCCCAGGCGGCGAGCCGCTGGGCCGAGACGTAATCCTTCTCGCCGATGCACCGAGAGCCGACGCGGACGGCGCACTCGACGGCGACCTTGCCGGAGCCGCTGTTGCCCGCCGCGCGGAATTCGACGACGAAGACCACGATGACGAGCGACACGACCGCGCCGACGATCGTCTGGGCTGCGCCGCCTTTTCGGAATACGCTCAGCATGAAAGCGCGCTCCCCCGCGGGACGCGGCGCCGCGCGGCGCGTCCCCGGTCGGGGCGGCGCACATACCACGCGGGCGAGTCTAGGTCTACGCGCACGATTACCGGTCTGAAAGCCGCGCCCGCCGATCCGGTAGGGACCGGGCTCCGGCGACGGGGTCGAGGTGGCGAGGGATCCGGCCGGGCGAGCCAGTTCGCGTTGGAGCCGGGCTCAGGTGCGGGGCGGCGGACCGGCGGCCTTCTCGAGCGTGATCGTCACCTGGAGCTCCTCAAGGACCTCCTCGAGCGAGCTCAGGGGCCGCTCGTAGGTGACCTGATGCCACGTGTCGAGCGTCTGGGTCCGGTCGCCCGGGTCGCGGATCGGCACCGCGGTGACCGAAACCTCCCGGTAGCCGCGCTCGAGCAGCGGGGCCGCGAGGGCTCGGGCGCGCTCGACGAGCTCCTCGACCGCTTCCCCCGGGAACGCCAGCGCCTCGGCATGGAACACGACGCGCACGAAGAGCGTCTCCCCGACCCCCACGGACACCCCGCTGTCCATGATGAGGTTGTCACGGACGCGGTCGGCCAGGACCACGGCGTCCGGCAGCGTGCGGAAGGGCTCGAACCCCCTCGCGATGAGCTCCTTCTTCAGGTCGTTGCGGGTGGGCAGGGGGGCCATCGATGAGGGGAGCGCGTCCGGACCCCGGTGAGGACCTGGAAGCCCGGAATCGAGCCAGAAATGCCGATAACCATTGGGCCGCCGGGCCTGAGGTGGTTCTCGCAGACGGGGCGAGGACCGTCAAGCCTGGCTCCCCAGGCGCCCTGCCGGCACGGGGGCGTTCCGGTCCGGCGATCTCTGCTATCGTCGGGGGTCCGTGGCCGATTCGCGACCTCCCCAGACCGCGCAGCGCCGATACGTCGGCGGCGCTCGCCACGCTGCATCGGATCGGGTGGTCCTGCGTCTCCACGGCGAGGCGCTGGAGGGCTGGACGCTCAACGTCAGCCGAGGGGGGCTCCGGGTCGTTGTCGAGCGCCCGCTGAGGGTTCAGGACCTCGTCGACGTGGTGATCGGCGATCCGGCCTCCCCACCACGACCGGGCCGCGTCGCTTGGATCAAGGCTGCCCCGGACGGACAGATCCTGGGGATCCAGTTCCTGGACACGAGTGGCAGCATCCCTCCCGACGACTGACAGCGGTTCCGGGGCGCGCCGCCGTGTCCCGGCCGGCGGGGGGGCCGCGGGGCTGCCCGCCGGCCGGGGCGGTCTGCCGGTGACGGTCTGGTAGGGTTCGGCGTGCTCCCGGACGACCCTGCCGCCGCCGCCGCGGCGCTCGGACCGGAAGGTCCCCTCGCGCTGACGCTCCCCGGCTACGAGGTGCGACCCGGGCAGCTCGAGATGGCTTCGGCGGTCGCCGAGGCGCTGAAGGAGGATCGGATCCTGCTCGTCGAGGCGGGCACCGGCACCGGCAAGACCCTCGCCTACCTGGTGCCGGTCCTGCAGAGCGGCAGGAAGGTCGTGATCTCGACCGCCACGCGGGCCCTGCAGGAGCAGATCGTCGAGAGCGACCTTCCGCTCGCGGCGCGCGCGCTGGGGATCGAACCGACCATTGCGGTGATGAAGGGGCTCGGCAACTACCTCTGTCGCCGCCGGCACGCGGATTTCATCGCCAGCGCCGAGGCGCTCGCGCCCCGCCACGCGCGCGGCCTCCGCGTCATCGACCGGTGGCTCGCGCAGACCGCTTCCGGGGACGTCGGCGAGCTGACCGAGCTGCCCGAGGACGAGCCGCTCCTCGGGCACGTCACCGCCTCGAGCGACACCCGGCTCGGCCCCGCCTGTCCGCACCACGAGAGCTGCTTCGTGACCCGCATGCGCCGCGCCGCCGAGCGCGCCCAGGTGCTGGTGGTGAACCACCACCTGTTCTTCGCCGACCTCGCGCTGCGCGGCCCGCACCCGGGACGGGTCATCCCCGACTACGAGGCCGTGGTCTTCGACGAGGCGCACCAGCTCGAGGAGGTGGCGACCAGCTTCTTCGGGATGCGGGTCTCGCGCCCCCGGCTCTCCCTGCTCGGCCACGACACGACGCGGGCCCTCGAGCGGGCGCGCGCGATCGAGCCCGGGCTGGTCCCGGGCGCGTCGCTCGGGCTCCCCGGCGATCTCGCCGTGGCCGTCACGGACTTCTTCGCGGCGCTCGGCGAGGCGCTTGGCGCGGGGGAGGGGCGGATCGCGGTCGAACGCGACGCCTGGCAGGGTGACCTCGGGGCGCGGTGGCTCGGGCTCGATTCGGTCCTCGAGGGGGTCGGCGCGCTCGCGGGGTCGGTGGCGGCTCGGCTCCGCGACCCCGGGGGCCGTCCCGGAAGCGCCGGCAGCGCCGCGGCGGACGCGCTCGAGGTGGTGGGGCGGCGCGCGGAGGTCGTGCGCGACCACCTCGCGGCCATCGCCGACGCGGCGCGGGGCTTCGTCGTCTGGTTCGAGCCGGACCCGGCCCAGCCGGCGATCTCGGCGGCACCGGTCGCGGTCGCGTCCGTCTTCCGCGCCCGGCTCTTCGAGCGGGTGCCCGCCGTCGTGCTCACGAGCGCCACGCTCACCACGGGGAGCCGCGCGGTCGGTGGCGAGGAGCCGACGGCGGAGCGAGCGTGCCCGCCGTCCGAGGCGCCGGCCCCGCGGGGCGATTTCACGTACCTGCGCGCACGGCTCGGCCTCGACGAGCCCGGGCTCGCGGTGGACGAGCGGGTGGTCGCCTCGCCATTCGACTTCGCGGTGTCCGTGCTGCTCTACCTTCCGCGCGACCTGCCGCCCCCGGGCGAGGCGGCCTTCGTCCCCGCGGCGACCGCGCGCGTCGCCGAGCTGATCGACCTGACCGGCGGCGGCGCCTTCGTGCTCACGACCTCGCTGCGCTCGATGCGCGCCCTGGCGCGGGGGCTCCGCGCCCGCTCGCCCGAGCGGCGCGTGCTGCTCCAGGGGGAGGCGCCGAAGTCGGCGCTCATCGCCGACTTCCGCGCGGCGGGCGACGCGGTGCTGGTCGCCACCATGGGGTTCTGGGAGGGCGTCGACGTCCCCGGTCGCGCGCTGCGCCTGGTGGTGCTCGAGAAGGTCCCGTTCGCCGTGCCCACCGACCCCGTGGTGCGGGCGCGCGCCCTCGCGCTCGAGGAAGAGGGCAAGAACCCCTTCGTCGACCTGTTCGTTCCGGCCGCCGCCATCACGCTCAAGCAGGGCTTCGGCCGGCTCGTGCGCACGCGCCGCGATCGCGGCGTCGTGGCTCTCCTCGACGGTCGTGTGACGAGCCGTGGTTACGGACGCCGCCTGCTCGACGCCCTGCCCCCCGCGCGGCGCACGGCGGACCTCGAGGTGGTGCGCGCGTTCGCGGCGGCGGAGCTCGGCGGGGACGGGCAGGGCTGACCTCCGGCGCGCGACCGCCGCTCAGCCTCGAGCGTTCGACCCGGCTCCCCGACGGCCGGACCGCCTGCGAGCTCCGCAAGCTCTGGGGACGGCAGGTGAGTGGGCAGACCCAAACTCAGCCGACGACGGGTCGGGTTAGCGAGTACATCACCGCGTCGTGAGCCCGCCCATGGAGGAGTAGCCGCGACCGCTGGATCCCCTCTCTCGTCGCGCCGGATTTCTCGGCCACCCTCAGGCTGGCGAGGTTGCCGATCGCAACGACGATCTCCAGTCGGATCAGGTCCGTCGTAAGGAAAGCCCAGTCACGGAGGGCGTGCACCGCTGCGGTGGCAACACCCGCTCGGGTCGCCGAACTGCGCACCCAGTAGCGTAGAGGAGCAGACGCCCCTGCCCGCCCGCCCCTCTCCCTGCTCATCGTCGCCTCCCCCCGCGGCAGCCTGCGGCTGCTCGCCCGACCCTCGTCGAGCAAGCCGAGCATGAGCTCTCGAAGCTCGGCCTCTGCCTCGACACGCCTGCGCTTCGCGTGGAGCTCCCGAGGGGTGCCCCCGCCGCCGGCGCAAAGGTGGCTACGGAGCCCGCTCCGAGCACGAACCAAGGCGACGGCGACGCCGCCGGCTCCCCACCCTGGGGCGGCAAGCCGTGGATAGGTGACCTGCTCCCGCGGTCCGGACGGTCGGCTGCCCCAGCCCTCGAGCCTCCGCGCGTGGGCCATCGCCGGCAGGCATCCGAGCTCACCGCCGTCTCCGGGCTCACCGCCCAGAGCGCGTCGGGGTGCATCTGCGGGGCACGGGGCGCCGAGCGCGCCGTCCCGCGCGCCAGCCCGACCGCTACTCCGCGAGCGTCACGTCCGCCCACAGGATGGCGAGATCGAGCTCGATGGCGTCGAAGGGCTCGGCGCGCACGCGGGCGTCGTCGCGCCAGGCCCCCCGCCGCACCCACTCGTCACCGCGGAGCGCGAAGACCTCGAGCGTGCGCGTGAGCGGGTTGATGAGCCAGGCCCAGGGCACCTGCTCGCGGGCGTAGATGCGGAGCTTGTCCGTGCGATCGTACTTCTCGCGCCGGGGGCTCGTGATCTCGCACACCCAGTCGGGGTGCTCGACGAAGTAAGGCAGCGCAGCGTCGATGGTCGGCATGCGCTCCCGCCGCCAGCCCGCGTGATCGGGGACGAGGATGTCCTCGCCGAGGTGGAGCTCGGGCTCGTACAGGATGATCCAGCCGCCCGGGCCGCCGCGGCCCCGCTTGAAGGGCGGCCCGAGCTCCTCACCGAGGGCCGAGGCCGCCACGGTGTGCGGCTTGGCCGGGCGCGGGTGGAGCCGGAGTTCGCCGTCGACGACCTCGGCGACGAGGTGCGCGGGCGCGCTCAGCACGTCCTCGTAGGTCGCGCGCCGGCGGGCAGGATCGGCCATGGCGAGGAGGATAGCGCGGTTCGGGCGTACCCGCCGGGGCGCGGGCCTTGCCCACTTGCGCGTCCAGCGGTGCCCGCCGCGCCCGGCCGGGAGCCGCAGAGCCGCGGGCCGGTGCGCGTCGCGTCGCAATCGGGGGGGCGGTGTCGCGGCTCGCTGCCGAGGGGCCGGCCGCGGTGTGAATCCTGGCCCCTAGCCTGCTGTTGGCGGGTCTGGTGGGGCGATGGCGCCTCGCCGCGCGTCCCGGGAGCCGGGACGACCCAGTCTCGGACGGCGGGAGCGACCGCACCGGCTACGGCGCGGCGAGCGCCCACTCGCAGGCGCACGGCAGCGAGAGGCTGCAGGCGCGGTCGTTCCAGTCGTTGCCCTCGGGGGTGAGCGCGAGGCATCGCTCGGGCTCGTCGACCACCGTGCTCGAGTCGTTGGGCTCGCCGCTCGAAGCCGTGTCGCTCCAGCGCCTGCCGTCGCTACCCCAGCAACCACCCCAGCAACAGCTCCCGCGAGGTTGCCCGTCCCATCGCCTGCAGCGCGTCGACCAGCGGGATGCCCTGCGGGCAGACCTCGACGCAGGCCTCCGCCTTGCCGCAATCGGCGACCCCCCCGGGGACCATCAGCGCTTCGACGCGGGCGCGGCGCGTGAGCGCGCCCGTCTCGTGGCTCACCGCGAAGGCGACGCGCGCGATCGCGGCCGCGCCGACGTAGTCGGCGTGGGGGCCGTACTGGGGGCAGGCCTCGAGGCAGGCGCCGCAGCTTGTGCAGCGGCCGAGCGCGGCCCGCGCGAGCTCGGCGTCGGGGGGTCGCGCCGCGGGGCGGTGTCGGCTCCCGCTCTCCGGCCTGAGCTCGATGGACGGGTCGAGCTGCCGCAGGACGTCGCCGTGGCGAGAGCGGTCGACCACCAGGTCGCGCACCAGCGGGAACTTCGCCAGCGGCTCCAGTGTGACGGCGCGCCGGGGCCGGGCGACGCTGGCCAGGGGCGTGCCGCAGGCCGGGCGCGGCCGGCCGTCGATCAGCAGGGTGCAGGCGCCGCAGTCGAGATCCGTGCAATCGCCGTCCCAGGCGACCGGCGCGACGGTGACGCCCGCGGTGGTCACGGGCCGTTCCGCGATCGCGCGCAGCGCCCCCGCGACGCTCAGTCCCGGCGTGGCGACGACGTCGAACTCCTCCCAGCGCCGCGTCTCCACCCGCTCGGGCCCGTCCTGGCGGCGGACGCGCAGGCGGAGGGTGGGCGCCGGCGGGTCCGCGGGCGCGGGCGCCGATCGGGACGGGCGCTGGGCGGCGGGACGCGGGGGTTCTCGATCGCTCGGCATGTCAGCGGGCCTCCTGCTCCGCGGTGGCCGCCGGCGTGGCGGGCTCCCTCCCTGGCGGGGCGCCGGGCGCGTCGTCGACGAGGTCCGTCACCTCGACGCGCGTGCCCGCGCAGTCGTAGGCGAGCCGGCCGACGAAGAGCACTTCCCCGCCGTCGGCTAGCGCGAGCGATCGGCGCCGCGGGAGGCCGCTCGCGCTGCTGGTGCGCGCCCGGGCCGCGAGCACGACGGCGGCCAGGGTGAGCAGGTGATCGAGGTGGAGCGCCTGCTCCGCGGACTGGTTGAGGGAAGTCCCGCGGTCCGCCAGCGCGGCGGAACGCGCGCGCTCGGCGAGGGAGGCAATCTCTTCCTGCCCCTGCTCGAGCGCGTCGGCGCCGCCCGTCATCACGCGCGTCATCGCGCGGGCGAGCTCGCCCTGGAGGGCGAAGGGGCTTGGGCCGTCGCCAGTCGCCTCGCGCGCGAAGAGCTCCGCCCGCGCCGCGTCCGCCGCCGACTCTGTCCGATCGAAGAGCGAGCCCGGGAGCCCCTCGGCGCTGTGCGGGAGCGCGGCGCGGTAGCTGGTGATGGCCGCTGCGGCTCGCGTTGCCCCGAAGAGGCTGGCGAGCAGCTCGTCCCCACCGAGCAGGCCCGCGCCATGGTAGAGCGCGGCGCAGGCGCCCACCGCGTACAGGCCCGGCAGGGTGGTCGCGTGGTTGCGCGGCGAGTCGGCGCGGAGCAGGCCGTCCGGGCCGGGCTCGTGGTCGACCCAGAGGCCGCCGAGCGGCGCGCGGAGCCGGGGGAAGACCCGGAGCGGGAGCCACCGCCCGCGGTCGTCGCGCGCGGCTCCGGCCGCAGCGAGGACGCGGCCCATCCGCGTGTCGAGGGCTCGGGCGTCCAGGACCGCGAGATCGACGTAGGCCGCGCGCGCCTCCGGGGCGGTCGGCGCGTCGACGCCGAGGGCGAACAGGGCGCGCGCCGCCTCCGTCCGCGAGGGTCCGTCGGGGCCGGCCGCGAGCGCCTCGAGGGGAAAGTCCCGCTCGCGCTCCGGGATCGTCTGCGGGGGGCGCGTGTCGTCCGGAGCGCGCGGCACCCAGATCCGGGCGCCCTCGCCGCGCAGCCCCTCCGCGAGCGCGAACCCGCCGTCGTGGGTGGACACGGCGGTGGGGTGGCCGGCGACGGCCTCGGCGCTCACGATGGCCGCGCCCGCCCGCCACGCGACGGTGACGCCAGCGCCGCTCGCGGTCGCGACCTGGGCCATCGGCACGAAGAGCCCCACGGCCGCGCCGGTCGCCAGGCAGACGGCGTCCCCGCGGAGGGCCTTGCACCGGAGCGTGCGGCGCTCCCGGGCGACGACGCCGACCACTGCGCCGTGATCGTCTTGGACCAGCGCGGCTAGATCCCAATGCTCGAGCCGTCGCACCATTGGCTCGCCAGCGAGGCGGACGCCGCGCTGGTCGCGAGCCTCGACGCTCTCCCAGCGGCGCACCTGGTCGTCGAGCACCCCGAGCACCTGTCGCCCGGTGTCCGCGCCCGCGAGGACAGTGCGGGGGACGGCGGCGCCGGCGTGCGCGAAGCGGGCGAGGTCCCCGGTCGCGGTGCGCAGGAAGGGCACGCCCGCCCGGTCCAGGCGATCGATGAGCTCCGGCGCCGCGCGGACCATCGCGCTCACCGCGGCCGGGGGCGCGGCGAAGCCGCCCGCGCGCAGGGTGTCGAGCAGGTGGCGTCGGGCGTCCGCGCCGTCGTCGAGCGGGGCGTTGAGGCCGCCACGGTCGGCGGCCGAGCGGGCGCGCGCCGCGGGCGAGAGGGAAAGGAGCAGCACGGGCTGTCCGCGCGCGGCAAGCTCGTGCGCTACCATCAGGCCAGCGACCCCAGCGCCCACGACGATGGTGCGAGCGAGGTGCGCGGCTCGGATCACCGGGTCCGTCATGGGCGATCCTCCGGCCTCGGGTCGGTGGTCGCGGGCGCGCGCGGCGCTCCGGGGGGCTGAGCCCCGCCCGGCGTGGGGGTCGTGGCGGGGAGCGCGTCCGCGCATTCCAGGCGCGGCAGGAGCGCCTCGCGCGGCCCGACGTCGGCCGTGAGCCGGAGCCCGGTGGAGAAGTACACGATGGTGGACGCGCCGAGGGCGAAGAGCGCGAGGCCGCCCACCGCCGCCGCTGCCCCGACGATCCGCCCGGCGCGGCGGGAGGCGACGATGCCCCAGCCGGAGCAGAAGCCGCGCAGCCCGTTGGCGAGGTGGTAGCTCGCTGCCGCGAGGCCCAGAAGGTACAGCACCGCCCGAACCGGCACGCCGCCGACGGTGCTCGAGAGCAGCGCGCAGAGCTGCGGGAAGCGGTCCGTGGGGACGAGCGTGCTCGC
Source organism: uncultured Polyangiaceae bacterium (assembly GCA_964480725.1). Lineage (GTDB taxonomy): Bacteria > Myxococcota_A > Polyangia > Polyangiales > Polyangiaceae > JAFGBI01. Next base: position 121,954 of record CAYZQO010000001.1, on the reverse strand, counting down.
CTCCGGCAACAGCCGGAGTTCGACGATGTGAAACAAGACGAACGCCAGCACCACCAGGCCTGTCAGTCGCTGGAGGACGTACCCCGTGTACCGCGCGCTCCGGTGCACGCGCAGGCTGGGGCGCGCCCGGAGCGTGAGGCGTACGCCGAAGAGGGCGTGGAAGGCGAGGGGCAGGGCGACCGTCAGCAGCTCGAGCCAGAAATAGTGCGGGTGCTCGGTGCCCGCGCCCATCGCGGCGTCGTAGCTCGCCCGGCCTTGCAATGCGTGGGCGTTTGCCCAAATGTGGAGCACCAGGAACGCGCCGACCGGGATCACCCCCGTCAGCGAGTGGAGCTTCATCCAGACGAAGGCGCGCCGTTCCCGCGCCGACGGCTCGATCGCTGATGCAAAGGCAGACAAGAGGCGATCCTCCCGGGGATCGGCGGCGGCCCGGGCCGCGTGGGGACCGACCCCACGCCTGCTACGGGATGGCGCAGGTCCCGTCAAGCGGGCCCCCGGTGACCCCGCGGGGCGCCGGCGGGTCGCGGCGCTGGCGCGGGGTCGCGGTGCTGCTCGCCGGGCTGCTCGGCGCGGCAGGCGCCGGCGGCGTCGGGTGCCGCGCCCCCGACGCCAGGGCGCCGAGGCCGGCGCCGGTGCTCACGTCGGGCCGCGTGGCGCAGGCAGAGCTCCGCGACATCGAGCTCGCGTGGCGCGATGCCTCGCGCCACGGGCGCGCCGCGCTCGAGCCCCGGCTGCGGTCGTTCCTCGCCCGCCACCCCGCCGACGACGGCTGCCGGCTCGCCCGCGTGTACCTGGCCTTCATCGTGGTGGACGCGGGGGAGGTGGACGGCGCCGAGGCGCTGGTCGCGCCCGTCCGGCGGGGGCCCAGCGGCGCCGTGCGGGATCTCGCGGACGTCGCCGCCGCGCGCGTTCTGCTCGCTCGCGGCCGGGCTCGTGACGCGCTCGCGATCCTGGAGCCGCTGAACGGCAGGCTCATCGGGCCCGTGGAGCGCACGCTCCACGCCGAGGCCACGGCGCTCGCGGCGACCGAACGCGGCCAGTTCACGCTGGCGATCCGGGCCATGGAGGCGTGGCTCGCCGACGTGCCCGCGACCCAACGCGAGGAGGCGCTGGCCGCGGTGGCCCGGCTGCTCGAGCGCTGCCCACGTTCCCTGCTCGAGCGCACCGCGGGGTCGCTCGACGCCCGTGCCGCCGCCTCCCCGGGCGAGCCCGCAGCGGCGGCGCGCGATGCTCTCCGTCGGGCCGTGCGCGAGCGGTTGATGCAGTCGGCCATCGACGAGCGCGACGCCGAGCTCGCCCAGCGGCTCGTCGCCAAGAGCCCGGCGGCCCTGCTCAAGGACGAGCGCGGCGAGGCGCTCGTCGCGCTGGCCGCGACCGGCGTGGTCGCGCCGCGGGTCGTCGGGCGAACGGTCGGCGTCATCCTGAGCCTACAGACCGCGGACTCGCGGCGCCGGTCCGCGGCGGTGGTCGCGGGGGTGTCGCGGGCGCTCCGGTCCTCGTCCAGTGCGCCGGCGCCGGTGCGGCTGGCGACTCGCGACGACGGCGGCGATCCGGAGGCCATGAGCGCCGCGCTCGCGGCTTTGGCCGGGGAGGGAGCGGGCGTGCTGGTCGCCGGGGTGGATCCGGACGGAGCGACCCGAGCGCTCGCCTACGCCGCGGCCGCTGGCGTCCCCCTGCTGGTCTTGAGCCCACCGGAAGCCCCGCCGCCAGCGGACGGCTTCGCGTTCGTCGTCGGTGTCGACGCGGCGGCGGCGCGGGGGGCGCTCGAGGCTGCGCTCGCCGCGGCGGCGCCGGGGGTCTTGCCCGTCGTCGTCGGTCCCGGCGGGCTCGCCTGCGACGCGGGGGCGGAGGTCGGGCGTCCGCGGTTCCCTGCCGCCGACTGGCGGCGGGCCGCGGCGCCGCTCCTGCTGACGGGTCCGAGCGACTGCGTGCGGGACGCGCTCGCGGCGGCGGCCGCGGCGGGGCACCGGGCGGCGGTCGCGGTGGACCTCGAGGGGGCCGAGGGGCTCGCCGGGCTCGCGCGACGGGCGCCGACGCTGGTGGCGCGCGCGGGCAGCTTCCCGAGCGTCCCCGTCACGGATCGGACGCTGTCGCTCTACCAGGTGCTCGGTCACGACGCGGCGGTCCTCGCCGCTGCGGCGCTCGCCGAGGTCGCGGAGGGGCGCGTCGAGGGCGCCGAGGAGGTCGCCACCGCGCACCGCGCCATCCGGGACCGGCTGGCGAGCGTCGAGGTCGAACTCTGGTCCGCTACGGCGACGGGGTTTGGCGGCGGGCGCTCCCTCGCGCGGACCATCGAGGTGGTGGCGCTGTCTCCGACCGCGAAGCGGGGCGCTCCGTGACCGAGCTCACCGTCGCGCTCCCCAACCGTCGCGCGACGACGCGGTTCGCCGGGCGGCTCGCTCGCGTCCTCGCCCCCGGTGACCTCCTGGTGCTCGAGGGGCCGCTCGGGTCGGGCAAGACGTTCCTCACGCGCGCGCTCTGCCGCGCCCTCGGCCTCGACCGCACGCTACCGGTGACGAGCCCGACCTTCACGCTGCTGCACGAGCTCGAAACCGTGCCTCCGGTCGCTCACGCCGATCTCTATCGCCTCGCCGACGCCGCGGCGGTTCGCCTCCTGGGGCTCGACGCACAGCGGGACGAGGGCCGGATCCTGGTGGTGGAGTGGGGCGGACCCCACCTGGCGGTTCTCGGCGGCGACGGCCTCGTCGTCGAGCTCACCATGGATCCGCGACGCCAGGCCCGAGTCTGCGCGACCGGCGCCCGCTCGGCGCTCGTTCTCGCGAAACTCGCTGCCGCTTGTGGTGTACCCTGAGCCCGTGGGCGCGCCCGCCGACAAGCCTCGCCTCGTGGAGGCGCTCCTGCAGCCGCTCGAGCCCCTGATCCGGTTGCTCGACGCGGTGGGCACCCTGGTGATCCTGGGAACGAAGGCCGTCCTCTGGACCCTGCGCCCGCCGTTTCGCCTGGGGCAGCTCCTCCTGGCGATGGAATTTGTCGGCGTGCAGTCGATCTTCATCGTCGTCCTGACCGGGACCTTCACCGGGATGGTGCTCGCGCTGCAGATGGTGAACGCGCTGCGCGACTTCGGCGCCGAGAGCATGGTGGGCGCCATCGTCGCCATCTCGCTCACCCGCGAGATGAGCCCGGTCTTCGCCGCCCTGATGGTGACGGCGCGCGGCGGCAGCGCGATGGCCGCCGAGCTCGGCAACATGCGTGTGACCGAGCAGATCGACGCCCTCGCGACCATGGGGGTGAGCCCTATCCAGTACCTGGTGACGCCCCGGATGCTGGCCGGTGTGCTGATGCTGCCGCTGCTCTGCGTCCTGTTCACCTGCGTCGGGATGGCGGGCGCCTGGTTCGTCTCCGTGCAGGGGCTCGGCCTCGACCCCGGCATCTACCTCGCCAACGTCGAGGCCTACCTCGAGGTCGAGGACGTCACGATGGGGCTCATCAAGTCCTTGGTCTTCGGGTTTCTGCTGTCGATCATCTCCTGCCACCAGGGCTTCTACGCCTCGGGTGGCGCGCGCGGCGTCGGCCAGGCGACGACCCGCGCCGTCGTCAACAGCGCCGTGGCGATCCTGATCTCGAACTACCTGCTCACCAGCTGGCTGATGGGGATCTGAACCCGTCAGCGTCTCGGAGCTCATTTCATGACCACCGTGCCCCCCATTCCGATCTCGATCAGCGCGCGCCACGTCCACCTCACCCGGGAGCACGTCGAGCTGCTCTTCGGCCCCGGGCGCGAGCTCACGCCGATCAAGGACCTGAGCCAGCCGGGGCAGTTCGCCTGCGCCGAGCAGGTCACGCTGGTGGGCCCGCGGGGATCCATCCCCGAGGTGCGCGTCCTCGGCCCGGTACGGCCCGAGACCCAGGTCGAGATCTCCCGCACCGACGAGCGCGCGCTCGGCCTCGACGCTCCCATCCGCGCCTCCGGCGAGCTCGGGGGGAGCATCGGGATCGAGCTCGTGGGCCCGGCGGGCCGGGTGAAGCTCGAGCGTGGCGCCATCCAGGCCAAGCGCCACATCCACATGAGCCCGGCCGACGCTGCCGTCTACGGGGTGACGGACAAGGACTGGGTGATGGTGCGCGTCGGCGGCGAGCGCGGGATCATCTTCGACGACGTGCTGGTGCGCGTGCACCCCGACTACGTGCTCGACATGCACCTGGACACGGACGAGGCGAACGCCGCCGATCTGAAGCCGGGCGCGACGGGCACCCTGCTCCGCGGCCCCGTGACCGTGCAGGTCGAGCCGGACGATTAGCGGCGACTAAGTCGCGTCGGGCGCCGGCGGCGGCACGGTGGGGCCCTGGGCGAGCCGCGAGTGGCGGTGCCCGTAAGCGAAGTAGAGGAGAAGGCCTGCGGCGAGCCAGCCGAAGAGGCGGTACCAGGTTTCGAGCTTGAGCCCCCACATCAGGTAGAGGTTGGCGGCGATGCCCAGGGCCGGCACCCAGGGGACCAGCGGGGTCCGGAAGGGCCGCGGCGCGTCCGGCTGCGTGTAGCGGACCACCAGCACGCCGGCGCAGACGATGGTGAAGGCGAAGAGGGTGCCGATGCTGGTCATCTCGCCGAGCGCGCTCATCGGCGCGAAGGCTGCCAGCAGCCCGACGAAGACCATGAAGGCGAGGTTGGACTTCCAGGGAGTGTGGAAGCGCGGGTGGACGTGGCCGAAGAGCCGCGGCAGCAGGCCGTCGCGCGCCATCGAGAAGCAGACGCGCGACTGGCCGAGCAGGAGCACCAGGATGACCGAGGTGTAGCCGGCGATGATGGCGAGCTTGACCGCCATGCGGAGCCACCCGAACGGCGTGCGGTCGATCGCCACCGCGACCGGCGCCGCGGAGTTCAGCTCCGTGTAATGGACCATCCCGGTCATCACGTAGGCGAACGCGACGTAGAGGAGGGTGCAGACCGCGAGCGAGCCGAGGATGCCGATGGGCATGTCGCGGGCCGGATTCTTCGCCTCCTGGGCGGCCGTGGAGACGGCGTCGAAGCCGATGTACGCGAAGAAGATCACTCCGGCGCCCTGCACCACGCCGCTCCATCCGAACTGGCCGAAGGCGCCCTGGTTCGGCGGTAGGAAGGGGACGTGGTTGGCCGGGTTCACGTAGAACGCGCCGAGGCCGATGAACAGCAGCACGACGCTCACCTTGAGCACCACGATGGTCGAGTTGAAGCGAGCAGACTCGCGGATGCCGGTGATCAGGAGCAGCGAGATGACGATGACGATGAGCACGGCCGGCAGGTTCATGACGGCTGCCCCGACCGTGGCCCCGTCCGGGAGCGTGGCCCGCTCGAACGGTGAGGCCGCGAGCGCGCTCGGGAAGGGGACGCCGAGCTGGTACAGGAGCGAGACGACGTAGCCCGACCAGCTCACCGCCACGGTCGCGGCGCCGATGGCATACTCGAGGACCAGATCCCACCCGATGATCCAGGCCACCAGCTCGCCGAGGGTCGCGTAGGCGTAGGTGTAAGCGCTCCCGGCGACCGGGATCATCGTCGATAGCTCGCTGTAGCAGAGCGCGGCCAGGCCGCAGGCGAAGGCGGCGAGCAGGAAGGAGAGGATGATCGCCGGGCCGGCGTTGTGGCTGGCGACGATCCCGGTCAGCGAGAAGAGCCCGGCGCCGATGATGCCGCCGATCCCCAGCGATACCAGCTGCGCCGCGCTGAGCGAGCGGTGCAGCGTGTGCCCGTCTTCGCCGCTCTCGGCCTCGCGGAGGATGCGGTGGATCGGCTTGGTCGAGGTGAGCTGGCTCGCCATGGCGGTTCGTTCCGGCCCCGCGCCAGGGGGACGAGCGCGGGCCGCGTCAGCCTCGCACCCGGCCCGGGGGCAGTAAAGCGGGGGGAGCAGCCGGGAGCCTGTGTGCCCGCGCCTAGCCCGCTTGACAGTCGGCGCGCTGGCAGCGGATCCTTGGCAGGATGCGGCTCGTTCGCCTCGCCATCGTCCTGACCGTGCTCCCGATCGTCGCCTGTGGCGCTGCCCAGCCGGGGCCACGGCCCGCCCCGCCCGTGGGGGCCACGGCGCCGCCGCCGGAGCCCGCAACGGCCGCCGCCGCCGCGCGCGAGCCCACCGCGCCCGCCGTTGACGAGGCAGGGGCCGGGGCCGACCGCGCGACGGACACGGCCACGGAAGCCGTTGCCGAGCCCGCGCCCGCGTCGGTGGAAATCGCGGCGCCCGCGGGCCTCCCGCGACGCTGCGTCACCGGCGAGCCGCCGTGCGTTCCGCCCAAGGGCTTCGTGGATCGGCTCTGCGCCGGCAAGTACCCGAGCGTCGCCCTGGTGATGTTCGAGCAGAGCGCGCCGTGGACCCACGCCTACCTCCGGATGCGCGAGGTGAAGGCCGTCAACACCCTCGGTGGCCCCATGGGCGCGGGCAGCCTGCTCTTCGCAGAGGAGGTGGTGATCGTCGGCAGGGCGGGCGGCGGCCCGGGCGGGATGCAGGTGAGCGGCGCCGACGGCCTCATCGTGCTCCGCTGGGACGGCACCTGCGCGACCCTCACCGCCGAGGAGGTGGAGACGGAGTACCAGCCCGGCTTCCCCCCGACGCCGAACATCACCTGGAACCACCTCGACCCGAGCCTGCAGCAGGCGCTGCTCGCGAGCTCGGGCGTCAAGGCGTGGCGCGAGCGCTACAAGCTCGACTGCAAGGGCCAGCGCGCCGGCACCGAGACGGGCGCCTGCCAGCGCACCCGCGACTCGCTCGCGCGCGCCGTCTCCGACGCGCTGCACAAGGGCCTCGCGCTGCCCGACCCCGAGCGGCTGCCGTAGCGCGGGCGGCGCCCGCGCCCGGCGCTCACCGCGTCCCCTTCGCCCGCTTCCGCTTGCCCGAGGTGGGGACCCACTTCGGCGGGGGACGCGGCGCACGCCGCCGGGCGAGCAGCAGGGGGCCCAGGAGCTGCTTGACCTCGTGCCGGTGGTCCGCGAAGCGCTCGATCGCGTCCGGGTACCGGCGCCGCAGGCGCGCCCAGAGCTGCGACAGGATCGGATCCTTGCCGCCCCCGCCCTGCGGCAGCTCGGCGCCCACCTGGCAGGTCACCCTGCCCACGCTGCGCCCCCCATCGCTGAGCTCGATCCACTCGAGCATGAGGTCCTTGCAGGTGCAATCGGGCTCCGGGCAATGATGGTCCAGTAGCCGGAAGGTGCGGCCCTCCTCGACGTAGACGTCGGGTCGGCGCCAGGGGAAGGCCTCGCCCCAGGGCACCAGGTCCCCCAGCGTGTGCTGGAGCTGAGCCACTGGGATCGTCTCTGCCGGATCGTGCCCCTTCACCCGGCACCAGGCGTCGCTCAGCTCGTCCAGGAGCACGCCGTCGATCAGGCCCTCGAGGTCGGTCGGGGAGAAGGCGTCGGGACCGCTCGAGCTCACCTCCGTGGCGCCGTCACGCTGCAGCGGTACCGTCTTGCCGTCGTCGAGCGACACGACCACCGCGGTGACCCCGGGTGACGGATCTTCGCCCTCGAGCTGCCTCAGGCCGTAAGGGTCCTCGCCGCTGGTGAGGCAGCTCAGGATCGGGTCGAGCGCCGTGCGCTGCCGGGCGAAGAAGAGGGTCGCCTCCCGGCAATGACAGTCCGGGTGTGGGCAGAACGCGGCGCACACCCAGGGGGCGCGTGGAACTCGGTCCAGGTGGCGTAGGAAATCCGGCGATCGCGCCGCGGTGCCGCCGCCAGCCTCCGCGGCGCACGCGGCGTCGAGCGCTTCCCGCAGCGACACCGCGTGCGCCTCGAGATCGTCCGGGAGCGCGCCCGCGATGCGACGGTAGGCGTCGACCAGTTCGACGAGGTCGGACCCGATGACCGCCGGGCTCGGGCCGGGCGAGAGCCGCCGGAGATCCTCGCTCAGGAGCGGCAGGGCTCGGGCGTCGCGGTACAGGCCGAACGCCACCGCGCCGAGGACCCGATCGTCGGCGTAGAGCGCGGTGAGGTGCGCGAAGATCCGCTCGTCCTTGCACCCGGCCTTGGCGAGCGCGAGGCAGAGCGCCTCGCGCGTCGTCGGCGGTGGCTCGGCGGCCAGCACGGCCAGGGCGGGTTCGACCAGCGCGCCGCCGAACCATGGCAGGGCGAGGCAGATCGCGTCGTGAAGCATGTCGTCCCAGTCGAGCCGCTGGAGCACCGCCAGCAGCGGGACGATCGCGACCGGATCGCCGATCTTGCCGAGCAGCCGCGCGGCGTGTACGGGCGCGCAGCCGTCGCCCGGGGCGTCCTCTTCCGCGAGGTCGGGGCTGATCGCGATCGCCAGGAGCTCGTTCACGAACGGCGTGCCGAGCGCGACGAGCTGCCGTTCGAGCGCCTCCGGCAGCGCCTCCTCGCCGCTGAAGAGCGCCTCCCGGAGCTCGGCGGGGAGGGTGGCCCGGGGAGATGCGGCGGGGCTCGGGGCGTCCATAGGGCGGGCGGAGCCTAGCATTCGCGCGGCGGCGCGGTCATCCCCGTCCGATCGCCGTCCTGCCCGCGTCGCCGTCCTGCCCGCGTCGCCGTCCTGCCCGCGTCGCCGTCCTGCCCGCGTCGCCGTCCGAGTGCCGACCGCCGCCTCCCGCGCATGGCTTCACCGCGCTCCCACGTCCATAGCGGCGGCTTCACCGTGCTCTCACGTCCATGGCGGCGGCTTCATTGCGCTCTCACGTCCATCGCGCGGGTCGACAGTGACCAGAAGCTGCTCGCGCTTGCCCGTCGCTGCAAGAAAGGACAAGAACTCGACGGCTCACGCCACCCGTGTGGACCTGAGCGGGTCGTGAAACCGCGCCGGCGGACCTGAGCGGGTGGTGAAGCGCGTCGCTGAGCGCGTCGAGCGTCGAGGAGCTGCCGCAGCCGCCCGACCCGGGCGCTGACCGACATGGCCACCTCCACGCCGCTCGCCTGGGCGAGGTTGAGGAACATGCTCTCGGCGACGTCGGGGACGTGCCGCTCGAGCGCGGCCTGCACGATCCGGTACCAGCGGTTCTCCCACTCGTCGAGGCGCGCTAGCACCGTGGGATCCGGCGGCTGGTAGCGGGGCTTTGCCAGCTTGGTGCCGGTGGCGGCCTGGAACAGTCGCCAGCCCTCATCCATGTCGGCCTGCGTGAACCCGTACAGCATCAAGGGTCCGACCACACGCGGGTTGGTGAGCCCGCGGATGAACTTGTCGACCTTCAGCTCGAAGGCAACGAGGCACTGCAGCGCCCGGTGGAAGTACACCAGGTCGATGGCGAAGTCCTGGCTGCCGACCTGCACCGGGTACTCGGAGCCCACGAAGCAGAAGTCGCGACCGAGCTCGGTGAAGACGTCCATGCTCCTGCTGCTCATCGGCGGCTCCCTCGCGGCGGTGACGCGCTCGCGGCTGTTGCTTCCATCGCAACATGAGACAGTAGCTCCGTCCTGTGCGGGGGTGGAGCCGCCATTCGCGTGGGGTCGAGCGCGGGAAACGGCGGGGAAGGCGCGAGCGGCCGGCGGGGGTGGGACAGGGAAGGATCGGGCGGGCAGCGGGGAGGAGCTCACACCTCGTCGGGGTCGCCCGCTCCCTCCGCCCCCGGCGCGGCCCTGGAGTGATCCCGCTGGACGCGCTCGTCGAGCAGCCGGTTGACGGAGTCCAAGACCTGGAGGACCTCTCGAGGGGCCGCTCTCGCGTGACAGCGCCGCCAATGAACGTCAGCCCGCCGACGCGGCCGACGAACATGCACGCCGTGACGATCGCCTTGCCGACCCCGTCGAGCGCGCTGGTCCCACCGATGGAGAGCCCCACGGTGCCGAGCGCCGAGACGACCTCGAACACCGCGAGCCGCGCCGGCATCCGCTGGGTGAGCTCCAGCGCGAGCAGGGCGAAGATGGCCGCGGCGGCGGCGACCGTCACCGTCACGGCGGCCTTGGTCTGGGTACGCTCGGGGATGCGCCGGCCGAAGACCTCCAGCGTCCAGCGACCGCGAATGGCATGGACCACCGACAGCAGGAGCACCGCGACGGTCGTCGTCTTCACCCCTCCCGCCGTGCCGCCCGGGCTGCCGCCGATGAACATCCAGAGCAGCATCAGGGTGAAGGTCGGGGGCCGCACCGCGCCAAGGTCGATGGAATTGAAGCCGGCGGTGCGGAGCGTCACCGACTGGAACCAGGCGTTGTGAACGCGATCGGCGAACGGCAGCCCGGCCAGGGAGCCCCCCCACTCGAAGGCGAGCACGAAGAGGAAACCCAGACCCAGGAGGACGCCGGCCGCGACGAGGCAGAGCTTGGCCTGGGCGGCGACCGGCGCCGGCCCCCGTCGGACCAGAGCTGGCACGGCCAGCACCACCGCCGGAGAGAGGCCGCCGAGGATGATCAGCAGGCCCACCACGTGCAGCACGAACGGGGATTGCTGGTACACGACGAGGCTGTCGCTCTGGAGGGCGAAGCCGGCGTTGCAGAACGCGGACACGGAGGTGAAGACGCCGCGCCACAGCGCGGTGAGGAACCCATCGCCGTGACGGACGAAGGCCGCCGTGAGCAGGAGCGCGCCCACCGCCTCCGCCAGCGCGGTGAGCGCGAGGATCCTCCGTGCCGTCGCGAAGAGGTGCCCGCGATCCTGCGCGCTGATGAGGCTCGCCATCGCCCCCTCGTGCCGGAGGCTCATCCGGCGGCCCAGCGCCCACAGCGCCGTGGTCGAGAAGGTCATGATCCCGAGCCCGCCGACCTGGATCAGAAGGAGGATCACGGCCTGCCCGAAGCCGCCGAAGTCCACCGCGGTGTCGAGCACGACGAGCCCGGTCACGCAGACCGCGCTGGTGGAGGTGAAGAGCGCGTCGAGCAGCCCGATGCTGTGTCCGGACGCCGCGCTCTGGGGCAGGGCCAGCAGGAACGTCCCCGCGATCGAGAGCCCCGCGAACGTCCCGACGAAGAGGCGCTCCGGATGGCCCAGGAGTGGCTCCCACCAGCCCATCTGCTGCACCTCCGACCGGGGGCGGCCTCGGGCGAGCACGGAGACGCTGATCGCCACCGGCAGCAGGCCGCTCATCGTCCACCACCAATGCCCCCACAGCGTGGCCGCGACGAGCCCGGCGGTGACCAGCGCCGCGAGCAGCCCGAGGGCGCGACCGCGGTGGGCGCGCCAGCCGCTCACGGTCCAGGCGAGCCCCAACCCCACGCTCACCGCCAGGGCCGAGCCGACGACGAGGGTGTCGAGCGTGGAGCGGTTCAGGTCCGCGAAGGCCCACAGGAGCCACAGCACGATCGACTGGAGCGCCGCGCCCTGCGCGCGGCCCTCGAGCAAGGGGCGGAGTCGGTTCTGAGGCGGGGTGAGCAGCGGCGCTCCGACGTTCCAGAGCGCGACCAGCCCGGCCGTAACCGCCACCAGCACGGCGAAGCAGGCGAGCGGACGGTCCACCAGGCGGGGTGCACCGAGGCCGAGCGCGCCGACCAGGGCGAGGGTGGCGGCGACCTGCCCCGCCCTGGGGAGTCGAGGGATGAGCAGGCCCGCGATCAGCAGGAGCAGCGAGACGGCGGCGGTGGCGACCCGCAGGCTCGGGGGCGCCTCCATGGGCGCCCCGACGGCACCATCGAGAACAATGACCGGGACCGCGACGGACGCCAGCAGCACGCCGCTCGTCGTCGCGAAGGGGCGCAGCCGGAGGCGGGCGCCCTCAGGGTGCACACCAGCGCTCCCACCCGTCGCCTCGACGGTTCGCGCCGTCCCGCCGCGGCCCGGTCCTCGGTCCCCACGCATCTGACGGAGCCCCAGCTACTTCACCGACCGCGCCCGCGCCTGGCGCGGGGCCGCGCGGCGCCGTCGGGCCCCGATCCCGACGAGCGCCAGCGCCACCACCGCCCACGCCCCCGTCGGCGTTCGCCCCGCCGCTCGGCACCCGCAGCCGGGGTCATCGCCGTCGCCGCTCGCGGCCGGTGCGGCGCCCCCCGTGGGCGTCGCCGCGCTTCCCCCCGAGGCGCCGCCGCCCGTCCCGCTGAGGCCGCCGCCGGCGCCCGGGTTGGTGGTGCCGTCATCGCAGCCGCGCTGGTAGGACGGCGCGAGGAACGTCCCGGCGGCGAGGCGGTCGCCGGCGGGGAGAGCGACGCTTGGCGTCACCTCGGGGCCCACCAGCGGCCAGGCCTTGTCGCCGAGGAAACCCGGCTTGCAGCCCCAGTAATAGGACGGGGGGAGCTCGTGATCGGAGAGGGCCGCCTCCCACGTGACGGCGCCGCCCTCCACGTGCCCGTGGACGACGTTGGTGGTCATGTCCGGCGTCCCGTCGTTCTGCAGGGCGCCGATCTCGATCACGTTGCCGAGCAGGTACTGGTAGTCGCTGTGATCGTCGAGCGCGATGGCCTCGTCCTCGCCGCGGCCGTCGGAGCGGAGCTCGTCGTTCACCACGCGGTTGCGCAGGTAGGCGACGTGGGGACCGGTCGGGCCCCAGTAGTCCGCGATCCCCACCTGCTCTACGGTGTTCGACTCGAAGAGGTTGCTGTTCGACCAGTGGCCGTGCACGGAGATGTCCGGGGGAAGCCACCCCTCGTTCGGCACGGAGCCCTCGCTCTGCACGACCTCGTCGGAGTGGTTGTAGCCGAAGACGTTCCCGCTCGCGCCGGACTGGATGATCATGGCGTGCCGCAGGCTGCGGAAGAGATTGTTCTCGACCAGGCAGTCCGTGGTGTGAAAGCCGAGCGAGGTGCCGTAGCCGTGGCCCCCGCCGCCGTGATCCCAGGCGTGGTGGAGGTAGCTGTTCTCGATCTGGCAGCCGATCACCGCTTCGGTGCCGAGGTGCGCCTTGCGCGTCCAGCTGCTCTCCACCTCCCGCATCCAGACGTAGGCGGCGTTCTTCCACTGGACGGTGCCGACGTCGCTGTCGTTGGTGACGCGCTCGAGGTAGAGCCGCTCGATGCCGACGTGCTTCACCAGGCGCTGCGGGCGGATCTGGGGGGAGTCGGGCAGCAGGTAGTCGAGGTAGATCGGGTGGCGGAAGGAGACCCGGTTCCCGTCGATGGCGGTGACCTCGAGGAGCTGACCGCGGCAGTCCAGGGCCCAGTCCACCTCCCACTCCGGGTCCGTGTACATCAGCGCCGCGTCGTTCGCCTGCTGGAGCTCCGCCCACTCGCCCACCGTGAAGGCCGCGCCGTCGGGCACGGTGACGCTGGTGGCGCCGCGCGCCACGGCCTCGCCGAGCGCCTGCCACTCGCCGCGACCGTAGGTCAGCACGCTGATGGACGCCGTGGTGGCGTCGCCGAGCAGGAGCCGGGAGCGGTCGGCGCCCTCGCCGCGCAGGACGATGCCACCGCTGCCGATCTCGAGGGTGCCGTTCAGGAAGTAGTCCCCGGCGGGGACCCACAGCACGCCGCCGTCGGGCAGCGCTGCGAGCGCGGCCTGGAAGGCCGCGAGGTCGTCGGTGACGCCGTCGGCGACCGCGCCGTGGTCGAGGACGCTCGCCACGGGACCCGTGATCTCGGGGATGCCGCCGGGGACCCCCGGGTCCCACGCGATGACCGGGAGCTCGACCACGGCGCCCGCTGGGGCAGCGACGAACAACGGCGCCAGCAGCGCCGACCCGAGCAGCACGAGCCGTCCTTGCGGCCGTCGGCGCCGTGATGCCGGGCAACGTGGCTTGATGGAAACCACCGAACGCCTCTCGTCCCATCCCTCAAAAGGAACCGACACGCACGTGATCATAGCACCAGGCGGTGGCAGCGCCGTCCTGCGGCCTCTCGGCGAGCGACGCCCACCGATGCTCGCAACCCCAACTTTCCCGCACGCCACCCAGATCGTCCTTGACGAACGGGTCCCACACCTGGCCCTGCCGCTGCCCGGCGGCGCGGTCGTCGAGGCCCCGGTCATCGCCGATCGGACCGAGCCGCTCGTCGGGGGGCAAACCGACCTGCTACGGCCCGCCGCCAGGCATCGCGCGGCGCGCTGGCCTCGGGTCAACGGAAGTTCTGGTTGGCCCAGAGCTCGCCGTTCGGCATCTCGTAGAAGCCGCAGGCGACCTGCGTGTACTCGGTGCTCGACATGTTGATGTAGTGGCCGTGCTCGCTGAACGGCTCGCCGGGACCCTCTTCCCACATGCTCTGTAGGCAGCCCTCGATGACGCTGCCCACGTCGCGCCAGCCCGGGCAGGTGTTCTGCGCCCACTCGTCGCAGTCCCCGAAGTTCGCGTGGGCGCTCTGGGTCGAGTCGGCCGCCGCCTGCTCGTCGGTGCACGCCTCCGCCTCCACCCACTGCTCGTAGGGGGGCAGTCCCTCAGTGGCGCGGAAGGCGTTGATGCGGGCGACGCAGTCGACCCGCGCCTGCGCGAACGGATCGTCGCCGGTGCCGCCGCCGGAGCCCGGGGTGCTGCCTCCCGTCGCATCGCCGCCGGTCGCGGCGCCGCCGGTGTCAACGCTGCCGCCAGTGGCCCAGCCGAAGCCGCCGGTCGCGCTGCCGCCAGTGGCCCAGCCGAAGCCGCCGGTCGCGCTGCCGCCAGTGGCCCAGCCGAAGCCGCCGGTCGCGCTGCCGCCGGTGTTAGCGCTGCCGCCCGTGGCCGAGCCCCCCGTTTCGACGTCACCGCCCGTACCGGCCGTGACTGCCCCGGACTCCCCGGTCGTACCGCCGGTCGCGGAGACGCCGCCCGTCGGCGTGCTGACGCCACCCACGGCCAATCCGCCGGAGCCAACCGCACCGCCGAGGCCACTCGCCGGGCCCCCGTCCTCGCCGTCATCGTCCCCGCAGCCCAGGAGGGCGCCGAGCACCATCGCCGTACCCAGCACGACCCCGACCCAACGTTGCCGCATGGAATCCTCCGGGTTCTTCGGGCAAGCTCGGGGACCAGAGGCCCCCGACCGGGCTCTCGACGAGGGGGATACCTTGCCCGGGCTTGTGGCGACAACGCGCCGCACCGCCAGAGTCACCGGAAGGGCTCGTTCCCAGGCGGGCCCGACGAGGGCGCGCGAACGAGCCGGATGGAAAGGACGAGATAGGGCATCCAGGGTCAGCTCTGGGCAGGCAGGCGCGGCCCCGGCGGTGCGACGACGTCGCGGCGGCGCCAAGGCGGAAGCAGGGTCAACGATCGTTGATGCGGACGGGGCGTCAACGATTGTCGATGCAGGTGTAGCTCAGCTGCCACTCCTCGAGCGCGGCGCGGCCCGCCGAGGAGGGGCTCGGCGCGAGCGCCGCCTCGAGCTCGACGAACGGTTCCTGCGCCCGCGCCCCCAGCCGGTCGAAGACGTTGCGCGGGCAGTCCGGCAGCGGGCCGCCCGGTCCGCAAGCGGGCAACTCAGCGCTGGCGCGTCCGATCTCGACCCAAGTGGCCTCCTCGAGCGCGGCCTCCGAGCCCGCCGCGCGGGCCGAGAAGACGATCTCCGCGCCCGGATCGACCTCGGCGACCCAGCCGAAGAACGCCCACTGGATCCCCTGGTTGGGCGGGCAGCTCGCGACGTACGCTTCCCGGTGGCTCGTCGCCTCATACGGCATCGAGCAGCCGATGCGGACCGAGATCCGCGCGGAGCCGTCGGCCTGGACGGCGGCGCAGGTGTCCGGGCACAGCGTCGCGCGCGTCGGATCCCGGGGGTCGTCGAAGTACCAGCCCTCACCGCAGCCCTCCGGGCCGTCGCGGCGCGGCAGTAGCTCGGGATCCCCGCCCGCTCCCGCGACGTAGCTGACGGTGGCGGCGGTGGGATCGAGGTACTCGCCGTTCTCGATCGCGAAGTCGCAGCGGACCAGCTCGCGCGAGATCGAGAAGAGCGCGTCGAGCAGGTCACGGTCCACGCTCGCGTCGTCGGTCACCACGAACGCGCCCCGCGTGCCACCCGCGTGGGCGATGGTGTCGAGCGCGTCGAGATCGGCGCCGTCCATGCCGATGGTGTAGGTGAGGATCCCGTGGCTGGCGTAGCCGTCGAGGGCGATCTCGGCGATCTCGAGCGTTGACTGCTCGCACTTCGTGGGCTCGCCGTCGGTGGCAAGGACGACCGCGTAGAGGTCGTCCCGGTCGCCGCGCTGGGCCGCGATCAGGGCGTCCACCGCGCCTCGGAGCGCCGGGTAGGTCGGCGTGTAGCCGGAGGGGGAGACGGAGTCGATGGCGTCCACCAGGCGCGCCTCCTGGGGATCGCCCACGCCGGCGCCCAGCGTTCCCAGCGCGACCATGGGGTCGGCGCAGGGCGCGGCGTCGCACTCGCCGACCGAGGGATCGCCGCAGCCATCTCCGTGGGCACCGCGGCCGTCGAGCGGGAAGAGCTCGAGCGCGACCGCCAGGCCGTCAGACTCCGGCGCGGCGAAGAACGCCTCGAGCGCGGCGACCGTCCCCGCCCAGCGGCCCCCCCGCATCGAGGCCGACTTGTCGAGCATCAGGTACAGGTTCACGCCACGGAACGAGGCGGTGGCGTCCGCCTCGGAGCAGAGCGGGACCTCGCAGTCGGCGTCCCCGGAGTACAGGCCCCAGTTGTCCAGGCGGCTGCACTCCGCCGGCGCGCCCGGGTCCGGCGGGTTGACCATGATCTCGCGGTTGCCGTTGAGCTCACAGGTCGTCACGCCGATGCAGTGTCCCGGCAGGATGGGCTCGGCCGTGAAACACTCCTTGAGCTGCGGGTGATCCTGGTCGGGCGCCGCGTCCGGGTAATGCCCGGAGTTGGCCGGATAGTGGATGACGCGGATCCCCGCCTCGGCCGTGGCGGTGCCGTGGTTGCAGACGGGCAGGGTTCCGCTGCAGGGCACGCCCACCCCGAGATCGATCCCATCGCAGGCCTCGTTCGTCTGCCCGGGGAGCCACGGCGCGCAGACGCCCGGCTCCGGCGCGGGGAGCTCGAGCTCGATGGGGCAGGTCAGGTCGCAGGCGGCGGCGACCTGATCGCGGCAGGCGCTGGACCAGCCGGTGATGCAGCAGGACGGGCTCGCCGTGCAGATCCGCGCGACGCAGGGGTGGCAGCCCGCGTCGAGAGCGACACCGTCATCGTCGCAGGGGGAGTGCTCGCAGGTGGCGTCCGGGCGCTCCGCGCACTCGGCGCCGCAGACCGAGCCGACCATCGCGACGCAGGCTTCGTCCCAGCTTCGCGCGACGCAGGCCCCGGCGCAGCGCTCGGCGTACCGCGCGGCGCAGTCGGGGCCCCAGGCGCCGGGCGCCCCGCCGTCGGGGCCCTCTCCGTTCGGCGTGTAGCCCGCGTCTCGGGTGAGCAGGAGCTTGTCGGCGACGAAGCCGTCCTCGCGCATCCAGAGGTCGATGGTGTGCGGCCCCGCCGTGGGGACGTCGAGGTACGCCCGCGGCGCGCCCATCGCCATCGTTCGCCCCACCCAGCCCTGCGCCCCGGTGAAGCCCGTGAGGGCCTCGCCCGAGGCCGGGATGTCCCCGTCGAGGCCCACGTGGATCGAGTCGCTGGTGGCCACCGTGGCGCCGCCGGCGCGGCCCCGCACCCACGCGTAGTAGCGGCCCGCAACCGGGAGCTCGACGTCGAACTCGAGCGATGGTGAGCTATTGCGCTTGCTTGCGGCGTACGCCTTGCCGTTGTCCGGCCAGGCTTGCATCACGGCACCGCTCGACGCGGTCGCCTCCGTGACCTTGCGGAAGTGCTGCGACGAGCGGGGGACGTGCCGCGAGTGGAGCTCCGCCTCGCGCACCAGTGGATCGGCTCCGGCCGCGGCCTCGCCGCAGCAGTCGGGGAGCTCGGCGCAGACCTCCGCCACGCAGGGATCGCAGTCGGGCTTGAGCGGGGTCCCCACCGCGCAGGGGTCGCGCGCGCAGTCGCCGTCGGGGGCGCGCGCGCAGCAGCTCGGCCGCGCGGCGCAGATCATCCCCACGCAGGTCTGCTCGCCCGCATTCGCGCCGCCGAGGAGCGCGTCCTCGCAGTTGGGGTCGAGCGGCGCGCCGGGATCGCACTTGCCGTGCGCGCACGCGGGTTCGGTGGCGGGACCGACGCAGTGGTGGTTGAATTGGCAGTCGTAGGCGGAGCTGCAGGGCTCCACGAAGGCCTTGTCGACCAGCCCCTTGGCTCGAAGATCGTCCACCGACCCACCCGTCCAGGTGAAGATGGGCGTTCCTCGGACCGTCTCGATGGCCACCGCGGGTTCCTCGTAATACGCGCGGCAGGCTGGATCGCAGACGTTGCTCGCGCAGGGCTCGGGCTCGCCGAGGGCGCGCGCGCCGAGGCCCGCGGCTTCGTCGGGGAGTCGGAATGCCGTCAGCCCATCGCCGATGCAGCCCGTCCAGGTTCCGTCGGCGCAGCGCTCCGTTCCCTCGCGACAGGTGACGACTCGCCCCTGGACGGCCAACACCTGGCCACAGGCGCGCTCGGCGCCCTCTTCGCAGGGGCCCCCTCCGTCGCTCAGTGGGGGATCGCCCGCCCCGACGCCCTCGGGCCGGGGCGGCGGCGGGGCCGCCGCGTCGTCGCTGCCGGTGCAACCGCCAGCCGCGCCGAGCAGGGCGACGAGCGCGATCGCGCCGCCGCGGGTGAGCGGTGAGTTCGTGCCTGTGATCGTGGGGAGGCGCATCGGGTGAGATCGAGGGGGGGGTGTCGCGCCTCGGCTGACCGGGCAGCGGCAGAGGGAGAAGAGCAACCTTCTCATTATGCCTCAACCGGAGAGAGAGCTCCAGCGCGCGGAGCCGGCGGTGCTGCGGACGGAGGTTTGGGCCGAGCAACGGCCCGCGGGAGCGCGGGTGTCGCGACCACGGTCGACCGGTGGGACGACGGCCGCGGGCGCCGGTTTCTGGGCACCTGCCGTGTGCGGCGGACGGCAGGTGATCCTGGGCACGCGGGTCCAGGATCGAACGATCCTGTCCCATCTCTCCGACGGATCGCGCGCGGAGGAGATCCTCGGCGAGCTGCCGAGCCTTCAAGAGGTGAACGTGCGCGTCGTCGAAGAGCGCGCGGCCGCCTCGGCGGGCGAGGATCTGCCGGTTCAGTTCCCGGTCCCAACGGAGATCACGGTCGCGCAAGGCTCAAGCTCCGGCGAGAGCGTCCCTGCTCAGGGGCCCCAGCGCCGGTAGTGAGGCCCCGGGACACGTGACGTCCCACACAGAGTGACGAACCCGTCCCACTTGGCGACCATGCGTGCCTCGTTCAGGGCCAGTTGCCGGTCGAGCAGGCGACCGTCCTCTTGCTGGATCGACGGCTGCGCGTGCTCTGGGGGCCTCGGCACCTCGACACTCGGGGGGGAGTCGTCCAACGACGACAGAAGTCGGCTTCGTTCCTCGAGTATCGCTGCGAAGTGGTCGCCCTGTTCCAGGGCCTTCCCATGCACCTGCGAACGGACGCGGGCCCACGCGGACACGAGCCCGTGACATTCACGCGCCAGCCCCACGGGATCCGTCGCCGAGAATAGGCATTCGGGCCAGTAGCCGCTGACGCAACCGTCGCCGAAGAACGACAGGCCAAGCAGCAAGCAGTCTTCTTCGAGCTCTGCCGTGGCCAATGCGGGGGTGCTGCCGCGGTAGAGGGCCGACGACGCCGGCTCCGCCTGCGAGGAGCCCTCCGCACCAGCGCGCGGGGGCTGTCTCGCGTCGGCTGCCGCCTCGCCCTCCGTCATGGGCGATTGCACCGCCGGCGAGGTGCCCGGTTCCAGCCCACGAGTACACGCCACGAAGGTGGCGGCGGCGCAGAGGAGCCAGCGTCGCCTATCCGCTTGCGGGGTGGCTCCGTGAGCCTGGCGATCAGGTGGCCCCATGAGGGTGGCGAAACCCTCAGGACCTGGCTCCATGGAGTTGGCGATTGGCACGGCCGGGGTGGGGCTCCTCCCGCATGAATGCTACCCTTCCCGACGTGCTGGGGCGAAGGCTCGTCGCCGTGTGCGTGGTCGCCGCGTGGCCGTTTGCCGCCTGTGGAGGCCGGGTGGAGCGCGACCGGTGGGACGCGGCTCCGGCTGAGCAGGGTGGGGTGCCGGGTGACGAGGGTGGCGCCGGCGGGCGGCTCGCGGCGGGCGCAGGGGCGGCGGGGGAAGGCGGTGCCGGTGCCGCCTCCACCGAGCCGTCCGCGGGGGGCGAGCCCGGCGGCGGCGACGCCGGGGAGGGAGGCGCTGGGCCGGCGCCAGCAGGCGGGAGCGCGGGCGCTCCGAGCCCGGTCGATCGCTGCGGCAACGGTGTGCTCGACGGCGAGGAGGACTGCGAGGACGGCAACCGCGCCGCCGGCGACGGCTGCGGCCCCGACTGCCGCTACGAAGCGAGCCTCTGCGGCAACGGCGTGATCGATCCGGGCGAGAGCTGCGACGACGGGAGCGATCAGGCCGGCGACGGGTGTGATCCGAGCTGCTGCGCGGAGGCCTGCTGGGCCTGCACGCTGAGCTGCATGGAGCCTTTGATCCACCCCTGCGGCTGCGGCAACGGGATGCTCGAGCGGGGCGAGGAATGCGACGACGGCAACGCGTCCCACGGCGACGGCTGCAGCCCACGTTGCGGACTCGTTCCGCCGACCTGCGGCGACGGCGAGCTCGACGCGGGCGAGGCCTGCGACGACGGCGACCTCGAGGACGGCGACGGTTGCGATGGTTCGTGCGACCACGAGCTCTACCCCTGCCTCGTGCCGCAGTGCGGGGACGGCTACCTGACTGCGGACGAGGCCTGCGACGACGGCAACCTCGAGGACGGGGACGGCTGCGGCGGCGACTGCCAGCGCGAACGGTGCGGCGACGGGCTCCTCGCGATGGTCGAGGAGTGCGACGACGGGGACCTCGAGGACGGGGACGGCTGCGACGCCGCCTGCCGGCTCGAGACCGACTGCGGCGACGGGGTCGTGGAGGGCGTCGAGGCGTGCGATGACGGCAACGCCGCGGGCGACGACGGCTGCAGCGAGCGCTGCCAGCCGGAGCTCTGCGGGGACCGTATCGTTCAGGTCGGGCTCGGCGAGAGGTGCGACGACGGCGAGAACCTCGGCGTGTACGGCGGCTGCGCGCCCGACTGCCAACTCCCGCCCTGGTGTGGCGACGGGATCGTGCAGGCCGAGTCCGGCGAGGAGTGCGACGACGGCAACGACGTGGACTGCGACGGCTGCGACGGAGACTGCCGCCCGAGCGACTGCGGCGGCTCGCGCTGAGGGGACAGGACCGCGCAGCCCCGCGCCTCAACGCTCGGTGGGCGGGCTCTCTGGAGCGGAGGGCTCCGTCGTCGCGGGCGGCGCGACGCTCCGCGCCGGGAAGGTGAGCCCGAAGCCGAACGGGAAGAGGGGATTGTAGCGCGCGTCGCCGACGTTGAGGGGAAGGTCGGCGTTGGCGCGGGGCCAGGAGTGGCCGAGGCGTCCCGTCGCGGGCGCGAGGCCGAAGAGGACGTCGGCGACGCCCGCGCCCTCGGTGCCCGGGAGCCACGCGACGGCGACCGCGTCCGCGCGCTCGAGCGCGTCGCCGAGCACGAGCGGTCGCCCCGCGACCACCACCACCACCAGCGGGATCCCGAGCGCGGCCAGGCGCTCCACGCGGGCTACGTCGTCCCGAGAGAGCTCGACGCTGGTGCGGTCCCCCTCGCCCTCGGCGTAGGGCTCGGCCTCGCCAACGACCGCGATGATCGCGTCGGCGCCCGCCGCGCCGGCGTCGTCGAACGAGAAGGTCACCTCGGTGCTGGCGCCGACGACCTCCCGGATCCCCTCGCTGAGGGTGGTGCCGGGGGTGGGGCGGCCGCGCCGTCCCTGCCAGTCGATGGTCCACCCGCCGCACTGGCTGCCGAGATCCTGGGCGATGACGCCGACGACGTGCACCCGCGGCAGGTCGGTTGCGAGCGGCAGGAGCCCGCCCTCGTTCTTGAGCACGACCACCGACTGTCGCACCGCCCGGCGCGCCACCTCGCGGTGCGCGGCGCCGCCGAAATCGCGCGCGAGCTCGGCGGGGGCGGTCGGGGCGGCGGCGAAGCGTCCCGGCTCGAGCAGCCCCTGAGCGCACTTGACCGCGAGGACGCGGCGCGCGGCCTCGTCGAGGCGCCGCTCGGGGATGCGGCCCGCCGCGACCAGCCGGGCGATCGACGCTACCAGCTCGGCGGGTTGCCGTGACGCCATGAACAGGTCGACCCCGGCGGTGAGGGACGCGATGAGGCTCGCCTCGCGATCCGGCGAGATCCGCTCCATCCCCTGCCAGTCAGAGACGACGAAGCCGCGGAAGCCGAGCTCGCCCTTGAGCACGTCGGTGAGGAGCGGGCCGTGGCAGTGCATCGACACCCCGTTCACGGAGCTGAAGCTGGCCATCACGGTGCCGACGTGGGCGGCGATGGCGGCGCGATACGGAGGCAGGTGGAGGCGGCGAAGCTCCTCGTCGGTGAGGACGGCGTCGCCCTGATCGACGCCGCCTCGGGTCCCGCCGTCCGCGACGAAGTGCTTGGCGCAGGCGAGCACCGAGGGCCGGGCGGCGCCCGGCGCCTCGCCCTGGAGCCCCCGGATCATCGCCGCGCCCAGGCGAGCGACCAGCTCGGGCTCCTCGCCGAAGGCCTCGTAGGTGCGGCCCCAGCGCTCGTCGCGCGCCACGGCGAGGACGGGCGCGAAGGTCCAGTCGATCCCGGTCGCCGCGACCTCCCGGGCGGTGACGCGACCGATCTCTTCGACCAGCGCGGTGTCGCCCGTCGCGCCCAGGCCAATCGCGTGAGGGAAGAGCACGGCCCCTTCGACGTTGTTGTGCCCGTGGACGGCGTCGATGCCGTAGAGGAGCGGGATCCGCGCGCTCGAGCGGAGCGAGCCGGCGCGCACCGCCGCAACCAGATCGAACCACACCGCCCGGTCGTTGGTCGCCGGATCCGAGCCGCCGCCGCTGAGCACGGAGCCGAAGTCGAGCGCGCCGATCGACTCCGGGGCGCCGAGCTGCTTCAGATCGGGCTGCACGAGCTGCGCCGCCTTCTGCTCCGGCGAGAGCTGGGCCAGCAGCGCGTCCGCCCGCTGGAGGCAGGCTGCGGACGGCCAGGAACCCTCCTGGGCAACGAGCCCAACGTCCGGGGACTGTGGCGGCAGGCAGGGGAGGCTCGCCGCGGGCATCGCCGGCGGGTGGCCGCCGCGGGCGCACGCGGTGGCGGCGAGCGCACCGCCGAGGAGGAGCAGGGTGGCCCTGGAAACGGAGCGACGTCGCGTGACCATGCGCGGAGCGGTAGCGTGGAAGGTGCCGGACGTCACGCCCGCCGCTCCCGCGAGCCCCTCGCGCACCCAGGCGGGATGGGCCAGCGGGGGGGGGCAGTCGAGCGGGAAGACGGGGCCGGGACCCCGCCGCTGGTTCACGCTGTCGCGGGCCCCGCGATGGGTCGCGGCGCTTTTTCGCGCAACTCGGTTCGGGCGACCGCCGACCTGGCAGACGTGACCCACCGAAGACGAAGGCGCCGCCGACCCGAACCTCCCACGTCGTCCGCTGGGACCCGTCCCCGGATCCCCAAGTGGCTCGTCTATTCCCTGGCGGCCTTTGGGCTCGGCTCTGGCGCCCTGCTCGTTCTCGGCATCGTGGGGGCCGTCGTTGCGCTCAAGAGCTCCGACGCCTACCGCACCTCGCTCGCGTTCGTCGGTGAGCACCCCGCGGCGGTGGCTCGTCTCGGGACGCCGATCACGAGCGGCTTCTTCCCCACCGGTCGGATCGAAACGACGGGCTCGTTCGGGCGCGCCGAGCTCTCGTTCCGCGTTCACGGTCCGCGCGGCGACGGGACCGCGCTCGTCCGGTCCTCGCGGGACGGCGTGCGGTGGGTGGTCGACGACGCACGCCTGGTCATCGAAGGCGGTGTTTTCGAGCTCCCTCCCCCGCGCCCGTCGCCCCTCGCGGCGACGTCGGGTGGTGCTCGCTGAGCGCTCGAGGGCGCGCCCCGCGCGCTCCCGCAGCTATTGCAGCGCCTCGCGCACCCGCGCGGCGTGCGGCGAGCGCGGGTAGCGCCCGAGCAGGATCGCTGCTGCGGATTCGGCCTCGCTCCTTCGCCCGAGCGCAACGAGCGCCTCGACCTCGAGCACCGCGCGCTCCTCGGCGAGCTCGCCCGTGGGGAACTCGCGCGCGGCAGCGCGGACCACCGCGAGCGCCGCGGCGGCGTTGTCGGCGCGCAGCGCCGCGCGCGCCTCGACGACCCGGCGCGCCTCGGCCGAGAGCGCGTCGTCCGTGCGCGGCACCGTGACGCTCGGCGTCGGGTGTCCGGGGGCCGCGGCGGCGAGGGGTGCGGGGCCGAGGGAGCGCGGCGCGGGCTCGATCGCGGTGACCGGCGCCGCCGAGGGGACGACCCTGGCAGAGGCCATCGCGGCCTCGGTGGGCGCCGTCGCGAGCCGGGCGCCGGTGCCGCCCACGAAGAGGACGCCGAGCCCGATCGAGAAGGCGACGGCGGCCGTCTTGGCGAGGCCGGCGACCGTGAGCGCCGCACCGGCCCCCGTCGCGGCTCCCCCGCCGCCGCCCGCGGCGGATCCCGCGGCGCCCGGGGGCAGGGCGGGGCCGAGATCGCCGCCCGCAGGCCCGCCGTCGGGGGGCGGGAAACCCGGGGGCAGCGTCGCGGCGAGCGCGCTCCAGAGCGCCTCGGTGGCGCCCGGGGGCGGCGCCAGCCGCGCGCCGGCGTCGAGCACGCGCCGCGCGCCCTCGTCGAGCGAGCCGGACTCGAGCAGGCGGAGCGGATCGGTCATGCCCCCACCTCACGATCGAGGTGCGCCCCGCGGGCGCGGATCCGACGCGCCCGAGCCTCGAAATCCGCGCGGGCGAGGCGGAGGCGCGAGTAGACGGTGGGCAGCGGGACCTCCAGGATCTCGGCGATCTCCGGGCCCGTGAATCCCTCGAGCTCGAACAGGGTGAAGACGGCGCGCTGGTCGAGGTCCATCGCGTCGAGCAGGGTGTCGAGCACCTCTAGCTCGGCGTGCTCGTCCCGCGCGGGGGGGAGCAAGAGCTCGAGGTCCGCGTGATCGCAGGGGATCTCCCGGCGCACGTGGGCGCGGCGTCTCCGCTCCGAGGCCACCCGGAAGCAGATCCGGTAGAGCCACGTCGTCCAGCGGGCGCGGCCCTCGAACTCTTCCATGCGTCGGAACGCCACGAGAAAGACCTCTTGCGCGGAGTCGGCGACGTCGGGCTCGGGCACCCCGAGCCTCCGGAGGGAGCGCCAGACGAACTCGACGTTCCCGAGGTAGAGCTCGCGCGGGTCCATGCCTGCGTCAGCACCCCCCTCCTTTGGGGGTCGCCGATCCCTCGTGGCCCGCGCCCACCCGATCCATCATCGAAACGCCACCCCGGCCCGGGCGACGAGCCAGGCGACGGGCCGTCCAGCGTCCCAGCTCCCGACGTTGATGACCTGGAAACGGTCCCGGTTGAGCGGGACCAGGCCGATGGCCTCCGCGCCGAGCGTCACCCGCTGACCGGCTTCCAGTCCGGCGCTCGCGCCGAGGGCCGTCCACAGGCGGTCGTATTCGGTGTGGCTGGTGAAGCCCGCGGCCTCGGCGTGCAGGGAGCCGCCCCAGCCCTGGATGCAGCCGGTGGCGCGCCAGCGCTGGCCCAGGGTGCCGCAGCCGGCGAGCACGCCGCCGACCCAGCGCGAGGTGATCCGGCCCGGGTTGAGATCGACGTCGTGTGGGAGCCGCCAGGCGACCAGCGCCCGGAGCGAGAAAGGCGCCCAGCCGAGCTCGAGGCCCCCGAGGAGCGCCTCCGTGAGCTCGGTGGAGACGCCCGCGGCCGCGACGGCGCGGGCCGTCATCGTCCGCGCGGCACCCGCCGCCGTCGGGCGAGTCGGTGCCGGCAGCGGTGTGGCACGCGCGCCGGGTGGCGGCCCGGGCTCGGCCGGAACGGAGACGAGCGGTGCGTCCGTCGTGGGGCCGGCCTCGTCGATCGGAGCCGCGGCGGCCGCGGCCGCCTCTTGACTGGCAACCGCAAGCTCGAGCTCCGCCCGCGCGGCGCGCGCCTCCTCGTCGAGCACCATCCCGATCAGCACCACCAGCGCGTCGGCGAGGCCAGTGCAGGTCGCGGCGCGGAGCTCGCGCCGCCCGATTCGGCCGCCGGTGACGACGACCCGCCCGACCAGTCCCGCCTCATCGTCGAAGATGGAGACGCCCAGCTCGATGGCATCCGGCTCCGCCGCTCGCGCGGGGCTCGTCGCTTCGCCGTCTGCCGCGGGCGATGGCGCCTCGGTCGCGAGCGGCGCCGGGCGCCAGGCTGCCGCTCGCACCCGCGCGGCGAGCTCTGCCTCGCTGGGACAGCCAGCGATCCCATCCGCGATCTGGACGCGGAGCCGCGCCCCCTGCACGGTTTCCTCGGCCGCTGCCCCCCCCGGCGCCGAGGCCGCCGCGAGCGCGAGCGCCCCCAGGATCCCGGCCGCCGAGCGGTGCCGTTCCTCCCGAACGCCGGTCGGTTCTCCGCGAGCCAACGCGCAGGACCCTTTCATGCTCGAACGCCGAAGGCAACGCTGACCACGGTGCTCCGGTGGTGCTTGGCGCACCCGCTCGGAGCATTCTTTGATGGAACGTCGGGGTCAACGCCACGAGCCAGGCAATCGGGCAGTGGCTGCCCCCAGCTCGGAGACGAATACCCATGCGGCACGGCGTCACCCTCACCCTCACCCTCACCCTTCTCCCTCTCTTCCTCGGCCTGGCTGGTTGCGAGGAGGATCTCCCGATCGGCTCCCAGGACCCCTCGATCGACGGCGAAGGGGACTGCTCCGAGCCGGGGGCGACCCGGGAGGCGGACGACGGCTGCAACACCTGCACTTGCACCGAGGACCGCGTCTGGTCCTGCACCGAGGTGGACTGCGAGCCCGCCTGCGAGCGCGGTGACACGCGGCTCGCGGACGACGGCTGCAACGAGTGCACCTGCCTCGGGGACGGGAGCTGGTACTGCACGGAGGACCCCGCCTGCGTGGTCGAGTGCACCGCGGGTGAAACCCGGCTGGCGGACGACGGCTGCAACACCTGCACCTGTGAAATCCGGCTGGACGGTGGCAGCCTGCCACGGTGGGTCTGTACCACCGATCCGTGTCTTCCCATCTATCCGGAGCCGTGCACGCCCGGTGAAACCCGGCTGGCGGACGACGGCTGCAACACCTGCACCTGCGAGATCGTGCTCGACACCGGCGACACCCTCTGGTCTTGCACCGAGGACCCGGCGTGCGAGGTCGAGTGCACGTTCGGCGAGGTGCGGGACGCGGGGGACGGCTGCAACACCTGCGAGTGCGTGGGGGTGCTGAACGGTGGTAGCCCGAACCGGTGGCTGTGCACCGAGGAGGTGTGCGCAGCGCAGACCTGCACGGGGTTCGATCTGGAGCTCGTGAACGTCGACGGCTGGGTCGGGGGTGATCCGGCGGTACTCGCCGATGATCCGCTTGGGATCCAGGGGGCTTGGTTCGTGACGGGCGACGAAATCGCGTGCGTGGCTACCGAGGGCAATCCGTGCACGTCCGACGGCTGCACGGTCACCGGCAGCACCGTCGTCGACCCTGAGTGGCAAGCCTGGGGTTGCATGATCGGCCTCGAGCTCCAGTCCTCCGGCGGCGAAGCTCCGGTCACTTCCCCGTTCCCCGGTCCGGCCAACTGCTTCGACCTTACCCTCGCCGGCACCACCGGCGAGGCGACCGTGCGGGTCGGCTTCATGGACGAGGTGGACATGGGAGGGAGGGTTGGGCCCTACCAGGATCTCGGGCCCGTCAACGGCACCTGGAGCGGGCGGATCTGTACCGACGACGTCTCCTGTCCCGCCTTCATGGCCGAGGCTGGACTCTGTGAGGCGGGCACCGGCGTCACCAACCCCTACGTCCTTTACGCCCAGATCGTCGGCGGCGACTCCAGCGAGGACACCGTCTCGCTCACGATCGAGAGCCTCAAGCCCGGCGAGTGCACCGGGGGGACCGAGCCGACCTGCACCGAGGGGGCGACCTACGCGGAGGACGACTGCACCACCTGCACCTGCTCGGCGAGTGGCGTCTGGCTCTGTGCGACCGACCCGGACTGCACCGAGCCGGAATGCGAGCCCGGCGAGATCCGGGAGGCCGGCGACGGCTGCAACCTCTGCGAGTGCGTGGTGAACCTCGAGATGGGGCCGGAATGGCTCTGCGGTTCGGAACCGTGCGGCGGCGGGACCTGCACCACTAGTTCCGACGAGTTCGTCACCGTCGACGGCTGGGTCGGCGGGGACCCCGCGGCGACCGACGACGACCCATTCGGCCTGCAGGGCGCGTTCTTCGCCTTCGGCGACGGCATCGCCTGCTCGCCGACGGACGGCAACCCCTGCACCGTGGACGGCTGCACGATCGAGGGCGCCACGGTGGTAGACCCCGAGTACCTGGCCTGGGGCTGCGGGCTGGGGCTCCAGCTCAACGCCAGCGGCGGCGAGCCGAACGTCCTTCAGCCCTACGATGGGCCCGGCGACTGCTTCGAGCTCGTCCTGCGGGGCGAGACCGGCGACGCGCCGGTGCGGCTCGCGCTTGCCGACCGCGCGAACATGGACGGCTACGTCGCGCCGTTTGCCGACATCGGCCCCGTCAACGGCACCTGGCAGGGGCAGCTCTGCAAGTGGGACGTCTCCTGCCCGGCCTGGGGAACGGTGGGCGAGCTGTGCGAACCCGTCACCGGTGTCGCGCGGCCCTACGAGCTCCATATCCAAGTCGTCGGTGGCGACGTCGCGGGGCCGATCTCGCTCACGCTCGAGAGCCTGCAGGTCGTGACCTGCGACTGATGGCGTGAGGCCATTCGGTCACCCAGCCGCGGCGCCCGTCCCTCGGGGCGAGCGCCGCGCTCGGCGTTCACCCGAGCGCGAGCATCCGCTCGATGGGCAGGCGCGCCCGCTCGGCGAGCCCCGGATCGAGCTCCACGCGGGGGGCGAGGTCGCGCAGGGCGAGGTAGACCTTCTCGGGTGTGTTGAGGCGCATGTGGGGGCACTCGTTGCAGGCGCAGTCGCTGGTGGGCGGCCCCGGGATCAGCGTCTTGTCGGGGGCGCGCTTGCGCATTTGGTGCAGGATCCCGCTCTCGGTGAGCACGATGAACTCCCTCGCGGGAGAGGCGACCACGTGGTCGATCAGCGCCGCCGTCGAGCCGATGAAGGCGGCGCGCTCGAGGATCGGCGGCTCGCACTCGGGGTGGGCGATGACCGTGGCCTCCGGGTGCCGGTGTTGGAGGGCCGTGAGCTTCTCCAGGCTGAAGATCTCGTGGACGATGCAGGTGCCCGGCCACAGGACGAGCTCGCGGCCCGTGCGCTCCGCCACGTGCCGCCCGAGGTTCCGGTCGGGGGCGAAGAGCACCTCGGTGTCGCGCGGGATCGACTCGACCACGCGCACGGCGTTGCTCGAGGTGCAGATGATGTCGCTCTCGGCCTTAACCGCGGCCGAGCAGTTGATGTAGCTCACCGCGGCTGCCCCCGGATGCCGCGCGCGCCAGGCCCGGAACTGCTCTGCGGGGCAACCGTCCGCCAGCGAGCAGCCCGCGGCGAGGTCGGGGACGAGCACGATCCGGCCCGGATTCAGGATCTTGGCCGTCTCGGCCATGAAGTGGACGCCGGCGAAGAGGATGACGTCCGCCTCGGTGCGCCGGGCCGCCTGCGCGAGCTGCAGGGAGTCCCCGACGAAGTCGGCCAGCTCCTGGATCTCGCTCTCCTGGTAGTAGTGAGCGAGCAGGACCGCGTTCCGCTCGCGCAACAGCCGCCGGATCTCGGCGTCGAGGTCGAGGGTGGCGAGCCGTTCGGGATCGGCGCGGCCGGGCGCGGGGTCGTTCGTCGTCATCGGGGGGTCATTCCGCGGGATCGGTCGCCGGCAAGGCCGCGGCGAACCGGGCCTCGAAATGGCTCGGGGGCAGCCCCCGCGCGACGTCGAGCGTGAAATCGGGCACGGTGGCGTCGCGGAGCTTGGCGCACAGCTCCTCGACCTCGCGCCGCGAGAGTCCGAGCGCGTCGAGGCGCCCCGGGTCCAACGCCGCCGCGCCGACACCCGGCCGCGCACGGAGCCCGGTGTCGTCGGCGACCACGAGCTGGCGCAACAGCTCAAGCTCGCCCCGGCTCAGACGCGCGCCGCAGACGTCGTAGTCGATCCACGCCTCGTAGCTCAGCGGCGCCACCCGCTGCAGCATCCCCGCCATCACCCGCGCGTACTGCTGGATCTCCCACTGTGCGTGGTGCTCGACCCGCAGCCGCAGAAAATGCATGAGGTTGTGCAGATCGATCTTCCAGTACCACTGGGTGTAGGTGCTCAGCGGCAGATCGATGCGGGCGAGCTCCCGCGCCACGTCGTGCGCGGTGAGCCACTCGTAGCTCTCGCGAGCGGAGGCGCGGACGGCCTCCCAGCGCCTCCGGGCCTCGGCGTAGTCACCCGCGGGCACCACCTCCCCGCTTCGACCCTGGTGGTTGGCGTCGCTCTGTGTCTTCAGCTCCTCGGCTGCGGGCGTGTAGAACAGCATCGGCATCAGGGAGTAGCGCCCGCTGTACTCGTTCACGTTGGCGGTGCGGTGCCGGATCCACTGGCGGGCCACGAACATCGGCATGCAGCAGTGAAACTTCAGCTCCACCATCTCGCTCGGCGTCGTGTGCAGGTGCCTCCGGAGGTAGCGCAAGAGGCCCCGCGTCTGGCTGGTCTTGCGGGTGCCAAAACCGTAGCTGACGCGCGCTGCCCGCTCGATGCAGGCGTCGCTGCCCATGTAGTCGACCAGGGCCACGAAGCCGTGGTCGAGCACGGGGAAGTAGAGGCCGAGGATCTGCTCCGCGCCCTCGGCCGTGGGGCGCTTGGTGGTCGTCGTGTCCGTCATCGGGCCCTCACCGATCGAGGCCTGAACGCCGGCATAGCAAAGCTCCGGGGGCAGCGCCACGCAGGGGCCCGCAGCCGCCATGGCGCGCACCGTGGTCGCACGCGTGGTCGCTGGTGGAGCGGGGCCTGCTTCTCCGGTACGCTCCGCGGCCGTGGTGACCCTCGTCGCTCGTTCGGCCGCCGGCGCCGGTGACTCGGCCGATCGTCGTGGCGCCCCGTCCGCTCCCTCACGCGTCGGTTCCGCCCTCGCCGCCGTGGTGTCGCTGCTGACCGCGCTGGCGCCCGCGGGGTGTGGCGCGCGTGGCGGCACGGCGCCGGCCGCGGCCCCCGGTGCTCCCGCCTCGTCGTCGGCGAGCGCGCCCTCCACCGGCGGTCTGTCCTTCCCGTCGCCGCCCCGCTCCTTCGCCTTGCCCCGGCGGGGCGAGGAGCCATTGCTTCGCGATCTGGACGGCACCGAGCGCTTCCTGATCCAGGGGCTGCGGATCACGCGGCGTCCCGACGGCGCCCTCGCGCGCGCGCGTGACCTCATTCCCGCGCCGGCGACCTCGGTTCTCGAGCTGCCGGAGCGCCTGGGGCGCGGCTACCTCTTTCACGCCCGCACCGCGGGCGACAGCCGGCTCTGGCGCGCGAGCAGCTGGACCGGGCCGTTGCGGCCGCTCACGCGCCTCGGGTTCGACGCGGAGTCCGTGCATGCTGGCTTCGATCGGCTGTACTTCGTCGTGCGGGGCAGCCGCGAGGTGGTCGCGCTGGACGCCGATACCGGGGCCGTCGTCGACCTCGGGAGCCTCCCGGCCACGGCGGCCGTGCGGAGCCTGGCCTTCGCGGACGCGTGGTTCGGGATCGCCGACCTGCCGTATCGCGGGGCGCTGGTGACCTTCGACGCCGGCTCGAGCTGGCACCCGCTCGGGCTGGGGACGGTCCACCGGCTCGAGGCGCGCGCGGGCGAGATCGTGGCCTGGGTCGAGGCGGACGCGTACTCGATCGACTCGCGCGGCCGGGTGATGCGCCTGACGCGTCAGGAGCAGTCCGAGCCCGGCGGGCCCGAGCACGACGCGGACCCGTCCGGGCGCGCGCGGCCACCGGCGCTGCTCCGGGAAGCCGTGCTGCGCGGCTGGCCTGAGCCTCCCGAGCACGCGGTCGTCATCGCCGCCGGGACGCTCTCCCGCGTGCGGCTCCGCGACGGCGCGGTGGTCGCCAAAGTGGAGGACGTGGTGGACCGCGGCGACCGGTGTCAGGCCATCGCGCTCGGGGAGGGGTTCGGGTTCGTCTGCACGCGCGAGCAAGGCGGCACCGCGCTGCTCCGCTTCCGGCCGCCGCTCGGGGTGGAGCGACAGTTGGTCTTCGGGACGTCGCGCTACGTCGCGCCCGGCGGCGGAGGCGCGGTCGCGGTCCGCGGCGCCTGCACCGACGAGCCGGGCGGCGTGGCTGGTGGCCTGTACTGCATCGTCGGGGCGGACGGCACCGTCCGCGAGATCCGCGTCCGCGGCGACCGCGGAGTGGAGCGCGTCGTCGCGCTCCGCGATGGCCGTGTGGCGGTGCTGGTCCCGCCGCGCTTCGGGGCGCAGGGGCAGCTCGCCCTGGTGGGCCGCGACGGCCGCACCGAGCAGGTCGCCCTCACGCTGCCGGCGGCCAAGGACGCGCGCCGCCAACTCCTCCGGCGAGGGCTCTGGCTCGGCGGGTTTCGGGAGCCTGGCGTGGGTCAGCTCGCGGGCTGGGTCGCGGGCTCCGACGACTTCGTGGGAGTGCGCGTGGCGTTCGACGGCCGCGTCACCGCTGGGAAGCCCTCGGCCGACCTCGGCCGGAGCGTGCTCTCCGGCCCCTTCGCGCTGACCCGCAGCCGGGAGGGGGATCTACGCGAGACCACCGACGGTGGGTTCAGCTGGCGCGAGGTGGAGCCGCGGCTCGATCTCGCGCCGCTGCTCGCGAACCGAAGCGCCGAGCACGGCTGCTCCGCCCTCGGCTGCGCGCTCGGCGACTGGGTGCGCGTCGGGTGGCAGGGACGCCGGGGCAAGCCCGATGCGCTCGCGGAGGCCGCGACGCCGCGCGGCGCTGTCTTCCCGCCGACGGAAGGGGGGCGCTGGCTGATGCGTTGCGCACTGGAGCGGACCGGACGGGTGGGGCCGGCGCCAGCGGTCGCGGGCGGGCGCCGGCGCGCGCCGACACGCACGGCGCCGTCTTCCTCGACGATGACCGCCGAGAGCGTGGAGTCCACGGTCTGGGCGCCCTTCGCGGGTGCCCCGCCGCCGCCGCTCGCTCCCGCGGACGTGGGGTTGGACGCCGACGTCGCGGGAAGGTTGCACGTCTATGCCGCCGGGGCGCGCGGCGCCGACTGGTCGCGCGCGGCTAGCTGGCGAGTGCGCGGGATCGACCCCTTCGATCTCACCGGAGAGGTCTGGTCGACGGCCCCAACGCCGACGCCTTGGCCCGACGTGGTCGCTGCAGCGCAGGCGTTCGGGCTCAACGTGTACGGCAATCCCTCGCCCGACCTGGCCGCCGCGATCGAGCCCGGCGGTCGCGCGGGCGTGCTTTCCGTCGCCGCCGCGGGCGGACGCTCGCTCTACGTCGTCGAAGCCGGGCGCGCCATCCAGCCCATTCGCGAGGCCGCCGCCCACGACGTGCTCGCCGCTTCGGGGGTGGTCAAGGTCGAGGGCAGCTTCTACCTGGGGGTCGACCGCGACAGCTTCCGCGTTTACCGCGTCGCTGCGGACCGCCTCGTGCTCGTGGGCGACTATCCGGAGGTGGAGGGCGCGTCGAGTTCGGTCAGCGTCGTGCTGGTGCGCAACGCGCGGAGCGACGCGCTCGGGCTCTGGGTGCGCGTCGCCCGCGTGCGCGGCGCGTACTCGTCCTGGTACGTGTTCCCGATCGACGCCGCGCAGGGCGCCGTCGAACCCCCGCTGGTGATCGAGCCGCGCGACCTGGGACGTATGCCGCCGCCATGCTCGGCCGACGACGACGGCTGGGTGCTCGTGGGCTCGCCGCCGGTCGCGCCCTACGTCGAACTCGAGGGGGTGGAGGGGGCCTGGTCCCCGCGTCGCTTCGACGCCCGCTGGCTCGCGGGTCCGTCCGGCCTCTGCCTCGACGCGTTGACTGCCGAGGGGCAGCTGCCAGGGGCCGCGGCGCTGGTGCCGCCAACCCGCGCTCCGGCTCGACGCACCGTGCCGATGACGGTGCGCGATGCAGATCAGCCGACGGGCCGAAGCCTCCTCCGTTGCTCGGGGTGAGCGGCCAGCACAGGGTGTGAATTCCGAGATTTGAAGGTATCAGGTTTTCAGGTCTGAAAGGCCCTCCGGCACCTCTGCAAGACCGGATCGACCCCACCCCCCCCCATCCACATAACCCAGCGGTTTCGCGAAGTTGCTTTTCGGGGGGGGGGCTGCTAGGGAACGGGCGTCCGCGCGGAGCGTGGCTGTCCCCCCCGGCCCCTCTGCGCGGACCTTTTTTGTGCCCCCGCCGGACGGACGGGCCGGGCGGCCGTGTCCCCCGCAGGACTCTGACCGATCAGTCGGGCTTCCGACCCAGCTCGCCAGCGCGGCGCGTCGCGGCTTCGACCGCCGACATCACCGCGTGACGCACCGCTCCGCGCTCGAGCTCCGCGAGCCCCGCGATGGTGGTGCCGCCTGGGCTGGTCACCTGGTCGCGCAGCCGCGCGGGGTGCTCGCCGGTGGCTAGGAGCAGCTCGGCCGTCCCGAGCACCGTCTGGATCGCGAGCAGGAGCGCCTGGTCACGCGGCAGCCCCGCCCGCACGCCGCCGTCGGCGAGCGCCTCGACGAACAACAGGACGTAGGCCGGACCCGAGCCGGACAGCCCGGTGACCGCGTCGATGAGCTTCTCCTCGACCTCGACGACGCGACCCACCGCCTCGAAGAGGCGGCGGGCGAGGGCGACGTCGCTCTCGGTCGCGGCCGGGCCGCGGGCGATCGCCGTCGCTGCTGCCAGGGCGACGGCGCCGGTGTTGGGCATCGCCCGCACGACGCGGGTGCCGGGGAGCACGCCAGCCGCGAGCGTTCGGGTCGGGATCCCCGCCGCGATGGAGATGAGGAGCTTGCCGGGTCCGAGCGCGCTGCCGACCTCGGCGAGCAACGCCGGGACGACCTGTGGCTTGACCGCGATCAGCACCACGTCGCTGGCCTGCGCCACCGCGCCGTTGTCGCCGCTGGTGGCGATCCCGTGTTCTCGCTCGAGCGCGGCTCGTCTGGCAGGGAGGACGTCGCTGACCGTGAGATCACCGGGCGCGACCTCGCCGGCAGCGAGCAGGCCCCGCACCATCGCGGTCGCCATGTTCCCGCCGCCAAAGATCCCGATCTTGCTGCCGAGCGTCGTCATGGTGAAGCCGCGCGCCTCGTCAGGGTCGCCGCCTCCGGCGCCGAAGGAGCGCGAGGCGCCCCCCGGCTTAGCACGGGCTCATCGGGGCGTCGCCGGCCCTGGCGTCTGGGAGCGACCGAGGAGGGCGTGCGACCCCGCGCGAGCTCACCCGAACCAGCCCCGCACTCGCTCGAGGAGGCTCTGGCGCTGGGGCGTCAGCTCCTGGCCGAGCTCGTCACCGAGCTCGGCGATGAGCTCGCGCGCCCGATCGCTCAGCGCGGCCGGCACCTCGACCCGGATCTCCACCAGCTGGTCGCCGCGGCCCGGTCGCGAACGGTGGGGAACCCCCTTGCCGCGCAGCCGCAGGACGCTCCCTGGTTGGGTGCCAGGCGGGACTCGCAGTCGCGCCTTCCCCTCCAGGGTCGGGACCTCGATCTCGCCGCCCAGAGACGCCTGGATGAAGGTGACGGGGACCTTGCACTGCAGGTCGTGGCCCACGCGCTCGAAGAACGGGTGAGGCTCCACCTCGACGACCACCTCCAGGTGGCCTGGCGGCCGATCCCGGCGGGCGCGGCTCCCCGCCCCCTCGACGATCCGGCTCGCCCCGCTCTCGATCCCGGCGGGAATGGAGACGGCCAGGCGGTGCTGGGTCGGCGCGATGCCGCGGCCGTGGCAACCGTGACAGGGATAACGTGCGATGCGGCCCGTGCCGTGGCACCGGGTGCAGCTGCGCTCGAGCGTGACCGGGAGGAAGGGCTGCTGGTGGCGGACTCGCCCGCGGCCATGGCAGGTCGAGCATTCCTCCGTCTTGGTGCCGGGCTCGGCGCCGTCGCCGGCGCACTTCGCACAGAGATCGACCCGGGTGTAGCCGAGCTCCCGCGTGCACCCGAGCGCGGCCTCCTCCAGGCTGAGCTTCACCCGCTGGCGCACGTCGCCGCGGTCGGCGCTCCTCATGCCGATCGCCTCGAGGAAGTCCCCGAACATCCCCTCGACGGAGCCAAAATCGATGACGCCCGCCCCCGCCCCCCGGTTGCCCCCGGGGGTGAAGGCCGACGTCCCCCAGCGATCGAACGCGGCCCGCTTGTCGGGGTCGCTCAGGATCTGGTGGGCTAGATTGAGCTCCTTGAAGCGGTCCGAGGCCCCCGCGTCGTCGGGGTTGCGGTCGGGGTGGTGCTGGGCCGCCAGGCGGCGGAACGCCGCTCGGATCTCCTCCGGGGAGGCGTGGGGGTCGACGCCGAGGACCTCGTAGGGGTTCCGCACCGGCCGACCCATACCATTTCCTCACCCTGCGGGTGCCCCGGGCCGGTGGATCACCGGGGGGTTGGCCGCCCGCCTCCGGGGTCGGTATCGTCTCGAGAATGACGGGTGGCGAAAGCGAGGACCGAAGAGTGCACGCCCGGGCCCCCATCGAGCTGAAGGTCGAGTACCGGCGGCTCAACACGTTCCTGGCGGACTACACCAAGAACATCTCGCGGGGCGGCACCTTCATCGGCACCGAGCGCCCGCTCCCGATCGGGACGGAGTTCGTCTTCGCCCTGGTGGTCCCCTCGCTCGCCGAGCCGCTTCGCCTCCGCGGACGGGTGATGTGGACCGTCATGCCCGAGGACGCGAGTCGAGCCAACCCCGCGGGGATGGGGATCGAGTTTCTCTACCAGGACGACGGCGAGCGCCACGAGAAGGAGGCGGCCGTGGAGCGGCTGCTCACGCGCGAACTCGGCGAGCTGCTGGCGACCAAGCTCCTCGGTCGCGAGCCCCACACCTGATCGGGCGTTGCCCAGTGGCGCCTTCGGCGCCCGTCACGGCAGGGTGACGGTGGGGGGCAGCGAGGGGCGGGCCCCCGGCAGCACGGCGGCCAGCAGATCCCGCGCGATGGTCACCTCGACCAGCTCTATCGCGGGGCTGTCCGCCACTTCGCGCAGCCCCGGGAGCGGGTCGCCGCCGACCCGCCCGGCCAGGGTCGTGTAGAACCGCGCCTCGGTCCGTTCCGCCGGCGTGCGCGCGGCCGCGAGCAGCCCCGCGTCGTCGAGCCCGCCGCTGCCCCAATCGCGCAGCGTCGCGATCCAGCCGGTCCGGTCCGTCACCTCGGCCAGCGCCTCGGCGACGGTGCCGTCGGGCTCTGCGCCGGCGCGACGCTCCAGCAGGGAGAGCCAGAGCGCGACGTACACCAGATCCTCCCCCCCCACGTCAGCGGCGATCGCCTCGCGGGCGAGGTCGCGGCCGAGCGGGAGCTGCCCGATGGTGAGCGCGCGCCGCATCCCGTCGATCAGCGTTGCGGCGAGCTCGTCTCGGTCCGCTCGCGAGGCGTCCAGCGCTCGCAGCGTGGCGCTCCGGGCCGCGTCGCTGGCGCCGTAGAGCTCGAGCGCGCGGGCGAGGAGGCGCTCGGCCCGACCGAGCTCGCCGCTCGAGCGGGCCGAACTCCGCGCCCCGAGCGCGGCGGTGAGCGCGGCGCGCAAGGTCGCCTCGTGGCGGGCGGACGCGCCCCCGTCGCGGTGGATCTCGTAACTCGCGAGCAGCGTCACCGCGAGCGCGGCGTCACGGCGCGAGCGCTCTGCGACCTGGGCGGCGCGCCCGAGCGCCTGGAGCGCGGCGCGCTCGTCCCGGCGCTGGCGCTCGAGCGCGGCGAGCAGACTGAGCGTGTCCAGATCGTCCGGGGCGGTCCGCAGGGCGTCGACCGCGTGCCGTCGCGCGCGCTCGACCTCAGCGGCCCGCGCCTCCAGCGCCGCCATCACGTAATGGAGCCGAGCCGGGCTCGGCCGGAGCTCCCGCCTGGCGCCGGCCTGCTCCGCGCGCGCGAGGATGGGGCTCGCCGCCTGGAACGTGTCGCGGGCGACGTCCATCCGCCCCTGCTGCCCTTCGTCCGCGATGGCGTCGAGCAAGAGGGCGAGCGCGCCGCCGAAGTCGCGCGCCCCCGCGCCCTCGCGGAGGCCGTCGGCGAGCACGAGGGGCACCACCTCCGTCATGCCGTGCCGTCGGAGCAGATCCGCGAGCGGCAACGTCGCCCGCGCGGACTCCGGTGCGGCGCGATAGAGCTCCAACGCCGCGCCCCAGGCGGCTGCGCGCGCCACCTCCGGGTCGAGGCGGAAATCGGCGTCCCGCCCGTCGGCGACGGACGCATACACCGCGAACAGCTCCGCCCAGGCGGCGGGGTCACCGGCGCTCGCCGCCTGCACCCGCTCGACCAGTCCCGGTGCGCTGACCTCCGCGAACGGAGCCTCCGAGAGCGCCTCGAGCGCGCTGGCGGCGTCGCCGTGTCGGAGGTAGCTCGCGACCACCGTCGCGCCGCCGGTCTGGACGGCAGAATAGGCTTCGAGCGCCTTCGATCGCTGCTGGGGATCCTCGAGATCCAGCTGCGAAGGGTCGAACGCGAGCGCCGCGCCGACCCAGGTGGCGGCGGCCCCGTGTGCCGCGCGCAGCGTCGCGGCGGAGGGATCGAGGACCACGCGGTTGCTCCACAGGCGCCGATCGAACGCGGCGGCCGTGAGCGACCCCGGGGCGCGAGCGGACTCGCTCCACCGCGCGAGGGCGTCGAGGTGGCCCCGGACGTCGTCGCGAGCAGGACCCGGCGGCAACAACGTCGCGAGTCGCTCGTAGAGCGCGAGGGCGCGCCCCTCGCTCCCAGCCTGGGCGCAGGCGTCCGCCGCGGCGGCGAGCGCGGCGGGTCGAGCGGCGAACAGTCGCGGATCGTCCTCCGTCGCCCGCACCAGTAGGAAGGCGCCTTGAACCGCGCGCACGCCGGACTCGGTGGCGCCGGCGCCGAAGTGCGCCTCGGCGCGCGCCAGCTGCGCCTCGACCACGCCCGCCAGCCGGTTGCGGCGGTCGGTGGACGCCGCCCCGTCGCGGAGCAGCTCGTGCGTCCGCACCGCGAAATCGCCGGGGGCGACGGGGACCGCCACCACCGGCCCCAGCACGACGGGGGCCGCGGGCGAGCGGGCTCCCTCGCTCTGCCCGGGTCGGCAGGCGCCGAGGATCAGGGCGCAGGTGGCGAGGACGAGTCTCGGGTCGAAGCGCATCGGGGCGGAGCATACACGCCCGCCCCGGACGCGCACGGGAGGACTTCCGCGCCGGGCTGGCGCCCGGCCTGGTAGAATCCGCAGCACCCGATGTCGGACCCGCCCACCCGTCCCGTCCCGGCTCGTCTCGCCGACTTCGAGGTGGTCCGGCGGCTCGGCGTTGGGGGCATGGCGGAGGTGTTCCTGGCGAAGAAGCGCGGCGCCGAAGGGACCTTCAAGCTCCTGGTGGTGAAGCGCGTGCTCCCGCAGCATGGCTCCTCGCGCCGCTTCCGCGCGATGTTCGCGGAGGAGGCTCAGCTCGCCACGCGCCTCAACCACCCGAACATCGTCCAGGTCTACGAGTTTCAGGACTACGGCGAGGAGGGGCAGCTGCTCAGCATGGAGTTCGTGGAGGGACCTGACCTCCGCCGGCTCACGCGCGCCGCGCAGGCCAAGAGCATGCGCCTGCCGCCCTACGTCGCCGCCTACGTCATCGGCGAGGTCGCCAAGGGCCTGCACTACGCTCACGAGCGCCGCGATGAGGGTGGTGCCCCGCTCGCCATCGTCCACCGGGACGTTTCTCCGCAAAACATCCTTTTGAGCTTTGATGGCGCGGTCAAGATCGCGGACTTCGGCATCGCCTCCGCCAACCTCTTCCGCGAGGAGCCCGGGACCCTCAAGGGCAAGGTTGGCTACATGTCTCCGGAGCAGGCGCGCGGTGATCGCGTCGACCGGCGCACGGACATCTACTCGCTCGGGGTCGTCTTCCACGAGCTGCTCACCGGGCGACCGCTGCACGGCGCGGAGGAGGGGGCGGCGCTCCTCGAGGCCGTTCGAGCCGGTCGTGTCGAGCCACCGAGCACCTACGCCCGCGAGGTGCCGTCGGAGCTCGAGGCGATCACCATGCGCGCTCTCGCGAAGGAGGCGGACGAGCGCTTCCCTTCCGCCCGCGACATGGCGTCGGTCCTCACGCGGGTGCTCTTCCAGCGGCAGCAGATCGTCGACGCGCACGTGCTCGAGGCGGTGATCGCGCAGCTCGTCGACCGCGAGTCCGTCGGCAGCGTCGGGTTGCCGGCGGAGCCGGGCGCGGCGGAGGCTCGCGTGGCGCGGGAGCGGCCGAGCAAGGACGGCTCCGGCTCCGGCTCCGGCTCCGGCTCCGGCTCCGGCTCTGGCTTGTGGAAGGAGGACTCGACGGGCACGTCCCGGGGGCATCCCCGGTCGGCGAGCGGCCGCGGCGGGCGCGAGGTCCGCCACGTCGCCGTCATCCGCATCACTATCCACGGCTTCGACGCCATGGTGCCGGTGCTGGGGCCTTCGATCGCGGAGCAGTTCGCCGAGTCGCTCCGTGGTGTCCTGGACGAGGTCGCGTTCAAGCGGGGCGCGAAGTGGTCGTGGGAGGGCGCCGACGAGGAGATACTGTCGCTGCCGACGAGCGCGCGCGCCATCGTCGGGCTGCTGGAGAACCCGGCGCGCGCCGCCATCGAGGCGGCGAGGCTCGCGGTCGACGTGCACGACGCGGTCCAGGGCGCGTGTGACGATCTGCCGGTGAAGCTCAAGGCGAGCATCGGACTGGTGCGTGGGATCGCCTCTGGGGTGCGCGACCGTGCCGGTCACCTCATCGATCACCAGCTCCAGGAGCCGGCCGGGTACCTGGCGGAGCGGCTCGGCAAGGCGGCGCCGCCGGGCGCGACCTGGGCGGCGGGCGCCCTCTTCCGGCTGGTGCGGCGCGACTTCGTCTGGACCGAGGTCGCGCCGCTGGAGGTGGACGATCCAGCGCAGCGGCGGCTGCCGCGGTCGCTCCGCGTTCACGTCCTCGTCCGGCCGCTGACGCGGGAGGAGCGGGCGCGCGCCGCCGAGCAGGCGAGGGGCGATCTGGTCGGTCGCGACGCTGAGCTCGCCGACCTTCACGCGGCGTATCACCAGATCGCGACCGCCACCGAGCGGGTGCAGATCGGCTGCCGCGTGATCTACGGCGAGATGGGCATCGGCAAGTCCGCGCTCGTCGCCGCCTTCCTGGAGGAGCTAGCGGGCGACAGCGTCGTCGTCCACGTCGAGTGTTCGCCCGCGCAGACCGAATTGCCCTACGCCGCCGTCGGCGCCTGGGTGCGCGCGCTGACCGGCACCCGCGCCGACCTCGCCAGCGAGGAGGTGACGCGCGGGATCACCCAGGCGCTGGGCGACCTGGCGCCAGGTCGCAACGGGGAGGCCATCGTGGCCCGGCTCGCCGAGGTCGCGACCGGTCGGGTCCCCGCGGCCGCGGACGAGACCGACGTGGCGCACAACCGGCGCCTCATCACCTCGGGCGTGCGGCGGATCCTGGCCCACGTCGCGGCCGAGCACCCGGTCGTGATCGTCGTGGACGGTCTGGGCTGGTGCGACCGTCCATCGCTCGAGCTCACCGCGGAGCTGGTGCGGTGGCGGGACCCGCTCCGGGTCCTCGTGGTGCTCATCACGCGCGCTGACGATCGCGTCACGCCGTACATCGAGGGGATGGTCCGGATCGAGTTGAAGGGGCTCAGCGCCGAGAACCAGATGCGGCTGCTCGAGAACCGGCTCGGTGCCACCAACGTGTCGCAGGTGTGCGCGGACCTGCTGCCCCGCGCGGCGGGGAACCCGTTCTTCCTGATCGAGATGGTGGACTCGCTGCTCGAGCGGGGCACGCTGGAGCTCGGCGAGCTCCCGGACGGGACGCAGCTGCTCATCCGGGCCGAGGGGGGGGAAACCGCTGAGGCGCTCCCCTCGACCCTCGAGCAGCTCATCGCGGACCGCCTCGCCGAGTTGCCGGCGGCGGAGCGCGCCGTGATCGATTGGCTCGCGATCGCCGGGGGCCCGGTCACCGAGCGTGACCTCCTGGCGCTGGCCGGGGCGAACGCGGAGGAGGCCGTCGCCCGGCTCTGCGCGCGCGGACTGTGCGACGTCCGGAGCCAGCTCGTCGAGGTGCGCCACCCGCTCACGCGCGATGTTGCGTACCTCGGGCTCGAGAAGGCCACGCGCATCCGCATGCACCGGAGCTTCGGCGAGCAGCTCGCGGGGACGCCGCTGGCACGCGGGTTATCGGCTGCGATCGTGGCCCGGCACCTGGCGCGGGGTGGGGCGCACACTGCCGCTGCGGACCACTACCTCGAGGCGGCGACCACGGCCCGGTCGAGCTATCAGACCCAGCTCGCCGCGCGCTACCTGCGCCGCGCCCTGCGGATGCTTCCCGCCGACGACTCACGGCGGATGGAGGTGCACGAGGCGCTGGAGGGGATCGCCCGAGTGCAAGGTCGCTGGCAGGAGCGGCGTCGCCACCTCGTCGCCCTGCGCCGCCTGGCTCGCAAGAGCAACCAGCCCTGGTGGGTGGCTCGGGCCCTGCTCCGCACCGCGCGCCTAGAGCAGGATCAGGGCTACCTGGCGCGGGGCCTCGCCTCGACCCAGCTCGCCGAACGCGTGGCTCGGCAGGCGAGCTCTCCGGAGGTGGAGGTGCAGGCGCAGAGCCTGATGTCGGAGCTTCTCCGCGATCTGGGGGACATGCAGGGTGCGCTGGCCGCCTGCGATCGCGCGCTGACGGCGGCGGCGCGCCACGAGGTCCCCGCGCGGCTTCGTGCCGACGTGCTCCGCTCGCGGGGGACCCTGCTCCGGAGGGTGGGCCGCGTCCACGAAGCGGTGGACGCCCACGCCGAGGCGATCGCGGTCTTCAAACAGGTCGGCGCGCGACGCAGCGAGGCGAGCGCGAAGAACGCCCTCGCGTTGGCGCTGTTCGTGCTCGGTCACTTCGAGGACGCGATCGCGCTCTCGCTCGACGCGATCCGCATCGACCTGGCCATCGGGGGCCGGCTGCAGATCGCCAAGACCCTGAGCACGATCGGGCAGTGCTATGCGCGGCTCGGCGATCCGCGGCGTGGGCTGGCGTATCTCCGGCGCGCCCGCGAGGCGCACGAGCGGTACGGTGATCACGACACGCGACCGGACACGCTGCTGGCGACCGCGGAGGTGCTCGTCGAGCTCGGCGACCTGGCGGCGGCAGACGGCTTCGTGAACGACGCCAGTGGGCTCGTCGCGGTCAGCGGGAGCGCTTACGACTCCGTCCACGAGAAGCTCGTCCGCGCGCTCGTCGCCCGGGCCTCCGGGGACGCCAGCGCCGCCGTGATGCACGCCTTCGACGCGCGGCAGGCGGCCGAGGCGCAGGCCTACGTTGCGTACCACTTCTTCGCGATGGCGATCGAGGCCGCGGCGCGCTGTGACATCGGCGAGCAGCACACCGGGATCCTGCTCGCGACCACGGCCATCGGCGCGATGGAAACCATCCAGGGATCGGAGTACGGGCTGGAGACGCGGGCCATCTGCTGCGAGGCCATGCAGCGGGCGAGCTCTCCCCAGGCCTCGGAGATGCACCGGCGCGCCGCCGCCCACGCCCGCCGTCTTCATGCGGGGATCCGGGACCCGCACTTCGCGGAGCTCTTCCTACGGCGACCGGTGGTGGGCTATCTGCTCGGTGCTGCGACGGTGGAGGCCCTCGCCGCCGCGGCCAAGCCAGGGGCGTCGGGCCCGGATCCCGCGAAGACGCCGCCGCCACCCCCGGCCGACTGAACGTCGCTCCTGGTCGTCGATTCTAGCTGCGCGCCGACCGCTCGTGGACGTAGTCGGTCACGCGCCGCACCACGTCCGGATCGGTCTCCGGGAGGATCCCGTGCCCCACGTTGAAGACGTGGCCCGGTTCGATGCCGGCGCGGGCGAGGACGTCGTCGACGCGCGGGCGCCAGACGGCGTCGGGGGCGGCGAGCAGGACTGGGTCGAGGTTGCCCTGCACCGCCACCGAGGGGCCCAGGCGGCGCCGCGCTGTGTCGAGCGGGATGCGCCAGTCGACCCCGATGACGGTGCCGCCTGCTTCGCGCAGCAGCTCGAGCAGCGTCGCCGTGCCGGTGCCGAAGTGGATGACCGGCACTCCGAGCGTGCCAAGATCGCTCAGGAGCGCGCGGGTGTGCGGCGCGACGTGGGTCGCGTAATCCTCGGGCGCCAGGGCGCCCACCCAGGAGTCGAAGACCTGCACTGCCTGCGCTCCCGCGGCGACCTGCGCCCGGAGGTAGCGCCGGACCACCTCGCCGAGCATGCCGAGCAGTCGTGCGAAGAGCGCTGGCTCGCCGTACATCAGCCGCTTGGTGTGGAAGAAACTCGAGCTCTTCGCCCCCTCGACGAGGTAGCTCGCCAGGGTGAAGGGCGCCCCCGCGAAGCCGATGAGCGGCGTCTTGCCCTCGAGCTCGCGGCGGACCTGGCGGAGCGCCGTCAGCACGTGGCCCAGGGACTCCTCCGGATCGATCAGGCGGAGCCGATCGATGGCGGCCGCGTCCCGGA
The DNA here is from genome assembly GCA_964480725.1 of uncultured Polyangiaceae bacterium. Lineage (GTDB taxonomy): Bacteria > Myxococcota_A > Polyangia > Polyangiales > Polyangiaceae > JAFGBI01. Next base: position 77,855 of record CAYZQO010000001.1, on the reverse strand, counting down.
CGGGCCGCTCGAAGACCGGCCCTTCACCGGCGGCGAAGGCAAACGGCGCCCCCATGGGGGCCAGGGGCAGCAGGATGTCGGCGAAGAGGATGGCCGCGTCCACCGCGAACGCGCGGACCGGCTGGAGCGTGACCTCGGTGGCCAGATCGGGCTCGGCGCAGATCTCGAGCAGGGAGTGGCGCTGGCGGAGCGCGCGGTACTCGGCCATGTAGCGACCGGCCTGGCGCATGTACCAGACCGGTGTGACGTCGCAGGGCTCACGGCGGCAGGCGCGGAGGAAACGATCCCACACGTGACGATCCTCGGGGTGGCGATGCGGCGCGGCGGAACCCCCGCGCGCGCTAGTCGATCCGGCTCGGCGTTGCCGGTGGGTTGGTGCCCGCGGTCGCGCGGGTCTGCTCCTCGTACTTGGAGGGGCATTTGGCCATGATCTGGGTCGCGGCGAAGCGGCCGTCGGCGCCGAGCCGACCCTCCGCGGTCACCGTCACGTCCGTGTAGCCGAGATCGCGGAACGTGTCCGGGATCGAGCAATGCGGGTACTCGACCTCGAGGCTCTGGCCGGCGCGCTCCAGCACGAACCGGTACTCGCAGGGTTCGGCGCGCCGAGCCAGCGTCCCCTTGACGAGCGTGCCCTCGACGCGAACCGTGCGTCCCGCGAGGCGGTCGCGCTCGGCGACGAGCTCGTCGACCCCCTTGGAGTACACGACTGAGGAGCGCAGGCTCGTCAGCACCAGCACCAGCAGTCCCGCGCCCATCACGAGCAGAGCGACGAGCAGCCCGAGGCTTCGCCGCGGTGGAGCCCCCCCCTCGTCGCCGGTGGGGTGGACCCGGGTGCCGGCCGAACCCCCGGTCGCGGCGCCGCTCGCGGAGCCGGTTTCCGGGCCAGCATCCGGCGCGCCGATGTCGGCCGCGCGAGCGAGCTCCTCGTCCAGGTCCGGCATCGCCAGAACCCTAGTGCTCGTCCCGGAGCGGGTCCACCCGCGGCGGTCGCTCGCCAGGGGTCCGCGTCGAGCCCGGTTCCGACCGTGCCGCGCGGCGCTCGCTCCCCCCGGGATCGGAGCGCGCCCCGAGGACGGTTGCGCAACCGCGACTCGGAGCCGGCCGACCCCCTGTCGTGTGTCGCCGATCGTCCACCTCGACGCGGCTCCTCGCCGCCGCCGGAGCCCTGACCGCGTTCCTGGGGGCCGTCCGCGCCGCCGCGGAGGGTGCTCCCTACGAGCCATGGCATGGGGCGCGGCACCCGCCGCCCCCGCCACTCGCCGCTGCGCCCGCCCGCGACCCCGGACCGCCGCCGCGCGAGCGCGCGCGACGAGTCGGGGAGCTCGCTCTCCGTGGGCTGACGGGAGGTCGGGCCGGGGTCGTGGGCGCCGCCCGCCCTGTCTCGTCGATGGCCCCCACCGGGTCCGTGGAGCTGGTCGGGCTGGCGCGCTTGCGCCCCCGCGGAGGGCTCGGGTTCGCGGCCGCGATCGGTTGGGACCTCGCGGGAGACTCCGCGCGACGACTGTCCGGCGAGAGACTCTCGGTCGTTTGGCGCGCGGCCGGGCATGAGGACGGGGCGTTCGACCCCTACGCCGAGCTCCTCTTCGGCGTGGTCCGGCTCGAGCCCGTCCCCGGCTCCGGCCAGGCCGCGACCTGGGGTAGCGACACCCGGGTCGGTGGGGGGCTCGGCTGGTATGTCCGCCGGTCCCTGCGGATCGGCGCCGCCTTCGGGTTCGGGACCACGCTCTTGCTCGGGCGCGCCGCCGCGGCCACGCCCGCCGGGTCACGCTCCTGGTGGCTCGCCCCGTCGCTCGGCGCCGGACTCGAGCTCACCTGGTGCTTTGGGCCGGTCCACTGAGCCGGCGAGCGGTATCGACCGCTGCCGGGCGGAGAGCTCGGCGGTAGAGTCGTGCCCCGGATGCCCGACCTCGACGTTCTGGAGCTCGATCGGACCCTCGGCCGCGCCGAGGAGGCGTGGCGACGCTGGCGTCGCGCGCTCGCGGCGGGAGCGGCGATCGACGAGGATCCGTTCGTCTTCAGCCGCCCGGCGCTCGGCAGGACCAAGCTCGAGGCCGTGCGGGCGCTCCCGCTCGGCGACCCGCTGCGCGTGCCGCTCGAGCGCTGGGTGTACCGGCTCGCGGAGCAGCGCATCAACCGCGAGGCGATCGCGCTCGGTGTCGGCCGCCGTCGCGTCGAAGGGCATCCCCTCGACGCCCCCGCGCGGGGGACGTGGACGCTCTCCGCCATGCTCACCCAGGCGCTCGCCCCCACGCCCCATCGGGCGGCCTGGCTCGACGCGGCGCGGGCGCGCTCGACCAGCGCCTCGCTCGTCGAGGCTACGCTTTGGGAGCGCCGACAGGAGCTTGCACGCCGTCTCGGGCTCGCCAGCGCGGACGCGCACGAGCTTGCTGCCCCGGCGGCGCACGCTGCGCTGGAGGGCTTTCTCCGCGCGACGGACGATCTCGTCGCGGAGCTCGGGGTGACGGACCTGCCCACCTGGCTCAGCGCGGCGCTCGCCGAGGGCGCCGGCGACGGCTGGCCCGGGAGGCTGAACGTCCCCGCGCTGGCGGAGCTGCTGCGCGACACGCCCTGGGTCGATCGAGTGGAGCTCCAGCTGCCGTCGTTGCCGGCCCCCATCGCCCCCGCGAGCTTCGCGCGGGGCCTGGCGGCGCTGGGCGGCGCCTACGCACACGCACTCGCTCCGCCGCAGCAGCCCTTCGTCATCGCGCGGGATCCGTACTCGCTGCCGGAGCACCTCCACGGGGCCCTCCTCCTCCCGGTCCTACTCGCGCCCGGGTTTCTGCGGCGGCGCCTGGACGTGGGGCCCGCGCGGCTCGCCGCCCACCGTCGGGCGCTCGGCGGGATGCTCCTCTGTCACGCGCGCGCGCTCGCCCTCGCGCTGGCGCTGCGCGGGGCGGCGCTGCGCGGCCACCGCGCGCTGGGCGAGGGCACGGAGGAGCTCGCGGTGCGGGCCCTCGGGTTCCCCCTCGGTGCCTCGAGCGGCGGCGTGCTGTTCCGCCCGCGCGCCGACGGAGCCTCCCGCTTCGCTGCGCTGCTGCTGGCGCTGCGCTGGCACCGCGAGCTCGTCGAGCGCCATGACGAGGACTGGTTCTGGAACCCCCGCGCCGCCGAGGAGCTCCGCGCCGCCGCCGGGGCGCCCCCGCCGGAAGCTGTGGACGCCGCGTCCCTGAGTGAGGGCGTCGCGGCGCTCCGGGAAATGATCGTCGCCACGCTGTAGCCTCCCGTCCGGCGCGTGGCGCGGGCGGGCCAACGTGTCGCCGGCGCGCGTCGTGGGTGAGATCAGCTGCTGCCTCGGGGCGCCAGCTCGTTGAGCTCTCGCGGCAAACGAACCGATTGCCGCTCTAGAAGCCGTCCGCGGGCGTGGTGCCCTGGACCGCGGACTCCAGGTGGTACTCGAACCCGAGGAAGAGGGCGGTGACCGGGTCGCCGAACACGACCTGCCGGACGGCGATGCCGGCCGAGAAGGCACGCTCGAGGTAGCCGAACCCCGCGGAGACCGCGTGGCTGCCCGCCCCCTCATCGAAGCGGTAGCCGAGCCGCAGCGGAAAGTGATCGCCCGCGAGCAGCTCGAAGCCGCCCATGGCGCGCACGGTATTGCGGTCCCAGGTGCGGAAGTCGCCGAAGACGTCCGCCTCGACGGTGAAGTCCTCGGTACCGAAGCCGATCCCGCCGCCCGCCGTGAGCGGGAGGAAGCCGTGATCTGCGCTGGCGAGGTTGCGCCCGACCGCCGCCAGCGCCAGTCCCTTCGCTGGGCGAAGCGTGGCGGCGGCGTCGAAGGAGAACTCGCGAATGATCTGCCGGTCACGGAGTCCGCTCGACGCGGCGCTCGCGCCGAGCGGGCCGGGGCCGTCCTCCTTCAGCGTGAGGTAGCGGCCGGCCACGCCGATCAGGAAGCGGTCTGACACCGGCAGGGCGAGGGCCAAGCGGAGGTCCAGGCCCGAACGCTCGAGCGAACCGGGCGATTGCATGAAGTACTGCGCGCCGAGGCCGCCGGCGACGCGGCTGGTGACCGAGTCCACGATGCCCCCGCCGTACGCCGATCGGTTCGCCACCGGCCAGAACTGGGCGGCGCTGCCGAAATGGTAGACCTTGGTGGCGGCGATGTTGGCCGGGTTCGCGTACAGCGCGTCGAGCGAGTTGGCGAAGGCGCTCACGGCGCCGCCGAGCGCCGCACCGCGCGGCTGCGCGAACTCCCCGTAATCGTAGCCGACCTCCGCAGGCGGCGGCTCCGCACCCGCGGAGGTCACGCTGGCGCTCACGCCGAGCGCGACGAGGGAGGCCGCGAGGCGCACGGAGAGCAAGTGGCCGAGGCGGTGCTCGTCAAGGGTCATCGGCGATCGCGCCCGGCCTACCCGCTGCCGGTGTGGCCGGCCAAGAAATCGGCGAACCGACCCGTTCGGCAGCGAACGGGCGGCACGTCGACGGCACGGCTCGCCCATCGCGGACTCGCTCGGCCGGCGCGGCACCCGTGGCCGAATCGGAAAAGACAACGGCGCCCCTTGATCTCGCGAACCGTCGTCGTTGCTGCTGCGCCCGCGCCGCCCCTCGATGCGAGCGCGACATTCTCCCGACCAAATCGGCGACAGCGCGCTGCGACGCACGTCGTCTCGCGTGTCGCGCGGAGCGGCGTCGTGATCGCGTCGACGGATCCCGCGCGTTTTCGCGCGCTTCGACGGCGCTGCGATTTCGCGTATTGCTGTCCCGGGCAAGGCGGTGCTAGCTGGTCGCTCCTTCGAGGAGGGCTGCGCGTGGGAACAAGACGCCCCGCCCGCCCTCCGGTGTGGGGCTGAGACAGCCCCGCGCTGCCAAGGTGGATGGACTGAGACGACGCCGGCTGGCCGGCGAGATGGATGGCGTGGGGCCTTCCTACGGACCGGACGGAGGAGCCGGCTCGGGGCCTGATCTTCGCTTCTCCACATCCTGTGGAGAAATTGGGGGAGTCTCTCGGTGCGAATCCACGGCGAACTCATTCCACGGGCATCGATGGAAGACGACGCGCAAGGAAGGCAGATCTGGTGGCAGGCGGTCGAGCACACGCGGAGCCGCTCTCCCGCTTCGTTCGAGCAGTGGTTCTCGAGCGTGCAGTTCGACGGCCTCGAGGGATCGACGCTGCGGCTCACCGCACGCGACGAGTTCGTTCGGGACTGGGTGACCGAGCACTTCCTGCCCGCTCTGATCGAGCGGATCGACGCTCTGCAGGAGCGGGCGGCGCTGGAGCGATCTGGCATCGCTGTCTCCGGGGAGGGGGCCGGGTCGGGGGAGGAGGACTTGCCGGCCACGCGTGCCGAGTGGCGGATCTCAGGACAGCTCGAACGTCCGGTCTGTGAGCTTGCACCCCGCGCGGAGCGCACCGAGGTGCGGGCGTCCGTCCGGCCGCCGCCGCGCCCCGATCGGCAACCGAGCGTGCGTCCGGTCAACGATGAGCTCACCGCGATGCTCAACCCGAAGCACACCTTCGGGAACTTCGTGGTGGGCCCCTCCAACGAGCTCGCCTACGCGGCGGCGTTCGCCTCCGCGGGCGGGGGGGGGCCGCGGTATAACCCGCTGTTCATCGCCGGTGGCACCGGGCTCGGTAAGACGCACCTCGTGCATGCTATCGCGCACAAGGTGCTCCAGGAGCGCCCCGAGGCGCGCGTTGTCTACGTGTCCGCGGAGCGTTTCACCAACGAGTTCATCGTCGCGCTGCAGCACCACAAGATGGACGAGTTTCGCGCGCGGTACCGCTTCGCGTGCGACCTGCTGCTGCTCGACGACATCCAGTTCTTGGCTGGGCGCGAGCAGACTCAGGAGGAGTTCTTTCACACGTTCAACGCTCTGCGTGATGCCGACAAGCCGATCGTCGTTACCGCCGACAAGTACCCTCAGCAGCTCCAGCGGATGCCGGAGCGGCTCGTGTCGCGGTTCACGTCTGGGCTCGTCGCGGACATCCAGGTCCCCCAGCTCGAGACGCGGGTGGCCATCGTGCGCAAGAAGGCGCAGCTGGAGGGGATCATCATCGGTGACGATGTCGCCGTGCTGCTCGCGCAGAGCGTGCAGAGCAACGTCCGCGAGCTCGAAGGAGCGCTGATCCGCCTGGCGGCGAAGTCCTCGCTCACGGGCTGCCCGGTGGACATCGAGTTCGCCCGCGCCGAGCTCCTGGCGGTACCGGCGCGGCGAACGGAGCACATGAGCGTGCAGGACATCCAGCGCGCCGTCTGCAGCCACTTCCGCCTGTCGAATGGCGAGCTGTTGAGCAAGGATCGACACAAGAGCGTGGCGTTCGCGCGCCAGGTGGCGATGTACCTCTGCCGCCAGCGCCTGAAGTGCAGCTACCCCGAGCTCGGACGCGCGTTCGGTAACCGCGACCACACCACCGCGATGAGTGCCGTTCGTCGCGTGGAGGCTCTCCGTCAGACGGACCCCCAGGTCAACGCGCACCTCGAGGCGATCGAGCAGAAGCTCGCGTCCTCTGACGAGTGAGCGGAAGGGTCGTCGCCCGCCCGGGGTAAGGCCCTCGTGGCGCCGCGGTCCGCCGTTCCCGCTGGCGCCCTGCCGGTAGCCTCGGCGTAGCGTCGCGCCGAAGGGGGCGGCGCCCACCGCGATAGAAGCAGTCTTTGGACTCTCCGTCCCCCCTCGTCGCAGTCCGGTCGCGCGGAGCGGCTGGGCCGCCATGGCGGCCCCCAGGGTGAGCGCTGCAGCGGCGGCTTCTCCTGACGCAGTCGACGCTGGGGGATCCCCGCTCATCGGCGGAACCGCCCTCAAATCGGGCAGCTTTCGGTGTATAGTCCCGACATGGCAACCCTGAGGCTCATCCACCAGTACATGACGGATCGCCGACAGGTTCAGCTCGAGGACGGGCGCGTCGGCAAGATCGTTCGCGTCGACACGTCCTTCCCGGCGCAGTCCAGCGTCGTCTCGATCTGGACGTCCGACTCCGACGCCTCCCCCGTCACCAAGATCGACATCGCGCAGATCGTCGGTCCGGCCCCGCCCTCGAGCCACAGCTGAGCGCCATCGTCGTCGGCAGGGGCGCCGCCACGGTGGGTCAACGGTTTGGCACGCTGGAGCGGCAATCGGATTGATTGCCGCCGAAGACCAACGACCTAGAGCACCGAGCGAGCAGCAGATCTCGCCAAAGGTGCTCTGGGAGAAGCCCCCCTCGCTTTGCATGGGGGCATCGTTCAGGGCGCCGACGCGGTTGGGCGAGGGTCTGGCGCTCTAGCCGGTGCCGTACATCGCCTCGGCGATCTCGAACGTCGCCGTCTCGAGCCGGGTGTAGGCGGCGCGCAGCGCCTCGTAGTCGCCGGCGTCGAGCAGGCCGCGCAGTGTGTCGAGCGCGGTCCGGACCCCATCCAGGCGCTCCGGGTCCAGCAGGTCCGCGTAGCCGTCGATCGCCTGCGCTGTGGTGTAGACGAGGGTTTCCGCCTGGTTCCTGAGCTCCGCCAGCATTCGGCGCAGCTCATCGGTTTCGCGGAAGCGGTCCCCTTCGCTGATGAGCCGATCCACCTCCTGCTCGGACAGTCCGCTGGTCGGGGTTACGCTCACCGCCTGGGTCCGCCCCGTGCCCAGATCCTTCGCCTCGACCGAAAGGATGCCGTTGGCGTCGATGCGGAAGGTGACCTGGATCTTGGGGACGCCGCGGGAGGCGGGCGGGATCCCGGTGAGCTCGAATTTAGCGAGGCTCCGGTTGTCCGCGGCCATCTCGCGCTCACCCTGCAGGACGTGGACGGGGACGAACGTCTGGCCATCGACGCTGGTGGTGAAGATCTCGCTCTTCTCGGTCGGTACCGTGGTGTTGCGGGGGATGAGTCGGGTGAATACGCCCCCTCCCGTCTCGACGCCGATGGACAGCGGCGTGACGTCGAGCAGCAGCACCTCGTCGATGTGTCCGCCCAGGGCCGCGCCCTGGATGGCCGCCCCGACCGCGACCACCTCGTCGGGGTTCACCTCCTTGCTCGGCTCGCGGCCGAAGAACTCCCGCACGGCCTTCTGCACGGCCGGCATGCGGGTCATGCCGCCGACCAGGACCACCTGCTGGATCTGCTGGGCGCTCAGCTTGGCGTCGGCGAGCACACGGCGACACGCCTCGAGGGTCCGCTCGACGAGATCTCGCGTGAGCATCTCGAGCTCGTTCCGCTTCATCGTTCGCTCGAGGTGCAGCGGTCCATCGCCGCCCGTCGCGATGAAGGGGATGTTGATCTCGGTCTCGAGCGACGAGCTGAGCTCGTGCTTCGCCTTCTCGGCCGCCTCGCGGAGCCGCTGCAAGGCCATGCGGTCAGCGCGCAGGTCGAGGCCGTGGGCGGCCTGGAACTCGCGGCAGAGCAGGTCGATCACGCGGGCGTCGAAGTCTTCCCCGCCGAGGTGGGTGTCGCCGCCGGTCGCGCGGACGTTGAACACCCCGGCGTTGATCTCGAGGATCGAGACGTCGAACGTGCCGCCCCCGAGATCGAAAACGGCGATCGTCTCCGCGCCGCGCCGGTCGAGCCCGTAGGCGAGCGCGGCGGCGGTGGGCTCGTTGATGATGCGCTTGACCTCGAGGCCCGCGATGCGACCCGCGTCCTTGGTGGCCTGGCGCTGGGCGTCGTCAAAGTAGGCGGGCACGGTGATGATCGCCTCGGTGACCTCCTCCCCGAGGTACGTCTCCGCGATCTCCTTCATGGTCGCGAGGATCATGCTCGACACCTCGGGGGGAGACACCGGGCGGGCGCCGAGCTCCACCCAGGCGTCCCCGTTCTCGTGCCGCGTGACCGTGTAGGCAACGGAGCTGACGTGCCGCTGCACCTCCTCCGCCTCGAATTGGCGCCCCATCAGCCGCTTGACGGCGTACACGGTGTTGCTGGGGTTGGTCGCGGCCTGTCGCTTCGCGACCTGACCCACCAGGCGTTCGCCGCCGCTGGAGATGGCGACGCACGACGGGGTCGTGCGCGCTCCCTCGGCGTTGGGAACCACCTTCACCTCGGGCTCGCCCGCGGCGTTTGTCCCCTCCAGCACGGCGACGCACGAGTTGGTCGTGCCCAGGTCGACCCCGATGATCTTTCCCATCGCCGTCGGCGGGCCCTAGCCCCCGCTGCTCGACTTCATCGCCACCACCACCATGGCGGGACGAACCAGCCGATCCCCCGAGCGATAGCCGGCCTGCACCTCGGCCATGACCGTCCCCGGCGCGAACTCGGTCGACTCCAGCTGCTGGATCGCCTCCTGGAACGTCGGGTCGAAGGCCGTCCCGACCGTCTCCACCCGCTCGATGCCCACCCGGAGCAGCGTGTCGTGGAACTGCCGGAGCACCATGGCGATCCCGTCGGTGACCGACTTGACGTCGACCGCCTTGTCGGCGTGAGCCTGGGCGCGCTCTAGGTTGTCGAACACGGGGAGCAGCTCGCGCAGCAGATCGTCGCGCCCCTTGCGTTCCGCGTCCGCCGCCTCGCGGCGGGCGCGCTTGCGAAAATTGTCGAAGTCGGCAGCCGTGCGGAGGAGCTGATCCCGGGTGCGGGCCGCCTCCGCCTGTGCGGCGGCCAGTGGGTCCGCTGCCGGCTCCGGGGCTGTTGCCCCGGGCTCACCGGCGTCGTCGCCGACGTCGGCCTCGGCGAACTCCACCGCGGCGAGTGCAGGGCGATCCGCCTCCGTGCCCTCGGGGCTCACGGGTTCGTTGGTGTTTTCGGGGTCTGTCACGGGCCCGGCCAGTATAACCAGGCCCCTTCGCTTGACAACGTCGGTCCGGGAACCGTGGTGTCGGGTCGAAGGCGCGTCCCCGCCGCTCACCCCGCGCCCGCGCGCGCCACCCCGCTCAGGGCTCGGCGGCGGCCGCGGCGGGCAGATCGCGGCATCGACCCTGGCGAAGCGCCGTGAGTTGCCCGCCTGAGGAGCGCCCTTCGCCCGGCCCTGCCGGGTTCGGCGCGAACCACGTATCGACGGTGGTCGGTAGCGCCCAGAAGCCGCGGTCCAAAGGGAGAACCGTGCGGTCCATCGCGGTCGAACCCTGGCGCCCGTAGTGGGTGGTTTCGAGCCAGAAGCAACGCTGGTGCGGGCCCGGGGCGTAGAGGTGCGGTCGCCCGCTCGCTAACAGGACGTGGTCCTCCGCCAGAGCGCCCGCTCGCGTGCGGGCAACGAGGCGACGCCGGCCGGCGGGGAGGCGGATCTCGACGCCGGCCTCCGGATCCTCGCGGCTGCTCCCCACGACCTCCGCCACGCGACGTCCGTCGACCTCGACCACGATGGGCTCGGGCATCAGGTCGAGGATGCGCACCAGCGGGTGGTGCAGCCGGTGGAGCGCCGGGCCGGCGAGGACGGCGAGGAGCGGCCCGACGAGCGCGCCGGGGCCCAGCGGCTCCCACCGGCGGACGGCGCGGACCCGCGCGCCGGGGGTGAGCGCGGCGACCCGTTCCGCGAAGCCGGGGCGCCGACAGGCGAGCTCCCCGCGGCGCGTGAAGAAGACGGCGCGCCCCACGGCTGCCCGCGGTCGCAGTCGCGGGAATACCCAGCGATCCAGCGCGAACGGCAAGCCGCTCACGAGGATGGCGCCGACGGTGACGCTCACTGCCGTCGCCCAGGGCAAGAGCAGGGGCGCTCCGGCCGCGAACGTGCCCGCAAGCAGCAGTGACGCCAGGGTCGCCGCCAGCGAACGCGTGCGCGCCACCGACGCGTGATCGAGGCAGTTCGAGCAGTACGGCACCGCAAGGGCCCGAGGGCCGAACCCCACCGTCTCCGACGTCGAGGCGGCCCCGCCGCACCCCGCGCACTCGACGGGGAGCTGCGGCGAGCCGCCGCCGAACGTCACCATGGCCACCGCTCGTGACGGCTCCGCGACAGCGTCGCTGGCGCTCACGGCGGGCTCGGGGTCACGGGGAGCGGTCACGCGGAACCGAAGTCGTATCAGCGTGCACCCCGCCGACGTAAGGGGCTATGACACCCGGGCCGCCCGTCCCGCGCCGGGCGTCCGCGCCGATGTCGCCGGAGCTCAACCAACCCCAAGTGCAAGCCGTTACCCATGGCGACGGGCCGCTGTTGGTCTTCGCGGGGGCGGGCAGCGGCAAGACGCGTGTGATCACCTACCGGGTCGCGCACCTCCTCGCGGAGCGGCGGATCCCGCCCTACCGCATCCTCACCGTCACCTTCACCAACAAGGCCGCCGGCGAGCTCCGCGCTCGGCTCGCTCGGCTCGCCGGCGAGGGGGTCACCTCGGAGCTCTGGGTGGGCACGTTCCACGCCGTCTGCGCCCGCCTCCTGCGGCGTTACCACGACGTGGTCGGGCTCGAGCGCTCCTTCTCGATCTACGACGAAGCCGACCAGCGCGCGGTCATGAAGCGGGTCCTCGCCGACCTGAACCTCGACGAGCGGCGCCTGCCGCCCAAGCGCGCCCTGTCCCGCGTCCACGCGGAGAAGCGCGAGGGGCGGGGGCCGGCCGAGATGGAAGTCGCCTCCAGCTTCGATGCCCCGCTGCGCGAGGTCTTCGCGCGCTACCAGGCGGCGCTCGCCACCGCGAACGCCGTGGACTTCGAGGATCTCATCCTCCACGTAATGCGCCTCGTCGAGGACCCGGACGGCGAGGCGGGGCGCGAGCTCCGGGCGCGTTTCGGGCACGTCCTGGTCGACGAGTTCCAGGACACGAACCTCGTACAGTACCGCCTGGTGCGCGCCCTTGCCGCCACCAAGAACCTCTGCGTGGTCGGCGACGATGACCAGTCCATCTACGGGTGGCGCGGCGCTGACGTGCGCCTGATCCGCGGTTTTCAGCGGGACTTCCCCGGCGCCACCGTGGTCAAGCTGGAGCAGAACTACCGCTCCACTGGGCACATCGTTGCCGCCGCCCTGGGCGTCATCGAGCCGTCGCCGACGCGGGAGCCCAAGCGGCTCTGGACCGCTGCGGACCCGGGCGCGCGGGTCCGCGTCGTCGCGGCACGGGACGAGCGGGATGAAGCGGCGTTTGTCGTCCGCACCATCCAGGACGAGCTCCGTCGGGGTACGGACCCGCGGGACGTTGCCGTCTTCTACCGGGTCCACGCCCAGTCCCGCGTGCTCGAGGAGGCGCTCCGCGGCGAGCGGATCCCGTACCAGGTCGTGGGCGGGATGAAGTTCTTCGAGCGCGCCGAGGTGAAGGACACCCTCGCCTACCTGCGGCTGATCGACAACCCGCGGAGCGACGCCGACCTCGGCCGCGTCATCAACGTGCCGGCGCGCGGTCTCGGGGACAAGACCATCAAGCGGCTCTTCGCGCTCGCCACCGCGCGCGGCAGCTCCGCCTGGGACGCCATCGAGCCGCTGCTCCGCGACGGCACCCTCGGCACTGCAGCGAAGTCCAAGCTGGTCGCGTTCCGCACGCTGATCGAGGAGCTGCGCGGAGCCGCGGAGACCCGCGCGCCCGACGACCTCACCGAGCTGGTTCTCGAGCGCAGCGGCTACCGTGCCACCCTGGGAGAGGCGGACACGGCCGAGAACGACGCGCGGCTGGAGAACCTCGCGGAGCTGGTGGGATCCATCGCCGAGTACGCGGCGGAGGCGGGAGAGACCGGCGAGCCCGCCACGCTCGGGGGCTACCTCGAACGGGTGAGCCTGGTCACCGCCGTCGATGGCATGAAGGACGTCCCCTCGGTCAGCTTGATGACGGTGCACGCGGCCAAGGGGCTGGAGTTCGCGGGCGTCATCCTGACCGGGATGGAGGAGGAGGTGTTTCCCTATCGGGGCGTGGACGGCGATCGCCCGGAGGAGCTCGAGGAGGAGCGGCGCCTCGCCTACGTTGCCGTGACGCGCGCGCGAGAGCGGCTCGCCATCGTGCACGTCGCGATGCGGACGCTGTTCGGGGAGTCGCGCTACCTCGAGCCGAGCCGCTTTCTCGCCGATCTGCCGCCCGACGCCGTCGTGCACGAGCGGACCTCGGCCTCGGCGCCCCCGGCGCGCGCGCGCGCGGTGGGCGTGGGCCGCCCGTCGTGGCCGGCGCCGGCGCCGCGGCCTCCGGCGCCCCCCCGAGCGGCCCCCGGGGAGCGCGTCGTCGACACGGCGTTCTTCGACGACGTCCCCTCGACGGACGCTACCGAGATCCGACCGGGGCTGCGGGTTCGCCACCGCCGCTTCGGCGAGGGCGTGGTGGAGGGGGTCGAGGGTGGTCCCCAGCCCGTCGTGGTCGCCCGCTTCGCCGGCTTCGGCGTGCGCAAGATCCGCGCCGACTTCCTCGAGCTCGCCTGACCTATCGGCAGGGCACAACGTCCACGCTCACCGCGCCCGTGTCGCTGGCGAAGGAGCTGTCGACCACGATGGCGCAGCGCACACGCGGCCTCCGCGTCGAACCGCTCGGGGTCGAAGCCGTCGCGGTCCTCGAAGCAGCGCCGCACCTGTTTCCTGGCGCGCGCGATCGCCTCCTCGACGAGCGCGGGGTCGCCCTCGCCGCGAACGTCGCGCGCGCTGCCTCGACGACCGCCGCGTCGCCCTCCGTCGCCGAAGTCTGCTCCCATTTCGGTGCTCCAGGTCGTTGACTTGTCGCAGCAATCAGCCTGATTGCTGCTCTAGGTAGTCCGGGCTGAAGCGCGACGTCAGCCCGACGTCGCCGCGACCTCCGCGTGCAGGCGTTCGACGAGCGCGTCGGCGGCGGCCTCGGCATCCCAGGTGAGCCAGGGGCGGCAGCCGGTTCGCAGGGCGAGCCGCGGGGTCAGGGCGCGGGCGCGCCCGCCGGCCGCAGGCGCACGGCGAGCGCCCAGGGCACCGGTCCGAGTGGGAGGTGCCGGACCGCGTCTCTCGCCCGGAGGTCACCACGCAGGACGAGGCCCGTGGAGGGGCCTCCGTCGAGGTTGAGCGCCTGCTCGCAGCGGCGTGGATCCGGGGGCAGCAGCGGCGTCGACAGGGCGCGCGACAGCGCGAAGAGCCCGGGTCCCTCCAGAGGATTGCCGGCGCGCCAGACCAGGATCAGATCGACTCGCCGCCCACCCTCTGCCAGGCAGAGCACGGTGCGAGGGGCGCGCTGCCCATCGTCGGTGCGGATCCCCGGCCTCCCATCGGCCTCGAGCAGGCGAGGCCCCGCCTGTACGGCGAGCTCGGCGGGACCGTCGAGCGCGAAGGCGGCCGTGAACGGGACGAGCGTGGCCCGCCGCTCGCGCACCACCACGATCCCCGTGCCGCCGCGCCGGCCCGCGACGCCGTAGGTCACGTGCTCCCCGGCGAGCAGACCCGTGGGCGCGCCGCTCGCCTCGAAGTAGCCCGCGTTCACCGCGAGGAGCAGGGATGGGTCGTCGGCGAGCGCGGCAAGGTTTCTCCCGGGGACAGCTCGCGGCTCGACCAGCATCCGTGCGAGATCGACGCGCACCAGGACGCCGTTCTGCGGGGCGTCGTCGAGCTCGAGCCCGGTCAGGCGGGACACCTCGAGGCCCGGGGGCAGCTCCGTCGCCGCCGTCGCCGCGGCCGAGCGCTGGGGAAAGGGCGTCGCGGCCGCCCGCCCACGGCTCGTCGTGACGTCTGGGGGACGAGTGTCGCTCGAGGTGGGCGGCACGGAGACGATCGCCGTGGCCGGCGAGGGGTCCGCGCGCGAGCAGTCAGCGGCGAGGCTGGCGACGAGCAGTGCACACGGGACGTACCCGTGGGGGAAGGTCCGCTGCCTCTGCGTCATGGTCGAAGCCAGTCGCCGTCTTCGCCTGGTGCGGGAGAGTCGAGCCGTCTTGCCCCCGCGCTGCCCCCGGGACGAGGCGAGGAGGCTCGCCTCCTCGCCTGGGAGCACGCCGTGCGATCGAGAGGTCCCAGCCGCCCAGCAGTTGCACGAAGAAGGGCGTGCCGCAGACGTCGCGCTGGAAGCGGAAGGTGAGCGCCGGCGGCGGTGTTCACCCTGAACACGGCGACGTTGTTGGAGTCCTGGTTGCCGAGCACCAGCACCGTCCCGTCGTTCGACAGCATGAAGTGCCGCGGCAGCGCGCCGCCAGGGCTGGACCCGACCGCGCCAGCGGCGCCGCCTGCCTCGTCCCCTTCGTCGCCGCCCTCGCCACCCTGGTCGGCACCCCCCGTCGCCGAACCGCCACCTTCCATGGTTCCGCCGCCAGTCGCCCGGTTGCCGCCGGTGGACGCGGCCCCACCCGTCGTGCGCTGCCCGCCGGGGGCGGTGGTCCCGTCCGTGCCGCCTGTGCTCCGCCTGTCGTCGTCGTCATCCTGGTTGCCGCACGCCGCGAGCAAGGCGACCGCGCTGGCCACCAAGCTCAACTGGCAGAGCGGGCGGTGACCGAGGCACAAGAACGCGCCGCGCTGCATCGAGTGATCCATGACGTCCTCCTCGAGATGGCGACTCGCCAGAAACCGATTTTGGGGAGGAGCGTATCCCAAGGTCGGACGTCCGGTCAAGGGTGCTCATGGGGGGAATCTGCGCGCTCAGAGTCTTCATCGACTGCGGTCGCCGCTTCCGGCGCTCCGTCCGCGCCGACCAGCGCCTCGCGTGGAGCGGAGTCGGCACGGATTCGGTCAGCCGAGCGAGAAGACCTGCTCGATCGCGCGCTGACCGCGCGCCCCTACCTCGCGCTGCACGAGCTGACCGCGGCGGAACAGCCCCAGCGTCGGGATCGATGCGACCTCGAAGCGTGCCGCCACCGCGCCGAGCTCGTCCGTGTTGACCTTGGCGACCAGGAGCCGGCCCTCGTGAGCCCGGGCCAGCTTCGCTAGCTCGGGTGCCACCGTGCGGCAGGGACCGCACCAGGGCGCCCAGAAATCGACCAGGACTGGCAGTGGGGCGTCACGGACGAGCTCGTTGAACTCGGCCTCGTCCGTGGGCTCGAGGGGCACGCCGAGGTCCAGGGGGGCCTTGCAGGCCCCGCAAGTGGGGCGGTCGGTCAGGCGCGCCGCGGGGACGCGGTTCTGGGCGGAACAGGCGGGGCAGACGAGGATCATGATCCTGGCCCCTAATCACGGCGCAGGCTTCCGTCCACCCCGCCGGCGCCCCGCTGCAACGGTCAGTCCTCGGTCTCGAGGCTGGTCAGCGGGAGGAAGCGGCGAGGCAAACCCTCCGACCGCGAGAGTCGTCCGACGCCGTCCTACCCCTCCTCGAGCGCGCACCGATCCGGGCCGAGGTGGGCGAGCGCCCGTACCCCACTGGTGCTCGTCGCCGAGCAGGGCGACGAACTCGATGAAAGCCGAGGTCCTCCCCTCGGAGCAGCCAGCAGGGAGCAGCGCGGCGGGGCGTCGGGCCTGGACCCCGGCGGGCAGCGGCCCGACGCGCCGCCGCGCTCGTGGCAAGCCGCTCGGCCGCGAGGCTACCGGGGGACGCGGCTGAGGCAGTCAGGCGTGCAGCTGAGGCTCCCGATGGGGCCCTCGTCGCACTGCTCGCCTTCGCTAGCCTGGACGACGCCGTCACCGCAGTAGGGAGCAAGGGTGCAGTCCGCGTTGCAGCCGCCGTACGCTCCCGTGTTGCCCTCGGGGTCGTCGCACTGCTCGGGGCCGTTGCGGATGCCGTCGCCGCAGTAGGGCGCCGGGACGCAGTCGGAGCCGCAACCCGTGCCGTCGGCCGAGTAGAGGACGTTGTCCAGACCTTCGTCGCACTGCTCCTCGGGGGACTGGACCGTCCCATCGCCGCAGTACGGCCCCCACTCGCAGTTCGTCTTGCAGCCGTTGTAGGTGGTGTCGTCGTTGTTGTCGCCGCTGTCGCAGAGCTCGAAATCAGGCTCGACGGTGCCGTTGCCGCAGTACGGCGGCAGAACGCAGCCGGGTGCGCAGGACGTCTCGGAAAACTGGTACGCATCGTCGTTGATGCCGTTGTCGCACTCCTCAGGTCCGGTGGGGTCGTCAGCAGCCCCCTGCCGGATCGCATCCCCGCAGAAGGCGCGACCCGTGCACGTCATGTTGCAGTGATCGTAGGTGCCGATGAGGGCGGGGTCGACCTCGCCCTCGTCGCAAACCTCCCAGCCCGTGGTCAGGGTGTCGCCACAGATCGGCGAGCAGGACGAGCGGGGCGCGAGGAACCCCGCGAGGGTCAGGCGGAAGTTCGACGCGACGGGGTGCCGCTCTGCGTGGAACAGCACGATCTCGTAGACGCCGCCCTTCACGAGGCCGAAGCGGTCGTCCGAGTCGTCGTCGGCCTCCTCGGCGCTGAGGGCGCAGTCGACCAGCTCGGCGTCTTCGGTGCTCAGCGTCGCGACCGTGCAATCGCTGTCGGTCCCGCTGGGCTCCCCGTCGTCGCCGAGGACGACGCGCGCCGCCTCGGCGCCGTGGATCCCGCCGATGTCGACGGCGAGCCGGCCGTTGACGAACACGAACACGTCGTCGTCCCCGCGGAAGGTGAGCGTCTCGCCGCCCCCATACTGGAAGAAGTAGCGGAGCTCCGTGGTGAAGTGGAAATTGTGCTGCTGCCCCGCGGTATCGCCGAATCCTAGCCCGTCGAGCGGGAAGAACGAGGTGCTGTCGAAGACGTAGGTTTCCGACTCCGCACCACCTTCCTGCTCGAGTGTGAGGGTGTTCGGCTCCGGGATCTCTTGGATCTCGATCGGGGTTGGGTCGATTACGGGGTCCTCCGGGTCCTCCGGGTCCTCCGGCGGGTCCCAGCCGAGGATCCCGGTCGGGTTGGTGCTGCGGTACCAAAGGCTGAATGCTTCGGGGATGTGATAGAGCGCCGGGTGGAGCTCCTCGATGTTGGTGGCGTCCACGCCCGCCGCCAGCAGCGGCTTTCCCTCCGCGTCGAGCCGTCCACAGGTGGTCCCGTTCGTGGTGTTGCAGATCTCTCCGGTCATCCCACGGTCGTCAGTCAGGGCGGGCGGCGCTTGCATCCCTGTCCGCATCATGTGCGGGTGTCCGCCCGTCTCGCTCACCTGCATGAAGTCGCGATAGGTGACCCGGAAGGTCACGCTCTCGGGCAGTTCGAGCAGCGGCACGCACTCGTAGCCCGGCTCTATCTCGCAGAGCGCGGAGCAGCCGTCGCCGTCGGTGGAGTTGCCGTCGTCACAGGACTCGCTGCTGGTCTGGAGGCCATCGCCGCAAGTGACCGCGACCTGTGGCTCGGGCCCCACCGTCACCGTGGGCTCGAATTGGCAGGTCGGGCCGCAGCCATCGCCGGCGACCAGGTTGCCGTCGTCACACCCCTCGCCGAACTCCGCCACGGCGTTCCCGCACACCGCCGGCGCGCAAGGCTCCCCCGGCGTCTCGCAGCTGTAGCCGGGCTCGTTGCGGCAGGCCGCATTGCAGCCGTCGCCGTTGGACTGGTTGGCGTCGTCGCACTCCTCACCGCCCAGCTGCAGACCATCGCCGCAGATTGAGAGGCAGTCGTCGCCCGCGGTGGTGCAAATCCAACCGTCCTCGACGGTGCACGTGCTGCTGCAGCCGTCGCCCGCGTCCACGTCACCGTCGTCACACTGCTCGCCCGGGGCGCGCAGGCCGTCTCCACAGACGACCGCCGAGCACGCCTGCCCGGGCGCCGGGCACCAGAAGCCGGCCTCGAGCTGGCACGGGGCGACGTCGTTGCTCTCGGTGCCGGAGCAGCCGTCGCCGCTCGCGGTGTTCGCGTCGTCGCAGGTTTCTCCCCGTTCCCGGAGGCCATTCCCGCAGACCGGCGCCCGGACGCAGGCGACGTCGGGCCGCGGGCAGACCCAGCCATCCTCCACCGCGTAGCAGTCCGCCGAGCAACCATCGCCACCGACGGCGTTGCCGTCGTCGCATTGCTCGCGGCCCTCGAGGACACCGTTGCTACAAACCACGACGTCCACGCAGGGCTCGCCCGGGGGATCGCACACGTACTCCTCTCCCTGCTCGAGGCAGTCCGCGGAGCAGCCGTCGTCCGCTACGGTGTTGGCGTCGTCGCAGAGCTCGCCGATCTCCAGCTCGCCGTTACCGCACACCGATTGACTCTCGGCGCCGCCCGTCGAGGGGGCGCCACTCTCCGGACGGAGGACATCGCCGCCGGTGCCTGTCCATAACCCGGTGCCTCCTGTGCCGACGGAGTTGCTCCCGCCCTCCTGCAAGGTTCCTTCCTCGGAAGGGGCATCGTCCGCGACGGACTCGCAAGCGAGCGCCCAGAGGACAGTGACTGGAATTAACGCGAGGACTCGACGACGGCAGCGCATGGAGAGCTCCCCGGGGCTGGAGGTGGCCCGACCCGGTGGAAAGGTACCGCTCGAGTGGTCCACTGTCAGGCCGTTTTCTCGAGGTGTGAAGCACCCGACGGACCCCGATGCCCTTGGTGTAGCCGGAGCGGATCCGGGACTGGCGCCGGCCGCCGCGAGGCAGGCCGCATCGTCGATGGGAGGGCAAAACGTAAAGGGGGTCGCACGGAGCGGTCACCGCAGGCAGCAAAATGCAGGCAGTAGGGTCCGACCCCGCCGCCGGGGCGCCGCTCGCCACTGGTTCCCTCCGGACCCAGGAACCGTCTCTCGTCCCCCGCGGCAGGAGAGCTCGGCCTCCCGGTCTGCCTCCTTGGCCAACCGCCAACGGACGCGGTCCTCGCCCTCCACGCCAAGCGCGACGGCGGTCCCGTCCGCCCCGAGGGCGCAGCCTTTTCGAAGGGCAGGTCGGCGCCCAGCACCGACGGAACGCAGCCCGACATTCCGGGCCGGCTGGCGATGGTGAGCAGGCAGTGTCCGCGCAGCGCCTCGTGAGCGGCGGCACCGCCCTGGCCACCGACCGCTCCGCCTTCGCTCGCACCGCCGGTCGCGACAGCGCCGCCACTCGTCACCGCTCCACCCGTCGGCGGCGCCGCTCCCGCCGGTTTCTCCCAGTCGTCCGTCCTCGCCGCGCCGCCCCGCTTGCTCGCCCCCGCTTCGCCGCGCCCGTCGTCGTCCGCGTCCGAGGAAGCCCGGCCACCGCAACCGCCGCTCGCGAGCACGGCGGCCAGCAGTGCGGCGGACACGACACGCCGAGGTTGTCCAGTATCTGACGCCACCCCGACCATCAGACTTCAACCGACGCCAGTGCCCGTCCCGCTGCTGCACCGCGCCCGAAACGGCACTGGCCGAGGGCTTTCACCCTCGGCCAGCGTTCGTCGCTCACCGCGACGCCGATGCCAGGTTGCGCACCGTTCCCGGGATCAGGGCAGCTGTCCCTCGATGACGAGGTCGTCGAAGGCCACGTCCGACTGCCACCCCCCGATCGCGAGCGTACCGTCGGTTCCGCCGTAGCATGCGCTGTCGAGCGACA
This sequence comes from uncultured Polyangiaceae bacterium, assembly GCA_964480725.1. GTDB lineage: Bacteria > Myxococcota_A > Polyangia > Polyangiales > Polyangiaceae > JAFGBI01. Next base: position 57,803 of record CAYZQO010000001.1, on the reverse strand, counting down.
CCGCGCTCTCGTTGACGGTCCACGTCAGGGCAGAAGGCGTCAGGGCGATACTGCCGAGGTAGGGAATGGCCTTCTCCACCGCCGTGGTGTCGGTGGTCGACGTGGCCGTCCCGTTGAACGTGATCAGCCGTCCATCGTGGCGATGGATCCCCCCGCAACCGACCGCGGGAGTCCAGGCTCCGTCCCAGAGGGTGTTCACGTAGACGTTCACGTGGTCGCCGGAGAGGAGCTCAGCGCGATAGCTGACGCTGTCGATGTGCAGGTCGTAATCGAGGAGGACCATCTTCAACGGATCCGCCCCGCCCAGTCCGCTCACCACGAGGCGGCCGTCGTTCAGCTCGCGCCGCGTCGCTCCAGCGGCGGCGGGCGCGAAGTCGAACTTCTGCTGCTCGTCGGAGAAGTCGTAGCTGATGCGCACTCGCCCGTCTGCCAGATCCTCGACCACGCCGTGAATGGAGTCAGGGTCGTCTTCGACACCATCGGACTCGAAGCCCTCCACCGTTCCCTCGAGCACGAGGTTGTCGAAGGCCACCGTGGAGGCGTATCCGCCTAGAGCAATCGTGCGATCGGTCCCGCCATAGTACGGGAAGTGCGCGGAGCTCGCTGCGCCGGCCACGCTCCAGACGAACTCCGTCTCCGTGGTGTCGATGCGGCCGGAATAGACGGTGCCGGCGGTCACCCCCGCGCCACCGATCATGAAAGTCTCCTGGTTGGCTACGGCGAAGCGACCATCTCCACGATGGATCATCCCATAACCCTGGGCGGGACTCCAACTGCCGCTCGGCGCGAGGCCCACGTACACGTTGATGTGATCACCCTCGAGGAGCTCGGCCTCGTAGAGCATCGTGTCGACCTTGAACCCGGTGACGAGGTCCGCCTCAACCAGCCCCGAGGCCCCGAGATTCCGCACGACCAGTCGCCCGTTCACCAGCTCGACCGCGGTTGTCGCCGTGTCGAAGGCCGCGAAGTCCAAGAGCTGCTCTGCGGTTTCGAAATCATAGGTCACCCGCACTCGGTCGTCCCCGATCCACTCCACGTCACCGTGGAGTCCGGTGTCGGGCTCGTCGGGGCCCGGCGTCCCGATGCTGAGCGCGCCCGTGGCGGGATCGAGCCTCGCCTGGTAGCTACCGAGCGCGGGGTAGCGAACGGAGAAGTACCGTCCCGCAGGAACGACGTTGGTTTCCGCCATCCCGTCGGATGGGACCGAGAGCGTGGTGGTAGTGGTCGGACCCATGGCGACCTGGCTGGTACCCCACCCGTCGAGCTGATTCGTGCGTGTCACGATGCACTGGTCACCCCCCGACACCATCCAGGACTGGTTCACGTCGAAGTCTAGCGAGAGCGTCCCTTCGCCCGTCAGCCGATTGCTGGCCCCCACGTTCCAGCTCGTGGCGTTGCAGCGCAGGTAGTAATAGCCCTGCGGGGGCTGGGTCGTGACCGGGACGACGTTCACCGTTCGCGCCGCGTAGTCCACCGTGGCGCGGTAGCGCCCGAGCTCCGGGTACCGGATGGTGACTGGCGTCGAGTTCACGGCGCCCAGCGTCCACTGCCCCGGTGCGGTGACGACCGCGGGCGACGCAGCGCCGAACGAGGCGGAGCTCGACCCCCAGCCGCTGGCCGAATTGGTGCGGGTGACCACGCACTGGTCGCCGCCCGTGAGCATGTAACCCTCGCGCACGTCGTATTCGAGCGTGAGGAGCCCATCGTCGTCGGTATCGCTGAGGCGGTTCGTCGCGTCCGCGTTCCAGCTGGTCGCGTTGCAGCGCAAAAAGAGGAACTCGTCGACCCCGACCAGCGCCTGGCCCACCTGGCCGATCCCACCAGTGGCCTCGCCCCCGCAGGAGACGACACCGGCCAACGCGATCCAGAACCCAACCCCGCCCAAGACCCTGCGATTCTTCATCTCGTTCTCCGTCCCTTTCCGCCGAGGCTCCCGGGGCGATCCCGCTCCAGGAGCAAGGCCAAACCTGAGGCCACCGGGGCCTCCTCCGAGATGAGGGGTGCCCCCCGGGCGCCCTACGATCACCCCTGGGGGTGAAACCCTCCGAGGTGCGTGGTGGGGAGCGGCTCTCTCTTCGAAAGAGAACGAATCCACCAGCCTCATCGAGCCGCATCCTGCGCCACCACTTACACCCAGTGCAAGACATTTCTCTACATTGGGCCAGAAGGTGCGCAACCGTGTCTCTTGCCAACCATTTCTCGCGCGTCGCGCCACGGGGCGGCCGTGCGGCCCGCGCCGCCGATGGGGCGGGCTAGCGCTGGCTTCGGCGCGGCCGCGATCAGCCGGCCCCATCTCAGCCCGCCCCCGCGCCCGCTGCACCGCGGCGCCGCCCGAAACGACTACCTGATCTGGCCGCACTGGCCGGGCCCGCCAAGGCCGCACACCCAGCCGGCATCACAGCTCCCGCAGTTGATGGAGGCGCCGCAGCCATCCCCCGCCACTCCGCATTCGACGCCCTGCTCGGCGCAGTTCATCGGGCGACAGCTGGACGCGCCGCACCGGTTGGGGCCGCCGAGCCCACAGTACGACGCGGGTGGGCAGTCCCCGCATTCGATGGGCCGACCACAACCATCGCCGGCCGTCCCGCATTGGAGCCCCTGCTCCTCACAGGTGCGGGGGCGGCAAGTCGCCGTGCCGCAACGGTTGGGGCCGTCGGCGCCGCAGGTTTCCCCGTCTGCGCAAACCCCGCAGTCGAGCAGTCCTCCACAGCCGTCCCCCGCCGCCCCGCAGTCGTACCCGAGGGCTTCACAGGTCGTTGGCGCGCAGGTGTACGGATCGCACTGCCCCGGAGAAACCAAGCCGCAGATCTCGCCGGGAGGACAGGCGCCACAGTCGATGGCCGTGCCGCTCCCGCAGCCGTCCCCGGCCGCGCCGCAGTCGAACCCCTGCTCCGCGCAGGACTGGGGCGTGCAGAGCGGAACGTAAGGGGTCACACAGGAGGAGAGATCGAAGAGCATGAACTCGAGGACCAACTCCTGGGACGTGAGGGCATCGCGAGGGCCGCAGTTGAGTGGGAAGTCCTGCGTCGGATCGCTGCTACTGACGTGGAAGTCGCTGTAGACGAACTTGCCGCACGACGCCCCACTCCCGTCGGACACGGGGGTGTTGAAGGTATAATGAAGGGGGACATGAGCGGTGCCATCGGGGACGGGCGCGGTGACCCAGGTCTGCCCCGGGGGAGTGACCGCCTCCAGACTGAAGCGCGGCTCGACCAGGGGAAAGGTCGCCGGGTCCGTGATGGGGGTGTCGAGGGCGCCAACGAGCCCGAGCCAGGCCGAGAACTCGGTGGCCCGCGGGTTCAGGGTCGGATCGTTGACGATGGTGCCCGTGTACTGGTCCGCCCCTCCCCGGCGGTCGCTCCAAGTCGCGGTGGAGCTGAAGGGATTCTCGTCACCGCCGATGCGCATGTAGGCGTGGGACCAGTGGGTCGCGAAGATCCGCCCGCCGCCGTTGGCATACTCCACCAGCTCTCGCCATTGGGCGAGCGCGGGGAAGTACTGGACCTCACGGTCGTAGTCCGAGCCCTGGCAGGACAGGGCGAGCAGGTCGTATGCGAAGAGCGGGGCCGGGCCGTCGCCGTCTGCGACGTAGAGCTCTGTCTCCAAGGGGGTCTGCTCGTCGATCCGGGTGCCGGGGCCGGCCCCGTCCACGGTGGGCACCCCGCTACCCCGGTAGAGGTGCACGCGCCCCGTCCCGTCGGGGTTGGTGAACTCCTCGGTGTCGATGCCCGCCTTCCACAAGAGGCACTCCACTCCATCGTGGGCCCCCGTGACGATGGCGACGAACGGGAGGTCCCCCTCACGCTGGTTCTTGGGCAAGGTCAGCCTGCCGGCGTTCGGGAGCTCGTTCGCTTCGCAAGGGGTCGGGATGCCCACCTCGAAGGCGCGACGCCAGCGCCCGAGCTGGACGATCAGCAGGACGTCCTCTCCCACGGGGACGTTCGTGAGAGTGAAGCTGCCATCGACGCCAGTGTGGGTGGACACGAGCGGATCACCCGCGGCCGTCGCCTCGCAGACGTCGCAGGCGTGGGTGCGTGGCCCGAAGGGTTCCAGCCCTGGGTCGTGAGGGTCGTTCGGGATGTAGACGAGCGCATTGTAGAGCGGGTTCTTTCCGGCGGGGTCGAGGACGATGCCGCTGACGCTCGTGGTCGAGCCGTCGGCGCAGTCCGGGATCTGGTCGCAGACACCCGTGCAGCCGCAGCGGCCCGGTGCGTCCGGGTTGCCGCCGCAGATCCTCGGCAACGCGCAGGTGTTGCCGCAATCGATGGTGCTCCCGCAGCCATCGCCCTGCACCCCGCACTCGAACCCAAGCTCGGCGCAGGTCGAGGGCCGGCATCCCTGCGGTTCAGCGTTGCACTGGCTCCGACCCTCTCGAGTGACGCATTCCTCGCCGCTTGGGCAGTCGCCGCAGTCGAGGGTGTCTCCACAGCCATCACCGTGGATCCCGCACTCGATCCCCTCCAGGTCGGCACAGGTCAGCCGCCGACACTCCCCGGCTCCACAGCGATTCGGGGCGTCGGCTCCGCAGGTTTCTCCCGCCGTGCAGCGGCCACAATCCAGCAGATCGCCACACCCGTCGCCGACGGAGCCGCAGTCGGCGCCCAGGTCCTCGCACGTCTGCGGACGGCAGGGTGTGCTTGTCGTCGCGCATCGGTTCGGCACCACGGCACCGCAGGACTCTCCACTGGCGCAGGCGCCGCACTCGATGACGCCACCGCACCGGGTGTCCGTCACGACGCCGCAGTCCGCGTCCAACGCCGCGCAGGTGCTGGGGCAGTCGCCGTCTCCGTCCAGGAGCACCTCCCCGCCGGTACCGGACGCCCCGTCGCGGCCGCCGGACCCCGGCTCCTGACCGCCGGAGCCGGCCGCGGGTTGCGGTTCGGGGCCCCCGGCGTCCGCTTCGCCACAGCCCCAGAGCAGCGCGGCCGCCCCGGCGACCAGTCCCCACCAAGCTCGCTCCGTCATGATTCCCACCGGAATCTAGCCCGCGCGGGGGCAGCTCGGATCGCCGGCGGGGGCGATCTCGGTCACGCAGAAGTCGAACGGCGTGGCGTTCTGGTTGTGACCGGGCACCATCACCAGGATCGCGTTGATGGGCTGCTTGGAGTAGGGCGTGCCGCTGTCGTCCCAGCACTTGGTGTTGAAGTCGGACCAGGCGATGACCCCGGGCCCGGAGTACAGGGCGCACCAGCGGTGGTCGGCGCTGTCGGCGCCCAGGGAGTCCTGGATCTGGATGCGGAAGGAGTTCGAGGCGTTGTTGGTCAGGCTCACGTACAGACCCGTGCCCGTCGGGACGATCTCCGCGTTGGGCGGCTCCGACTCCCCCGTGTTCTCCTGGCCGACGTTGATGCCGATCATCGCGTAGCCGCCGTAGTCCGGATCGGCGCCCACGCTCCCCGTGGCACAGAGCGGCGCGCCCGCCGCCTGGTCGCTGAAGCTCGTCGGCGAGACGGTGCTGAGATTGTCGGGGCCAGCGCCGGTCCACGCGAAGCCGTGCCAGCCGCACACGGACACGAAGGCTCCCTCGCCGACGCTGTAGGCTCTGGTTCCCGTGGTGCCACCGGTGCCCGGGTTGATGCCGCCGGTGCCCGGGTTGATGCCGCCGGTGCC
>CAYZQO010000001.1:0-52093 GCA_964480725.1 uncultured Polyangiaceae bacterium | reverse complement strand
TGCCACCGGTGCCCGGGTTGATGCCGCCGGTGCCCGGGTTGATGCCGCCGGTGCCGGGGGGGCTGCCGCCGGCGCTTGGGGGGGTGCCGCCGGCGCCTTCGACGACGCCACCGGTCCCGTCGAGGGCCCCCCCGGTCCCGGTGACACCACCGGTGCCCTCCGGGATCTGACAGGCGCCCGCGACGCAGGCCACGCCGGGGTCGCAGGCCACGCCGCAGGCGCCGCAGTGGGCGGAGCTCGTGGCCACATCGACGCAGGTGCCGTCGCATGCCTCCTGCCCGAGCGGGCATTTGCACTCGCGCGCCTGGCAGGTCTGACCGGGGGGGCAGGCGATGCCACAGCCGCCGCAGTGGCGCGAGTCGGTGTCGATGTCCACGCAGCTCGACTCGCACTGCGTCTCCGTCCCGCAGTTCGCGGTGCAGGCGCCATGCGAGCAGACCATGCCGACGCACGCCGTCCCACAGGCGCCGCAGTTGGCGCCGTCGCTCTGGAGATCCACGCAAGTGCCCAAGCAATCGGTGAGCCCGTCCTCGCAGACGCACTGGCCGCCCTCGCAGGTGGTTCCCGCGCTGCAGGTCGCGCCGCAGGCCCCGCAATTGGTCGGGCTGCTCGCCAGGGACACGCAGGTACCGTCGCACTGGGTCGCGCCGGTGGGGCACACGCCGCTGGAGCCAGCGGGACCGGCTGCTCCGATGCCGGGAAGCTCGGGGTTCAGCGCCGTCTCCGCGCAGCTCGCCGCCGCGAGCCAGAGGACCGTCGACACCGCCGCCTGAAGGGTCCGCTTCATGCTCGCCATTTCGTCCTCACTGCGTGGCTCGCAACGCTCGCTCGAGCGCCGCCGGTCTTTGGGACGCGCGCGACGCCGCCGGGCACGCACCCCGACCGACACTGACCCCGTTATGGAGAGCCTCTTTCCCAACGGAAGCAACTGTCATGACGCGGGTCGGTCGCGGGACGCCGCCCAGGCGAGGTCATCGGCCCGATGAGAGGGAGGGTCGCCGTTGGTCCGGGACGAGAGCTTGGGCTCTAAATGAGAGGTCGCGACGCCCCCGGGAGGGCCTGCCAACGCCCATTTCCCTCGCGTATTCGCGGGGCTGGGGGCGGACGAGGACCGAAGCGGGTCGCCGTAACGGCCGGACTCGACCCGTCTGCTACGGGAACCGCCACTCGGCGGCCGCCCCTCGGCTCCGGCCCCCTCCCGGACTGGAGCGGGGGGGGCCGCCGCCCGCTGGGCGTCGGCGCCGCCGCGGGAGGCGTCAGGCCCAACAGGGGCCGGGGCGCTCGTCAGCGACCGCCGCCCGCCTGGCCGCCGCGGGCCAAGGCCAGGAGCGACGAAACCTCTTCGTGCTGCTCGAGGGAGTGACGGAGCGGCATCTGCTCCTTCACCCGATAACGATTGCAGCGTCCCGCCCGGCGGCGCTCGAGGTACCCAGCGGCTTCGAGGTCGGCGACGATCCGCTGCACCGCGCGCTCGGTGATCCCCACTTGCGTCGCCACGTCGCGCATGGTGGCCGACGGCTGCTTCGCGATGCACAGGAGCACGTGTGCGTGGTTGGTCAGGAAAGTCCAGCCGGGCGCGTCTGGCTCGGGGGCGGTCCGCGAGCTTCGCGGCTTGGGCGCCGCGGGGCGCCGCACCGTCCGTGATCCGGTCATGCCGTTTCCCCTCGCTGATCGTGGTCGGCGCGACCGGGTTGGCTACGGCTCCACCGCGGCTCCGTCGAGTCGTGGACCCGCGCAGGGGGGGCCGGGGGTCGTGGCACGGCGGCGCTGCGCTCCGGCAAGATCACCCTTCGTCCATCGCACCAGCCGGCCGTGGTGGCAAGCCGTCGAGCCCGCTGGCGAGCCCCCGGCGAGCCGTTCACCCGAAAACGCGTTGCGCCCACCAACGATCCAGGTTACACGAAACCCTAGTCGCATATTGCGAGACGCTGCCGCGCCCCCGCGCCCCTGGATGAGCGCCAAGCGTCGTCCGGTTCGGGGGCGGAGCCCCTCACCGAAGAGGATCCCCATGCACGCCCCGTCGAACGCTCGATCCCCGTCGCCCGCAGCGCTCCTGCAGGCCCTGGCCCGGGTGGCGCCCGAGATCGGCGCGGCGGTTTCGCGCGCGCCGGAGGTCATCCACCCCACCGGGCGTGAGCACCTCGTGGCGCTGGCCCTCGGGGAAGAGGGGTGCGGCCGGCACCAGGTCGTGTTCGACCTGCCCGACGGTCAACCCGTCGTCGAGGCCGAGGTGGTGCGGGTGCGCAACGGGGTTGCGGTCAACTATCCCGACCCGTACATGCGCCGCCGCGATCCCGACTCGCTGGTCGTCGGGGACGCCGGGCCCACGGATCAGCCGCGCTTCGGGGACCGCTTCGGCACCCCGTTCTCGGATCTCCGGGCGGAGGTGCTGGGTTGGCTCGCCCGGCAACGGCTTGTGGTTCTCCCGTTCTGGGTCGGTGGTGAGGCCCTACGGTTCTCGGCCGTCCTGGTCTGCCCGGCCGAGGCGGCCTTCTTCGCGATGGGGCTCGCCGACCTCCAGCGCCCTGTCTTCGAGCCCATCACCGATCAGAGCGAGTGGCAGCCCCGTGCCGCCATCCTGGTCGCGCCGCCCTTCCGTCACACCCACTGCGTCGGCCGCCAGGTGGTGGTGCACAACCGCACGCCCGCTCTGCACGAGGTATTCTCGCTCAACCTCTACCCGGGCCCCAGCGCGAAGAAGGGGGTGTACGGTGTGCTGCTCAACATCGGCGAGAGCGAGGGGTGGCTCACGGTGCATGGCTCGACGGTTCAGGTCGTCACCCCGTACGACAACACCCTCACCATCCTGCACGAGGGCGCGAGCGGTGGCGGCAAGAGCGAGATGCTCGAGTACGCCCACCGGGAGCCCGACGGGCGCCTGCAGCTGGGGAAGAACCTCGTCACGGGGGAGGTCCGCATGATCGCGATCCCCCAGGCCTGCGCGCTCCGGCCGGTGACCGACGACATGGCGCTCTGCCACCCGGCGATGCAGGCGGGCAGCGACAAGCTCGTGGTCCGCGACGCCGAGGACGGCTGGTTCGTCCGAGTGAACCACATCCAGGCGTACGGGACGGACCACGAGCTCGAGCGGGTCACGGTCAGTCCCGCTCGACCCCTCGTCTTCCTCAACCTGTGGGCCGTGCCCGGCGCGACCTGCCTCATCTGGGAGCACCAGGAGGACGCGCCCGGCCGTCGGTGCCCCAACCCGCGCGTAATCCTACCGCGCGAGCTGGTGCCCAACGTCCTGAACGGCGAGGTGGAGGTCGACGTGCGAAGCTTCGGCGTCCGCGCGCCGCCCTGCACCGCCGACGCCCCGAGCTACGGTATCCTGGGCCTCTTCCACGTCTTGCCGGCGCCGCTCGCCTGGCTCTGGCGACTCGTCGCCCCTCGGGGTCACGACAACCCGAGCATCGTCTCCGAGGAGGGGCTACGGAGCGAAGGCATCGGCTCCTTCTGGCCCTTCGCCACCGGACGCAGGGTGGCGCTCGCGAACCTCCTGCTCTCGCAGATCCGGGAGAGCCCCCGGACGCGGTACGTCCTGATCCCCAACCAGCACGTCGGGTCGTGGCAGGTCGGGTTCATGCCCCAATGGCTGGCGCGAGAATTCCTGGCGCGTCGGGGCGGAGTGAAGTTTCGACCCGACCAGCTAGTGGCGGCGCGCAGCTCTCTGCTCGGATACTGCCCGACCTCGGTGCAGATCGAGGGCGTCCCGATCCCTCACTGGTTCCTCCAGGTGGAAACCCAGCCGGAGGTCGGGACGGAGGCCTACGACCAGGGCGCGGAGGTGCTGGCGCGGTTCTTCCAGTCGGAGCTCGCGGAGCTCGGCGCCTCGAGCGATCTCGACCCCCTGGGTCGCCGCATCATCTCCTGGTGTCAGGACCACGGCGGCGTGGGCGAGCTCGAGGGGATCCTGGGCTGAAGCCCGCGGTCGCGCCCGGGTGGCGGTGCTCTAGGGCTGGTTTCCCGCTCGCCCCTTTACGAACAGCGCCGTCCCCGTCGCGAGCGCCACCACGGCGGCGGTGAGCAGCGCCCCGGCGGGCGCTCCGGACCAGTCGCGCAGGGCGCCGCCGATGGGTGGCCCGACCAGCGCGGCGAGGCCGTAGGCGAGGAAGACCACCGGGTAGACGCGGGCCATGCTCGCCGGGCCGAGGCGTCGCACCGTGTTGGCCGCGTAGACCACGAACCCCGCGGCGAAGCAGAAGCCGACGGCGAGGGCGCCCCCGAGCAGCACCCCCGGGCGGGAGGGCGACGATGCCAGCGCCAGGATGGCGAGGCCCAGCCCGCCGAGCGCGGCGGGGGCGGTGATCCGATCGAAGCGGTCGAACAGGGCCCCCCAGATCGGCCGTCCCAGTGTGTTGCCGACCGCAAAGGCGACCACCATGGCCGCGCCGAGGACCGGGCCTTCACCGCTGCCGGTCGCCAGCGAGGCGAGACCGCCGATGACCGTCAGACCGGCGAAGCTAGAGCCGAACATGCCGCCCGCGCTCCAGGCCAAGAACCGGCCGCTCGCTCGCGGCACTCGCGCCGGCGTCGCCGGCGCAGGCTGGGCCGACCGAGCGCCGACCCAAAGACTGGCCAACCACAGCCCCACCAGGCCCAGCGCCCCCTGGGCGGCGAACGCCGCGGGGACCGAGCACCCTCGCGCCAGCCACGAGGTGACGACGGGGGCCGCGACCGCGCTGCCGGCCGCGAACCCGCCCGTGACCAGGCCGGTGATCAGCCCGCGCCGCGCGGGAGCGGCCGTTACCGCTGCGGTGAGCGCGGAGACGTAGCCGACCCCGATCCCCGCGCCGCCAATGACGCCGATGCCCAGGATCGTCGCCGCCACGCCGGCGCCCAGGCCGGCTGCCAGCAGGTGACCGACCGAGTAGACGAGGGCCGCCACGCGCAGCAGCGTCCGCGCGCCGAAGGTTTCCAGCAGCCGTCCGGCGACCAGCATGGACAGGGCGAAGGACGCGATGGTGGTGCCGAAGGCCGCCTGCGCGGCGAGCCGTGAGAAGCCGTGCTGAGCCCTCAGCGCGGGCTCGTAGACGCTCCAGGCGTAGACGCTGCCGAGGACGAGGTGGGTCCCGACGGCGGCCGCCAGCGTGGCCAGGCCTCGCGTCGACCTCACCAACGGCCCCACGGCGCCGTCCGGAGCTCTTCTTCATGCGACATAGGTTTCGGGAATCCAGTATCGCATAGTGACCGGCTGGGCAAGCGTCGCGCGCCGGCGACCGCGACCCTGCCTCCGCTGAGGGCCCGGGATCGAGGGGGTTCGAGCGGCTCCAGGAGATCCTTCGGCGAGCCCTGCCGTTCGAGCGCTGCGCCACGCGGGAGCTCTGGACGGACGAGCACACCTCGGCGCGGACGCTCGCGGTTCACCTCGACGAGTCGATCGACGTCTCCTCGCGGCTACTCCGCGGCGACCACCTCGACACGCTCGACCAGGAGGCGCACCGCGGGCGCGGGATCCGCGTCGGTGCAGCCGAGCGCGATCGCCATGCCCTTGTCGGTTTCCGGCCCCATGCAGAAGGGACGGTCGACGTCGAGCCAGTCGGAGGCGTGGGTGAAGGGCCCGTCCGGCTCGGGCAGTGCCGAGAGGCCGTCGACGGCCCGGAATGGGTCCTCGCTGCAGGCCGACTGCTCCCACCACCAGAGCGCGGGCGCCGATTCCGCCGAGCTCTGGTAGCGGACGCGGTACCGGACCTGGTGCTGGTTCGAGATCGTTGCCAGGCGGAAGGCGAGCATCGCCGCGGGGCCGCGCTCGTCCCAGTCGGCGCAGGCCGTCAAGGGCCCGCCGAGCTCGAGGCAGCCGCCCGCCTCGCAGGGGGAGTCCGCTGCGCCGGGCCCGTGGTAGTTCACGGCGCCGTGCGCGCCCTCATGGGGCCCCGCGTCGAAGTCGATGAGGTTCGCGGGGAGCCCCGAGGACACCACCGTGAAGCCGCGGTCCGTCAGCACCGCCTCGAACCCCGCGAAGCTCACCAGCTCCCGCTCGAGCTCGAAGGCCACCCGTCGACCCACGACCGCGGTGAAATCCGCGAAGCCCAGCGCCGCCGCCGGCCCCCAGGGCCAGCCCTGCCACTCGACGGGGAGGGGCTCCCCCGTCGTCCCGTCCAAGGCGGTCAGGAGCTCGGCGCCGTGCTCGCCAAAGCGCAGGTGGGTGTCCCAGACCGTGCCCGCGGGGGTGGGCAAGTCGAGCCCCTGATCCGCAGCGAAGGTGAAGAGCCCGCCCGCGGGGACGGCGGGGCCCGGGAAGCTGTGGCGCGGCAAGAGGTGAGGGGTGTCGTCCTCGCGCAGCACCGTGACGGGAACCTCCCGGACCTCCGTCTCTTCGGGTCCGCAGTCGTAGGGGACCAGGACGATCCCGTCACCGGCGAGCGACCGATCCCGGACGCGCAGTCGGAGCTCGGGGCGGTGCAGCGCACCGGTGGTCGAGTACTGCGCGGGGAAGACGAGCTCGTCGGGAGCGAGCGGGCTCGTCGCCACCGTGACGAGGTCGATGAGCGCGTCGATCTCGCTCGCGCGCGGGGGCGCGAGGTCAAGGGGCAGGTCGGCGGCCGTCACCGACGCAACGCAGCCCGACACCGCGGGTGGGTGGGCGATGGTGAGCAGGTAATGGCCTCGCAAGGCCTCGTACGTCGAGGCGCCGCCATCGCCACCGGTCGCCGCGCTGCCCGCGGCTCCGCCGCCCGCTTGCTCGACGTGGCCGGCCGCTCCCGCGGATCCGATCGCGGCGCCGGCGCCAGCGGTCGCGGGGGCGTCCCCGCGACCGGCCGCCCCCGCGGCGCCCGCCGTGCCGCCGGGCATCGTCTCGTCGCCGCCGGCCGCCCCTGCGGCGCCCGGGCCGGCACCGGCCGTGGATGGAGCGGCGCCCGCGCCCGCGCCGCCCGTCGCGCCCGCGCCGCCCGTCGCGAGCCCACCACCTGTCACCGCACCGCCCACCGGTGGAGCGGCTCCTGACGAACCTTCCTGACCGTCCGTCCCCGCGGCGCCGCCTCCAGCGAGGGCGCCCCCCATCGTGCGCGTCCCCGCCTCGCCGCGCCCGTCGTCGTCCCTGTCCGAGGTCACCCTGCCGCGGCAAGCGCCGCTTGCGAGGCCGGCGGCCAGCAGCCCGACGAAGACGACACGCCCAGGTTGCCTAGTATCGGACGCCATCCCGACCATTCTACGCCCGATTCCCGCGCCCGCCCCTCATCCGCAGGTGGCGGCGTCGTCGTTGCCGGAGCAGGTGCAGGTGGCGCCGAGCGGGGCGAGCCAGGCGTCGATGGCGCAGGAGGGCAGCAGGGGGTTGTCGGAGATGGTGACGGCGGCCCGGATCTCCGTCACCCCGGAGAGCGCCTCGAGGCCGGTGAGCGCGGGGTGGTTGGAGATGGTCAGCGACCAGGCGAAGCGCGTGAGCGCCTCGAGCCCGGTGAAGGATGTCAGGCTGGAGTTGCCGGAGACGTAGCAGGAATTGCCGATGGAAGTGACGCTGCCGAGCCCCGTGAAGTCTACCAGGGCCGCGTTGCCGGTGACGGACAGCCCCAGGTCGCCGATCCACGGGAGCCCTTCGAGCCCCGAGAAATCGCGGAGCAGGGGGTTCTGGTTGACCTGGAAACCGGACAGCGAGGCGAGTCCCCGAAGCCCACGGAGATCGGCCAGGCCGTCGTTGGCCTGGATCACGAGCTCGTCGATGGACTGGATGTTGTGCAGCCCCTCGTCGTCCGCGCACCGATCCGATTCGGTCGCGGCGGCGCGATGGGATCTCCACTTTCCACCCCCGGATCGGGAGGGGCGCAACGGCCACCGAGCGCGCATAATCGAGGCAGCGGCAGGGGAAGGGAGTCTTGCGATGCGCCACCACGTTACCCGGAGGATCTGGCCCTCGCTCACCCTCGCGCTCGTCGCGTCGATCGGCGTCGTGGCTTGCGGCGAAGACGACGGCCCCGACTCGGACGCGACCAGGGGCGGTCCCGAGACGGGTGGCGGCGAGACGGGCGGCGGCCCCGCGAGCGGCGGGCGCGCGACGGGCGGCGCGAACGAGGCGGGTAACGAGAGCGAGGCTGGCGCCGTGAGCGAGGGCGGTGCGGTGACGGGCGGGCGCGCGACGGGCGGCGCCCCCGTGGGGGGATCTCCGGGTGGAGGAGCGCCGGCAGGCGGCGCCCCGGCAGGGGGATCGCCGGCGGGAGGCTCCCCGGCAGGCGGTGCCCCGGCGGGGGGATCGCCGGCGGGAGGCGCTCCCGCGGGCGGCACCGGCGGCCTCGACTGCGAGCAGGTGGATTGCGTCCGCCCCTACGAGTGCGTCGAGGAGTGTGGCGACGAGCCGTTCAATAACGGCTGCTGCCCCTGCCCCGAGGGCACCTTCGACTCCATCGTGTGCGGGACCGGCGGCGCGGGCACGGGCGGCATTGGACCCGGTGGCGCGGGCGGCGCGAGCACGGGCGGTGTCGGGCCCGGCGGCGCGAGCGTGGGCGGCGCGAGCACGGGCGGTGTCGGGCCCGGTGGCGCGGGCGCGGGCGGCGTGGGCGGCTTGCCGGCCTCCTGCGATATCGGCTGCACGCCGACGAGGGAGTGCGACGAGGATGGGATCGTGTGGGAGTGCGGAGGTGACTACGACCACCAGGCCATGCTCGACCTGGGCTGCGTGGACCTCGCCACCGGGATCCAGCGCTTCTGCTGCCCCCTGACGGCCTTCGCCGAGTGCCTCCCGCGGATCGAGATCGACCGCGACGTCTACGCTCCGGAGGAGCAGATCGATCCGCGCTGGGAGAACCCCACCGACGAGAGCATCTTCCTGCCCGGCTGCGGCACGGTGGCGCTCGAACAGCAGAACGGCGACGCCTGGGAGTACATCGGCCCGATGGTGATCTGCGCCTGGGAGGGGGTCGCGGTCGAGGTGCGGCCCGGGGCGCGTTATGTCGAGCCGCACGCGGCGATCGTCGAGGCCGGCACCTATCGTTTCACCGGTGGGTACTCGGTCGGTTGCACCCCCGGTGAGGCGCTGAGCGAGGCGGGGTGCAGCCGCGGACCGATCCCGGTCGTGAGCCGCGCGTTCGCCGTGGAGTGAGCCGCAGCGGGCGGTGGGTCCTGGGCGCCGCCGTGACGCGGTGGCCGCCGAGGCCGCAATCCGCTCACCGACGCGGCGGCGAGCGCGCGCGCTCATCTCTCCTGTTCAACGGAGCGCGGCGAGGACCCGCCTGGGGGTGAAACCTTCGACGTCGGGGGGCAGGCGCCGCGGGGCGCGCTTGGACCAGAAGGCGAGCCGCACCGCGCGCCCCTGAGCGAGCGGGAGTCGGGCGGCCTTGCTGCGGAGAGCGGCGAGCTCGCGAGGCCAGTCGACGTCATCCTGCCATTTCACCTCGCCGACCAGGAGCTCGGTTCGGTTCGCGCTCTCGGCGACGACGTCGAGCTCGAGCGGGCGGCGGTCGAGCCCCGGGCCCCACCAGGAGGCCGCTGCGCCCCAGGCTCGACCGTGACACCCTGCTGTCGGCACCGAATCGCGGGCGAGATCCTCCCAGGTCCCCGCCACGTGGCGGGCGAGCCCCTGCTCGACCTCGCTCGACACCGCCGCTAAGAGCCCGGCCTCGAGGCGCGAGCGGTTCGGCTCGACGAACCGGAACCACGAGCGCAGGAAGGGATCGGCCAGGCGATAAGCCGTTCGCTTGGAGTCCGCCAGCGACGCCCCGAAGGGGAGATCGCGCCGCACCAGACCGAGCTCGACCAGCGAGGCGAGCGGCCGCGCGAGGGAGGTGGGCGGCCTGCCCAGTCGCCCCGCGATCTCCGAGAGCCGGTGGCACCCCGAGCCGATCAGCGCCAGCACGCGCAGCGGCAGGGCGACGTGAGCGGCACCGACGTGCTGGTCAGCATGTTCAGCTCCGACGTGACCCGGGGCCGGCGCAACCTCTCCGCGTGGTTTCACCGCCACCTTCGGGCGCAGGGATCGACCGCGTTCCAGGTCGCACTGCTCCCCGAGCTCTCACAACAGCAGATCCAAGAGTGGCAAGAGCTCGCGGGCGCGCTGGTGCCACGTCGCCCCTTGCGGATCCTGGTCCCGCCCCGCTGGTACGATCGGGGCCGTTGAGCGCGGCCGAGCGGGCGAAGGCCTCGCTGGTGAGGTACCTCGGCAGCCCGGTCCGCTAGCGAGCTGCCCCGCGCGGACCCCCTGGGTCCACCCATTGCTAGCTGGCTGCCCTTCGCCAGACCGCCGGGGTCCGCCCCCGCTAGCTCGGTGCCTCCGGGAGACGTCGCGAGGCGAGGGACGACGAGCGCGCTGCCGCGTCGGTCGATCGCTTTTTCACGAAATCGGCGGCGAGGGGGGCCGACGGGGACGGTGCGCGCCTTCACCCTCTTCTGGAAGACCTACGACGACGTGCGGCGCGCCGTCAGCTACCTCCGCTGGCGGGAGGGCGACGCCGACGCCGTCGTGCCGTCCCTCTACGCGGGACGGGGCGGGCGCCGCCGGACAGCGGAAGAACCCCCCGCGCCCGTCGCGCCTGCCAGCGGCGCGACGACGCCCGGCGCCGCCACGACGAGCGCCCCCGCAGCCGGAGCCGCCACCCCGCCGGCCACCGCTGCGGTCCCCGGCGGCGCGGCCACCACGAGCTCCGGCGGTCCCGCCGGCGGCCCGTTCGTCGCGTGACCTCCCGCAAGGCGAGTGCGACCCGGTGCAGCGGCTCCGGTCCCGGCTCCGGTTCCAGTTCCGGTTCCAGTTCCGGTTCCAGTTCCAGTTCCGGTTCCAGTTCCGGTTCCAGTTCCGGTTCCGGTTCCGGTTCCGGTCCCGCGCGGGTGACAGCGCGCCTCCCCGACGCTAGGTTCCTCCCCGTCATGAACCCGCGCCTCGCCATGCTCACCGAGCTCGTCGAGTCGGGGAAGGCCGACGCCTTCGCGCGCTACGCCCTCGCCCTCGAGCACCGGAAGGAGGGGCGGAACGAGGTGGCGCTCGAGGTCTTCGCGGCGCTCCGGCGCGATGAGCCGGGCTACCTGGCGATGTACTTCATCGCGGGGCGCCTGCTGATGGACCTCGGGCGGGACGCGGAGGCGCGGGACTGGATCGAAGCGGGCCTGAAGGTCGCCGAGGCCAAGGGCGACGGCAAGACGCTCCGCGAGCTCGAGGCCGCCCTCTCCGAGCTATGACCGCCGGCCGGGTGGAGGCGTCGAGCCCGGCTGCGCGCCAGCCGCGGGTGGTGGTGGTGGGCGCGGGCATCACGGGGCTGGCGGCTGCGCACCGGATCGCGAGCCTGGCGCCGGAGCTCGCGCTCACCGTGCTCGAGGCCCGGGCGCGGCCCGGCGGAAACATCGAGACCGAGCGCCGGAGCGGCTTTCTGCTCGATGGGGGACCGGACGCGTACCTGCGCACCAAGCCGGAGGCGACTCGCCTCATCGGCGAGCTCGGGCTCGGCGACGCGCTCGCCTCGCCCCTCGCGCGCAGCGCCTACGTGGCCTGGCGCGGGCGGCTCGAGCGATTGCCCGGTGGCATGGCGCTCGCGGTGCCCACCCGCTTGGGACCGATGCTGAGCACGCCGCTGTTGAGCTGGGAGGGAAAAGCGCGTGCGCTCGGCGACTTGCTGCTGCCGAGCGGCTGGGGCCGCCCCGCTGGCGAGGAGGAGGCGCTCGGCGGCTTCATCCGGCGGCGCTTCGGCGACGAGGCGGCGCGGGTGATCGCGGAGCCGCTGCTCGGCGGGATCTACGCCGGCAACGCCGAGGCGCTCAGCGCGGAGGCCACCTTTCCCCAGCTCGTCCGCCTGGAGGCGCGGCACGGGAGCCTGGTCCGCGGGCTCTTCCTCGCGCAGCGGGCGGCCGCGGGTCGACCGGTGGCGGCGCCGGACGGTGCGGCGACCGCGCCGTCGGCGTCGCGCGGCGGGCTCGGTGAGCTGCTGCGCTGGCTCCGGCGCGCGGACGAGCAGGCCCAGAGCCCCTTTCTGACCCTGCGTCCCGGCCTGGGCGCGCTCATCGACGCGCTCGTCGCGCGGCTGCCGTCCGGCGCCCTGCACCTCGGCGTGGGCGCGACCGCCATCGAGCACGGCCCGGAGGGCTTCGTCGTCGCTTGCGGCGAGGCGGAGCGGCTGCCGGCCGACGCCGTCGTGGTGGCGGCCCCGGCCCACGTCGCCGCGCGCCTCGTCCCGGACGCCGGGCTCGCGGGCGAGCTCGCCCAGATCCCCTACGTGTCCACGGCCACCGCGTTCTTCGGGCTCGACGCGGCGGCGGTCCGTCACCCGCTCGATGGCGTGGGCTTCATCGTGCCCCGGGGAGAGGCGCGCATCATGGCCGCCACCTGGGTGTCGTCCAAGTGGGCGGCGCGCGCCCCCACGGGGAGCGTGCTGCTCCGCGCGTTCCTCGGCGGCGCCCGCGATCCGACCCTCCTCGCCGAGCACGACGACGACGAGCTCGGCGAGCTCGCCCTCGCCGAGCTCGAGCGGCTGATGGGCTCGCTCGGGCGCCCGCGGCTCAGCCGCGTCTTCCGGCACGTCGCGGCCAACCCCCAGCCCGTCGTCGGTCACCGGGCGCGCGTCGCGCGGATCCGGGCCCGGCTCGCCGAGCTGCCGGGGCTGTACGTCACCGGCGCCGCCTTCGACGGCGTGGGGATCCCAGACTGTATCCGACAGGGAGAGGCCGCCGCGCTCGCCGCGGTGGCCCGTCTCCGCGGGGGCGCCGCGCCTGGCGCAGTCCCCGGCGGCGCCTGACCCTGCCCCGTGCCCCAGGGACGAAAGCCGCCTTGCGCTCCCGCACCGATCCCGCGCTCCCCGGTCGCTGCCCGCGCTGCTGGCTCGTGCGCGCCTACTGCGTCTGCGCGCACGTTCCCACCCTGGCGCCGCCGATCGAGATCGCGATCCTGCGCCACCACGCCGAGGCCCGCCGGAGCTCGGGGACGGCGCGCCTCGCGCAGCTCGCGCTCCCGGCCGCTCGCCTGATCGATTGCGGAGACGATCTGGTCGCCGCGTCGGAGGCGCTCGCGGATTGGCTCGCCGCCGCTCCCGCGCCCGTGGCGCTCCTCTTCCCGGACGGCGGCGCGGAGAGCGGGGCCGCGGCGGCGGCGCAGCGGCTCGTGGTCCTCGACGGGACCTGGCGCGAGGCGCGCCGCATGCTCCACCGCGTGCCCGCGCTGTGGCCGCTGCCTCGGCTCGTGCTGCCCGCTGCCCCGCCGCCGCCGCTCCGGCTGCGCCGCGCGCCCGCCGCGGAGAGCCGGAGCACCATCGAGGCGATCGCGGACGCGCTGGCGCGGCTCGGCGACGCGGACTCGGCGCGGGCGCTGCACGAGCTGTACCGGCGCTTCGCCGAGCAGGGGCTCAGGGCGCGGGGTACGTTCGGGTACCACTCGTGCGCCCCCGCAGCCCCCGCGGGCACCGAGCCGGGGTCGCGCGACCGCGGGTGAGCAGCGCCCGCCCGCGGTCGGGTTCCGCATATGCGTTCACCCCCCCTTCGACCCGGCCGAAAGCCGCCTTGCTGGCTAGGCGCGACGAGCACCGGAGCGCAGGAGCAACGACGCCAGCGGGGCGGATCTCGGCCGGTCCTTACCGGTCAGGAGGCCGTGAACGGAAACGGTTCCGGCGCATGGAATCGAACCATGATTCAGGGATTCAAAGTCCCTTGTCCTGCCTTTGAACGACGCCGGAAGGAGCGGCGGGCACCATAGCACCTCGCCCCGAAGTCCGCCGCGGTGAGCCGCCAGCGAGGCGCGCCGGGGCGCACTCCCCGCGCGAGCGGCACGGCTCGCCCTGCGGGGCGCACCCGCGGTCCGGCCCGGGAACCCTGAGTCGGGCTTGGTTGTCCGCTGCCCATGTCCCGCCTCGCGGCCCGCTCGTCCCCTCCGCGGGTGGGCGGCGAGCGCGCGGACCGCGACGCCGCCGCGCAATCGATCTACCTTGGGTGCGGCTGGTGGGACGTGTCGGAACCGCCTGAGAACGTCGAGCAGAGGTTCGTCGAGCGCCTGAAGGCGCGGGACGAGCGTGCGTTCAACGAGCTCGTCCAGGCCTACGAGACGCGGGTGTTCCGGCTGGTCTTCCGGATGGTGGGGCGGCGGAGCGAGGCCGAGGACATGGCCCAGGAGGTCTTCGTTCAGGTCTTCAAGGCCATCGACCAGTTTCGCGGGGACTCCAAGCTCAGCACCTGGATCTACCGGATCGCGACCAACCTCTGTAAAAACCGGGTCAAGTACCTGGCCCGGCGCCACGAGGGCTCGCAGGCGGAGCTCGAGCCGATGGCGGAGCGCGCCACCCTCGAGGAGGCCAAGGGGGTCACCTTCGGCGACGTGGCGCGCCCGGATCACCTCGTCGAGGGCTTCCAGCTCGAGGCGATCGTGCACGCCTGCATCGCGGAGCTCGACCCCGACTTCCGCGCGGCGCTGATCCTGCGCGACGTGGAGGATCTGAGCTACGAGGAGATCGCCGAGATCACCGGGTTGCCCGACGGGACCGTGAAGAGCCGCATTCACCGCGCTCGCGCCATGCTCAAGGGCGCCGTCGAGCGTGCGATGGGAGAGAAGATCGGATGAGCACCGAGGACGAGAGCGGACGCGAAGTTCCCGTCGACCCCGACGTCGGGGACCCGGCGCCGGACGCCCTCGGCGAGGGCGACGCCGACCTCGGGCGCTTGCTGCGCGGCGCCCTCGGCGCGGAGCCCGAAACGCCCGACGTGCTGAGCGGCGTGCAGCGCAAGCTCCGCGTCCGCAGCGGCGGCAAGTTCTTCTCCGACGGCTGGAGCACGGAGCGCCAACCGCCGATCCAGACCTACCTGGTAACCAGCCTGGTGATGTTGGCGGTGATCCTCGCCATCTGGGCCGTGCTCTACCCGATCTCGGGCTCCGCGGTCCTCGTCGAGCCTCCCGCGCCCATCCGCGTGCTGCCGCCGCCCTGACGCGCGCCCGCCACGATTGCGTTCAATCCCCCCTCCACTCGGCTGGTCCTCCCCCGTCAGTGGGGGTGAACCGAGTCGTCGCTACTCGATCCAGCGGGCGACGACGCAGGTGATGTTGTCGGGACCGCCGGCGACGTTGGCCGCGTCGATGAGGCGGCTCGCCGCCGTGGCCAGGTCGGGCGCCTCCACGGTCAGGCGGAGGATCTCCGCGTCGGGGACCGGTCCCGAGAGGCCATCCGTGCAGAGGACCATCGTGTCCCCCGCGCGCGGCAGCTCGAAGCGCGTGTCCACCTTCACCGTGTCCTTCATGCCGAGGGCGCGCACGATCACGTTCTTGTGCGGGAAGCTCGCGATCTCCTCCTCGGTCAGGTGCTTCATCTTCTTGTAGTCGTTGAGCAGCGAGTGGTCCTCGGTCAGCTGCTCGAGCCTGGCGTCGCGGATGCGGTACACGCGGCTGTCCCCGACGTGCGCGACGTAGACGCCGTCCTCGACGGCGAAGAGCGACACCAGCGTGGTGCCCATCCCGCGCTGTTTGGAGTTGCGCTGGGCGGCCTCGTAGATCCGGAGGTTGCAGAGCTTGATCCCGGTGATCAGGCGGTTCTCCTCGTAGCCCTTGCTCCGATCCATCTTGTAGGGCCACGTCCGCTCGGGATCCTCGGCGGTGGCGGAGAAGAACTCCTGCAGGGTGTCCACCGCCATCTTCGAGGCGACCTCGCCCGAGGCGTGCCCCCCCATCCCATCGGCGACCACGTAGAGGCCAAAGTCCGCGAGGATCGCGAAGTTGTCCTCGTTGTGGTTGCGCTTGCGGCCCACGTCGGTCTGGCCAGCGACCTCGATCCGCAGCGGTTTCGACAAGGTCCGTTCTTCCCGAGGTGGAGCGAAAACCTCGGTTATGGTCGCCTCGGGCGGCTCGGGTGTCAATCGAGGCGAGCGCTTCTGGCCGTTCCCCTCCTGGGCCCTCGCTCGAAGGGGCGGGGATCGTCCCCGGGGAGAGCGAGCTCGAGGTCGTCGAGCCGCGCCGAGGCCGGGTCAGGGCACCGCCCGCGACTGCCCGCGCGCCGGCCGTGGTCCTCACGGCCGCCGCCGAGGCCGGTGGGGGGCGGGGAGCCGGTTCCTGTGGCGGCGTCAGGCCCGGCGCAGTTCGCGCACGCCCGTGTCACCGGCGACCAGCACCAGGTCCGCCCGGCCGAGGAACAGGCCGGTCTCCACCACACCCGGGATGGCGCGGACCGCCGCGTCGAGCTCACGGGGATCCCGGAGCGGTCCGGTGACCACGTCGTAGATGAACCCGGCCGTGTCGGTTCTGAACGGCTGACCCCCGACCCGCCGGAGCTTGACCTCGCCGAAGCGCGCTAGCGCCGCCGCTGTGTTGTGGTGCCCGAAGGCGAGCACCTCGACGGGAATGGGGAAGCCCGTTCCGAGCGCCGGCACCAGCTTCGACTCGTCGACCACGACGACGTTGATGCGCGCCGCCTCGTTCACCACCTTCTCGCGGGTGAGGAAGCCGCCGCCGCCCTTGATGAGATCGAGCGACGGGGACACCTCGTCGGCCCCGTCGACATTGACCTCGATCGGCCAGGGGCCCGCCTCCGTGAGCAGCGGGATGCCGAGGGATTCGGCCAGATCGCGGCTGTCCGAGCTCGTCGGCACGCCGATGAGGCGGCGACCGGAGCGCACGAGCTCGGCCACGCCTTGGATGAAGAGGCGCGCGGTGGACCCGGAGCCGAGGCCGATCACGCCCTGGTCCGGGAGGTGGGACAGCGCGCTTTCGGCGGCGAGGCGTTTGGCTTCGTCCTGGGTCATGCGGCGCCGGAAGATCCTCGGGATCGCCTCGCCCGTCAAGGCGCGGGGCGCCCGGCGCGGCGCCACCCTCAGCGCTGGCAGCGCGGGCAGTAGTGGCTCGAGCGGCCGGTGATGACGGCCCGCAGGATCGTCGCGCCGCAGGCGCCGCAGGGAAGCCCCTCGCGGCCGTAGACGCCGAGCTCGTTCGCGTAATCCCCGTCGCTGCCGTCCGGGGCGACGAAGTCGCTGATGCTGGTCCCCCCCCGCTCGATCGAGGCGCGGAGGATCCGTTGGAGCGACGCCAGCAGGGTCGCGATCGCGCGGGGGGAGAGGTCTCCGCCCGGACGGAGCGGCTGGAGCCCGGCCGCGAAGAGCGCCTCGTCCGCGTAGATGTTGCCGACCCCCGCCAGCAGGGACTGGTCGAGCAGGAGCGCCTTGATGGGCGCCCTTCGGCGCTGGAGACGGGCACGGAGCTCGGCCGCCGTGGCTTCCAGCGCGTCGACGCCGAGGCGCTCGAGCCGGGGGCTCGCCGCCTCGTCCGCGAGCCACTGGACCCGCCCGAAGCGACGGGGGTCCCGGAACAGGACTTCCTCGCCGCGATCGCGGAAACCGAGGCGAAGGTGCACGTGCTCGTTGTCGGCCGAGCCAGCCGCCGTGCCTGCCCGGGCGTGGCGGTCCCGGACGCGGAAGAGCCGAGGGCTCTCGGCGGAAGCCGCGATGAGCTGCCCGGTCATCCCCAGGTGCAGGAGCAGGCGGCTGCCGTCGTCGAGCTCGCCAAGGAGGTACTTTCCGCGCCGTCCGAGGGCGACGACGCGGCGCCCCAGTAGCCGGCGGCGCAGCGTTCCGGGAGGGGTGAGGAAGAACCCCGAGGCCGGCTTCGCGATCACCGTCGCGATCTCGCGCCCGCAGAGCAGCGGCGCGATCCGACGGCGCGTCACCTCTACCTCGGGCAGCTCGGGCACGGCCGCAACCTACCGCGCCGGTACGTCGCGGTCACGGCGGCCCCGGGGCTCGCGTGCCGGTCGCGCCCGTGGGGGAACCCGTGGCGGCGACGGGTGGCTCCGGCCGCCGCTGCCGTGATACACGGCGGTTCGGACGCCGGCGACCGCGATGACGAGCTCCCCTTTCTCCGAGGCGCAGATCCCCGAGCTGGCGGGTCAGATCATCGTGGTCACCGGTCCGAGCAGCGGTCTCGGCTTCGAGACGTGCCGGGCGCTGGCGGCGCACCACGCGACCGTGGTCATGGCGGGTCGCAGCCCCGAGCGCTGTGAGGCGGCGCGCGCTCGAATCCTGGCCCGTCTCCCCGCGGCCCGGCTGGAGGTGGCGCCGCTCGACCTGGCCGACCTCCGCTCGGTCCGCGATTTTGCCGTGGGGTTCGCGGCCCGGCACCCGCGGCTCGACGTGCTCTGCAACAACGCTGGCGTAATGGCGATGCCGCTCGCGCACACGGCCGATGGCTTCGAGCTCCAGCTCGGCACCAACCATTTCGGTCATTTCGCGTTGACGGGGTGGCTGCTCGAGCGGCTGCTCGTGGCGCCCGCCGCGCGGGTGGTGACGGTGACGAGCCCGTGGCACCGCCGGGGACAGCTTCGCTTCGACGATCTCGACGGGCACCGCCGGTACCGCAAATGGGAGGCGTACGCGGCGAGCAAGCTGGCCAACCTGCTCTTCGCGCTGGAGCTCGACCGGCGGGCGCGCGCGGCGGGCGTGCCGCTGAGCAGCGTGGCGGCGCACCCTGGGTACGCCGTCTCTAACCTCGCGCTCGCGGGGCCGCGCGCGGCACGGGCGCCCGTGACCGCGTGGGTCATGAACCTCGGGCATCTCTTCGCCCAGTCGACCGCCCGCGGCGCGCTGCCGCAGCTGTACGCGGCCACGCAGGCGGACGTGGTCGGCGGGGAGCTGTTTGGACCGCGGGGACCGTTCGAGCTCTGGGGCGCACCGCGGCGGGTGCGCCCGGCACCGCGGGCGACCGACGCCGAGCTTGCCCAGCGGCTCTGGGAGATTTCAGTCGCGCGGACCGGCGTGGACTTCGCGGCGCTCAAGCGGCCGTGACGGCGCGGTCCCCGCGGACGAGCCCCCCGCGGCGGCCGCGGTGATACGATCCCGGAGTGATCTCGCTCTCGCCCGCGCGGGCCGGGTTGGTGGGCGCCGTCGTGGCGCTCGGGGCGCTCGCCTGCGCGGGGCTCGGGGACGAAGCGGAGCGGCTCGGGCCCCTCGAGTACCCGCCGGGCGATCCGGCGCCCCCGGCGCTCACCTGCGAGCTGGGAGCGGGCGATTTCGGCTGCTCGCCGCCGCAGGTGCTGATCGTGCTCGACCGGTCCACGAGCATGGTGGCGAGGCCCGATGGCACCCTCCCCCCCGATACCGCGACAGCGCTCGAGGAGTCGAAGTGGCGGCGCGCGATCGACGCCATCGAGGCCGTCGTGAGGAGCGACGCGGGGTTGGGGGTGGCGTTCGGGCTGGAGATTTTCCCGCGGGATCCGGGGGAGGGAGGTTGCGCCACCGTCGAGGCGGTCCTCGAGCGGTCGCCGCGTCTGACCGCGGCTTGCCGGCAGGGCTCGCTGCTCGTGCCCCCTTGTATCGGGGCGAACGCCGACGTCGCGTCCGCCCTGGACGTCGAGACGGACACCCTCTGCGGAGACACCCCGATCGCGGGGGCGCTCGAGGTCGCTCGGGACACGCTCGCCCGGATGCGCAACCCCGCCCAGGAGCAGTTCGTCCTCCTCGTCACCGACGGCGGGGACACTTGCGACTGGCAGGTGAGCGCGCTGGAGGTCGCCTGGGAGCTCAGCCGCGCGGGCGTGGCGACGTTCGCGGTCGGCTTCGGGGGCTACGGCATCGACCCGCTGGTGCTGAGCGATCTGGCCTGCGCGGGGGGCACGGCGCTCGACGCTGAGACGGCGTGTGTCTTCGACGACACCGGCGACGCGCGCTGGGACCCTGAGGGGCCCTTCCCTTTCCTCCTCGCCGAGGACGGTCCGACCCTCGAGGCGGTCATCGCGGGGATCGCCACCCAGGTCGGCTGCGTGGTGATCCGTTAGGAGATCAGCGGGGGGCGCTGGCGGCAGGGGGGCCGCTCGCCGGGGCGCTGGCGCTGGCGGGGGGGGCGCCGTTCGCCGGGGCGCTGGCGCTCGGGGCCGCGGCTGTCTCCGCGGCGACCCGCGCCGCGTGCTGCGCGACCCAATCGCCGACCGCGGCGGGTTCCCGGCGCGTCACGTAGAAGAAGTCGCGCATGGCGCGGTCCCGGAGCAGCTCGTCCTCCGTGCAGTCGAAGTCCTTGGTCAAGGGGACGGCGACCAGCGGGCCCCCGGGCGCCTTGGGGGCGAAGGTGAAGAACTTCGGGTACGACCAGTTGACGTCGAGCTGCGCGACCGCGTCCGCTCCCGCGTGCTGCATCCCCCGAGCGAGCGCCTGGGCGGTGGTGGCGTTGGTGATGCTCACGTACAGCACGTCTCGACGCGCGTTCACGCCGATCGCGCTGCGTCGGATCACGGTTTCCTTGTCGAGCGTGGCGCCCCACCAGGTGGCCCCGGGATCGCTGAGGAGCGGGTGCAGCTCCCCCCGCTCGACCATGCACCGCGGCGCCTGGCGGTACCAGAGCACCTGCTCCGCGCGCGGACCGAGCGCGTCCCAGTCGGCGATCTGGAGATCCTCGCCGGGGAAGAGCGCGATGCCGCAGGCGCGCTCCCGCGGGGGGTACATCGTGATCCCGTCGATGCGCATGCCGTAGCGGCCGTGCTCGGTCTTGAACCCGCCGTTGAACGCGGCCAGCAGTGCCTCGTGGTCGCTGGTCGGGATCAGCGCCGGGCGGGCGGGCGTGCGGTGCATGAGCCGCTCCTTGGCCTCGGGCGTCTCGCTCTGCGGCTCCTGGTAACCTGGCATCAGGTGCAGCACGGCGCGCCGGAGGTCGACGGCGATCACGAACACCTCCGCCCAGGACCGGTTGCGGTCCGGGTGGAGGAGCGTCTTGAAGAGGTGCGGGGCCTCGCCGGGTCGCCGCGGATCCTCGAGCGCGACCCACTCGCCGTCGCCTGGCGCCGACCAGGCGCGGTGGACGGGGCCGACGTCCCGCGGCCGAAACGGGGCCAACGCGCCCGGCGCCGCGGCGGTGGAGGCGGACGCGGAGGGGACCGGCGCCGAGCCGCTTGGCGCGGAGCGGCCCGGCGCGGGGACGTCCCAGCGCGCTTTCGGGGCGGTGCCGGCCCGGGTGAGGCGATGCACCCGATCCTCGATCCCGTAGGCGAACTCCTCGAGGCGCGCGACGGCATCCGCCCCGATCACCGCGCGCAGCGAGTCCGCGACCAGCGGCCCCGCCCAGTCGAAGCGGTGCACGGCCCACCACAGCAGGGCAACCCCGAGCCCCGTCATCGCGACGCCCCCGAGCAGCAGGCGCCAGCGCCAGGGGCGGCGGCGCCGCCGCCGCGCGACTAGCGCGGCGCGCACCGGCAGGGTCGCCCGAAGGATGGCCTTTGCCATGTCCTGTCCCGACGACGGGGCGTCCTCCTGCAGGGCAGGATCGACGAGCGCGTCGCGCACGTCGGGAGGAACGCCGCTGTCCGCCTCACTGGTCGCGGGCGCGACGGCCTCGTCGGCGCCGGCGGCCGGCGTGCGCACGCGCGCGCTGGGCGAGTCGCCGTGCGGATCCTCGTCGCTCATCGCGGCGCAAGGTTAGCCGGCTGCGTCGCCGTTGCCAGCAAGGCGAAGCTCGGCCGGTCGTCCCGGGTCACCGGGTCTGAGCGGATCCGGCGTCGGGGCGAGACTCGCGGCGGAATACCCCCGTGGGCCCGCCCACCCAGAGGGTGTCGCGTCCCCGGCCGACCACGCAGCTGAGCGGCGGGTCGGCCCCCAGCACCCGCCGGAAGGCCTGCCCGTCGAACCACGCGAGCCCGCCGTCACCGACCACCCAGACGTCGTCATCGGCAGAGGCCCAGAGGGCTCGGGGCTCGGCGATCGGCAGCGGCAGCTCCCGGACCTGCCCGGAGGTCAGCCGCAGGAGGCCGCCGGACGGCGGACGCTCGACGATGACCCAGACGTCGTTCGGGCCCGTGGCCCAGACGTCACGGATCGTGGCGGCAGGGACCGACAGCGGCGTGACGGCGAAGCCATCCGGCCCGAGCTGGCTGAGCCCGCCCGAACGCAGCGCGAACACCGAGCTCCCGGCGAGCCGCATGGGCAAGAGCTCGATCCCCGCGACGGTGGACCAGCCCGTGCGCCGCTTCACCAGACAGACGTCGCCCTCCTTGCAGACCACCTCGGGATCATCGTACCCGAGCACGCCGAAGAGCGCGCCGGGTCGCGCGCCGCCGAGGCGTCCGAGTTCGTCCCCGGCCGGCGCCCAGCCCGCCGGGCGATACCGCAGGTACACGGGCCGTCGGGTGAGCGCGGTCGCCGGTTCCTCGGTCCAGACGTGGCCCATGATCCGCGGGTAGTCGTCCCGCCCCATGTATATGTCCAGGCGCGAATGGGGCTCCAGCGGCACGCTCGCCGGCAGCGGGATCGGACGCCATCGCTCCCGATCGCGCAGGTGCGGCACGGCGCCCAGCGCCGCCACCCGACGCTCGCCGAGCGCGATCCCCGTCACCGACTCGCCGAGCTCGCGAGCGAACGGGACGGCGACGGGCGGGATGGTGTCGGCGGGGCCGTTCGAGCGCGCGGGCGTGGCCTCCGCCGTCGTCGCGGCGCCGCCCGCGGTCGCGCTCGGCGCGGCAAGGGGCGCCCCGTCGCTCAGTGGCGTCGCTGCCACCGTGGGGGCTGCGTCCGGCGACGGAGCTGGGGGCGCGCTCCGTGAGCAGCCCGGTGCGCTCGCGACGAGGAGCGTCGCGCTCGCGAGGACGAGCCTCACGGCGAGGGCGCTCCGGGCCCTTCGCGCGGCGCCGCGCTGCCCGTGCCCGGCGGCGTCGCCGCCTGGCTGCCCGGGTCGCAGGATGGTCCTAGTGGTGGGCACCAGCTCCCTCAATATAGCCCGATGCTGAAATGGAACGCCCCGAGGTTCTCCCAGAAGCGGGTCCCCGTCGAGTCCCGGCGCGCCGTGTCGATCACCCGCTCAAGGTTCAGGCCGTAGTCGAACACCAGCGGGCCGATCGGGGTCGCGACGCGCAGCCCGGTCCCCGCCGTGTAGCGCAGGCCGGTCGGATCCAGCGCGCTCAGCGGGTCCATTCGGGCCGCATCGGTCCAGAGGTTCCCCGCGTCGACGAAGAGCGCCGTCTCGACGGTCCCCGCCACCAACGGCACCCTGAGCTCGGTGCGAGGATTGACGAAGAAGTCGCCGCCGCGGATCACCACCCGATCGATGGTCAGCTCCGTGCTCGGGTCGAGCAGCTGCCGCGCGATGTCCTCGGGGACTAGCGAGTCTTGCAGGAAGCCGCGCAGGCTGTCGACGCCGCCCAGGGTGAACAGGCGATCGGGGTAGGTCTGCGACCCCGGGAAGCGCTGCACGTTGACCCCCCAGCCGAGGCTCAGCGCCACCGAGTAGCCCTCGCCGCCGATGGGGACGTAGCCGGCGGCGCGGGTGGTGATCCGGAAAAAATCGCTCACCACGGCGTCGAAGACGCCGGCGTCGGCGGTCGTCGCCGGCGGCCGGTCCCAGCGGAAGAGCTCGTCCAGCTCGTCGGCGGGGACCGCGCGCACGTGCTCGACGCGCGCGCCCAGGAACGTCCCGCGGGTCGCCGCCAGGGGATCGTCGCGGCGGTCCCAGGCGGCGGACACCTGTTGCGCGAAGGCGACCGAGCGCCCCTCGGGCACCCGGAACAGCCGCGCGCGCCCCGGGTGTGTGCGGACGTAGTCGGCGAGCGCCCCCTTCTCTTGTTCGCCGAAGATCCCGGCGTCGTTGAGCTCGAGCGAGGGGCCGAGCTGTGCGGACACCCGGCGCGAGGGGCGGTACATCAGCGTCACCAACCCGGCGCTCTTCGAGATCCCGTAGTCTCGCGAGTTGTCGCGCAGCGAGAGCCCCTCGACGCCGAGCCTGAAGAGCGGGCTCAGTCCCACGTCGGGGAACTCGACCGCGACCGAGAGCTGGCGCTCGAGGCGGGCGGCGATCCCCTCGCGCTCGCGGAGTTCGACGAACTTGGCGCGGACGTCGTCCTCGGCGATCAAGAAGTCGAAGAGGTAATTGAGCTCGGCACGGGTGCGGAGCTGCATCGCCAGCCCGCCGAGATTGAGGTGCCCGTACTCGAAGGCGACGCGCGGCCCCTCCCCCGTGCTGAAGCCGAGGCGCGGCTCGATGTACTGTGGCGCCTTCTCCTGGAGCGTGATCACCACGGTTTTTCGCCGTTCCGGGACCGTGGGACCCTCGAGCTCGATCACGATCCCGGAGAACACCCCCAGCAGGCCGAGGCGCTCCTCAGTCTTGCGCACCAGGCTCCGGCGATAGGGCTGGTCCACCTCGAGCGCGATCCGGCGTCGGATGACGGACTCTTGCGTGCGGCGCGCGCCGCGGATGACCACGCCGGAGACGATCACCCGCTCACCCTCGTGGATGACGAAGGTGACGCGACCGCGCGTGTGATCCCCGGAGAGCTCCGTCTCGACGTCGACTTGGGCGAAGGCGAACCCCTCCTCGGTGTAGGCGTCGAGGAGGCGGCGCCGCGCGACGTCCACGTCGGGCAGCGAGAGCGGCCGGCCCAGGTCGAGGTCGGCAATGCGCGCGAGCTCCTGCTCGACCAGCGCGTCGTTGCCGACGAAGCCGAGGTCGTACAGCTCGGTGCGAGGTCCGAGCTGGATGGGGATGACGAGCACCGCGCCGGGCTCGCAGCGCCGTCCCCGCGCCGGATCGGGGGTGCAGGTGATCGACGGCGGGAGCGGCGGCGGCTCGGCCGGGAGCCCCTCGGCGTCCCGCGGGCAGATCGGGGCGGGTCTCGGGGGCGCGCCGACCGGGTTGCAGCCGCCCGGTGGCGAGTCGGGTCTACACGCCCGGCGGACGACGGCGACGGGGCCCACCTTTGCCGAGAGATAGCCCTCGGAGCGGTAAAGATCGCGCAGGTGCTTCAGCGCCCGGTCGTAGACCTCCGGGACGTAGGTGAGCCAGGGGTCATGGTCGCGCGGCGCCACCCGCGCGCCGGTGCGGTGCGTCGGTCCGTAGAGCGCGTCGATCGCCCCCGGGTCGACGGAGGAGAACACGCCGGTTTCGGGGAGGGACTCGGAGAGGAAGCTGTCGATCTCGCGCTCGACGGCGCGGGCGTCACGCTCGCCGGTCAGGCAGGGGTACTCGCGGTCGGTGACGGTGACGGGGAGCCCCTCGCGGATCGTGAACGCGAGCTCGCGGGTGGTCGATCCCGGGTCCTGTCGCTCGGCGATCGTCACCTCGACGTCGAAGAACCCATGGCGGAGGTACTGCGCGCGCAGCAGCGCCGCCACGGTGGCCGGGGAGCGATCCTTGGCCTCGTCGAGCGCGAGCGCCCGCTCCAGCTGGGCGGCGTCGAAGGCGTGGTTGCCCTCGAAGGTGAGCACGACGTGCGCTCCAGCCTCGACCGTCACCTCCAGCACGGTCTCGAAGGGTCGCGCGCCCGGTCGGAGGGTGTGCCTCACCGACGCCTGGTGCCAGCCGCGCGCCTGCAGCGCCGCCTCGAGCCCACGATCGGCCTCGAGCAGGGCCTCCGTCTCGACCCGATCGCCGACCGAGATCGCATGGCCGCGAGCGATCTCCGTCAGCTCGTCGGCGCGGCTGCGGGGTCGGAGGTCGAAGCGCCGCGCGACCACCCGCTCCGGCTCCCCCGCCGTGACGTGCACGACCAGCACCGTCTCCAGCGGGTCGTCGGTTTCGAGCGCTTCGATCCGCGCCGTTGCGGCGGGGTAGCCCCGGTCGCGGTACTGGGCCGCGATCCCCTCGGCGAGCCTCGGCAGCTCTGGGGCGGTGACCTCGCTGCCCTCGCGGAGGGACACCGTGCGTAGGGTCGTCTCCGCGTCGAGGCGCGCGCCGACGACGCGGACCTTCCGCACCACCCGGCGCCGGACGACCCTGACCCGGACGGCCACGCCGTCGTCGGCGGGCTCGGCCTCGACCTGTAGGCTGGCGAAGGCGCCGCCCTCGCCGAGCTCCGCCATCAGGCGCTCGGCGAGCCCCGGCGTCAGCGGATCGCCGAGTGCGACCGTGCGCAACGCGGGTGCCGACACCCGTTCGCCCGTCTCGTCGACCACCTCCAGGCGGCGGATTGGCCTCCCCGCCAGCGCCGCGTCGAGCCCCGTCCGGTCGAGCCGAGGCACGCCGTCATCGGCCGCCTGGGCACGCGCCGGCGGCACGAGCAGCAGCACGGCGAACAACGCCGCGCCGAGCAGGAAGGCGGGGCGGGGCCTCGACCGATCGGACCCGCTGCCGAAGGGGGTGCTGACGGGCGCCGCCTCGGGCATCGTGGGGTCCGGGGCAGCCTTCAGCGCTGGGCGGCGAAGTGCTCGACGATGGCCTTGCGGGTCATGAACACGATGAGCACCACCGGGTAGATGAGCCCGAGGCAGCCCCCGGCGAAGCCACCCACCATCCCGCCGATGGCCCCGCCCATCACCTCGGGGCTAGAGCTGTCCGCGAGCTCCAACAGCCCGGGGAACAGGAACACCGCGTTCATGACCAGGCCGAGGAGCCCGAACAGGATGGTGAAGACCGCATAGGCCAGGCCGAGCAGGCGCCCCCAGCCCTTGTCCATCAAGAGGCCGATCCCGGACGCGATCAGGATGAGGGTGAAAATCGCGCCGAGGGCGCTCGACGCGTAGGTCCAGTAAAGGAGGATCGGCGAGGCCCGCATCAGATCGTACACGGGGTTCGTGCCCGGGGCGTTCATGCCGAGGCTCACCAGCGCGAAGCCGACCCCGCACAGGCCGAGCACCCCGAACGCGAGGTTCAGCACGCCAAAGACGGTGACGGACGTCGGTCTGTTCATTGGATTCTCCCAGCTCGGCGGCAAGCATACACGTCTCCGGCGCGCGCGGGGGCGTGGGGTCGAGCGGTCGGGGCAGGGTGCGCGCCCGCCCCCGGGGACCCAGGGGACAAGGCGAACCGGGCGCGCGAGGGCGCGCGTCTTGCCATGGCGGACCGGTTGGGCTGAGATGCGCCCACCGTGCGCCCCTGGCCGTGAGAGACGTCGAGCTCAGCCGCGGTGACCGGTCCCCGCCGTCCGGCGCGCCGCCCCCGTCCGCCGCGCTCGGCAGCCGCCTCGCCATCGCTCTGGTCGCGGCGACGACCCTGCTCTTCGAGATCGCGCTCACGCGGCTGCTGAGCGTGGTGCTCTGGTACCACTGGGCGTTCTTCGCGGTGTCGGTCGCGCTCCTCGGGCTCGCGTCGTCCGGGGTCGCCCTGGCCCTCGTGCGCCCGCGTTCCGGGTGGCTCCCCGCAGCGCTCGTCGCCGCCGGTGCGGCTCTCCCCGTTGCCGTGGTCGTCATCGTGCAGGGGGCGCGCCCGGCCGGGGGGGCGGCGATCGTCGTGTGTTTCGCGGCGGCGCTGCCCGTGTTCTTCGCGCTCGGCGCCGCCACCTGCCTGCTCCTGCTCGACGCGCCGGGGGACCGCGTTGCGCGCGTTTATGGCGCGGATCTGCTCGGCGCCGGCGCTGGGGCGCTCGCCGTGGTGCCGCTGCTCTCGCTCTTGCCGACTCCGACTGCGGCGGTGGCGCTGGGTTGCCTGCCGCTCGGCGCCGCCCTGGTCGTCCGCCCCCGGGCGTGGCGCGGGGTGGTGCCCGGTCTGGTCCTGATCGGGATCGTCCTCGGCTGGGGCGAGCCGGTCCGGGTCCGCCACACCAAGACCTACGCGGAGGCGGGCGCCAATCTCTCGCCCATCCACGAGCGCTGGTCGCCCACCGTGCGGCTGACCGTGTTCGATCACGTGCTGTTCGCGGACGACCGGGCCCCGTTCGCCTGGGGCCCCGGCGCGCAACGCTCGACGCAACCCGGCCCCGGCGAGCTCTGGGTGGAGCAGGACGGCTCGGCGGGAACGCCGATCACGCGGCTCGTCGGCGAGCCGCGCGCGCTCACCCACCTCTTCGACGACGTCACCGCCGTGGCCCACGCGGTCCGGCGGTCGCGGACGGTCGCGATCATCGGGGCCGGCGGCGGCCGTGACGTGCTCACGGCCTTGGCGGCCGGGGCCGAGCACGTCACCGCGATCGAGCTCCACCCCGAGCTCGTCGCGCTGGTGCGCGGGCCCTACGGCGAGATCTCGGGCCACCTTTACGACCGCCCCGACGTGACCGTGCTCACCGGGGACGGGCGCCAGGCCCTGGCGACGCGCGCGGACCGGTTCGATCTCGTCGAGCTGTCCCTCATCGACAGCTGGGCAGCGACCGCGGCCGGCGCCTACACGCTTGCCGAGAACCACCTGTACACCCTGGAGGCGTTCCGCCTCTACTGGTCACGCCTGACGCCGACCGGGCTCCTCTCCACCAGCCGCTGGATGCGCGGGGGCTTTGGCCTCGAGCTGCCGCGGCTGGTGCTCCTCGTCAAGGCGGCGCTGGTCGCGGAGGGGGTGGCCGATCCGGAGGCGCACGTTGCGGTCGTGCAGGGGGCGGCGGTGGGCACCGTGCTCGTCGCCCGCACCCCCTTCACCGCGGCCGAGCTGGCGGCGCTCCGCGCGGAGTCCGAGCGGCGTGGTTTCGTCGTTCACCTGCCCGCCGCCGCGCGGGGGTCGGCTCCGGGGTTGATCGCCGAGGTCTTTGCTGCGGGACCAGCCGCGTACGCCCGCCACGGGCTGCGCCTCGATCCCCCCACCGACGACCGCCCGTTCTTCTTCCAGACCGTCTCGCCCTTCGCCCCCCTCTCGCGCGCGGCTGCGCTCGACCTCGGTGTCAACGGCGAGGGCGTCTGGGCGTTGCAGCGCCTCCTCGTCGTGGTGGGGCTCGGCGCGCTCGCCCTCCTGGCCCTGCCGTTCTTCTTCGCGGAGCGCTTCGCGCGCGGAGCGCTCGCGCGCGGGACGGGGTACTTCTCGGTCATCGGGCTCGCGTACTTCACGGTCGAGCTCGCCTGGCTGGGGCGGGCCTCGCTCGTACTGGGACACCCGAGTCTCGCGGCCACCGTCGTGCTCGGGAGCCTGCTGCTCGGCAGCGGGCTCGGTGCGCTCGGCGCGCACCGCCTGGGCCTCGGTGGTCTGCGGCGCGCCGGGATCGCGACCCCCGTCCTGGTCGTGGCCGTCACCGCCTGGCTCGGCTGGCTCGGCGCAGCGGACGCGGGCCTTTCCTGGGGGTGGCGCGCGGCGGGCGTGGCCGTCGGGGTCGGCCTCGCGGGCGTGGGCATGGGCCCGTTCTTCCCGCTCGGCTTCGCCCGCTTCGGCGACGCGAACAAGGCCTGGTTCTGGGCCGTCAACGGGGCGGCCAGCGTGGTGGCCGCGGCCTACACCGTCGCCCTCACCATGGAAATCGGGATGCTGCGGGTGGCGCTGCTCGGCGCCGCGCTCTACGGGGTCGCCGTCGTGCTGCTCCTGGGTCACCCGGTGGCAAGCCCCCGGGCAACCGAGGACGACCGCGCGAGCCCCGCCGGCGCAGGGGCGGAGGGCTAGAGGGCGCGAGGGCAAGAGCGGCAATCAGTTTGATTGGCGCGAGGAATCCACGATCTGGAGCACCAAGGGAACAGCAGATCTCACCGGAGGCGCTCCGGGGATCGCCCCCTCGCCCCTGGCAACCAGCGGTGACGGAGGTGTTCTTCAGGGCACCGACGCAGCCGGCGAACCGATTGGTGCTTCGGGGGGCGCGAGGTCTGGCGCGCCCGGCCGAAGCACCAGTGGGGTGCTGCGAGTCCGCCCCTCCGGGCCGACCCCCGCTCTCCGCAGCAGGAGCCAGGTTCCCTCATTCGGACCGCTGGCCGCTCGCCGCTGCGCTATCTTCGGGTAGATGGGGGCGTGGCAGGGGAGAAGGCGCGGGATGATGCAAACGAGCTTCGTTCACTGGGCGTGCTGGGGTCTGGCCATGCTCGGGGTGGCCTGCTCCTCGACGACAGTCGCCGACAAGGACGCGGATTCGGCTGGAGGGGCCGACCTCGCCGGCGCGCCGGGCTCAGCAGGTGCCGAGGACGACGGGGGCAGCGACCGTGGCGACGAACCCGGTGGTGGCGCCGGGGCCGGCGGCGCTGAGCCCGGCGATGACACCGGCGGGGGTGGAAGCGGCGGCGCGACCAGCGGTGGGAGCGACACCGGCGGCAGCGAGGTCGGCGGCGAGGCCGGCGGCGAGGCCGGCGGGGGTGGAAGCGGCGGCGCGACCAGCGGTGGGAGCGACACCGGCGGCGCAACCAGCGGCGGGAGCGACACCGGCGGCGCAACCAGCGGGGGCAGCGACACCGGCGGCGCGAGCAGCGGGGGCGGCAACACTGCCGGTGGCGAGACAGGCGGCAGCGCGGGCGCGGGTGGCGATGGCGGCGCGACCAGCGGGGGCAGCAACACGGGTGGCGGCGGCGAGGGCGGGGCCCCGCCGCTCGAGGTGAGCCTGGAGCCCCTCCCTGTGGCGACGTTCAACGTCGACTACTCGACGATCCTGACCGTCAGCGGTGGCGGCGACTACGGTTTCGAGCTGCGCTCCCCGCTCGACGTTGGCCTGAGCGTGAGCCCCGATGGCGTCCTCTCCGGGCGCCCCACTCGTGCCGGCACCCTCGAACTCGAGATTGGGGTCAGCGACGGCGACCGTGGCGCCGTACTGGCGGTGTCCCTCGAGGTGATACGCAAGCCCTGGTTCGCATTCCGGGTGCACAGCGACGCGACCGCCGGGGGCACCGAGATGATCTATCTCAAGAACGTCTACCGGAACACGTCTCCGGTGCGAGCGCTGACCAGCGTGACGCCCACCACCTCGCTCGATCGCTTCGCGTTTTCCCCCGACGGCAACCAATTTGCGTTCCTGGCTGACGTTGCTAGCGCGGGGACGGACGACCTCTACCTCATCGACACCTCGAGCGACACGGTGACCGACGGGACCCGAATCACGGACCATGGCGCCGTGTCGGGGTTCGCTTGGGCACCCAGCTCCCGATACCTTGTCCTGTCCGCCTACGCGGGCGGGACCTACCGCGTCCTGCACGTCGATCTGACCGCGACGCCGCCGGTTGTTACTACTCTCGTCGACGACACCGGTGGCTCCGTCTCCTTCCTTGGGTGGGTGAGCGACGACTACCTGGCCTATGTCGCAAACGGGGAGGTGTACGCCCTGCGCCGGGAATCGAACGCCAGCTTCACGGAGCTCGGGGCGCTTGCGCTGGGTACTAGCCCGCTCTCGGGCATGACCACCGACCCCGCGGTTCAGCGCCTCTTCACCACGCGAACCTACTGCGTGTCGGGAGGTTGCTCGACCTGGAACGAGGTCGTCGATCTCACCGATCCTTCCATTCCCTGGTTCACAGTCAACGGACTCAGTGACTACACCGCCGACTTTGCCCTCGGGTTTCAATGCACCAATCCCCCCGAGGTGATCCAGCTCATCACCGGCAAGCCCCAGGTCGCGGCGTTCGGTGGGGCTCGCTGCACGGCCCAGTTCGCCGAGAGCCAACGCGCGGTGTATTACGCCGACGCCTCGCGACTTCGCCGCCAGCGCTTCGCTGGGACCAGCCTGCTGGGAGATGCCGAGGAGGTCCCCGGAACATACACTCCTGCGCCCTCCGGAACCCTGCGCCTCTCCGCTAACGACGAGTGGATCGTGTTCACCGGCGACAAGTCCGTCTACGGGAGCCGTGTCGCGGGCAGCCTCCCGACCACAGCGGCGCTCGTGAGTGGAGATTTCGCCGCGGGGACGACGGGAGTGGGTCGCGTCGAGATGGCGCCGACTTCCCGGGTGTTCATCTACACCGCGGACCAGGTGAGCCCGGGGATCAAGCGCCCCTACTACGTCGATCTCGAGGTGAACCCGGTTCCCGCTCCGCGAGATCTAGTGGGAACGCCGATCGGTGGTTGGATCGATGATCGCTACCTCGCCTTCTCCGGGGACTCCGCCCTCGTGGCGTACTCCTACCAGTCGTCGGACTCGAACTGTCCCGAGCTACACCTCGTCAACCTGCTCGAGGAGAATGCGACCGGGCGCAATCCGCTCATGAGCTACTCCCCCTATGGCACCTGCTCCACCGCGTTCGGCTCCCTCGCCGTCGCGTCGGGGATGAGCCAGCCCTTCGCGTTTCAGCCCTGACCGTTCGCCGTCGAGCTCGTGCGGTCGTCGAGCAGGCGCGCGAGTGCGGTCGCGCGCGCCGCGGTCAAGGCCGCCGCGCGCTCTCGCCCCAGCGCCGCGAGCAACTCCGCCTCCTCCGCGAGGAGGCGGGCGACCGCGCGGAGCTGCTCCGGGTGGCGCAGGAGCCGCCCGAGCGAGCCCGTGTCGAGCGAGGAGACGAGGTGTGGGTTGAGCCCCAGCTCCTCGATCGCGCGGCGAACCTCCTCCAGGCCCGCCTCGAGGTGGCCCTCCGCCTTGCACCCCGCGATCCGGGCCAACGCCGCCGCGAGCTGCTCGATGATCCGCTGGACGTAGTCGTACCGCTGCATGGCCCACCGTGCGTTGCGCCGCCCATCCTAGCAGCGGCGGCGGGACGCGGGGGTCCACGTCGCCGGGGGCCTCGGCGGGCTCACCGGACCTCGGGGACCTCGTTCGAGGCGCAGCCGAAGGTCAGATCGAGCGAGGCGCCGGCGTCGTTCTCGACGTCCGAGCAGGTCTGGGCGCAGAGGATCACGCGGTCGCCCTCGTAGTACCAGCCCTGGTCGCAGCTCGGGTCGCTCGCGCGCAGGATCAAGGTGCTCTGTCCGGCGCTGTCGGTCACCACCAGGTTCACCTCGTCACGGTTGATCACCTGATTCGGGGGCGGGAGCGGGACGTCGTACTCGCACCCGATCATCGTCCCCGTGATGCTCGCCAGGGCCGCTGCGAGGCCGGCGGCGAAGTCAGGCTCCTCGCTCATGTCGAAATGGCAGAAGGGCGCCGCCGACCCGAGGTCGTGATCGCAGCCCGCGGCCGCGGTGCCGCCGAGCTCGGCGGCGACGGACAGCCACTCGCGCACGTCTTCGCCCGTGGTTTCGTTCTCCTCGCTCCCGGGCGACCCGATGATCCAGGTCTTGGTACCGTCGGTGGCGAGCGCCGCGGCGATCTCCGCCTGGATCGCGTCCTTGTCGGTGGGGTTGGCGGGCGAGCAGCTGCTGCCGTTGGGGCCCACCGCGCAGTCGATGGTGAGCGTCGGCTGGCCGTCGGTGATGAGCAGGAGGTTCTTCTGGCCGGGCGCGCCGGAGGCCGTG
Organism: uncultured Polyangiaceae bacterium; assembly: GCA_964480725.1. Lineage (GTDB taxonomy): Bacteria > Myxococcota_A > Polyangia > Polyangiales > Polyangiaceae > JAFGBI01. The sequence goes on along the minus strand of CAYZQO010000001.1, from coordinate 19,344 downwards.
CGCAGCGCCTGGTTCAGCCCCCAGACGTAGGCGCCGTGGGTGGGGGTGCAGCCGCCCGGGCCCGCGGAGCTCACCGAGCTCGAGATGAGCTGGCGCTGCTCGGAGTCCGAACCGCCGAGCGGCCCCGGGCCGACCGCGCCGCGGACATTCACGCACTCGGTCAGGTCTACGCCGGAGGGCCCGTTGTAGATCCCCTCGTTGGGGTAGAACATCACGCCCGCCCACGCCGATCCCGGCAGCGCGTTCACGGCCGCGAGCAGGGCGTCCCGGGTGATGTCCCACTTGGGCGTGTTGCTGTTGGGCGCGGCGCTGGCCATGGACTGGCTGGTGTCCACCACCATCATCAACGTTGCCGGGCCTCCCTCCGGCTCGGCCGACCAACCCGCGCAGACCGAGTCGGTGCCGATGAGGGCCTCGGCCTGCTCCGGGGTGAGCTCGACCGTGCCGCCTTCGTAAGACCCGCTGCCCGTCGCGCCGGTTCCGATGAGGACGTTGCCGCCGCCCCCGACGTTGCCGGCGTCGCGGCCGCCGCCCCCATCGTCGCCTCCGGAGCCGTCGAGGCTGCAGGCCCCCGTCACGGCCAGGGCCGTGACGGCCGGCAACCAGGCGCCCAGGCTTCGCGGGAGCGCGAAACCGCGAGTGTAGGTCCTACGGAGCTTGCTCGTTCGAGACATCGGTTTCCCATTCCGTGCGCAGGTGATCTTACGTCGAATCGCCGCGCTCGCGCCAGGCGCCTACTTCGCCGCGGCCGCTCCGGCATTGGCGCGGTCCGTTGAACCCGTCGCTGCCGCGGCGCCGCCGCTCCGCCGCTCGCGATGGTCCCATGGTACGCTATTCCTCGTGCAAGCCACCCGTCTCGCGTGCTGGTTCGGCCTGTCGCTCATCGCCTGCAGCCGGCCGAGCGGGACCCCAGGCGTGCCTCCGGAGGTGACGGTGGCTCCGCCGGGCACCGGGGGGCCATCCCGCGCGCCATCGGCCTACCGTTCGGCGGGCGAAGCGGGCGTGGTGCGGTGCGGCGACGACGTCTGTAATCTGGACCGGGAGGTCTGTTGCAGCAATGGCGAGGCGCGGGGATGCGTGGAGCGGGTCCCGCAGGATGCCACCGAGGAGCGCCCGGCGCGCGTCGCACCGCAGTTCGAGGCCTGCCAGGCCCGCGTGAAGGGGGACGACAGCTTCCGCACCGTCGAGTACTGCGACGATTCCAGCGACTGCCCCCCGGGGCAGGCCTGCTGCAGCGGCGCATTGTGGGGCGACGCTAGCTACAGCGCCTGCCTGCCGCTCGGTCCCGACGGCAGCAGCCGCTGCGAGCTCAGCGAGCGGTGCATCGAGGGCGTTCCCTGCGCGACCGCGCGCTCGGTCTGCCGCAACGGCGCCTGCGCGCTGGCCGCCGTCGATCTCGCTTGCGGCGCGGCGCGCTGCCCGGCCTCGGCGCCCGTCTGTTGCCACGAGGCCGACGGCGCGACCTCGTGCGTCGCCGCTGGCGACGAGCGCTGTTCGCTCCAGTACGGGCGCTTCCCGCTCGAGTGCCGAGGGCCGGCCGACTGCGCCCCCGGGACGGTCTGCTGCTCGGGATACGGCGCCACCTACTGCGCCGGTTCCTGCATCAATTGCGGGCGGGCCTGCGTCACGGCGGCGGACTGCCCGCCCGAGCACGAGGGCTTCCGGCTCCGGGGCTGCGTGCCGACGGATCCGGACCAACCGCCGCCCCACCGGGCTTGCTCGTACGAATAGTCGCGTCGCGAGTGGGCTTGCGGTCACCGTCCGGTCCGTCCACCCTTCGCCGGTGCACGGCGTGGCTCTGAGCGGCCTCTGGTGGCGCCCCCGGGGTGGCGCAGTGGCGGTGGTCCTCGCGCTCGGGCTCGCGGCGCTCCCGGCGCGGGCCGAGGATCTCGGCGCCATCGCGGCCCGCGTGAAGCGCTCGGTGGTGCACCTCGAGCTCGTCGACGCCGCGGGCGAGCCGTTGGGCAACGGCACGGGGTTCTTCGTCTCCGCGGACGGAAGGGTGGTGACCAATCACCACGTCATCGCCAAGGTCGCCGCGGTGACCGCCGTGCTCGGCGACGGACGGCGCGTCCCCGTGCGGGGCCTGCTCGCGCTCGACCGGGAGCACGACCTGGCGCTGCTCGAGCTCGATGGCGGTGGCTACGAGCCGCTGTCGCTCGGCACCGCGAGCGGCCTCGCGGTGGGGGACGAGGTCGTCGTCATCGGGAGTCCGGCGGGGCTCGCCGGTTCACTCTCCGTCGGGGTCGTGTCGGCGCTGCGCGGCGAGGCGGCGCCGCTCGCGGCGTCCGGCCCCGACCACCCGCGGGCCTGGGCACTGCAGATCACCGCCGCCATTTCGCCGGGATCCAGCGGCTCGCCCGTCGTCGCCGTGCGGAGCGGCGCCGTGGTGGGGATCGCCGTCGGACAGCGCACGGACGGTCAGGCGCTCAATTTCGCGGTGCCGGCCGACCACGCGCGCGCACTCGTGGCCGCCGCGGCGGCGGAGCCGTCGGCGTTCCCGGGCGCTGCCAAGCCCGGCGGCCTGCTCAAGAACCTCGGCTTCTCGCTCGCGTTCTTCGGCGCCATCGCGCTCGCCGCCTGGCTGCTGCCGCGGCTCCGGCGCCGTCCCCGGCCCCCTGAGCGTCGGAGGAGCGCCTGAGCGCGCAGATCGCGGCCCATCGGGGGCGCTGGCTTCTCGTCCGTCCCGGATCGTCCTAGGGATCTGGCCGCCTCCGGCGGCGCGCCGCCCCGACGTGACCCCGATGGCGTTCGCCCGTCCCGCCCCCCCACGGATCCCGGTCGGGCTCGCCAGCGAGCTCTGGCGCCAGGCCCCGCGCTACGCGGCCGGCGTCGCGCTGCTCGCGGCGTATCAGGGGGCGCAGTTCGCCTTCAACGCTAGGCTCCGCGACGCCGTCAACCACGCGCTCGGGGGCGCCGTCGCGGTGGCGACCTTGGCGGGACTTCACCTCGCCCTGCTCGCGCTGGGCGCCTTCGCCCTGCGCGTCACCTCGCGGGTGGTCGTGTTCAACGCCGGGCGCCACGCCGAGTACGAGCTCCGGCGCGCCCTGCTGCACCAGCTGCAGCGGCTGGGGCCGTCGTTCTATCGGCGCCTGAGCACCGGCGAGATCCTGAGCCGCTCCACCAACGACCTGACCCAGGTGCGCCTGCTGCTCGGCTTCGCGGTCCTGAACGCGATCAACACCCCGTTCGCGCTGATCGGCGCGCTCGCCTTCATGCTGTCGATCTCGGTGCCGCTGACGCTCGCGTCGTTCGGGACGTTGCCGCTGCTCCTGGTGTCGATGCGGTATTTTGCCAAGAATTTCTACACGCGCACGCGGGCCAACCAGGAGGCGCTCGGCGCGATGAGCGAGGTGGTGCAGACCAGCCTCGCCGGCGTGCGCGTGGTCCGGAGCCTCGCCCTCGAGGCCCGGGAAGAGTCGCGTTTCGCGCGGGCGAGCCAGGATTACCTCGAGCGAAACCTCGCGCTCGCCCGGCTCCGGGCGCTGATGGGGCCGCTGATGATGTCCATCCAGGGCATCGGGCTCTTGATCGTCTTCTGGTACGGGGGCGAGCTCCTGCTCGCCGGGGCGATCGACGCCGGGGGCTTCGTCGCCTTCCTGCGCGCCCTCGGCCAGCTCACCTGGCCGCTGATGGCGATCGGGCTGATGGTGTCGATCGCGCAGCGCGGGCGGGCCGCCTACGCACGCCTCGACGAGGTGTTCCGCGAGGAGCCGGATCTCCGCGACGGCCCCGTCGCTCCGCCCGCGCCGCTCGCGGGGCGCCTCGAGGTGCGGGGGCTCTCCTTCGCCTACGGCGACTCGCCGGTGCTCCAGGACGTTGCCTTCAGTCTCCCGCCGGGCGGCTCCCTCGCGGTCGTCGGGCGCACCGGCGCCGGGAAGAGCACGCTCGGACTGCTCCTGGGTCGCTTGTTGCCCACGCTGCCGGGCACGGTCTTCCTCGATGGTCACGACGTCTGCGCGCTTCCGCTCGACGTGGCCCGGGGCGCCGTTGGCTACGCGCAGCAGACGGCGTTCTTGTTCTCCACCACCGTCGCCCGCAACGTTGGGTTCTGCCTCGACGATCCGGACTCTGCTGCGGCGCTCACGACCATCCGCGAGGCGGCGCGGGAGGCGCGCGTGCTCGACGAGGTGCTCGGCCTGCCGGACGGTTTTGACACCGTGGTGGGTGAGCGCGGGGTGCAGCTCTCGGGTGGCCAGCGGCAGCGGGTTTCGCTCGCGCGCGCCTTCGTGGCCGCCCCACCGATCCTGGTGCTCGACGATCCGCTGAGCGCCGTCGACCTGGGGACCGAGGCCGAGATCCTCGCCGCGATCGATCGCCAGCGGGCCCAGCGTAGCGTCATCCTCATCACCCACCGCGTCGCGGCCGCCGCCCGCTGCGATCGGATCCTGGTGCTCGACGCGGGGCGCGTCGTCGAGCGGGGCACCCACGACGAGCTGGTCGCCGCCGGCGGGCTCTACGCGGCTTTTGCCGAGGAGCAGCGGCTGGAGCACGAGCTCGAGGGGCTCGGGGCGGTGGCGCCGCCGGCGGAGGACCCCGGGCGATGAGCCGCGCGCGCACCGAGGCCGTGCTCGAGGCGTTCCACGAGGAGCAGCGCCTGGGTCGTGCCTACGACGCCCGCCTGCTCCGGCGCCTGTGGGGGTTCCTGCGCCCCTACCGCGCGCTGGTCGGGGTCGCCCTGGGGGCGTCGCTGCTCACCACCGCCCTCGCGCTCGGGCGACCGCTGGTGATGCGCTGGGCGCTCGATCAGGGCGTAATGGTGCGCGACGCGCGGGTCCTCGCGCAGGGGGGCCTGGTGCTGCTGGGGGTCGGGATCGTCGAGCAGCTCCTCGCTTTCGCCCAGGTGTATGCGCTCCAGGTGGCTGGCGCTCGCGCGATCGCTGCCCTGCGCGCCGAGGTCTTTGCCTTCCTGCACCGGCTGCGCCTCGCCTTCTTCGACTCGGCGCCGATCGGGCGGCTGGTGACGCGGGTGACCAACGACACCGACGCCATCCTCGAGCTGTTCGCCTCCGGCATCGTCGGCGCCGTCGGTGACGTGCTGCGCCTGGCGGGGATCGCCGTCATCCTCTCCGTCATCGACCGCCGGCTCGCCGTCACGGCTGCGGCGGCGGCGGCGCCGGCCCTGGTGGTGGTTCTGCTGCTCCGTCCCGCGATCCGGCGCGCGTTTCGCGAGGTGCGCGCCAAGACCGCGCGCCTGAACGCCAACATGGACGAGCAGGTGGCGGGCATGCCGGTGGTGCAGGCGTTTCGCCGTCAGCGCGCGGCCGAGGCGGAGTTCGACGCCATCAACCTCGCCTACCGCCGGGCGAACCTGCGCGCGATCTACTTCGACTCCATGCAGGACGCGGCCATCGACATGGTCATGGCGGTGGCCCTGGCGGCGATCGTGGTGCGGCTGGGCTTTGAGGGGGCGAGCTTCGGCACGCTGGTCGCGTATAACCTCTACGTCTTCCTCTTCTTCGAGCCGCTCGCCGCGCTCGCGCAACGGTACACGCTCCTGCAGAGCGCGATGGCGGGCGCGGAGCGCATCTTCGGTCTGCTCGACACCCCGGACGCCCTCGACGCCCCGCCGCTGCTGGCGCCACCGGCCCCCAGGAGCGCACCCCCGGGGGCCGCCGCGGCGGGGAGCGCCGACGCTGACCAGGCCGTGGAGTTTGCCGCGGTCGGCTTCGCCTACAAACCCGGGGTGCCCGTGCTCATCGACGTCTCCTTCGCGGTTCGCCGCGGCGAGCACGTCGCCGTCGTCGGCCCGACCGGGGCGGGCAAGAGCACGGTCGCCGCGCTCGCGCTGCGACTCTACGACGTGACGAGCGGCGCCGTGCGCGTGGGGGGCGTCGACGTCCGCGCCCAGGAGCGCGCGGCGCTGCGCCGGCGCTTCGCGGTGGTGCCGCAGGACGTGTACCTGTTCCCGGGGACGCTGGCGGAGAACGTGGCGCTCGAGGCAGTGCCCGATCGCGCCCGCGTGCGCGACGCGCTCGAGCGGACCGGCTCGCTCGATCTGTTCCTGCGGCGCTCGGGCGGCCTCGACGCGCCCGTTGGCGAGCGCGGGCAGAACCTCTCGGCGGGTGAGCGGCAGCTCGTCGCCTTCGCGCGGGCGCTCTACCGCGACGCGGAGATCCTGCTGCTCGACGAGGCGACCGCGAGCATCGACTCCGACACGGAGGCGCGGCTCCAGCGCGCCCTCGCTGCCCTGCTCCGGGACCGGACGGCGATCGTGATCGCGCACCGGCCGAGCACCATCCGCGCCGCCGAGAGAATCCTCGTCCTTCACCAGGGGCGGCTGGTCGAGCAGGGGCGGCACGCCACCCTGCTCGCGGGGGGGGGCGTCTACTCGCGGCTGTACGCGCTCTCGGCCGTCGCCAGTCCGGCTCGGCCGGCGCGAGATCCCTAGGGATCCGACGCGGCGCTCCCCGGCGCGGGGAGGGCGCGCTCGGGCGCGTCCGCGCGCCGGCACACCGCCACGTACTGGTGGGTGAAGAGATTCGGGAAGAGGAGCTTGAGGAGGGGGCCGCTGCCGAACGGGAAGCGGCTGCCGAGACGGTCACGGAACCGGAAGCGGCGCTCGAGTTGCTCGACGACCAGGCCCGTGTCCCGCAGGAGCGCGAGCAGGTTCCGGCGGGTGAAGAAGCGCACGTGGGTCCGATCGAACAGCCCGCGCTCCTCGCGCGGCCAGGTGCCCCGGAGGTACACCTGGATGAAAGTCTCGACGTGCTGGACGTTGGGCACCGACACGATGACGCGGCCGTCGGGCGACAGGAGCGTCATGAGCCGCCGGAGCAGCCGCTCCGGCTCGCGCAGGTGCTCGAGCACGTCACCGGCGAGCATGCAGTCGAACGTCTCCCCGTCGAGCTCCGCCAGGGCCTCGGGCTGGTCCAGGTCGGCGACCAGCACCCTGGCGTAGCTCGCGCGTGCCTCGGCGGCCATGGCGGGATCGAGCTCCACCCCCACCACATGGCGAGCGACGCCGCTCTCGAGCAGGTGGCGCCCGTTCTTGCCCGTTGCGCAGCCGAGGTCCAACACGCTCAGCCCCTCGCCGTGGACGTGGCGGAGCAGGTCCCGGCGCAGCCCCGTGTACGAGGCCTGGAAGCACGCGCCGTCGATTCGGTTCTCGGTCACCGTGAGCCCCTCCTTGCCACAGCTCGTGGCGAGATGGGCGCCGCGAGTCGCTGTGGGAGTCCGGTCGCGGCCTCCCGCGCGGATTTGCGGCCCTCCGGCCGCCGCGCGCGTGCTAGAACCGGGCCGCCTCGATGCCCTTCGCGTCGGAAGATCCCGCCCTCCCGGCGCTCGACGCACCGGACCGCCGCGGGCTCGGCTGCGAGCTCCGGTCGGTGCCGTTGCGCGCGTCCGACCGCCCGGCTCGGGTGCCGGGTTCGGCGCGCCGCCGGCTCGAAGGCGGGACCCTGTGAGCACGGAGGTTGGCCGCAAGGCGACGCGAGGCGCCCTGATCACGCTCATCGGCGGGGTGCCGTTCCAGCTGCTCACAGCGGCGCTGACGCTTCTCACCGCGCGCTGCCTGACCCCTGCCGACTACGGGCAGTACAGCCTCGCTTTCTCCATCTACGGCGTCTCCGCGATGCTCTCCAACCCGGCGTTCCCGACCTACGTGGTCCGTAACCCGAGGTGCTCCGACGACACCATCGACGCCGCGTGGACGCTCTCCGCGCTGCGCGGGCTCCTCCTCTTCTCGCTCTTCTGGGCGCTGGCGCCGCTGCTCAGCCTCGCCTTCGGGGGGGACGATCAGGTCACCTTCCTGCTGCGCATCCTCGCCTGCGGGTTCCTGCTCAACGGGCTGCGCAACCTGCACGTGCTGCGCTACCAGCACCAGCTGCGATTCGGCCTGGTCCTGGTCCTGGACGGCGTGGGCACCGTGGTGGGGGCGGTGGCGTCGATCGTCCTCTTACTGCTCTGGCGCGACGCGCTCGCGCTGGCCATCGGCACCACCGCCGGCGCCGCTGCCAACGGCCTGATGAGCTGGATCGCGGGCCCACGCCGGGCGCGCGCGCGCTTCGACCGCGCGGAGTATGCCCGAATGTGGGCGTTCACCCGGCACCTGCTGCTCAACAACGTCATCCTTTACGCGCTCAAGAACCTCGACAACCTCGTGGTGGCCAAGCTCGCGGGGACCGCGGCCCTGGGGCTTTACGCCATGAGCTACAACCTGGTGAACACCACGGTGATGTTCGTGATCCGGCCGCTGAGCAACGTGCTGCTCCCCGCGATGGCCCGGGTCGCCGACGATCGCGAGCGGTTCACGCGGGCGACGCTGTCAGTCGTGAGCGCCTTCGCTGCCATCGCCTGGATCATCACCAGCTGGGGTTGGGTGTACGCGCCGGAGCTCTTCGTCGTGCTCGGCGGCCGGAGCACGGGGTGGGAGAGCGCGACCCCGATCTTCCGGGCCCTGTTGCCGTTCGTGCTGGTGCGCGCGATCAACAACGCCCTGAGCGCCATGGTGACGGCCGCTGGCGAGCCTCACCACCTCAACGTGGTGTCGGGGGCCCAGCTCGCCCTGATGGTTCCCCTGGCCGTGGTCGGGTTCCATCTGTACGGGTTCATTGGGCTTTCCATCACCATCTCCGTGCTCGCGGCCGGAACCATGCTTGCCCTGATGGTGCTCGCCCGGCGCTTCATCGCGGCGAGCAGCGTCGAGCTGCTGGCCCAGACGGTCGCGCCCATGCCTGCGGCGGTGGGGGCGGCCCTTGCCGCCCTGCTGGCTACGAGCTCGTTCGACGGCGCCGTGCTCCGACTGCTCGTCGGAGCGGCGATCGCCCTGCCGGTCTTCGCCGCCGCCTGGGAGGGGACCTGCCGGCTCCCGCTACCCTTCCTGCGGCACGCCTCGTCCACCACGACGATCCTCCGGGCCACGACGCGGCGCTCCCCCCCCGCCGTCGTCGCGGCCGCGCCCGCCCCCTAGAGCACCGACCGGTTTGCCAACGGCGTCGGCGCCCTGATGAACGCCCCCATGCGGGGCGAGGGGGCGTTTCCCAGGGCGCCTTTGGCGAGATATGCTGCCCGCTCGGTGCTCTAGGTCGTTGATTCTTCGCGGCAATCAAACTGATTGCCGCTCTAGCGCGCCGACGCCGCTGCGGGGTGGGCCTCGCGCGCCTTCCAGAGCGCCCAGGGCTCGGCGCGAGCCACGAGCTGGTAGCGCCGGGCGAGCGCCGCGTCGAGCTCCACTCGTCTGCCGCGCACCAGCAGGTACCGGTAGGCCGCTGCGACCGCGGCGACGGAGTGGTTTCTTCCGGGCCTGACGAACGGAAGCTCCAGGCCGGCGCGGTACTGGACCGGGGTCATCCTGCTCGGGAACAGCCCGTCGGTGAAAACGGCGCGCCCGTGCAGCAGGGCGAAGAAATGATCGTGCGCGTGGAGCTGAAAGAAGTACGCCGGGTCGAGCGCGGCGCTCGCCGCGTCCACGTAGATCGCGTGCAGGGTGCTGCCCGCTTCCATCCGGTCGATGAGGGGCACCAGCGACTCGCGCTCGGCGCTCACCACGGCGTGGGCGCGCCAGGGGATCAGGGTCAGCGCGGTGACCGCCGCGACCCAGGGCCAGCGCAGGCCGCCCCGCAGCGGCACGCGCGCGAGCGCCACGGCGGCGAGCGCGCCGGCGATGGGCGCGAGCCGGGAGTTGAAGTAAGAGAAATGCCCGAGCCAGAAGGGCAACGCGGCGAGGCCGACCACCACGGCGACGAGCGAGATCCCCTCGACCCGCGACGGCACCGCGGCGCCGCGCGCGAGCCACGCCGCCCGGGCCACCACGCCGAGCAGCACCATCCAGGCCAGGACGCTCAGCAGACCGAGCGCGCCGGGCGCCCCCATCGAGGTGAGCGGCAGCGCCACGAACCCTGCCAGGTGCGCGGGCGGCCACCACGCGGTGAGCGGGGGTGGCGTTTGCGGCAGCGTCTCGGGCCCGGGGGTGCCGACGAGCCAGGCCGCGAACGCGAGCCCGGCGAGGGCCGCAGGGAGCGCCGGCAGCCAGGGGGCGGGGCGCTGGCGGACGAGGAAGACCGTTCGCGTGGCGACGATCGCAACATAGACGATCAGTACGTACGGGTGCGTCAGGAAGACCACTGAGACGGCGGCGGTGTGCGCGACCCAGCGGCGCCGCCCGGCCTGCGCCTCGCCCAGGTGCAGAGCGTGGGAGCGCAGCGCGAACAGCAGCAGGGGGACCGCGACGACGAAGTTGGCGAAGCCGAGGTAGTAGGTCTGGCTGAAGCCGAGCGGGAACAGCAGCAGAAGCGCCCAGGGCGGCTCCGCCTCGGGACGCGAGCGGTGCTCGACCCACACGTAGCCCGCAGTGGCGATGACCGCGAGCGACAGGAAGCACCGGGCGGCGCCCTGCACGCCCAGGAGGCCGGCGAGCGGCGCCACCAGGAGGTAGAAAGAGGCGTAGGGTCCCGGGCGCCAGGTCACCTCGTACCAGTCCGACCAGGGCTGCGCCGTGCCGCCGTGGGCCAGTGCGTGAGCCTGGAAGAGGTGCTGCGGGAGATCCTGCATCGGCAGGAACGCAAAGGCCCAGAGCGGTGCGGCCGCGAGCAGCGCGAGGAGGGCCGTCGTGACGGCGAAGGCTCGAGGGTGCGGCGCGGCCGGCACCCGTCGAGCGTAGCGGACGTCCCCTGTCTGGGTCACGCTCAGTCCCGGAGCTGGCCGACGACGCACGAGCCGTGCCCGTTGAGCAGCGAGTCCCAGCCCCCGTCGCGCGGGGCGTTCCGCCGCAGGAGGCCGCTCGCGTCCGGCGCGTCCTCGGTGCCGCGGTCGTCGAGCTTCCAGGCGGCCCACTCGATCCGGCGCTCAGTTCTCGGGCTCGTCCGGGTCGGCGTCGGGGATCGCGGCGACGATCACACTGGCGATCCCGGTGGGTGTGTGGTTTGCGCTACCGCGCCACGCTGTGGTGCGGAGGGTCCGAATCGAGGGCGCGACGGCTACGTTGCACGGACTCTGCTCTGCCACGCGCCGGGCAATCGAATCGGCGCCGGACCCGGCCGTGTTTGCCGTACCAGCCTCGTTAACCCCAAAGGGCATGGCTATCCGGGTCGTGCTCGGTGCCATTCTCGTGCGCCTGCAGGTACTCTTCGGACTCGGGTTTCGCCCTTCAGGCAGCGCGTCTTCAATGGGAAGTTTCGACAGCTCCTGAAGGGGCGCGCAGTTGAGGCAAGTTCTCGCTATCACAGGCTGGACCAAGAACGTTGAGGCCGGCGGTCGTGCGCCGCGCCGCGCGCAGGATGTCCTCAAAGCTGAAGCCGTGCTTGTGGAGGTACCGCGGACGGACCGGCGGCACGGCAAGCGGGCTTGTGCTGGCTCCTTCGAGGAACCAGAGCACGAGCGCCGTGTAGAGCATTCCGACGAACGGGGCGATGCGCAGCACGGCCTGCTCCTTGCGGGCCCGCGAACCCGCCTCGTGACTCCGGCGGCAGCGCCGCGCTTTCGGCGGTCGCAAAGGGTAGCGGCCATGCTCGAGCGCCGCGGTGGAGCGCTTCCGCGCTCGCCGGCGCAATCGCGATCCCAGCGAGCCCGTCCAAGGTCCGTGCCGCTGCCGACGCCACGGCGACGGCGGTCGGGTTTCCAGCGCCACTGTCGAGCGTCGATCGGACGGAGGAATCCGCTAACCTGGCAGCGGGGCGAGGTCGGATCGACGCCCTGGCCTCCGGCGCGGCACGGCGTGTGGCGCCCGCACCTGGGGCACGGCACCACGAGCTCAGCCCTGACCACGGAGGTTCCCATGCGTCGCATCCTGACGGTCGTCGCCCTGATCGGGGGCGCGGTCTTCTCCCTGGCTCCCTCCGCGTGGGCCGCCACGGTGACCATCGGCCCGGACCGCGAGTTTCTGCTCGACGGCGAGCCCTTCCTGCCCGTGATGCAGTGGCTGCAGAGCGCGTCGCGCCTCGAGGTCCAGCGGACCCTCGGCATCAACACCTTCGTGGGCAATGGGGGCGGCGACAGCTCGGCGGAGTACCTCGCCGAGTGCGAGGCGCAGGGCGTCTGGTGCGTGATGGACCCCGCCGATCTCTCCGTCGCGGCTCACCCGGCCCTGTTCGGCTGGATCTTCGGCGACGAGCCGGATCTCGAGAGCAACGCGGTGGAGCCAGCGGCCATCCTCGCTGAGTATCAGGCCATCAAGGCCGCCGATCCCGCGCACCCGACGTTCCTCACCCTCACGTCGGGCTTCTTCAGCGAGATGGAGCCCCCCGACTGGATGGGCGGCGATCGCAGCCGCTACCACGACTACGCGGCGGCCACCGACGCGGTGGGCTTCGATCTGTACCCGGTCTACGGTTGGTGCCGGCCCGACTGGCTCTACCGCGTGGGCGCGGCGCAGGAGGAGCTCGCGACCACCTACGCGCCCAACCGCGCCACCTACCAGTGGATCGAGTGCGCACGCACCTCGTCGCAGTGGTGCGAGCTCGACGAGCGTGAGCCCGACGACGGCCCCACCCCGGCGGAGGTGCGAAACCAGGTGTGGCAGGCGATCGCGCACGGGGCCAAGGCCATCGGCTACTTCACGCACAGCTGGGAGTGCCCCGACTACACCCAGTTCTGCCTGAGCGCCGAGCAGGAGGCGGAGCTCGTGCGCACCAACGCGGCGCTCACGGCCCTCACCGTGCCCATCCTGTCAGCGCCCTACGAGGAGGCGGTGACGGTCAGCCCGAGCGCCGGCGCCCGCGTCGACTGGCTCGCGCGGCGCGTCGACGCCGAGGTGACGCTGATCGCCGTCAACGTGGAGGCGAGCGCAGTCGAGGTGAGCTTCGTCGTTCCGGGCCTGGCCCCGGACGCCGAGATCGAGGTCTTCGATGAGGATCGGCGCCTGCGTCCGAGCGGCGACGCCTTCACCGACGCCTTCGACGCCCTCGGCGTGCACATCTACCGGATGCCCGTCGACGCGCCGGCGCCCGGCGAGGGCGGTCGCGGCTCCGGCGGCGGCAGCGCGACCGGAGGGAGCGGCCCCACCGGTGGCGACGCCAGCGCGGCGGGTGCGACGGGCGCCACCCCGTCGCCGGGGGACTCCACCGACGACGGCGGCTGCACCTGCGCCGTGAGCCCAGGCCCCTCGGGGCTCGCCGACGGTCGCTGCCTCGCGGCGCTCGCGCTGCTCGGGGGACTGCGCCGACGACGTTCACGCGGGGCGGATTCGCGGCGGTAGTCACTTCGGCTGGGGCTCCGGGCCGAGGGACTCGACGGGGTCGCCTGCGAACCGACGCATCCTCGGCGTGACAATGGGTCACCAGAAGCTGCATGAGGCTGCGACCCGATAACGCCAACACATCAACCTTCACCGCACGACGGAGGGCTCTACCCACACGATGACGCGGCGGATGGATACCACCGTCGTCTCCCGGCGTTTCATCGGCCCGGTTCGGCGCACCCAACCCTGAGCCCGCGTCTGCGGTCCCCCGACGTGTGGGGTTCAGGCCATCATGGGCCGCGGTCGGTCCCGATGCGTCCGGCTCGCGCCCCCACCTGCCCTTGGGCGCCTTCCAGGCGTTGCGCAAGGACTTCGCCACCCCCAGAGCCTCGTTGCCGCCCCCGGAACTCCCCGTCTCCGCGCTGCCGCGGTGCGGCCGGGCGCGCAGGTGGTGGCCGTCCCGGGAGACGCGGCCGACGTCGACGAACTGCTGGCGGAGGCGGAGACGCTCCGGCGCTGGCAGAACTGGGTCGGGTCCCTCCGTCCGCTAGGGTGACCACCGAGGTCGACCTACAAGCTCGAGGCGGAGGACGGGAGGGAGGCGATCCGGCGTTGGCAGCGAAGCATCGCGCTCACGCGCTTGCCCTGGGGCGTTGCGTTCGGCGGGGTGGCGGGGCTGTTCGCCGGGAGTGAGCCCGTCGGCGCTGCTGCGGTCGGAGGCATGGCGTTCGCGTGGGCGTTGTGCGCGCTGGTCGCCATCCGGCAGTCCTCCACGGACTACGCCCGCGTCTGCCGCAGCCACACGGAGCCGGTCACGGTCACGCTCGACGGGGAGTCGCTGCAGATGGTGAGCGAGTACGGGTCGCGCGTCGTGCGCGGGTCCGGGATGCGACGGGTCGATCTGCACCCGCGCTCAGTCGTCCTGGAGCTGGTGATCAACAAACACGTGATGTTGCCGCGAGCACGCCTATCGACCGAGGAGGTCGCGACCCTGGAGCGTTGGGCTCGCGGGAGCGCGTCGTCTCGGAGATGAAGGAAGGCCGTCGGAGGCGAGGGCGTGCCACCGTCCTGGCCGTTGCACCAGGTTACATCATTGCCCCCCCCAAACGAATTGTCCCGAGCAGCGATGCTGGAATCTCCGCCAGGGTGGTAGTAGGAAACGACGTGGTCGTTGGCGACGTTGAGTTGCGATTGAGGCACGCCTGGCACAGGACTTCACCCAAAAGCGCGTAGCCGACGGTCGTGCGTCCCGCTCGCGTCTCTCGGGGGTATGCTTCGGCTTGCCTGATCCACGTCCAGCCATGCCTGCCAGTCTCAACGCGAGGCTGCACCGCCCGCCCGTCGCCGCCCGCCGCGCGGCCTTCCCAGGCCTGGTCGCAGCGGGCGCTCTCGTCCTCGCGGGGTGTCCGGCGCGCACGCCGGGTGAGCCCCCGGTGCCCTATCCCCCCGCTGAGCCGGGCGCGTTGCATGACTTTCTGATGCGCTGGCGCGAAGCCTGTCCGCACTACTTCGACGCGCCAGAGCCCGAGACGACAACCGTCGTTCTCGACTTTCCCGAGGAGCTCCGTTGGGGTTACCCTCGCGCTAGCCTGGCGGGCTGGCTTCGCGGTAGGCGAAGCGTGCAGGCGGGTTTCTACGTTCCTTTCGATGGCTGCCGACGAGTGCAGCTCACACGAAGCGGCGAGAAGATCATCGGCGAGCTCATCTTCCCACGAGGTGACGATTCCCGGAGCAAGGAGACCCTGGACCTGGAACCGCTGCTCGTGCGTCGCTATGCGTCGGTGGTCTACGAGCAGCGCGTCGGCGGCGAGTGGGTCGTGACAGGAGGTTCGGCAACGACCTGCAGAGATCCCGGGGACTGGCTCGGCGTGTTGACGGAAGTCGGCGATGAACGCGCGGTGTTCGCGGGGCAGCCAGTGGTCCTCAGCGCCAGCTGCCATCCCCCCTATCGGGACGGGTGTTCCTGCCCAACCGTGCTCATCACCGCTCGACTCAAGGAAGAGGACTGTGCTCATCTGGTCCATGACAACTGCCTGTGCCATGCCGAAAGAAGCCACCGCCGCTCTGCAGCGATTGCCGCCCAACCCCTGGTTGAGCCGCCCAGCAGAGGACTCTCCGGTCCTGCATCGAACCTGGAACGGTTGTCTGAGAGAGCACGAGCCCGGAACGGAAGAACCATGACGGCGCTCCTGTGCGCGGCGTTCGCCCGCGGCAGCGACGAGAGCAGAGCGCATCTGCTTGCGCACCCCGAGTCGGTCCTGCGCGCCATCGCAACCGTCGCCGCCGGTGGGGCCTCGGTGTCCGGCTCACGGACGACGGGCTCTCCGATCGGGGTGCCCTCCGCCAGCGCGCGCAGCGCCTCGCGGAGCACCAGCGCCGCGGTTTCGAGCGTCGCGGAGCTGACGTCACCCTCGGGGACCGGGCGGCCATCCCCGAGGTCGCGCACGAGCCAGCGGTGTCCCTCGATGGCCACCGGGTGGAGCGTGAGGCGATCGGGCCCGGCAGGGGGCGCGTGCACCAGGCGACCCTTGCGGCCCCGGCCTCGCGAGCGACGCGCTCCGCCTCCGCCACGGCGATCGCCTCGGAGGGCGGCAGCTCCGAGCGCGGCACGGTCTGGAGCGACACCGGCAGATCGCTCGTCTGCCCGGCGACCCGCTCGGCGACGCCCGCGTCGGCGACGGGGTCGAGCCAGAGCACGACCCGGACCGTGGTCACGGGCACCGTCGCGGGCGCTGTCGCGTCGGCCATGCCAGGGGGGCAACAGGCTTGGCCAGGGCTGCCCCATCCCCGCCCCAGACCACCCACCCGATCAGCAGCGCGAGGGCTTGGGGTCGGCAGCGGTCCATGGTCCCGGCCGAGCGTACCCCAGCCAGCCCCTCCCCGGGCTGCGGGTCCTCCGCCGGACGCGGCACCGGCGCCACCGGTCGGCGAGATGCGTTCACCCGATCCGACCCGAGCCGCTCTCTATCGGTGCAAGCTGGAGAGGATGGTGCGCATGGGTGGCAGGCGGCTCGGTGGTGGAAGATTGGCGGTCCTGGGGGCCACGGTGCTCGGGCTCGGGGTGGCGCGCGGCGAGCCCGCGAACCCCGAAGATGGAGCGACGGGTGCTGAAGCGACCGGTGGCGCGACGGGCGGCAGCGCGACGGGCGGCAGCGCGACGGGCGGCAGCGAGACGGGCGGCAGCGAGACGGGCGGCAGCGAGACGGGGGTGAGCCAAGCAGCGGCGCTGCCATCCTCGAGCCCGAGAGCGGGGCCCTGCTCGGCCTCTACTACGGGGACGAAAGCATCGACGCTACGAGCGCCAAGCTCGGGCGCCCCTTGCCGCTGCAACTGACGTACTACGACTTCGACGACGACTGGACGAGGGGACCGACCCGCGACGATCTCGACGCCGGGCGGATCCCGTTCGTGAACTGGGAGGTGTTCAGCGCCTCCCTCGCGGACATCGTCGCCGGCGACTACGACGCCATGCTCGCCACCCGCGCCGCCGACGGGCGCGATCTCGGCGCGAAGCTCTTCGTCGACTTCGGCGCCGAGATGAACGGCGACTGGTCGCCCTGGGGCGGCGCCCAGAACGGTGGCAGCGCGGACCTGTACCTGGCCGCCTACCGCCACGTGCACGACGCCATGGTCGAAGGCGGGGCCACGAACCTCGTCTGGGCCTGGTGTCCCAACGTCACCGACGAGCCGCGCGAAGCCTGGAACGCGGCCCTGAACTACTACCCGGGCGACGACTACGTCGATTGGACCTGTGTCGACGGCTACAACCGGGGCACGACCAACGGCGGCGGGTGGAAGTCGTTCGTGGACGTGTTCCAGGACATCTACCCGCTGCTCGTGGGGAAGGGCAAGTCGATCGTGATCGGCGAGATGGCGTCGACCGAGCTCGGCGGCGACAAGGGCGCCTGGATCGAGGGCATCGTCCCCGCCCTGCAGGGCGAATTCCCCCTCATCAAGGCCCTGCTCTGGTTCGACGTGAACAAGGAGACGGACTGGCGCATCAGCTCCTCCTCCGCCCCCGAGGCCGCGTTCGTGACGATGGCGAACGATCCGTACTTCAACCCGTGAAACGGGGGGCGCGGGCATCGCGCGCCAGGCGCGGCGCGCCCCGCCCGAACGGGCGCCGAGCGGCGCGGGCGGCGCCCGCCGCTCGCTGCGCCTGGTATTCTGTTCGCCAATGTCCGCCTCGACGCACCGCCGGACCCCGATGACCACGGCGAGCCTCGCGCTGCTCGCCTGCTCGCCCGCCGCGCCCCCGGTTCCCGCGGCCCCGCCGCCGGCGCCCGTCACGCTCGTCGACTCGCCGCTGCTCGTCGAGGCCGAGCCCGAGGCGGCGCTGGCGGAGGAGACCGCCCTGGCAAGCTCGGGGGAGTTCGACGTGAGCGGCCTGGTGGAGCCGACTCGAGGGGGCGGGGAGCGCACCCCTCCGGTAGAGGTCGTGCAGCTCGGCGCGAAGCTCGTGCCGCGGTGGACGGCGCGGGTCGGCAGGACGACGTTCCGGACCACGATGGCGCTCGCGGGCGACACCCTCGTCATCGGGACCCACGGCTCCACGCTCGACGGACTGAACGAGCCGACCGATGGCGTGATCCTACTCGCGGCGGCGACGGGGCAGCGGCGCCGGCTGATCCGGACACCGGGCAGCGGCGATCTCGACGTCGGTGGCGTTGCCGTCGACGGCGAACGGATCTACTTCACGGCGGACAACGCCCAGGTGGTCGCTGCCGATCTCGAGGGCAAGATCCACTGGCGGTCGGCGGCCCAGGGCAAGGTGCGGCCGGCGCCGGCGCTCGCCGATCTCGACGGCGACGGCCAGGTCGACGTGGTCGTCGGCGACGAATCGGGCGTGCTGCGCGCCCTCGACGGGCGCAACGGCGCGCCGCTCTGGACGGCGACCACCGGTCCCAACGAGTATGGGGCGCGGGGGTTCATCGCGGCGGCGGCCATCGCCGATCTCGACGGCGACGGCCACGACGACGTGGTGGCGGGCGCCCGCGACGGCGTGCTCGCGGCCCGCCGCGGACGGGACGGCTTCGTCCTGTGGCAGGTCGTGCACGACTCCGGGATGCACGCCTCGCCGGTGATCGCGGACTTTGACCACGACGGCCGTCCTGAGGTGCTCGCCGCCTGGTCCTACGGCGACGTCGCCGTCCACGACGGCGCGAGCGGGAACCTGCGCTGGGGCACGGTCCTGCAGCAAGACGACGGTGGCATCGAGGGCCTGTTCGGGACCCCCACGCCGCTCTCGGGCAAGCCCGGCGTGCTCGTCGCCCCCACGGCCTGGTGGGGCGAAGGGCAGGACGGCCTCCTCGGGGTCGGGCCGAGCCGCCTCGCTTTCCGGGCCGTCGAGGGCCGGGTGTCGTCCTCGGCGGTGGTCACCGATCTGGACGACGACGGGACCCTCGAGGCCATCGTCGGCACCGAGCAGGGCGTGCTCGTCGCGCTGCACGCCGACGGCGGGTACGCCCGCCTCGCCCAGCTTGGGGGCGCGATCGAGGCCCCCGCACTGCTCGCCGACGTCGAGGGCGACGGCACTTTCGAGCTCCTGGTCGCCTCCAACGACGGCCTGCTCACCTGCTTCAGCACCGGCTCCCGCGCCCGCCCCACCATCCCGCGCTTCCGCGGCGAGAGCGCCCACAACCGCGGCGATCTCGGCCGGGTTTCCCTCGGCTGGAGCGCGGCAGCCGCGCGCGGTCGGGGCCCCGGGCGGGCCCCGGGCGGCGTCCGCCTCGACTACCTGGGCTGCTGCACTGCCCTGCAGGCCGCGGCCGCTGCCGCGCCCTCCCCCGAGAACCGGGTCCTGCTCGGGGCCGCTGCGCGCTGCCTCTCGCTCGCCGCCGGGGCCACGCCGCGCGAGGCGGCGCTCAGCGAGATCACCGCCGCGCTGCCCGGCACGATCCTGCCGGACACGTGCCGCTGACCGCGTGCACCCCGGCTGCCAGGGCCCGGCGCCGCCGGCGCGCGATCAGTGCCAGCCCGAGCGCGCCCAGCGCGGCGAACGAGCCACGGTGGGCGGGTTCGAGGGGGACTCCACAGCTGCAACCCTCGTCTTGCCCGGTCGGATCGCCTCCGTCGGCAGCGAGGCTCGTGTTCGTCGCGGTTCCGGTTCCGGTTCCGGTTCCGGTTCCGGTTCCGGTTCCGGTTCCGGTTGCCGTGAAGGTCGCGGTGTCGGCGCCGGTTCCGGTTCCGGTTCCGGTTCCGGTTCCGGTTCCGGTTCCGGTTCCGGTTCC